>JAISZG010000100.1 GCA_031269355.1 Oscillospiraceae bacterium | reverse complement strand
CAATACCAGACGCGATATTTAAAGATATTATGTCTCCCTTGTTATGGCAGTTTGTCATCGTGCCAGGTGGATTCGACGCGATAGTTAAAACGCATGCAATGCCCGCCGCCAACCCGCCTGCGCCGTTCGCGTTAATTTCGCCGCGGTTCACACAACTTTCGATCACATGCCCTTCACGTACTATTCCCGACGCAAAAGAGAAACCCCTAACTTTGCCATAATTATCACAGCTACCGATCTTACGATCCGCAGAAATTTCGCATGTAATTCCCGCCGCAGCCCCGTTATCCGAAATGATATTCCCATAATTATTGCTGTTTATAATTGACGCGTCGCTTCTACCACATATGCCCGCTGCGTAAAATGTGCCTTCAATATCTCCATAGTTGCTTAACTCATAAACATCTTCAACAGACGATGCTGAGTAATTGTAAACGTATCCTGCAATGCCAGCGACGTAGCCATGCTCCGTACTGATTACATTGCTATAATTAGTGCATTTATTTACCTTGCTCGAGACATACGTCCATACTCGACCCACTATCCCGCCTACAAACCATTCATCAGCAGTAACGCTACCGGAGTAAGAAGTAGCTAATATGGTAACCCCTACACTACTGGAACATTCGGTGATTGTGATTCTCACTCCCTCTCCTGCAATACCGCCAACAAATTGCTTCTTGATGCCCTTAACCAAAATGTCGCCCTTGTTATCACAATGCTCAACTAGTGGCTGAGACGTATAACCATTCCCATTAATATAACCTAAAATACCGCCAACGAACATTTCATATTTTTCTGTTTCAGCTTTTATTTCAGCACAGTTCACACATTCATTAATGATAGTGGTCTGCCCGACAGATTTCCCAATAATTCCACCAATACATCGTAAATTCGCTTCAATCTTACCATGGTTGTAGCAGTCTGTAATTGTTACCTTCTCTCCCGCCGCATATCCGATTATTCCGCCAATAGATCCATTCGAGCTCCCGTTCTCGTCTTTGTATACAACAATATCAATGTTGTTTATACAGTTACTCAAACTAATGGTCCCCGCTTTTGCATCATTACCTTGCCTAGCAAGGCCTATTAGTCCTCCAAAGAAACCTCCGTATGAGGCTGGATTATTAATAGTAATTGTTATCAAACCGCTCGCAACACAGCCTTCTAGCTCCGCAAATTGGACTCTGTTGAAAAACGAACCCACCAACACTTCATTGGCTGACTCCACAATTTCTTCTCTTACGCAATAGATTTTGACGTTGTTTACCGTGACATGTAAGCCTTCACCTATCAAAGCCGATGTTAATGGATGCTCCGCATCGCCTATTTGATATCCATTACCATTTATAATAATATCATTTGATTCTGTACCTTCGAGTTTCTCTATCGTCACCCACGGCGTGTCTAGTGCAATGTTGCTTCCGAGAATGATTTCGCCTTCTTTATTATTATTGACGGCTGTTAGAGCATCACGAAGATCTGTTTGATTATATACAATATTAGGCTCTGCCATATAATTATCTCCAATCTTGAATTCTAACACTAGCCGCGGCTTGGCGTATCTTTAAATTCGTCCGCTATTTCATATTACTATGCAGCCTTAAAATCGGATAGTTCGTTTATCGTAAATAACGCTTATCCATAAATTGAAATTGTTGCGCGAACAAGAAGCGCTTGCTTTTAATAATTCATGGCGGTAAAAATGAGGGAAATATAAGTAAGTTAGTAATGACTAATCGCAGGGTAACCATCTCGCACAGCCCGCACCTTGTCAAGCGCAATATTACAAATTATACTATATCAACCATCCGTCAGCCCTTCACGGAGCCGACCAGTACGCCCTTTGCGAAGTGCTTCTGCAAGAACGGGTATACGCATAATATGGGCACCGTGCTCACTATGATCGTAGAATACTTAACGGCGTCCGTCGCCGCCCATACTATCTCGTTTTCCGACATATTGTCGTTTCCAAGCCCGCCGAGAGATAGTACGACGATTTGCCTAAGCCATACGGTAATCGGCCAAAGGCGGCTGTCGTCCAGATATATCATCGGGCGGATATAATTGTTCCAATGCCCCACCGCGTAGAACAGGCTAAATGTCGCGATCGACGCCTTGCTCATCGGCACCACAATACGGATGAACGACTGAAGCTCGTTGCAGCCGTCGATGCGCGCGCTTTCCTCGATGCTTTCGGGAAGCTGCTTGAAGAAGTTGCGCATAACTATAAGATTATAACTTGATACCGCGACCGGCAGCCATACCGACCAATATGTATTTTTAAGATGCAGCTTATTCGCGATCACAATGAAATCCGGAATCAATCCTGCGCTGAACAGCATGAAGAACACCACGACATATGTCAGCAGCTTATGCCCCGGCATCAGCGGTTTGCTGAGCGCGTACGCGGCGGTCGAGGTCATTATAATATTGATAAGCGTACCCACTATTGTAATCAGGAAACTGTTGCCGATAGAGCGAACGGTTTTTCCCGACTGGAATATCATCTTATAGGCGTCGATGGAAAACGCGACGAATTTTCCGCTCGACATGCCCGTCACGGAGAACGAACCGACGAAGCAGTATATCAACGGCGCAACCATTATCGTCGCGAGCAATGCCAGACCCGAGTAATTGAACAAGTCAAACACTCGTCCCATGCGAGATTGATTGCGAGAAGTCATACTAGCCATCAGTACATGCCCTCCTCTCCAAATACCTTAGCAAGCTTGTTTGTGCCCATAACCAGCACCAGCGATACGACAGAGCGGAACAAGCCGACGGTAGCGCTATAGCTGAACGAACTGACGCGCGCCGGAACCTTGTTGCCAAGTATTCCGACATCATATATATACGTATCGAATACCATACCTATATCGCGGTTCAGGCTGTTCACCATTAGATATATCTGATCGAATCCGGTGTCGAGGAACGAGCCCATCCGAAGTATCAAAAGGATTACTATCGTAGATTGAATTGCGGGCAGCGTTATATGTATAAGCTGTTTAAAACGCCCGGCCCCGTCTATAACTGCGGCCTCGTACAGCTGTTCGTCCACGCCTGATAGCGCCGCAAGGTAGATGATGGTTCCCCACCCGGCTTCCTTCCAAATCAGTTCCATTATATAAATAGGGCGGAACCACTGCTTGCCGTAAAGGAACGGAATCTGCCCGCCGCCCGATTGTACCAGCAAAGAGTTGACCAGGCCGCGCGGAGCGGGTCCCAGCACAAGCAGAACCAAACTGGCGATTACAGCCCAGCTTAAAAAATGCGGCAGATAAACCATCGACTGCAGCGTGCGCTTATAGCCTGAATGCCTAAGCTCGTTCAGCAGAAGCGACAGCAGCAATGGGAACGGAAAATAAAATACGATATTGTACATCGCAAGCGTAAACGTATTGCGCATCAACATCCAGAAATCCTTGCTGTTAAAGAACACCTGGAAATTGAAATACCACGGCGTAACCATAGGGCTGGGCACGCCAAGCACTTCCAGCGCGGGACTGTATTTCTGAAACACAATCCGCAGCGAGAGAAGCGGCATAAATTTAAATAATACATAATAAAGAAGCGTCGGCACAAGCATTATATAAAGCCAGCGGTAGCGGAATACTCGCCGCCCAAACCGGGCGACCGGATGCTTTTGCTTCGATGGGATTCTGCCGATCGATCCCGTAGCGTGCGTCATCGGCTCACCGCCTCTCATGATATAGCGTATTCAGCATCCAGCGCGCTTGATCTCACTAACTATTCGATTCCCGGCGGGATCGCGTACGTCGCACGCGATCCCGCCATTCGTTAGTGCCAAATAATATTTATTGTTCGCCTTATGTGTCGAGTTGCAGAATTACTCCGCGTTGACCGCTTCGATCAGCGAGTCTCCGCCCTGCGCGATCCAATCCGCGACAGCGCTTTGGAAACCGGCCTCGTCGATTTGACCCATAATGTACTGCACGCGAGCGTCGGAGATGATCGTCGCGATGGACGCGTCCAGGCTCAGCGCGTCAGGATCCAGCTTGCCAACGGAGAGATCCGGCACGGCATAAGGTTCGTTCGCGACAAACTCAGCCGTTATAAGTTCGTTCTGGCTGCGCGGCTGGCCGTAGTCGGGAGATACGACGCGGCGAGGCGTGGTCGACGCGAACACTTCGCTTGATCCGTCGTCGATGCGCATCTGGCGCTGTTCAGGCGATACGGAGATTGTTCCATCCGCGTTCTTCGTATAGTGCAGATCTTCTACGCCGAGCGCCAGCAGTATAGCGCCTTGATCCTTATCGAGCAGCTTCTCGTAGAAATCCAGCACCTTCGATACGTCCTCTTCGCTCTTTACGGACGCCTTTGGCAACAGCATTCCGCCCATACCGCCGACGGACAGCGTCGAATTGACGCCAGCGACGCCGCTTGGCGTAGTCAGCAGATATTGACGCTCAATGCGCGCGGTCGGCGTTACGTTGGTGATCAGCGCATCATACTTGCCGCCCGGATACGCGCCGTTAGTCGCGGTGGTAAACATCGCGCCGGCCTTGCCTTCGCCCAGCGGCAGGTGCTTGTCGTTGCCCTTTATCAGCGCGAAATCGTTGTTCATGTAGCTGTTGTCGAACATATCCTTAAACAGGTTGAGCGTTTCCAAATATTCCGGGAACGTGAAGTATGGCATTATCTTGCCGTCCGCTTCGCTGTAGCCCCAGCGGTTAGGCGCGCCCAGCGCAACCGCCAGCGTGTCGAATCCGGCGTACGTGAGTTCCTTGTTCGCGTCGTCAATATACGCGAATCCATACGTATCCTTGACGCCGTTGCCGTCAGGATCGTTCTCCGTAAACGCCTTGGCCATCTCATAGAATTCCGCCGCCGTCGTCGGCACTTCCATATTCAGCGCTTCGAGCCAGTCCGCGCGGTAGAGCATCGCCACGCGCGCGCTGGATACTACGAACGGGAACAGGTAGCTGCGTCCGCCCACTGCGGAAACAGTCAGCGCGTACGGGGTGGTCAGCTCGTCTTTGAACAGCGGGCGGCTGTTTATCTCATCAGTGAGATCCCAGAATACGCCTTGCTGCGAATAATCGAGATAGGTCTGGTTGGTTGTAAGGCCGCTGGTCGTTATCAGAACCATCGGCAGATCGGCCGACGCCATAATGGTGTTGAACTTGCTCACATAGTCGCCCTGCGGCGCCCAGGTGATCTGCAGATCGACATTGCCAAGCGCTTCCGCCGCCTCCAGCACGGGGTTGCCCTCGTCGCCTGTGGTTCCGACAGGCGGCTGCTCAGCGTAGAAGGGCGCCAGCACTGTGATGACATACGGCGCTTCCTCAGCGACCGCCGGGAAGGCGAAGCATGCCGCGATCAGCGCGAGACCAAGAATCATCGACAAAAATTTGCGCATGAATTTTCCTCCTTCGAGATATTGCTATTTCTTAATTTATATTTTACATCAAGCCTATCTCGATTGTCGAGCGGCGAAATAAGTAAACGCATGCAAAAACAGGATCAATCGCTTTGCGGCGCATGCGTCAAAACAGAAAGAGACAATCAAAATAGAAAATCCGATAAAGCGCGTTTGTTATTTTTAGCTTAGCGCGACTCGCGTCGAAGTTTTCCGCGTATGCCAGCCGCTTAAATAAGCGGACGCGGGAATGTATATGCCGGCCAAACTCTTGATCGTTCGCGAGGTAAATGATAAGCTATGCGCAGCTGAGCGTCGGCATATCCGGTGTGCCGCCGGTTTCAGATTGTTTAGAGTTGCAGATTATTTTGACCGCCCGCAAAGCTTGGGAGGAATAATATCATGGATAGTTCAAACGCGCTGAATGTCGAGCGTGTCGATTTGATAGTGCGCAATACTCCCGGCGTATTGGAGCGGGTAGTGATCCACATCCGCCGCGAAGGCTGGAACATAAAGAGGCTTGACGTAAGGGAAATAGGCGGCGGAGAGACGTCCCGCATGGAGATCGATATTGAAGGCGCGCACGCGCAGCTGGCGAGGGCGGCCGAGCGTCTGCTTAATTTGGATTGCGTGGAGCGCATCGGCATAACGAGAAACGGCGAACGTTTTGAGCGCGGGCGCCCGGCGGAGCGGCGTTCTGCGGCTGAAAGGGAAATTTCAACCGTCGGAGCGACCGCGAAGCCTATGGGCGCGCTGCGAATATTGGCGATAAATCCCGGCTCGACGTCGACAAAATTCGCCGTGTTCGACGATGAATCGCAGACGCTTCTCGCAACCCTGCGTCACAGCGAAAGCGAACTTGCGCTATGCGGATCGGTTCCCGGCCAGAAGGATTTGCGGGAAAGCGCGATTCTTAAATATCTAAATGAATCGGGAGTTCCGCTCGACTCGCTTGACGCAGTGGTGGGGCGCGGCGGACTTTTGAAGCCCATCGAAAGCGGGACTTACATTATAAACGAGCGTATGCTCGATGACCTTCGCTCCGCCGCCGCGTCGATACACGCGTCCGCGCTGGGCGCGATTATAGCGGCGGCTATAGCGCGCAATATGTCGATTCCCGCGTATGTCACCGATCCGATCGTAGTTGATGAAATGGACCGCAACGCAAAGCTCACGGGATTGCCTGGCATCGAGCGCGTAAGCGTATTTCACGCGCTGAATCAAAAAGCCGTCGCGCGCAGGTTGGCGGATAGGCTGGGCAAGCCTTATGAAAACGCGCGCCTTGTCGTCGCTCATCTGGGCGGAGGCATAACGGTTGGCGCGCACAGATATGGTCGTGTGATAGACGTTAACGACGCGCTTGCCGGCGAGGGGCCGTTCACGCCAGAGCGCGCGGGCGGCATCCCGGCGATACCATTGATCAGGATGTGCTTCTCAGGCGAGTATACTCAGGACGAATTGATCCGCAAGCTAACGCGCGCGGGGGGCATGCAAGCGTATCTTGGAACGAACGATCTTCGCGCCGCGCAGAAGATGATAAACGACGGAGACGAATTCGCCGCGCTGGTGCTGGATTCCATGGCGTACCAGGTATCCAAGGAAATCGGCTCGATGGTGGCGGTGCTGGAGGGCAGCGTCGACGCGATAATACTAACCGGCGGACTTGCGCATTCCAACAGGTTTACAGGCGCGATTAAGCAGCGCGTGGATAAGTTCGCCGCAGTGTCCGTGTTCCCGGGCGAGGACGAGATGCTCGCGCTTATGCAAGGCGCGCTGCGAGTGCTGCGCGGTCAGGAGGACGCCGCGTGGTATGAATGACATACGGCGCGGAGCATATGAAAAAGCGCGAAGTCGTTTGTCGGCCGGTTTCATTTTTACTCTATTTGTGGTATCATAGATCTGGTTGGGTGTGAATAAATTATTACGCGTGGATCGGCAATCCGCGCGCGTCGGAGGAACCCATGCGAATGACGCGTATCATCTCCCGGTGGCTGGGATACGTAGCGTCGTGCGTCGCGGTCTGTTTGATCGCGGCGGGATGCACGGCGAATACAAACGCGCCGGAGTCTACGGCAACGCCCCAGCCCGCGTCCACAACTGAACTGCTCGGCGAAGCGGGACAAGGCGCGCAATTTCAATCCGCCGACATTTCAGACGGCGCATCCAATATACAAGAGGAGGAAAATGAAACGATGCAATACCCAACCTTCACTATCCAGATGGCGGACGGCGGCGTTATGACGGGCGAGCTGTACCCGGACGCCGCTCCAAACAGCGTGGCGAACTTCATATCCCTCGCGAACAGCGGTTTCTACGACGGATTGATATTCCATCGCGTTATCCCCGGTTTTGTGATTCAGGGCGGCGACCCGACGGGAACCGGCACGGGAGGTCCAGGCTATCATATAACGGGCGAGTTCCGTACGAACGGCGTGCAGAATAATATTTTGCACACGAAGGGCGTGCTCTCGTGGGCGCGGGCGCAGGCGAATAACTCCGCCGGTTCGCAGTTCTTCGTAATGGTCGGCGACGCGCCGCATCTGGACGGTTCGTACGCCGCGTTCGGCAAGGTGACGCAGGGCATAGATGTGGCGGATCGCATCGCCGCCACGCAGCGCAGCGCGCAGGATAAACCGATTCAGGAACAAAAAATCGCGGCGGTTCGCGTCGAAACATACGGCGTCGAATACCCGCTGTCAAAGCTTCCCTGACAATCGTTCAAACCGCTGAAGGGAGCGGTGTAAGTGGAAAAGACTAAAACAACCGTGCGGATCGCGGGGCATGAATATACCATCGTGGGAACGGACGCGCCGGAACATATTCAGCGCGTCGCGGCGTATGTGGATAGGCGAATGTCGGATCTGCAAACCGCGTCGCGCCTGTCGCCAAATATGGTGGCCGCGCTCACCACAATGAACATTGCGGATGAGCTGCTCAAGGCACAGGATGAAAATGTCCGCTTGCGCCAGGAGTTGTCGCGTATGGCGCGGGACGACGCGCGTCTTCCGGAACGCGCGCCTGTCTGAGCGCCGTTATGCCTATATCCCGCGAGCATTATAAAACCGACGCTCAGCGGCCGCCTTCAGGCGGTCGCTTGGAGTTTTTATCGCCCTGCTTACCCCAAAAGCGCGTGGAGCTGCTTTCGCCCGCCGGCGACCGAGATGCGCTGAACGCGGCGCTCGCGGGCGGAGCGGATGCGATATATGTCGGATTTACCAGATTTAGCGCGCGCCGTTCGGCGGCTAACTTTTGCGAGGATGATTTGCGCCGCGCGATAGACGATTGTCACGAGCGCGGCGTGCGGGTTTATGCGGCTGTAAATACGCTGATAGCCCCGTCCGAGTGGTCGGACGCGCTGGACGTGCTGGCGCTTCTGCGCGAAATGCGCGCCGATGCCGTTATCGTGCAGGATATAGGATTGATGCGCGCAGCCCGTGAAATGTTTCCGGAAATCCCCGTCCACGCGAGCACCCAAATGTCTATTCATAACCGGAGCGGCGCGGCGTGGGCGGCTCGTCACGGCGCGTCTCGAGTGATAGCCGCGCGCGAATGCTCCGCCGCCGATATCGCCGCGATGTCGAAGGAAACTGAAGTCGAAGCTTTCGTCCACGGCGCGCTGTGCGCAAGCGTATCGGGACAATGCCTGCTCTCCTCGTTTATCGGCGGGCGCAGCGGCAACCGCGGCGCGTGCGCGCAGCCTTGCCGCCTTCGCTATCGATGGAACGGCAGCGAAGGCGCGCTTCTGTCGCCGCGCGATCAGGCGCAATTCAACTCCATTAAAACGCTCGTTGATGCGGGCGTCGCGGCGCTGAAAATCGAAGGGCGAATGAAGCGCCCCTCGTATGTATACATTGCGACGCGCGCGTATCGAGACGCGCTTGGCAGATTCGCGCAATGTCTCCCTACCCAGCCGAACGGCGCGGCCATGGACAGCCTTCGCCAGGCGTTTCATCGCGGCGGATTCTGCGGCGGATATATAGGCGGTGCGGAAGATTCCGCCATAATATATACGCCGTACGCTGGAAACGAGGGGGTTCCGATAGGCGCTGTGCTGCGCGCTAGCGCCGGGGGATTTGCGGATATCAAGCTAACCGCCGATCTGAATAAGGGGGATACGCTGCGCGTGGGCGAGCGCGCCTTTCCATGCGCGGTTAATCAGGCGGCGGGTCAAACCGTCCGGCTTAAAGCGCCGGAAGGCGCTCGCGCAGGCGATACTGTATACCGTCAAACGGACGCGTCGCTCGACCTGGAGGCCGCACGCGCCGTTCCCGCGCCTATCCCCGTGCGGATGGAGTTCTATGCCAGGCCGCGTCAACCGGCGCGGCTGACCGTATCAGACGGTTCAATTAATATCGAAGCGGAGTCGGACGAGCACGTTCAGCCTGCAGAACGCCGCGCAACGCAGCCCGACGCAGTTCGCGCGCAATTGAGCAAGACGGGCGGCACTGCGTATACCGCAGCGTCGATAGAGGTTGACGCAATTGACGCGCATCTTCCGCTGAGCATGCTCAACCGACTTCGCGCCGACGCTCTGACCAAGCTGCGCCGCGCGCGTATTGATTCATATGCATTATATGACGCGCCCGCGCGCATTCTGCCACAAGTCGAGGCGCCTCGGTTCGATCAGCCGTCGATTAAGCGAATCGTCGCGCGGCATGCGGACGCGTCGGTCGGCGCGCTGCTGCTGAACGCGGGCGCGGACGCGTTCGAGTGGGCGCCAAAGGATTTGCGCCAACCCGCGCTTGACGAGCAGGTTTCGCTTCTGCCGACCGAGAATTGCATATTCGTATTGCCGGAATTTCTGACGGAAGATACTCTCGATTATATATTTGAATGGGCGACTTCGCATCGAGACGCGTTCGAGGCGATAGTCGTATCCAATCCCGGACAAATCGACCGCGCGTGGAATATGCCTATCCACGCGGACGCGGCGATCCATGTGTTCAACCCGCAGGCAGCGGCGGCGCTGTTTGACGACGGATGCTCGCGCGTCACGCTGTCGCCTGAATTAACGTTTGCGCAAATTCGATCAATCGCCAGGCATGGGGGTTCAATGGATATACACGCATATGGCCGCGAACGGCTGATGCTGTTGTCCCACTGCCCGGCGCGAGTCGCGCGCGGACTTGCCGGCAGCCGCGCGAATTGCGCGATATGCGAGAGCGGAGAAGGCGCGGACGGCACGACGCTGCGCGATCGCATGGGTGTCGAATTCCCGCTGTCACGCGTTCGAACAGCGCTGCACTGCAGGCTGCGGGTGCTCAACAGCGTGCCGACCGACCTGTCGCGCGCGGCGGGGTTCATTGATCTTCCGGTTTCATGGCGCCTACTGTTTTGGGACGAAACCGCCCTCGCGGCTCAGGCTATCGTTCGGCGGTATCGCGGCTTGCTCGCGTCGGGCATACTAGACGAAACTCCGTGCGCGGCTTATACGACCGGCCACGCGCATCGTCCCGTATAAATAAAAATAATAAAAACGATCCCCACGATTAACGATTGCTTGAAGCCTCCCTCGATCTTTAATATGATATATGTATTTATAAGTATATTGAGGTGACTATCATGGATGATCGCGCGCTGCGGGTTCTGGAATTCTATAAAATTCGAACGATGCTGGCGGAACAGTGCGTTTCGCCGCTCGGGCGCGCGCTCGCGCTGGAACTTACTCCAAGTTCCGACATAGATGAGGTGCGGGAAATGCAGGCGCAAACGGAGGAAGCCGTGACGCTTCTCACCGCGCTTCCCCACCACCCGCTGGTTCCGTTTGAGGATGTGCGCGCGCCGCTGCGTCTGGCGAGTATCGGCGCGTCGTTGAGTCCCCGCGCGCTGCTTGATATCGCGTCGAGCATGAGGGCCGCGCGCGCCGCCAGAGGCGCGATAGCGACCGACCGGGAAGATACGCCGCGCATATCAAGCATTGCGTCGCGGCTGGCGACATTTCGAAATATCGAAGAAGAAATAAGCGCGGCGATACTCAGCGAGGATGAAATCGCAGACCGCGCCAGCCCCGCTCTGGCGGATATACGCCGCCATATCCGTTTGTGCAACGACCGGGTTCGGGAAAAGCTCAACGCGCTGATACACAGCGCGTCCATGCAGAAGCATCTTCAGGATTCCATAATCACCCAGCGAAACGACCGCTATGTGCTGCCGGTCAAGCAGGAATCGCGCGCGTTTGTGCCTGGACTGGTGCACGATCAATCCGCCAGCGGCGCGACGCTTTTCATAGAACCGCTGGCCGTGGTGGAAATCGGCAACGATCTTAAACAGCGGCTTGCGGAAGAGCGGCGTGAAATCGAACGCATACTTGCCGCGCTAAGCGCGCTGATAGCGCCGGAATCATCAATGCTCCTTAATAACCTGGATATACTTTCGCTGCTTGATCTGCTGTTCGCCAAAGGAAAGCTCAGCCGCTTGATGCGCGGCGCGCCTCCAAGGATTAACCGGGAGGGACGCATCCGGATTGTTCGCGGTCGACATCCGCTGCTCGATCCCGCGTCGGTCGTTCCGATCGATTTATGGATGGGCGATCTGTTCACGACGCTTGTTATCACAGGGCCAAACACCGGCGGCAAAACGGTTACGCTTAAAACCGTCGGGCTGTTTACGCTAATGACGCAGGCGGGTTTGCAGCCGCCCGCAGATTACGGAACCGAAATAGCGGTATTCTCGCGCGTGTTCGCGGATATCGGCGACGAGCAGAGCATAGAGCAATCGCTGTCGACATTCTCGTCGCACATGACGAATATCGTCGAAATATTAAATAACGTGCGCGACGACGCGCTGGTTCTGTTCGACGAGCTTGGCGCCGGCACCGATCCTACCGAAGGCGCCGCGCTAGCGCAGGTGATACTGCGCGGATTGCTAAAGCGAAAGATCCGCACGCTCGCCACCACTCATTACAGCGAACTGAAGGCGTTCGCGCTGACAACCGACGGAGTGGAAAACGCGTCCGTCGAGTTCGATGTGGAAACGCTGCGTCCGACATACCGGTTGACTATCGGCGTGCCTGGCAAGAGCAACGCTTTTGAAATTTCGCGCAGGCTCGGCTTGTCGTCGGAATGGATCGACGCCGCGAGGCAGCTGCTAAGCACCGATCAGATCCGGTTCGAGGACGTGATCGCCAACGCCGAATACCATCGCAAGGTGGCCGAGCGCGAACGCGCGTTGGCGGAAGAAGCTCGCGTCGAAATGCAAAAAACGCGCGACCAGGCGGAAGCGCTGCGCTTGTCGCTTGAGAAGCAGCGAGAGAAGGCGGTCGGCGACGCGAAACGAGAGGCGCGCCGCGTGCTGGAGAGCGCTAAAGCGGAAGCGGATACGATCCTATCCAGTTTGCGAAAGATAAGAACGGAGGCGGGCGGAGGCGCGGAAGCGGAGCGGATGCGGCAGCAATTGCGCGAAAGCGCGGACGCGTTAGCTGATAGAACGCCGGAGCATGCCGACGCATCAGGCGCGCCGCCGGAATCGCTGCGCCCAGGCGACAGCGTATGGATAACGCATCTGAATACTAGGGGCTCCGTATTGGAGAAACCCAACGCGAAAGGCGAAGTTTGGGTGCAGGCGGGCGCGATGCGCTTATCCGTATCCATACAAAAGCTGAGGCTTGCGGATAGCGAACCGCGCGCTGAAAAAACGCGTGCGCGCGCTCAGGTGGACGTCGCCGCGCGAACGGTGCGCACGGAGCTGGATCTGCGCGGACTCGCGCTGGATGAAGCGCTGCCCGAAGTCGACCGTTTCCTGGACGACGCGGTGATTTCGTCGTTGGGTTCAGTATCTATCATACATGGCAAAGGCACCGGCGCGCTAAGAGCGGGAGTGCAGGCGCATCTGCGGAAGCATCCGCATGTGGCGGAGTTTCGAATCGGGAAGTTTGGCGAGGGCGAAAGCGGCGTGACGATTGTAAAACTGCGGTAGCCCTTTGCAGGGAAAGCTGCGTTTCTCCTTACTGTTTCGCAGCTTGGGTAGGGATTGCTTTTCCGACGATGTTTAAGTAGAATAATTAATAAGAATGATGCGAGCCAATAGGCGCGTATTGTCGATAAATTTCGACAGGAATTGAGTGCGAGCGACAAATGGCGGATAACGCGAAGGAAACCAGGCAGCGCATATTGCTGGTGGACGACGATCCCAACATCCTGCGTCTGGTAGAATTGTATCTGACGAAGGAAGGATTCGCGGTGGAAACGGCGGCGGACGGCGCAAAAGCGGTGTCGATGTTCAAGGCGAATCCACCGCATCTGATGCTGCTGGACGTGTTGCTGCCGGGCATGGACGGGTGGCAAGTCTGCCGCGAGGTGCGAAAAATATCCAATATCCCCATAATTATGCTAACCGCGAAGGATGAGACGTTCGACAAAGTGCTCGGGCTGGAGCTTGGCGCGGACGATTATATCGTAAAACCGTTTGAACCAAAGGAGCTAATCGCCAGGATCAAGGCGGTAATCCGCCGCTCCGCAGCGTCGGAAGCGCCGTCGAAGGAAATATCGTATCCCGGACTTACCGTAAACATCACGCGTTACACCGTTACATTCGGCGGTTCGTCGTTGGAAATGCCGCCCAAGGAGCTGGAAGTGCTGTTCTTCCTGGCGAGCCATCCAAATCAGGTGTTCACTCGCGAGCAGTTGATCGAACAGGTTTGGGGTTATGATTTCTTTGGCGAGAACCGCACGGTGGACGTGCACGTGATGCGCCTTCGCGAGAAACTAAACGGCTGCGAAGCGTACGGCTGGCAGATTAAAACCGTGTGGCGCGTTGGATATAAATTCAGCGTGAACGCGTGATCAAATCGAGGTGACGCGGTGTTTCGATCGCTGTACGCGCGAATGATGGCGCTGCTGCTGTCCGCGCTTATTCTCGCGCTGTCGCTTCTATCGGTGCTGCTGTATCAATCCATCCGCGACGATAAAATAGAGGCGCGGCTGAACGATCTATCTATTCAGGCAGCTGAAATAGCGTATTTGGCGAGCCAGCGAACTTCGCTTAGCCTTCAGATGGAACGATATCTATATAGAAAAGTTGAGGATGTTCAGCGCGACTTTGGAGCCGCCATACTCGTTTTGGACAGGCTGGGCAGAACGATACAGGTAGGCCTTGAGGACGGCTCAATCCAGGGCTTAACCATAGATGAAGCGAACGAATATTTGCGGCAGGTCGTAGATACCGGCGAGCCTATCCGTATACGCGTTCCCGCGCATGTGGGAGTCGGCGCGGCGTTCACCGTCGTGGTGCCGTGGAAGCAAAGCGATATCGTGATGGGCGCGGTATTTATTCACACAAGCGCGCAAACGATTCAGGCATCCTATAGACCTGTTCTGCTAAGAATGGCGCTGTCGATGGCTCTCGCAGCCGCTCTCGCTGGCGCGCTGCTTATCGCGGTTACGCGAGGGATTACGCGCCCTGTGCGGCGTATGTCGCGCGCTGCGGAACGCATCGCGCGAGGCGAGTTCGACACACAGATACCCGAGGGACGCAAGGATGAAATAGGAGCGCTGGCACGCGCGTTTAACGAGATGGCGCGCGGACTATCCAAGGTTGAGGAGATGCGCCGCGCGTTCGTATCGGATGTTTCCCATGAACTGCGTTCTCCTCTGACGAGCATGCAAGGATTCCTGCAGGGCATGCTGGACGGCACGATACCGCCGGAAGATCTAGATAAATATATAAATATTGTGTTGGATGAAACACGTCGGATGAATCGCCTCGTCGGAAGCTTGCTGGAATTGTCGCGCATCGAGTCCGGCAAAACTCCGCTTGCTATCGCGCGCTTTGAACTGAATGAATTTATCCGAATGGCTATTATACGCCAGGAGGCGCGTATTGATGAAAAGAAGTTAGATGTGGATGTCGAGTTCCGGCAAGATCCATGCTATGTTAGCGCCGATTCTGTGCGCGTGGATCAAGTGCTGACCAACCTAATCGATAACGCGATTAAGTATGTCCAACCCGGCGGCACGCTTACAATATGGACGCATGTCGTAAACGATCTCGCACACATTACGATATCTGACAACGGACCAGGCATCCCGGAGGAAGAACTGCCATATATATTTGACCGGTTCCACACGGTAGACAAAGCTCGCACGTCCGGTATGGGAACGGGACTAGGGCTTGCGATTGTGAAGAAGATAATCGAGCTGCATAATCAATCTATCCGTGTAACATCTACCGTAGGCAAGGGAACCTGCTTTATGTTTACATTGCCGTATACGCCGTAGCGCCATAGATAGGTAATCTGAATAATTATTTTAATGGGGGTTATTTCTATGGTACATATTTATACCGGTGATGGTAAGGGAAAAACCACCGCCGCGCTGGGGCTTACGCTCCGGGCATGCGGCGCGGGGATGCGAGTGTACTTCGCCCAATTTCTAAAATCCGGCGATACCTCCGAGGCGCGCTGCCTTACCCAGCGCTTTCCCGATGTTACGCTCGAATGCTTTGGCGGGGGCTTTGTTATAGGCGCGCCAACGCCTGAACAAATTGAAACCGCGCGCGCCGGGTTCGACGCGGCAAGTAAAGCGGCGCTTGGCGGCGAATACGATCTTGTCGTTTTAGATGAAGCCATAGTCGCGGTATCGCTCAAACTGCTGCCGGAAGAAGAACTGGTAGATCTGATCGAGCGCGTACGCGATTATCCAAAGCAGCCGGAATTGGTTATGACAGGCCGCGGCGCATCGCGCAAACTGATCGACGCCGCAGACCTTGTGACGGAGATGCGCAATGTAAAGCATTATTACGAAGAGGGAATAGCCGCGCGCAGAGGGATTGAGTTTTAACTGACCGCGCGCGGACGGATTTCAAACCAACGAATTATATCATAAATATTATTAATCATTAAATCAACGAAGTAACCGTTTTCTCCTCCGCCTTATCTCCGGCGTGCAGCACCCTATACAGCGTTTGCGCCGCAGGCTTCGACATGCCCGGCGTGGACGTCAATTCCTCGAGTGTCGCGTCGCGCATCGCCTGTATACTCTTAAACTTTATAAGCAGCGCGCGGCGGCGGTTCGACCCTATGCCCGGTATGTCTTCCAATTGTGATTTAGTCATCTGCTTGCCGCGCAAGCCGCGATGATGCGTAATCGCGAACCGATGCGCTTCGTCGCGGATTCGTTCGACCAAATGCAGCGCGGGGTCGTGTCTGTCAAGCAATATGCTTTTCTCACGATCCGGCAGGAAGATTTCCTCCAGCCTCTTCGCCAGCGAGCAAATAGGCACGTCCGCGCCGGCCGCGAGCATAGCGCGCCTCGCGAACAACAGCTGCTCGGGGCCGCCGTCGATCACCACCAAATCCGGAAGATCGGAGAACTTTCCATCCTCCAGCGCAAGTCCCTGCGCCAGGCGCTGCGCCCGCTCCTCCAACCCGTGGCGGAATCTGCGAGAGAGCACCTCTTCCATCGAGGCAAAATCGTTTGCGCCTTCCACTGTTTGTATGCGGAAATGACGGTATTGCTTCTTCGCCGGCTGACCGTCGATGAACACGACCATAGACGCGACCGACAGAACTCCTTGCGTGTTGCTGATGTCATAGCACTCCATGCGTCGGACAGTGCGGCTGATCCCCAGCTTTTCCGCAAGGCTGCGCGCCGCGCCGATAGTGCGGTCATACTGCGCCAGGCTGCGCGCGTTTCGCTTGGCGAGCGCATCCGTCGCGTTCTTCTCGGCAAGTTCAACCAGCGCGCGTTTTTCGCCGCGCTGGGGCACTGTTATCTCCACCTTCTTGCCGAGCAGCTCCGCAAATAGTTCCGCGAGCGTGTCAGATTCGTCCGGCAGCTCCGGCAGTACGATTTCACGCGGTATCAGCGCGGCCTCCGAATAATATTGCAGCATAAAGCTCAGCAGAATTTCACCGGGAGAATCGTCGCCCGCGCGCTCCAACGAAAAATGGTCGCCGCCGATCATCTGACCGCCGCGTATATGCAGCGTCTGCACCATCGCGTCCAGCCCGTCGCGCGCGACCGCCAGCACGTCCCGATCGCCTCCGCCAGGTTTGTTCGCGCGCTGCTTTTCCGTAAGCTTCTCCACCGCGCGCAGCCGATCGCGCAGCGTGCCCGCGCGCTCGAACTCCAGCGCGAGCGCCGCGTCGTTCATCTGCGCGCGAAGCGTATCCTCTATCGCCTGGCTTTGTCCGCCCAGAAAGCGCAGCGCGTCGCGCAGCACGGCGTGATATTGTTCGCGTTCGCACAGCCCCGCGCACGGCGCGAGGCAATTGCCCATCTCGTGCTGTATGCACGGGCGGCGTGTTTTTCCGTCTGGAAGCGCAAGCGTGCACGTGCGCAGCGGGAACACTTGCCGAAGCACGTCCAGCACCTCGCGCACGCCGGTCGCTCCCAGGTACGGCCCAAAGTATTTCGCGCCGTCGCGCTGAGTGCGCCTCACCAACTCTATTCGCGGAAAATCCTGATGCATATCCACTCGAATAAACGGATACTGCTTATCATCCCTCATCATTATATTATAATAAGGTTTGTGCAGTTTGATCAGGTTGGATTCGAGTATCAACGCTTCCAGGTTTGTTTGGCATATTATCACGTCAAAATCGACCACGCGCGCGACCATCGCGCGCACCTTTGGCGTATGGCCGTGTCCGGATTGAAAGTATGAGCGCACGCGATTTTTCAGATTTATCGCCTTGCCCACATACAGCACCTCGGAGGCGTTTCGCATCAGGTAACAGCCCGGCGTCTCGGGAAGCGTTTTTAATTTTAGCGCAAGTTCCGGATTCAAGCGAGCGCATCCCTTTCCAAAGTGTCGCGCGCATCGGCGGCGGACAAGTTCTTCAAACGCCGCGTCTGCCTACGTATCGACGAAAAAGCCGCCCGGCGCGCGGGCGGCTTGCATAGCCGTAAGTCATTCATCCTCGTCGTCTTCGTCTTCGTCGTCTTCTTCGTCGTAGTCATCTTCGTCGTCATAATCGTCGTCGTCCTCGTCCTCATCATCCAAAACGATTTCATCGTCGGAAAATCTAGACTGCACGATGTCGATCAGTTTATCCAACATACCCTCATCCACCGGCAGGAACTCTTCCATTTCCTCGCCCTGTTCGCTTGTGGTGTTAAGAACTTTCATGATGTACATGTTCTGCTCGGCGTCGCATTCTTCGCAGTCCTCATCATCGCATCCGCTTTCCGAATCCATCAGAACTGCGTATTCCTCGCCGTTATAGAAGAAATAATCCATAACTTCCAATATGAGGGTATTGCCTTCATCGTCAGTGCATTCCACCAAGTCGTGGTCGTCTTCACCGATTAGGTCGCGTTCGTCGTTGCTCATTCGCACACTTCCCTTCTGCGCACGATCCATTCCATGCCGGGGATATAAAATCCATTCTCCGGAGGCCTTCGATCGAAGCGATTATACCGTGTAGCACGCAAAAAATCAAGCCTTCGATCATCATAGATGCGAATTTATCATCGCGCCGATATAACGCACTTCCGTATATTACGCGCGACACCATAGAATGATGCATGCGCTTTACGAGCACCCTATATTCGTTGGAGGTGGAATGCAAATGCGCGGCAAACGAATTTTTAATATGTCGGAAGATCCATTCTACAATCCGGAAACCGTCGCGTCCTCAACCGAATGCACGGGGCTTATTCCCGGCGCAGTGCAGGACGAGGCGCAGGCGGAGGCGTACGCGGCATTATGCGCCGTTCATAAACAAAAGCCCGCGAACAATAAACGTAAAAAAAGATAAGCCGACGCGGCTGCGGATGGATTGCGCGGAAGCGGAAATTATTCATCGAATATTTCCCTCCGCGCCGCTCGTCCGGTCAGCTCGGCGGCATTCGCGAAGTCTGCTCGAAATCGCTGATCTTTGCACCTGCGGCCTTCCATCTTCTCCAAGCCTCGATTGCGTATATAATTAGAGCGAGCACCGTAATAGCGCAAGCCGCGATCTGCGCGACCGTGTCCGCTGGCTGCGTCCATTCTCGAAAGAATGTCAGCGCGATAGCTAGCAAGAACACGGCGGTAGACGCCTTACCAATGGGCAGCGCCTGAATTATCACGCGCCGCTTGAGCAGTATCAATCCGCCCAGCAGCATAAGCGACTCCTTCGCCGCTACTACGGCGATCAGCCACCACTCCGCCCAGCCTCGCGCCGCAAGCGATATAAGCGCGGCGACGATCATAAGCTTGTCGGCGATCGGGTCGAGCATTTTCCCAAGCCATGTGATTTCACTGCGGCGGCGCGCGATCCAACCATCCAGGATATCCGTAAGCGCGGCGATGCAAAATACGATCAGCGCCGCCCATATCCGATCGTTAAAAAAATAATATAGATAAAACACGATGCTGACGATGCGCAGCGCCGTCAAAGTATTCGGCAGGTTGAATAGGCGAATCACCCGCTCCTCATCGCCCCGTTTGTTCCGATCGTCATAATTATTATTATTCATATTATGCTTGTTTCACCATTGATGTGTACAATTTAATATATGAATTCATAGCTTCATTCCTATCAAAATTATTTAGCGAGTGTGTTTGGCAATCATTGCGAACGATTGATCGATCGCGAGCCAGTACGCGCCTTACCGCCTCCGCCATGCCGTCCGCATCGCCAACCGGCACAAGTTCGCCGCAGCCCACCGCTATTTGTTCTGCGCACCCGCCAGTATTATAGCTCACTACGGGAGTGCCGCACGCGATCGCTTCCATATTTACGGTAGGATAAGTATCCTCATATGTCGTGTTGATCAGTACGTCCGCGCGTTGATATAAACCGACCAATTCCGATCGATCGCCAATATGCGCGCGTCCGTCGATCCCGGAAGGCAGCGCGGCAATCTGCTTTTTTGTCAAGCCGACCAACGTTATATCGGCTTCCGGCAATAACTTTTGCGCGACGCTGAGCGTGTCCATATACCCTTTGCGAGCGTCAAACTGCGACGCGACCGCAAGCACGAGCGGACGCGTATGCTTCATCTCGCGCTCCGGCGGATGAAACGCTCCGGTATCAACTCCGTTTGGGATCACGTCCAACGGCGCGCCGCTTAAATAAGATTGCGCGACCAAACCGGCAAGCCAGCGCGAAGGCGCGGCAATGCGCAGATTTGGCAAATTCGTGAACGCGCGCTTCTTTCGCAGATAGTTATGGCGCGACCTATCGATACCCCAGTTGGCGGGATACTCGCGCGTCAGCGGACATCTCTCGCATTGTTCGCGCCACTTGCCGCATCCGGCGCGGACAAAATGGCTGCAATGCCCGGTAAACGACCAGCAATCGTGAAGCGTCCAAAGCGTCGGAATTCCGGAATGTCGTATATAATCAAATAATATTTCTATATTTATATAATATCCGTGCAAATTATGTAGATGAAGCAGCGCGGGTTTTTCAGAATCAAGTTTCCGTATAAACGCGCGTGTCGCGCTTTGCGAGCCAAAGCCATGCCCGTCCACAAGGCGCGAGAGCAAGCCGTGGGCGGCTACGTCCGTTTGGCCGCCTATACGGACGCACCTGGCCTCGGGGTTTGACGCCCATCTGCCAAACGCGATAAGCGGATCGAAACCCGCAATCTCAGCCGCGCGCCTCAGGTCTGATATTATGCCGCCGTGGCTGCCCGTACATACGGTATTGATGAATACGATTTTATCGGGCAAGAATTATGCTCCGTTTCGATTTAATATGTATTATATTTATATCATCCCTTGATACCGGTAGTGGCGATTCCCTCTATGAAATACCTTTGCAGGAACAGGAATACCGCGCCAACTGGCAGCAGCGACACTAGGGATGCCGCCATAATCAAATGGAAATCGCTTGTATACGCTTGTATAAACCGGCGCAATCCTACCTGTATCGTCTTGTTTTGATCCTTGGTTAAATAAATCAGCGGACCCATATAATCATTCCACGTGCCGACGAACGTAAATATAACCAGAGTCGCTATCGCCGGCGTCGCCAGCGGCAGAATAATCCGCGCCCAAATTCCGTATTCGCTCAGTCCGTCTATACGAGCGGCTTCGTTCAAATCATTAGGTATACCCAAATAAAACTGGCGCATCAGGAATACGCCAAACGCTGAAAAACTTTGCAGAGCGATCAGCGCCCAAAGCGTATCATACAAACCAACCTTGCGCATCATGATGAACTGCGGCACCATATATACCTGCCACGGAACGGCGATGGTTCCGATATACGCCATGAACAGCGCGTCGCGGCCGCGAAAACGCATCTTCGCGAACGCATACGCCGCAAAGCTAGATGTAAGTATTTGCATAAAAGTTACGACTACCGCCACAATTGCGGTGTTCTTGAAATATGTGAGCAGCGACACGCGCTGCCAGATCAAACGAAAGTTCTCCCAATGAAACGTTTCTGGAATCCACTGCATCGGATACCGAAACACCTCGTTATCCAGCTTGAGAGAGGAAGAGATCATCCACGCGAACGGAAGCAGCGATACACACGCCAGAAGGATCAGCGCGGCATACAGCGCGACCTTTCCTGCGAGCGTCCAATACGAGACAGGCTTCCGCTTAGTTTGTACCGCTGCCGTCATTCCTCGATCCCCCTTACATGTAGTTGACCCATTTCTTCTCAGCGCGGAACTGGAAAAGCGTAACCGAGAGTACAATCACAAACAACAGCAGCGCCACCGCGCTGGCCGTGCCGTACTTGATATCGATAAAGCTCAGCTGATAAATATAATTAACCAGCATCTTAGTCGCGCGTCCCGGTCCGCCTTCCGTCATAATCTGCACGACGTCGAACATTTTAAAGCATCCTATGGTCAGCATGATAGACACAAAGAACGTCGTAGGCGTCAGCATAGGCAGCGTAATCTTCCGGAATTGCTGCCAGGCGGTCGCGCCGTCGACCGTCGCCGCTTCGTATAATTCACGCGGCACGCCCTGCAAACCCGCGAGGTACATCACCATATAATAGCCTGCGTTTCGCCATACGCTTACTATGATAATCGCCCATATCGCGAAATCCTTGCTCTGCGTCCAGCTCTTTCCTATGTTTATCCCGAACACCTGCAGAATTTGGTTAACCGGCCCCAGCTTCATCAGCATGAAACTCCAGCATACGCAGACCGCAACCAGCGACGCGACATAGGGGAAGAAAAATATCGTTCTGAAAACCTTGGCACCCAGTACCGCGCGGTTCAGCGCCAACGCCAAACCCAGCGAGCAGACTATAGAAATCGGAACGGTGAACAGAGTGAAAAACACTGTGTTTTTCAGCATTATGCCAAGATCGTTTTTTACGAAATCGAATTTCTTGAATATTGCGCGGAAGTTGTCAAGCCCGGCGAACGTAATGGTATTAAGCGCGCCGCCATTCCAATTGAGGAACGCGAGCGCAATAGAAAACACGACCGGTATCAGCGTAATAAGCAAAAAGCCTATGAAGTTAGGCGCAAGGAACGAATACGCTATAAGAGTATTTCGCTTTTCCAGCTTGGTCATTCTATTTGACTTCGATCCGGCAGCTTGCGCCAAGGTTACCCCTCCTCATTAGATATGCCCAGTGAATATTTATAGTTTCGGCATGTGTGGGACAGCGCCACACCTCGTTCGGAGCAGCGGTACAGAGGCTCGCAATAAACTAGGGCGTGTTCGAAAAATATCTCGAGGCTGAATGTGCTGGATTTTGATGAGGCACAAGGAGCCATGAGGGAGGCGTAGCTCCGCTACGTCGACTGCGCGTAAACCCGCCGCCGCCTGTGGCGGA
>JAISZG010000099.1 GCA_031269355.1 Oscillospiraceae bacterium | reverse complement strand
GGCGGCGGCGGGTTTACGCGCAGTCGACGTAGCGGAGCTACGCCTCCCTCATGGCTCCTTGCGCCTCATCAAAATCCAGCACATTCAGCCTCGAGATATTTTTCGAACACGCCCTAATTGCCGCAGTTGGATCGATGTTCTCGATAAACTAATTCTCCCGCATCACCAAAATAAACGTCCTCAATATAAGCGAGAATGTGCTATTGTATTCGATGCGGTTTTATAAAAATATTATTATTTTATATAAAATATTATTCTATGAAATTATCGCCAAACATAAAACTGGGAAAGGGAACTACGATTTGCATCCCAACCTCCAATTGGTGCTAAAACGAAGAAACAGTAGTTAACGCCCACCGTTCCAACTCCGAGGGGAGGTTGGGAGGGGAACCGCAGTTCCCTTCCCAAAGGAGCGAAGCGACGCGCGACGCGCGATGCGTGTGTGTTATTACAACTCCCTGCGCCCCTCGAACGCGCGGCTGAGCGTCATCTCGTCCGCGTATTCCAGATCCGCGCCGACAGGCAGCCCGTACGCAATTCGCGTAACCTTAATTCCCATAGGCTTTATCAGCCTCGCGATATAGCTTGCGGTCGCCTCGCCTTCCACGTCTGGGTTGGTGGCGAGAATCACTTCCTCGACGTCTGCGGATAGGCGCGCCATCAATTCGCGTATCCGAATATCGTCCGGACCTATGCCGTCCATCGGCGAGATAGCGCCGTGCAACACGTGATACAAGCCCGAATAGCTGTGCATATGCTCCAGCGCGGGCACGTCGCGCGGATCGCGCACAACGCATATTTGATCCGCCCGCCGCTTTTTATCGGAGCAGATAGGGCACGGATCGTTTGCCGTTAAATCTCCGCATATCGAACATGTGCGCGCGGATTTGCGCCCTTCCCAAATGGACGTCGCAAGCTCGCGCACCTGCTCCAGCGGCAGATTAAGTATATGATAGGCCAGCCGCTGCGCGCTCTTCGGCCCTATGCCCGGCAGCCGGGAGAGCTGACTTGCGATTCGCATTATGGGCTCGGACGCCATCAGAACATCCCGCCCAATCCGCCGCTAAGCTTGCCCAGCTCCGTTTCACGCGTGGTTTCACCAAGGCGAAGCGCTTCGTTGACCGCTGCGGTTATCAAATCCTGCAGCATCTCCACGTCGTCGGGATCGACCGCTTCAGGTTTTATCAAAATTTCCTTAAGCTCGCGCTTGCCGCTCACTTTGACGGATACCATCCCCCCGCCCGAGCTGGCCGCGTATTCGCGCTCGTTCAATTCCTCCTGCAGTTTCTCCATTTGTTGCTGCATCTTCTGCGCCTGGCGCATCAGCTGCTGCATATTTCCGCCGCCTCCCGGCATCCCCGCGAATCCGCCGCCTCTTGCCATATATGCCTCCGTATATATTTATAATATTTTGATTATATCTTCCGCGCGGCGCTTTGGCACGCACAGCGCGTCGGGCGATTCCAAATAATATTTTACGCTATCGACCATTTCGACCGCGCGTGATTTCTGCGCGGGATAGCCAAGCGCGACGATCGTATGAATAGAAAAGCGTTCGGCGTCGATATTCAACAGTTCCTGTATTTCCTTGCGCTCTATCGCGCCAAGCCAGCAGGACGCGACACCGGCGCCCGCCGCGCTTAACATGATGCTCATCGCCGCCGCGCCCGCGTCCGTATCCGCGCTTTGGCGAATTTGCTTATCCACCAATATCAGCACATACGCGGAGGGCTGCGTTTCGTCGGCAGGGCTTGCCGAGCCGTCCGGTATCGAACCCGCCCAATGGGTAAACGAAAAGACCTTCGTGCATAGGCTGGAATCGCGAACCGCGATAAAGCGCAGCGGCTGCGCGTTGCCGCCGGTAGGCGACAGTCTGGCGGCCTCAAGGATATCGCGAAGCACGGCGTCTGGTATGGCTTCCCTTGTAAAGCGGCGGATTGATCGGCGCGCGATAAGGGCGGCCTGAACGGCGTTAGGCATTGTTACGCTCCCGTTATTTTTTCCTTCGCCATTTTCTTTATTGGAATAGTATACATGATCGGGCGGCGATTGGCAACACGAAGAAGCGGCTTAGCAGCGATTCCGAATTCGAGATTCTTGAGGCTGTTTTTAGCCGCTACAATCGATTTTCGGATGCGTTCAGGTCAAAAACCTCGTCTCGCAAAATTATAATCGATTGTAGGAGATCGAATTATATCGAATAATTCTAAATTTGGAATTGCTGGATGTAGTTTTATTGACATTGGCGGACGAATTAATTACGATTATGAAAGGCGAAGCGAACAATCTGCGCGTTATGGGGGTTTGGCGATTGAACATTTTCGGAAATGAAGAGGCATGGTTGGAACGAATAAGCGGCGCGGCGTTCTCGCGAGGGTATTTATTCGTTATGGATTGCGGCGAAGGAAAAGAGATGCCCAATCCGCCGGAGGGCGAATACATCGAAGATATTGGAGGGTGGCTGTTCTCACAAGACCAGATTTCCCAAATACCGCATTCGATGCGCGAAGAAAAAAACGCGCTGTTTGAACGTGACGACGTCCGATATGTTATAGCGCGCTGGGAATCCGGTGAAGATGAAGCTGTGCGCGTTCGATTTGAATAGGCGCGCGCAGAAGCCAGCAAGTGATTTAGACGCTGCTGACACGGCAAGGCAGCAGATATCCAATATTGATTAACATAGAAATATAGTGGTTGTATTGATGCAATATCTGGTAAAATATAATTCTCAAACGAGATAGAAGGAGAGAGAATCGTGGAATATGCATTCCGGCGACATGATATATCAAATATTGCCTGGGAATACTGAAGCCGCTATTGCTGGACAGAAAGGACAGTGGGCGATGTTGCATAAGATAATCGATAGTTTATAGATACTATATTTGGATATTGTGTACAGATCGCTTTCTTCTTTTAGCCGTCGAAGATGGGAGTATACCATATTATACAAATGATGTTGCAATACACATCGCCGGAAGAAGGTACTCAATGGGTCGGAATCGCTCCCTGTGGCATTAAAGGAGCGCGTATCGTCAAAGCCGTCCGAAGTGATTGTCTGTGCTGGAGAGTATTTACGCTACCCCGCTGGAATTTACACAATCATAATCTTCGTTCGGAGTTGATGTGCGCGCCTTGATGTGATACTGGCATTAGCATAGCTCAAATTTGCGGCCTTCGTAATTTCCGAATTGAAGATCATTGATTCAAAAGTTGTAACGATCCGCCAATGTGTGGTATAATTAAAATGCTGTGCGGACGCGCGGTTTCGTGCGCCCTCGTAAAGTTATACGTTCATCAAGGAGGGATCCCGCCGATATGACGGACGCCAAGAAAGTGGATAAATATCAGGAGCTGCAGGGCGCGATCAAACGGCACCATGGAGAGCGCGGCGCGCTTATGCCGGTGCTGCAGGAGGCGCAATCCATATTTGGGTATGTGCCCCAGGATGTGCAGATTCAAATCGCGGAAGGCTTGAACGTGCCTTTGACGGAAGTATACGGCGTCGCGACGTTTTATTCCCAGTTCGCGCTGGAACCTCGCGGGGAGCATGTGATCGGCGTATGCCTCGGAACCGCCTGCTATGTGAAAGGCTCGCAGAAAGTAATGGATAGAATCGCTCAGGAATTGAATGTTGAGGTTGGCCATACTACGCCGGACGGCAAGTTTACGCTGAACGCGACGCGCTGCCTTGGCGCGTGCGGACTCGCTCCGGTAATTATGATCGACGAGGAAGTGTACGGGCGGCTTAAACCAGACGAGGTTCCCGGCATCCTCGCCAAATATCAGGCATAAGCGATGCGCGATTTATCGCTGCATGTGCTCGATCTCGCGCAGAATAGCGTGGTGGCCGGCGCGAAGCGGATTGAGATAAGTCTCTGCGTGGATCGCGCGGCGGACAAGCTGACGTTCGTCATTGCCGACGACGGCTGCGGCATGTCGGAAGAACTGCTCTCAAGAGTGCGCAGTCCGTTCGCAACCACGCGCACCACGCGCAAAGTTGGACTTGGCATTCCGATGATGGAGGAGCGCGCGCGTATGACGGGCGGCGGACTTTCAATAGAAAGCAAGCCGGGCGAGGGAACGAAGCTTACGGCGTGGATGACGATTTCTCACATCGACCGCCCGCCGCTGGGCGACCTGGCGGGCACGCTGCTTTCGCTGATACTGATGGCGCCCGACACGCTGGATTACGCGCTGAGGCTCGAGGGGATCGGCGAACCGTTCGCGCTGGATACGCGCGACGTGCGCGAGGCGCTGGGCGGCGTGCCGCTATCGGAGCCGGACGCCGTGATGTGGATGCGCGAATCGCTGGAAGAAGCGATCGCGCCATATCGCGCGCTCGATAACGAATTTAACCGTCACGGATGAGGGGGCGGCCCCCGTCTAAAAGGAGGAACGATATGAAAACATTGGAAGAACTGAAGGCCATTCGGGACCGTGCGCGAGATTCTGTAGATCTTCGCAGGGATAACGCCGGTACGCGGATTGTGGTCGGCATGGCGACATGCGGCATCGCGGCCGGCGCTCGGCCTGTTATGCTCGCGTTCGTTGAAGAAATAGCCCGACGCGGATTGAAGGACGTTACGGTTTCCCAGACCGGTTGCATAGGCATGTGCCGGCTCGAGCCGATGGTCGAGGTATACGCGCCGGATAAGGAAAAGGTTACATATGTGAAGCTGAATCCGGATATGGTCGGACGGATCGTCGCCGAGCATATCGTCAACGGAAATATCGTGAGCGATTATACGATCGGCGCGGCGGAATAACCTCGGCGATTGACAAACAGGATTGGAGGGACGATCAATGGATTTGTTTCGCGCGCATGTGCTTGTATGCGGTGGAACAGGCTGCACGTCCTCTGGATCGGCGGAATTAATCCGCCGCTTTGAGGAGCAGCTCGAGTTAAACGGATTGGAAAAAGAAATTAAGGTTGTGCGCACCGGCTGCTTTGGTTTGTGCGAAGCTGGGCCGGTAGTGATCGTATATCCGGAAGGAACGTTCTATAGCCGCGTGAAGCCGGACGACGTAAACGAGATCGTCGCGGAACATCTGATAAAAGGCCGGCAGGTTCAGCGGCTTGTGTATAGCGCTGAAAAATCGCAGGTAGCTACATCACTTAATCAGATGCAGTTTTACGAAAAGCAAAAGCGCATCGCGCTGCGCAACTGCGGCGTGATCGATCCGGAAAATATAGATGAATATATAGCCTTCGACGGCTACCAGGCGCTGGGCAAGGCGCTTACGGAAATGTCGCGCGAGGAAGTCATAGACACCGTTAAAAAATCCGGACTGCGAGGGCGCGGCGGCGGAGGATTTCCAACAGGGCTTAAGTGGGAGTTCGCGTTCAAGTCCGCAGCCGATCAAAAGTTCGTATGCTGCAACGCGGATGAAGGCGATCCCGGCGCGTTCATGGATCGCTCGGTACTCGAGGGCGACCCGCACGCCGTGCTTGAAGCGATGGCTATCGCTGGCTATGCGATAGGCGCGAGCGAAGGCTGGATATATGTGCGCGCGGAATACCCGATCGCGGTGAAGCGGCTGTATATTGCGATAGAGCAGGCGCGCGAATATAATCTGCTCGGCAAGGGAATATTCGGTACGGACTTCAACTTTGATATAAATATACGCCTTGGCGCCGGCGCGTTTGTATGCGGCGAGGAAACCGCGCTGATGACCTCTATCGAAGGCAAGCGCGGCGAGCCGCGCCCACGTCCGCCGTTCCCGGCGGTGAAGGGACTGTTCGAAAGCCCGACCATTCTCAACAACGTAGAAACCTTCGCGAATATTCCGCAGATACTTATCAACGGCTGGGAATGGTTCGCGTCGATGGGCACGGAGCGCTCAAAGGGCACGAAGGTGTTCGCGCTGGGCGGCAAGATCAACAACACAGGCTTGGTCGAGATTCCAATGGGCACGCCGCTTCGCGATATCATATTCGATATCGGCGGGGGCATTCCGGGCGGCAAGGCGTTCAAAGCCGTGCAGACTGGCGGACCTTCCGGCGGATGTATACCCTCGTCGCTGATCGATACGCCCATCGAATACGACTCGCTTATCGCTATCGGCTCGATGATGGGATCGGGCGGCATGATAGTGATGGACGAGGACAACTGCATGGTCGACATAGCCAGGTTCTTCTTGGACTTCACTGTGGACGAGTCGTGCGGCAAATGCGTTCCGTGCCGCATTGGCACGCGCCGCATGTTGGAAATATTGGAGCGCATTGTGGACGGCAAGGGCGAGGAGGAAGATATTCCAAAGCTCGAGTCGCTCGCGAAGACGATAAAGGCTACCGCGCTTTGCGGATTGGGTCAAACCGCGCCGAATCCCGTGCTGTCGACGCTGCGGTATTTCCGCGATGAATACGAGGCGCATATAAAGGAAAAGCGCTGCCCGGCCGGCCATTGCCAGGCGCTGCTGCAGTATTTTATAACGGATAAGTGCGTGGGCTGCACCAAGTGCGCTAGGATTTGCCCCGTAGGCGCGATTACCGGCAAGGTGAAGGAACATCACGTGATCGACCAGGCCAAGTGCATCAAGTGCGGACAGTGCGTTGAAAATTGCCGGTTCAATGCTATTATAAAAAAATAATAGATATAAGTAATGATCTCCGCAACAGGAGGATGGTTTCGTGGATAAAATTAAGTTAACTATTGACGGCGTAGCCGCGGAAGTAGATGCGGGCAGCACGGTGCTTGAAGCCGCGCGCTCAGTGGGCATCCGCATTCCTTCGCTGTGCTATCTAAAGGGCGTAAACGAAATAGGCGCGTGCCGCATGTGCGTGGTGGACGTGGGAGGGCGTGCGCTGCAGGCCGCGTGCGTGCTGCCCGTTACGCCAAATATGGTAGTAAAAACAAATACCGCTGATATCCGTTCCGCCCGCAAGGCAAACCTTGAACTGCTGCTGTCCACGCACGACAAGAAATGCCTGTCCTGCGCGCGCAGCCAGAACTGCGAGCTGCAGCAGTTGTGCAGGGAATTGGGCGTGGAGGACGGCGACCGGTTCGCGGGCGATCGCATAGAATACGAAGTGGACGACCTGTCCGCGTCCATCGTGCGCGACAACAATAAATGCATCGTGTGCCGCCGCTGCGTCGCCACGTGCGGCAAGGTGCAGAACGTATCCGTAATTGGCCCGGTCGGGCGCGGATTTAAAACGAAGATCGCCTCTCCCTGGGGCAAGAGCCTGAGCGAAACGGCCTGCATAAACTGCGGGCAGTGCATCATCGCGTGCCCGGTAGGCGCGCTTCGCGAGAAGGACGAAACCGACAAGGTGTGGGAATATCTCGCCGATCCCCAAAAACACGTCGTCGTTCAGCCCGCGCCCGCTGTTCGCGTAGCTATCGGCGAGGAATTCGGCATGCCGATGGGCTCCCGAGTAACCGGCAAGCTGGCCGCCGCGCTAAGGCGCATAGGCTTCGACCGCGTATTCGACACGGATTTCGCGGCCGATCTGACGATAATGGAGGAAGCGACCGAGTTCCTGCATCGCGTGAATAGCGGCGGCGTGCTGCCCATGATAACATCCTGCAGCCCCGGCTGGGTAAAGTATATGGAAACGTTCTATCCGGAGTTCATACCGAACGTATCCACATGCAAGTCTCCGCACATGATGGCCGGCGCGATGATAAAAAGCTACTACGCGAAGAAGGCAGGGATTGATCCCAAAGATATCGCGGTTGTATCCGTTATGCCCTGCACCGCGAAGAAGTTTGAGGCGAAGCGCTCGGAAATGAACGCGACCGGATACCCGGACGTAGACGCCGTGATAACCACCCGCGAGCTGGCGCGCATGCTCAAGGAAGCGGGCGTAGAATTCGAGAAGCTGCCGGACGAGGATTTCGATCCGCTGATGGGCGAATCCACCGGCGCGGGCGCGATATTTGGCGCGACCGGCGGCGTGATGGAAGCCGCGCTGCGCACTGCGTACGAGAAGATCACCGGCAAAACGCTGGAGCAGGTGGAGTTCCAGAGCGTGCGCGGGCTTGTGGGAATCAAGGAAGCGACTATTCATATAGGCGAGCTTGACGTTAACGTCGCCGTAGCGCACAGCACCGGCATGGCGTCGAAGCTGCTGGATATGGTGAAGAGCGGCGAGAAGCAGCTTCACTTCATCGAGATTATGGGCTGCCCCGGCGGCTGCGTGAACGGCGGCGGTCAGCCTATTGTATCCTCGTGGGTGCGCTCGCAGGTGAACCCTGCGCAGGTTCGCGCTAAGGGTCTGTACGACGAGGACGAAGCGAAGACGTTTCGCAAGTCGCATGAGAACCCGGAGATTATACAGATATACGAAGAGTTCCTCGGCGAACCCGACGGGCACCTCTCGCACGAGCTGCTGCATACCCACTACCACGCGCGCGACCGATATTGAATCGAACCCGATTAATCAAACCGCCGCGCTGTCATGTTCAGCGCGGCGGTCGTTTTGCGTCACACGGGAACCCTGCTTCCCTCCGGTTCCCCTTCCCCTTCCGGCACCTCTGTCTCCGGTGGCTGCTCTGTTTCCGGCGGCTCATCCGTTACCGGCGGGCAGGAGGCGCAGGCGTCGCAGTCGCAGGATTTAGGCATATGCTTCAGCGACATCCGCAGCTTGTCGACGAGTATCGCTTCCAGCCGCGCGACCGTTTTGACGAAACTATTCGCGCTTTCGTTTACGCGCAGAAGATCGTCCGTGTTCGATTCCTCGTCGGCTATAACGTGATCAATTTTCTCGGATTCGGAGTTGAGCAGCCCGGCGATCGACGCCTCCTGCAGCGCTATCGACGCTATAACGTTCCTGAGCGCGACGCCAAGCTCGATGTTCTCCAGCGATATAACCGGTATTCCGCCGTTGCTGCCGCTTCCCGAGCCACCACCGCCGCCGCCACCGGAGCCGCCGCCGCCGGTGTCCTTTACGCAGGCGGTGTCGTCGTCGTTGGGGCGGTAGCCATCATTGCATATGAACTTTGGGTATAGGTGGGTATCTTTCGTCAGCGGTACGTTTTTATCCAGCGGGGTTTCAAGTTCCTCGTCAATGTACCAATCGTCGAATGTGGCGTGCGGGCGGGTGGGGGTGGGAAGTTCTGGGAATGCGCGATCAGGAAAGTACGGCAGAACAACAGGCTCACCATTTTTGCCATATATATATATATATATATAATACATTGGAGTTAGGAGACCGAGAATATTCATAATATCAAAATTATTATATCCATTGGATAATCCATATGAAAAATGTTCGGTTTTTATGTTGTTGTTGTAGGTGTTCGCGAAGGATGAATCCATCTCCCTTGCGTCCTTCGCAATGTTATTTTCGAATACTACATCGGCACTGTCCACATATAGCCTACCCAAAGAACCTTGTGGTACGCCTATTGCGCCGCCGTCGCCCTTAAGAGCGGCGTTATTGATTAGTTTTGCCCGCTCACTAATGCGTACTGTCGCCGGGGAGTCCATATATATAGCGCCGCCCTGTCCGGTTAGAGATTCATTGTCGGCAACTATTGAATCGCCTTTGATGTTAATTGTTCCGTTGGTTGCGTAAATCCCACCGCCGTGGGAAGTCGCGGTATTTTTGCAAAGCTGTGCGCTACCAGACACGTTGAATGTGACTGAGTTAGCTATATAGATGGCTCCGCCCTGTAAAGCTGTATTCAAGCACATCGCCGCGTTACCAAACAAGTTGATAGTACTACTGTTTATGTTAGATGAGTCCGAGTATAGAACACCTCCAAAATTTGCGCGATTACCTGAGATACTTGCGAAGCCGTTTATATTGATAGTAAAAGTAGCCTTATAAGCCGCAAGTGCGGTACAATATATAGCGCCTCCTTTTGCCGATGCGGTGTTATCGGTAATTGCAGCTTGTGCAGATAGTGTGATAGTAGAGTAGCCGCGCGACCAAATAGCTCCTCCGTTAACGGCAATGTTGCCGGATATTTTGGAATCGCCTTCCATCGTAAGTGTTAAACGCTCACCTGAGGCAGTATGACATATTGCTCCTCCATCGCCTCCCGAGATGTTGTTAATTATCATTGATCTTCCTTTCATCGTTATCAAAGTGTCGCCAACTGTATTAACTATAGCACCGCCGTTGCCAGAATTATAATTATTTTGCAATACTGCGCCATCTTCTAGACGTATCTCTGGCATATAAGTTGATTTGATTATTGCTCCAGTGTTTTTATTCTTATGTGTATTTGTATTGCCGTCAATAGTTATGTTCTTAAATGTAATATCATTGGCATGGGGAGAACTAAGGTAAAATAAATCCCCAGTAAATGTGTCGCCACGTGTCAAAACTATATCAGGACCAATTCCTTCAATGGTGGTCGCGTTTCTTTTTGGATTTAACTGAGCAGTAAGGGCAAATGATTGCAAAATACGGACATGTATCGTACCATCAGTAGCACTACTGTTTAGCTGAGTGGAAAGACTGGAAAAGTTGCTGACATCTACTGCCCGTACCTCACGCTCGGAAGTGGAGCTATTCGCATCATTTTCATATCGAACATTATAATCATTATTAAACATCTCAATATTTTCGTTCATGCAAAAAACTCCATTCCGGTATTTTTTAAAAAGCCCTATGGCATTCATATGAATACGGTATGCTTTCAGATGGGAATTGTTGCATGCGAAATGGCCTACGCCAACGCGTCGGCCAAGCCGTTGGTTCCTTCGATAATAGTAATCAATAATAACAGTGCATCATCATTATACTTCTTAGGCATCAATATCGGTATGATGTTTTGCCTAAACATATAAATATGTTTATTAAGAATTTTCCGAGCGACATAATATTTATTGGATATACACGAAGAACAATACACAATTTCTCGCTATTTTTGCTATAATAATTAATTGAAGACGCCTTGGCGGCGATAACTGCGCAGCGCAATCGCGCGAAAAAACGTTACAGCTCAGAAATCCGCCGCCCCTCCGCAGCTTTGAACAAACGCGTTTCCGGCCTAATTCCAGCGCTAGGCGCGGCAAATATAAGAAATATGCCGACGACAAAACGCGGCGCGCAAACCGCGAACGACGCTGCGGCATTAATTTTTCTCGGCGATACTTCCTTCGCGCTTGTTTACGCGATCATCTCCAGGCAGAACTCGATCGCCCTATCGGCGGCAGACGCGGCGTCGGCGGTGTATGCGTCCGCGCCGACGGACTCGCAAAATTTCTGTGTAATCGGCGCGCCGCCGACCATTATCTTCACCTGATCGCGCAAGCCCGCCTGTTTGATGGCTTCGACGATATTCTTCATCTCGCCCATCGTGGTTGTAAGCAGCGCGCTGCAGCATACTAATTGAGGTTTGTTCTCGCAGATAGCCGCGACGAACTTCTCGCTGGATACGTCCACTCCAAGGTCGATAACTTCAATGCCCTTGCCCTCCAGCATTAGTTTAACTAGATTCTTGCCGATATCGTGCATATCGCCCTTGACCGTTCCTATAACCGCCCGCCCCTTGCTTGTAACGCCCGATTCAACTAGCGCCTGTTTTAGCAGCGCGACGCCCGCGTTCATCGCTCGCGCGGCGACGAGCACCTCCGGCACGAAAACCTCGTTGTTCTTAAATTTTCCGCCGATTATATTCATTCCGCTGAGCAGCCCTTCCTCAAGGATTTCCTTGGGGGATTCGCCTTCGTCAAGCGCTTGCTGCACCAGCTCCTTCACCTTTGCCATGCGCCCCTTCTGCAGATAGGAACTGATATCTTCAAATATGCTCATGGGTATCCCTCCGATTCGCAGGCGACGATTCGCGCGTTTAACGCGTATCGCCGCGATGCCGCTATTATATTACATAAGGAATAATTTGTCTATACGCGTTTAATCCAACTTCAATTCGGAAATTAGCGAAACCTGCAAAACGGTGCTAGACTAAAGCCAAGATCAAATCAAGGCGTGCCCGCACATCAGCGCCGAACGAAGCGTATAATTGCATAAATTCCAGCAG
>JAISZG010000098.1 GCA_031269355.1 Oscillospiraceae bacterium | reverse complement strand
GGCGGCGGCGGGTTTACGCGCAGTCGACGTAGCGGAGCTACGCCTCCCTCATGGCTCCTTGCGCCTCATCAAAATCCAGCACATTCAGCCTCGAGATATTTTTCGAACACGCCCTAGCCTTGTTTTGTAGATTTAAGCGACAAAACAACAATGAAACAGGCTATAAACCTTTATATCACATAGTTTATAGCCTGTTATATTTATTTTGGCGGAGGTTTGTTTATGTATTGAATTCGGCTCGTGTTAGCACGTGCCGACAGGCGTACAATACGCCAAGCGCGAGGGGCGCTTCCAGCACGGCCAGGGCTAGCGCGGCGGTTACGTCCGTCAGGCCAAATATACTCCAGCCCGATATAAATATCGCGGTCATGGCCGCTATGCCGGGAATCAGCAGCGCTATCTCAATTATAAAAAACAGCGTAAGCTCCAGCCACTTCGCAACTACGTTGCTCCATAGCTGCGTAACCAGCAGGTTTCCCGCGATGAACAGCACACCCAGCGCTATCCGCGCGATAATCAGCGCGATCGTAAGCGGTATCGACAGTTGTAGTATAAACCCAAGCGCAATCCAAATCAGCGCGGATTGAACGCCTATCTGCAGCAGCGATTGCGACAGGCACCACAGCAGCTTCCGAAACGGCGGCTCGGGCACCAGATAAACATACGGCAGCAGCAGCTCGCGTACCCAGCGCGCGTTCGTGGATAGCAGCAGCTGCATATATATCCCAAACGCCAGCGCGGCAATCCAACCTCCCTCAAATCGCATGAACGCACCAAAGGCTATCACCGCAGCGATCTCAATCCACGCGGCCCCGCTCATAAAAAGCCGCCCAGCCCGGCGATTTTCTATCAGATGCTTCGAGAAAAACACCCGCGCGCCCGTCCCGCTAATCCGCCCGCCAAGCTTCACCGTGCGGCTGCCACCCTCCTGCGCAAGCTTCCCGGCCTTCGTGCGCTCGCGAGCCGCGCTCAGCGTTTCTGTGCCCTGCAGCACGTCCTCGTAATAATCCTGCTGAATAAACCGCAGTGCTACGATCATCGCCGCGAAGCCGACGCCGGTCAGGCATATCCATAGCCACGCGGAAGCCCGCCGCTCCAGCGCCGCGCCGACAAACGAAGCGAGCCACCCGACAAACGGCATCAATCTAAGGGATAATCCGCCCGCCGCGCGTGGCAGCGCCGTGATGAGCGATTCAGCCGCAACCGCCGCGCGTATAAGCTGAATAACCGGCTGAATCAAAAACAGTCCAACCACGACGGGCAGCGCCAGCCGCGCCAACGCGCGCCGACGTTCGGATGCGGCGGATATCGTATACAATAGCATCGCGACTATCTGCGCGGTAAACACACACAGCGAATAACCCAGCAGAATCAATAGCAGCTCGGGCATGCTCACCGCGTATTGCCCGTTCATCCAGCTATATTGAAATATAAGGAACACGCCCACCATCAGCGACGTGCCAAGCTGCTGCACCAGCCCGTATATCAAAATCCGAAACGGTTCGGTGGGCGACGGGAACAACAGGTTCACATCCGCCATCGAGAAGAACGTCGCGCCCTTAGATAGTCCCGTGTACGCCATCAGCACAAATATAAACATATATATACATGTTATGATTGCATACAATTCCGCCCGATCGCGCGGCGCGCCCGTCTCCGCGCGCTGCATGTTGCCGGACCACAGCACGAGCGCGAACAGCACGAGCATAAGCGCGGTCAATATAAGCTTGCCGGGGCTGCGAAAGAAATGTTTAACCTGATTTTTAAACTTTAGGCGCAGTAGGCAAATCAGCACGCTCATGTCGCCACCCCTTTCATTTAGACGGGGGCTCTGCCCCCGACGCCCCCGAATTAATGGTGGACGGGGACTCTGCCCCCGACGCCCCCGAATTAATAGGGCTGCGCCCCATACCCGCATATTCGTCGGATTCCCTTTCGCGCCCGCTTTCAGTGATCGAGAAGAAAAGCGTTTCGAGGTCTGCGCGGTTTTCGCTGGACAGCGTCGCCGCGACGCGCCCGCGCATCAAAATGTGCGCGGTATCCCACAAATTCTCCATGCTATCGATCATATGGGTTGAAATAAACAGCGCGACGCCGCTCTCGCGCAGCTCGACGAATATCTTTTTTAATTCCTTGATAGCGTGGGGATCAAGGCCGACGAGCGGCTCGTCGAATATAATCAGCTTCGGCTCATGCGCCAGCGCGCACAGTATCGAAAGCTTCTGCTGCATGCCTTTGGATAGTTCGCGACCGAGCTTGTCGCGGTTCTCCGTCATCTCGAACCGGTCGAGCGTTTCATTTTCCCATGATGCGAACGAATCGTCGACGGGCAGTCTATACGCGCGGCGAATAAACGAGAGATGTTCGCGCACGGTCAGCAGATCGTACACGGCGGGCATTTCGGGAATATAGCCGAGCAGCCGCTTCGCCGCTAACGTTTTGCTGGAATGCGAGCCTATCGTAATTTCGCCCTCAAAGCGCAGCAGCCCCGCGACGCTTTTTATGAGGGTAGATTTACCCGCGCCGTTTGGGCCGAGCAGCACCGTGATCCGCCCCTCCTTCGCGTCGAGCGAAACGTGATCGTTCGCGAGAGTCTTCCCGAATCGTTTGGTAACGTTTGATACGGACAGCATGGATATCCCGCCTCCTTTTATTTATGAGCTATGATCGAATTCAGCGAGATCATTATAATATGGCCGCGCGACATTCTCAACGCGAGCGCGCTAAAAACCGCCGCGCGCCGTATGAATCGACGTTGCGCGCGCCAATGCGCTAATCCCGCCGAAACGTGTTGAATCGACATACGCGCAAGCCGCCGCAAACGAAAGGCGGCGGGAGAACCTGCTCCCGACCGCCTTCATGGGATGTTATTCTGCGCTGGCCGCCAGCGCGGTTTTGCGCCAGCGACCGTATCGGTACATGATAGCAGTCAGCGCCGCGCCGAGCACCCACGCGACAAGCAGCGAAACATAGAGCGAGTCGGGGGAGCCGTTAGGCGCTTGCGGGGTTTGAGTGAACCGCGCGTACGCGTAGGCGATAGGCATGCGCAGCACGATCGTCGAGACGATCGACAGCCACATGGGGGTTACGGTATCTCCCGCGCCGCGCATCACGCCGCCAAGCGCCTGCGATATCGCCATCGCGACATATCCGACCGCGAGTATCCGCAGCATTCGAACGCCGAGCCGAATCACTTCCGGATCGTTCGTGAATTGCTCCATCATCCAGCGCCCGCCCAGCAGGATCGCAATCGTCATTACCGCTGAAAACAGCGAGCTTATCCATAGTCCGTCAATTGCGCCCTTGCGCGTGCGGTCTATGCTGCCCGCGCCTACGTTCTGCCCGGCGTATGTGGTCATCGCGTTGCCGAACGTGAAATTTGGCATCATAGCGAACCCGTCCACGCGCATGACTACGGTCGAGCACGCGATTACCACCGCGCCGAACGAATTGGTCAGCGACTGCACGAGCAGCGACGCCATAGCGAACACCATTTGAGTTACGCCCGCCGGCATGCCAAGCCTTAGCAGGCGTATTGACATACCGCGTCGCAAACGCAGCGTGCCGCGCGTTATAACGAGCAGGCTTCGCATACGCGATAATCTCAGCAGGCAGAGCGCACCAGATATAATTTGCGAGATAACCGTCGCCCAAGCTGCGCCCGCCACGCCCCAATCGAGCGCCGCGACGAAATATAAATCCAGCGCGATGTTCGTGACGCACGCCACTGTCAGGAATAGCAGCGGCATTATAACGTCGCCAAGCCCCCTCAAAATTCCCGCGAGCATATTGTAGAACGCTATGCCGAGTATTCCCATGAAGCAAACCTTTAGATATGCCGCCGAGCCTTCAGATACCTCCGGCGGCGTTTGGGTGATGCGCAGCAGCGGCTCCGTCAAAACGGGGCCTAGCGCCATGATCGCGGCGGAAACCAGCAGCATCAGCGTGATCGACACGCCGACTGTTTCGGAAAGCCGGTCACGATCCCGCGCGCCAAAGTATTGAGCCGCGAGGATTGTCGCGCCGGTCGATACGCCCATGAACAGCACGAGCAGGAGGTTCAGCAGCGGAAAGCTTGCGCCGACCGCCGCCAGTGCGTTGACGCCCACATACCGTCCCAGCACCGCCGCATCGATCGCCGCGTAAAGTTGCTGAATTACATTGCCTATGAGCAGTGGTATGGAGAAGCGTAGAATCTTAATCCATGGTGCGCCTTCCGTCATGTCAACGGGTCTAGACAACGCCTGAATGAATGAACCGGCGCGTTGGGTTGCGCTTTTTAGCATGCGATGCCTCCTAAGCCGCTGCGTTCGCGGACAAATCGTTCCTATTGTATGTTTTTCGCATACGCCCTGTCAAGCGCCACACTGTGATACCCCCCCACCCGCCGCATATCTTGTGAGGGCATTGCCCTCACAACCGCACCCCTCACGCAATCAGTCGCCAAACCCATCCGTGCCGGGCGCCCTCCGCGCCCGGCGCGTCAGTCCAAACCCGCTACCAGAAAGGGGATTCCAAAGGGGCCATGCCCCTTTGGCGGGAGGGTTTGGGAGGGCGGCGCCCTCCCAACGTCCCCTCGTAACCCAACCCCAACGTACCCCCCGTC
>JAISZG010000091.1 GCA_031269355.1 Oscillospiraceae bacterium | reverse complement strand
AATGGTTGCGGTTCCATCAGCCTTCGTCTCTATCTGGCGCACTATATTGTAATTTCTAGTCTCGCCTTCCTCTTCTCTAACTAAAGCGTCGGCAGGAACTGCCACATGGGCGCTTGCCGAAAACGCGGCCACTATCGGCTCGGTTCCGCCTGTTACTATTAGATTTACGGGCACGCTATTCGGAAACAGTTCTTCTTCCGTCTGAATGTACGATAGAACGGACGTCAATTTTTCGCGGAGCACGCCTTCAATATCAGCCACGGTTTCAACGAGATCGTTCACGGACTCGTTGACATCTATTAAATCCGAGAGCGTTACTGGGTATGATTCGCTCATCATTGTACTGCTGGCGAGCTTCACTGCGGCCTGAAGCTTTTCACCGTCCGCGTTTAATATGTGCGCCAGCGCGGCTTCCTGCAGCGCGATCGAAGCAATAATGCTGTTAAGCGCGTCGTCGCGGTCGATATAATCAAGATTTATAATTGGCATTCCCATACGTATATTCCTCCCCGTACTATTAGTGAGTGCAGTGAATATAAGAACACATATGCGCGCGTCGTATTCGTGGCGCTCTACAATGCACAATATGCTAAATATGTTCATTTGTGTGCGTTAACAATACGACGGGCTGTCCAAATACATATTAATTATAGAACCAAAACGAGCGGCTCATGATGAACCGCCCGTCAACTAATTATATAATTTAATAACATTCAGCAGCGGGGGTTTATGCCGCGCCGACTCTGAATATTGGGGGTGCGCCTATACCCGCGTTTGCTTAACGTCGTATTCGGCGACCGTGTTCAGTTTGGCCGACAGGCGGCATGCGACGCGCGCGGGCGGTCGCCGCCGTAGCGTCGTCGTTATCGGAATCTGCGTCGGCGATATCCGCGTCCTGAATCGATTCCTCAATAGGCGCATCCGCTTCGTCGGTCGCCGCGTCATAAATATCATCGAGCGGCTCGACCAGCAGCAGCAGGAGAATCGAGTTCTGACCGTCGTTTGTCTCAATGCTTCCTTCAGACGGAGCATATATCCTTAGATTTAGGATATCGCTGGAATTCAGCGGCAGGAATCCTTTGCCATGCAGGCGCACCTCGCGCGCAAGGGATGGCTTTGTGTCGTCCGCGCTTTCAGGAAGCGCGGATACGTCCCGTTCAACAAAATAATTAGGAACCGCGTCGCCGTTTACGCACAACTCCAGCCTCAGCAGATCTACGCCCGTCGCGTAGCGCACTGCCAGTTCGAACTCCACGAGGTAAACCCCGCTTATGCGTATAACGACGCTGTTATTGTGAGATAGTTCCAGCGCTCGCGAGCGATCCGTAGAATCGGGCAGCTCAAGCTGTTGATACCCTCCGCCAAGCGCGATCACCCTTGATAGGAACGATACGCGCCCCCCGTATGAAACTGCGGTAGGCGGTCCGGCAGGGCCAGGAGGGCCTCTGCGCCCTTCATGGCCGGTTGCGCCAGGAGGTCCGGCAGGGCCAGGCTCGCCAGGCTCGCCGGTTGCGCCGGTATCGCCTTTTGGCCCCGTCGGGCCTATCAATCCTGTGGCGCCGCGAGGCCCTACCGGCCCCGGCGAGCCGATCGGTCCCGTTGGTCCGGTAGGGCCTTGCATGCCGATTTCGCCCGGTTCGCCCGGAGAACCGCGCAGCCCCATAGGCCCGGTCGGACCGATCTCTCCTTGAACGCCCCTTGGGCCTATCGCTCCTACGGGACCAATCGGGCCTATCGGACCGATAGGCCCTACAAGGCCTGGCATGCCGGGAGGGCCTGCGGGTCCGGTCGGGCCTATTGCTCCGATAAGCCCCGGTATGCCGGCTGCTCCGGTCGGCCCCATTGGTCCGACTGGTCCGACTGGTCCGGTTGGCCCCGTCGGTCCGCGTGGTCCGGTCATGGCGGCGACGTCTGATGCGTCGGCGTCTCTGCGAGCGGCGCGCTGATCATCCTGCGAAGCTGCGCGCGTTCGCGATGCAGAACGCGCGCGCGGCTCATGCGAACGCGTCGACGGCGCGGGCGGTAGGGGAGGCCCCTCCCAGCCGCTCGATTCAGGTTCTCCGAATTCCTCAACAAGCTGTTCGTATACATGCGGAGGCAAAGAGGATAGCGGAGCGGGCGTATCGCGAAACACAAGCTCCGGTTCGTCTACCGCTCGCGGCGATTCCGCGCGCGGCGGCGCGATATGCCGGGCGCTGTTTGATTCCTGTATGGATACTCGGGTTGGGCGTCCAACCGGAGGAGGGGGCTGCTTTAAATTTTGATACATCGCATTCCAAGCGCTTATAGCGCCGCCGGGTGGAGGAGGAGGGGGAGTTGGAGTGGAAGGCGAACGCATTCGCGCCGCAGCGGATGTCCTAAGCAGCGAAGGGTCGTCAACGGGTTCATAAGCGTCGCGCCGCGCGTCTGAATATTGGCGCGTCGGCGCGTCATTATCGGGGATGGGCGCGGTCGCGCGCTGGCGATACTGAGTATCTACGGGATACTGTCCGTTAGCGGGCACGTTGGGATTGGCTGCTGGCCGCGCGAGCGATTCATATCCGCTGGATTGCCTGTCTGCGCGATCGAACTGCTGCGCGCCAGGCGTATGCGAATCGTCTGAACGGCTGGAAGGCGCCGGTTGCCAGACGTTTTCAGGCGGATCCCACGCGGGGCCGCCGCGAGCGCGAGTGTATGGATCCGTGTCGCGCCGCCGAGGCGCGCTCTTCGATCCGTCTGACGAACCGCTTCCGCGCTGCGCGCGTACGGCCGGGCGCAGATATTGTTCATCCGAGACGAGCGGAGCTCGCGGCTCGTCGCGGCGCGGATCGTTAGGATCGAAGCGATTGTTCATGGAATCACCAACCTTTCAGCGGGTGCGGGGCACAGCCCTGCCTTGTTCGGGGGCGTCGGGGGGCGGAGCCTCCGTCCGATTGGAAGCGAGAGATTACAATGTGCGAAGCCGTCGCCAGAGTATATGCGCGCCGCGCTTTACGTTTGCCTGTTTTAAGCGCGCAGGAGCATGCTTAAAACAATTTATGCGATACGCTCAGCCCATTGTGCCGAACAGCGCCTAGTCCAGCCAATATAATGTTTAGCGGATACATGAAACCGCCGCGCATCGCGCAGACTACGGCTATTGAAATCGCCAAATAAATGCGGGAGGTAATGTCATATGTCAATCTATCAGAATCTCGACGAACTTTTATCCAGCGACGTGCGAGCCAGGGACTACTTTACAAAACTTCCAAATTACGCCAGGGAGAGTATTCGCGAACACGCTAAGGATATTCGATCGTGGACGGAACTGCGTATGTTCACTGAAAACTATCTCGCAGGTGATCAATAAATATTTAAGCTAAAGTTATGTTTACTTAAACGCTGTCCACCTATAAGCGGACGGCGTTTTTTTATGTTAAATTTATCATAAATCTTTTAATTGGAAAGCATGAATATATAATCTATAGTTGGATGATTTATGATATCATCAATAAGGTTGCATCAATATTATTGATATACTTTATAAATGATTATGTATTTTTGCTGAGGAGGCTATTGATTTTTCTAATAAAGAATGCTAAACTACTCATGCTTCGTATCGATTACCAATTATAGGAGGAACAACTATGGCTTATAAAATTTCAGATGAATGTATTTCGTGCGGCGCTTGCGAAGCGGAGTGCCCGGTAAACGCCATCTCCGAAGGCGAAGGCAAGTATGTTATTGATCCGGACGTATGTATTTCGTGCGGCGCATGCGCGGAAGTATGCCCTGTTGGAGCGCCCAAAGAAGAGTAATTCACCGGGAGGTGCGGGTGAAGTCCGCCTTGTTCTAAGGCAGAGTCCCCGCCTAAAAAAAGCGGGGCGGCGCGTACAGCCGTCCCGTTTTCCTTTGGGTTTAAAAATCGCGGTCAAGTTTTTTCTGGATGGAAGATGGGATAGTCCTTTACCCGCAGCGCCTCTTCCTCCAATAGTTTTAATTCGCGCGGCGTTAGCGGTTCGTCTACGCATGCGTCGATATGATCAAGCATGAACGTGAAGTGTTCGAAATTGCCCGGAGGAATGAGAGTCGCCGCGCCTTTCGCCAAACCGCGTTTCATCGACGCGACTGCTAGCTCTTCCTGATCGGCAAAGAACGGCTTGCACCATGATTTGGGATATGGCCCGCGCGATTCTCCGTCGAACCATGCGCGATGGATTAGCGTTTTCATTGCCAGAAGACCGTAGCCGTCCGCATTCGCGCGGGCGGAGATTCGATCGCCCCAGCCGTCGTTCACGCCCATCGCGAAGAACATCGGAAACAGCACGGTGTCAAACGAAAACGCGTCCAGACATTTCAGGGCGACGTCCTCGTTATGTGTGGAGAAACCGATGTTCCGGATCAGTCCTTCGCGTTTTGCCCATACGAACGTTTCCATCGCGCCGCCGGGTTCAAACGCCTGCTCATAGTCCGCGAGCGTTGCGATAGAATGCATCTGATAAACATCGAAGTAGTCGGTGCGGAGGACGCGCAGCGAGTCGAGAAGTTCCCGCTTTGCGCCTTCCGCAGATCTCTCCTGCGTTTTACAAGCTAGAAATACTCTGGAGCGATACGGTTCCAGCGCGGGGCCGAGACGCTCCTGCGCGTCGCCATAAGACGGCGCGACGTCGAAGTAGTTGACTCCTTTATCGATGGCGGCCGATACAAACCGCGCGGCATCTTCCGGGGTTTCGTTCATGTTAATTATACCGCCAAACGTTACCGCGCTGACATCTAGGTTCGTTTTGCCAAGTATTCGCTTTCGCATATTCATTTGCCTCCGTAATATCTCGCTTATTCCGTCGATCACCCGCCGTGGATTGCGCCCGTTATCGGCGCTTGGCGAGCGGCTCCGCCTTGTTCGGGGAGGGCACGTCGCCATATATGAAAGGATACCATAATATGATTGTATTCGAAAAACCAGGCGTTGACAATACCCGCGAGACTCTGCGTATCGCGCTTGAACGCGCGAAGCGCGATGGCCTTAACACGGTGTCCGCGACTACGGACGGCTTGTCCGGCGCCGCGTTAATCGAAGCCGCGAATAAAGCGGCATATCATGGGCGGTTGGTTATCGTTACACATGCATATGGGTCGAAGCAGCCGGGCAAGAACGCGCTGCCTGAATCCATGCGGGCGCAGTGGATAGCTAAAGGCGTACGCGTCGTCACGGCTGCGCATGCCCTATCAGGGGTAGAGAGGGGATTGTCCGGCGCATTCCATGGAATATATCCGGCGGAATTGATAGCCAATTCGCTGCGCATGCTATCGCAAGGCATAAAGGTTGTAGTAGAGATAGGCTGCATGGCATTGGATGCGGGCGCTATCGCGCATGGCAAACCTATAGTATGTATGGGCGGCACGGCGCATGGACTCGATACGGCAGTCGTTATGACCGCCGCGCACGCGAATAACATACTCGAAACCCGCGTGCACGAAATATTATGTAAACCATATTGATATGTAATATAATATTATGAAGGCTGCCGCAATTAGTAAAATTACGCGGAAGCCTTCATATCTAACGCGAGATGCTGCCCCGCAGCCCAGAACGAAGCGGGACGAAGCCCGCACCCTGTCGTATGAGGCATGGCATTGTATCCACCGAATTTGAATATTATATAATAAAAAAATTATCGTATCTTTTCTATAAATACCACTGGTTCCGCGATGCCGATAGTTTGATTCGCATGCTCTAGCTGCCAAACAAGCGTGATGCTATCGCCCTTTTTCAAATCTACCGAGAATTCGTCTCGCGTAGGTTCTCCTATGAACGAGAGCGCGCGAAGCGTGCGCAGCGTTTTATGCCGCTGATCCCGCAGCTCTATTTGCGATCGAACGGATTCCGTCGAATCGGGATTTTCCGCTATGAAGCGTCCGGAGTACGCAATGCGATACGTGCCGCTTTCCAATATATGCACGTCGCTGGTGTTCGCGTGGTGATCCAGGCAGCTGCCGCGCAATATCGTATAATCGAAAAGCGATATTTCATACGTGCCGTTGAGCGCGCTTTCCAAGCCTTCGCCTGTAACGAGCAGACAGTTTTCACAGCGAGACGGGCACGAAACCTCCTCCGCCTTTGGCAGCTTAGTGCGAGGCTGCGCCTTTGGCGGTTCGGCGGTTTCGATGGTTTTAGTCGTTTCTGTTCGCAGTATGCGCTCGATGTCTGTCTCTTTTTCTATAACGATTTCTGCATCGGGCCTTTTCTGCGCGCGCGTACGGCGTTCCGGCGTGCGGCGCTGGCGATTCTTTGCGGTGTTCCGCGTCCCTATATTATTCGAATAGTCCGACGAAGCGGCGCTGTCAACCGGGCAGGTTACCGTAGATAATCCTTGCAGCAGGTTGTTCGCGCCGTATATAATCCCACCGGGATTAAATGCGCACGAGCCGTTGCAGGATGGGCAATTGCCCGAGCATTCCGGAGACGTAAAGTCATATCCCGGCAAAAGCGGCTTGGGGCAGGGGGGGGAGGGCTGCCTGGGCGGAGTTGGCGGGACGGGAGGACGCGGCGGCGGATATGGCGGACACGGCGGTGGGGGAGGGGTAGGCGCGCAAACGCGCGGCGTGTGGGGCGGCTTGGGATATGGGCAGGGAGCTTTAGTTTTGTCAACGACATAATCCGGCACTGGTTTACCTGAATACGTAAAATAGGGCATTGTTCATGCCTCCTTATTAATTTAGACGGGGATTCCGCCCCTGACGCCCCCGAACAAGGCGGGAATTTGCCCCGTCTAATATGTATAGATTCAATCCATTACATTCTATGCGGCAAGATTGAATGGGTTCAGGCGCGGATATATAATAGACAGGCATATTGACTCAATAAATAGAAAAGCGAATACTCCGTATTTTATATTTATATTAATATTTTGATCAGCTGAGCTGCAGCAGAGGAGGTCCCGCGAATATTATAGTTTGTCCGCCGAGAGCGCGCGCTTCCAAAGGATCATGAGTTACAACAATTATACGATCGCGTATATTTATCTGCTCGCGCACTAGTTCTATCATGCTCATCTTGATAGTTTCGTCCAGCTCTATGAAAGGCTCGTCCAGCAAAAGCAGTTTGGAGGGGAACGCCAATGCGCGCGCGAGCGCTACCCGTCTGCGCATTCCGCCTGATAATTCTGCTGGAAAACGTGGCGCTTCTTCGATTAATCCTACTCGCGCGAGCCACGCGTCCGCATTTTGCGCGCACAACTCCAAGTTGCGGCGCACCGTATACCACGGCAGCAGTCGGTTTTCCTGAAACAGGTATGAGACGCGATCGGGCAGACCAGTCAAATCCCCTGAATCCAACGACTCAAGCCTTGCGAGCAGCCGCAATAGAGTCGTCTTTCCAGAGCCGGACGCGCCTTGAATAACAAGCGGATTACAATCGGGCAGCGTCCAGTTGAATTCGTCCAACACAACTTTATTATCAAATGCCTTATAAGCATTCTTAAATATAATATCTATAACAACATACACCTCCGGCTTCGGCTGAGCGGAGTAGCCGCCGCGAGCGCCGACCTGACTCGCGGCGATACCGCCCTTTTTACGAGATTTTGTATTACCTATTTTTGCCAAGGCGCGCCGATAGTATCGCGAAAGCTCTTTCCAGAAGATTGCTAAGCAATATCACAACCAATGTCCAAGCGAAAAGCGCGTCGGTTTCAAGGTAAATTTTCGAATTATATAGCTGCGTTCCTATCGCGCCAGACGGCGTTCCCAGAACCTCTGCGGCGATCATCGCTTTCCAGCATAGGCCTATGGAAGTTCCGCACGCGGCTATAAACGTCCCGCTAATAGATGGAAGAATAATATTCCAAATCGTTCGCAGTTTTCCAAATTCATATACATAGGCGACTTCCAGCAGTTCCCTGTTAACAGACGCGATGCCCTGAGTAACGTTCGCCCAAACGATAGGCATAGCCATTATCGAAGCTGCGAATACAGGCACCGTACCGGAGGACATCCACACAAGCGCGAGTATTATAAACGACGCGACGGGCGTCGCTCGCAGAGCCGTTAGTGCGGGTCTTAGAAGCGTATCCGCCCAGTCGATCGATGAGGTCAGCGCCGCGAACGCGCAGCCGCCTACCACGCCTATGACGAACGCGCTGAGCATCCGCACGAGCGACCAACCGATTGCGCGCCAGCTTGCGGGCGCGGCGACGATTTGCGCCAGCGCGGTTAGCGTCTGAGCAGGCGACGCAATAAGCAGAGGCTTACCAACGCGCTGATACGCTATTATCCAAACAAGCAGCCAGAACGACGCGGCGATAAGTTT
>JAISZG010000086.1 GCA_031269355.1 Oscillospiraceae bacterium | reverse complement strand
GCGCGGGCAAGCCGCGCGCCAGGCTGACGGCGATGTGCCTGGATCCGGCGCAGCACCTAAACGCCGTGACTAAGCCGCTGCGAGGCTGCGTATATTTTTCGGCGACGCTCTCGCCGCTCTCCGATATGCGCGCGTTCCTTGGCGGCGACGCGGACGACGCGATGCTGTCGCTGCCCTCCCCGTTTCCGCAGGAAAATTTGCTCATACTCCGCCGCGATCACGCGACCAGCTATTCGGCGCGCGCTTCGACCACTCGCGCGGTTGCGGACACGCTGGCCGTGTTCGCGCGCGCCTGCCGCGGCAACCTGTGGGCATGCTTCCCCTCATACGCATATATGAACGCCGTAAGGGCGGCGCTGCTTCAAATAGCGCCGGAGCTTTCGATACTAGCGCAATCCAGCCGGATGAGCGAAGCCGAGCGCGGCGCGTTTCTGGACGCGTTTTATTCTGGCGGGCGAATGATGGGGATGATCGCGCTGGGCGGTTCGTTTGGCGAAAGCGTCGATCTGGTGGGCGACCGGCTGTCGGGCGTGGCGATAGTGGGCGTCGGCCTGCCGCAGGTAGGCCCGGAGCGGGAAATATTGCGCGCATATTACGAGGAGCGCGTGGGCGACGGCTTCGCGTACGCGTATCGAATTCCCGGCATGCACAAGGTAGTGCAGGCCGCCGGACGCGTTATACGAAGCGCCGATGATCGCGGCGCCGTTTTATTAATCGACGATCGATACGCGCGGGATGAATATATAGAACTGCTGCCGCCCCATTGGCGCGATATATATATCGCGCGCGACGACGATCAGCTGCGCCGCCGCCTCGACGAGTTTTGGAATCAATGCTAATATTATAAATATATTCACCAAATTTACCAAAACATACCATCTATAAATTCTTGGTATTTATGGATGTCTATGTTATAATTTAAGCGCAAAATTTGTCGTTGGTATTTATAATTAAATAATTAAGTGGCGGAAGGAGTTTATATATGCTTAACTTACGCGCGGGTATGCGCACGGCGGAGGGTTCCATAATAAAAAATATTTATCTAAAAAGCATAGCCGCGCTGGCCTTTACGTTTTTGCTTATTGGCGTATCGGGGGCGCGCGCGGAGGATACGAAGGCGCGCGCGGAGGATACGAAGGCGCACGTATGGATAGCGGGCAACTATTGGGTGGACGTAGCGGGCGTGGATAAGGGGCAGCCGCTGCGGCTGTGGATGGCGTTTTACCGCATGGAGCCGAGCGAGGCGGAGCCGGGCGAAACGCCGATTTCTGGCGAGCTGACGATGGAAGAGCTGCGGCTGGGTTCGCTCGCGCTGTACGCGGGGCAGATGGAGGCGCTGAAGCCTGACACGGTGCTGGACGCGGACGAGCTTGCGATTTACGTGGTGGATCCGCAGTTTGAGAATCCCTTACCGCTTGCGGATTGGGGGGGGACGCTGGACGATTTATGGCTGATGGCGAAGGGGCAGACCGGGCCGAGCGCGCTGGATCGCACGTTTGAAAACCGGGTGAACCCGCTTGGCATATTGAGGCAATCGTTCGCGGCGTACATACGCCGAACGCTCACCGCCGCCGGAGCGCCCGTCGACGACGCGGAGGTGCTTGAGCAGGCGAAGCAAATGCAAGCGAGCCAGGCGCGCGCGGGCGACGCTATGACGGGGTTTATATTGCTGCTCGCGCCCAAGGATCAAACGAGCGCGCCCTCGCAGGTGGAGGTGCGCAGGAAGCTTTCTACGGACGCGGCGGCGTTATCGCGCAAGAGACCCGCGGGGCATACGCAATCTCCGATCGAAGGGATTGCGGCCGCCTCCGAGCAGATATCGCAGGTACGGATTAAATCCGGGGTATTCCTTGATATACGGTTATATAACGGCGCGAAGCAGCTAACGTTTCGGCAGAAGACGGGCTCCTTTGATGGCGGGTTATGTATTGACTTAATTGTATATGGGAAACCTGGGAATTTCAAGAATTTTAGTATTGGCGCGACGAGCGAGGCATATGCGAAGCTATCGTCGTTTGGGGTTCGGGAGATACATATTCGCATTGCGGCGCCGGAGAGTTCCAGCGAATATGCGGAGTATTGGATGGAGGTGGATATGTGGGAAGGGGGCCTTGTGGCTGAGGAGTAGGGGATGGGTTTGGGGAATATTGTAGATTTTTGGGAGCGGGGGGGGTCTCCGGGGTAGCAAGCATGATCCGGGATAGCAAGCGTGAAATGAGTTCGCGCTGCGTTCGCGTTTCATAATAGTTTGCGCCGCAGCGGCATGAGGATTAAGCGCCTGCGCAAGGATCGGAGAAATGCGCAGTTTGGAGCTGATTCCATTCCTTCGCCCTTCATCTCAATCCATAGGGGGAGGCCCAGAGGGGAATCGCAATTTAAGCGCAGCCTAGCTGTAACTGACCCAAAAAACTCCGTAGGAGTTTTTCTCCTTCCCAAAGGAGCGAAGCGACGCGTGAAGCGTAGAGAGGCGTAGTCGGCAGCTACACCTCCTACGCTGAACCCAAGCTAGCGAGAAAGACGCCCAAGATGCGCGCTTCGGAGATTTTAAACAGGTTCTAAGGGATTTTTCGTCGCCGCTCGTTCGTTGATATGTTAAAGATATTCCTTGATACTACAATAATTTTTTTGGAGGATATAAATATAGAAAACGTTTCGAAACGCCAGACGATTGCAGTTGCCATCATCATGGTTACAATAATCGGATTAATTGCAACACCTCAGTCGGCATTCGCTGGGGTCTCTCAAACAGATGCTGCCGGAATATACGATGGAAGGCTTATATTGCTTGATGAGCCCACGACTGATGGTGCTCCGTTGCTTAGTTACTTTCCTGGTGCGCCCATAGAAGTGCTAAGTTATATGCTGGAGAATGGTAATGATCAGTTCTGGGCGCGAGTACGCATTGGATTCGGTCGCGGTAGCATCGAAGGCTGGGTATATAATAGCGCGTTAAAATGGTACAATAGCTGTACATCTTCTTTGCCTTCCGCGTATGTTGACACTGCAACGATGGACTTAACAGCTGACCTTCAGCCCGGCAATCCTATAAGGACATGTACAGAAGGTACGGAGGTGAAAATTCTCGGGCGAGGTATTGCAAATAATATTATGTGGGAACATGTTTTGGTAGGTGGTGAGATTGGCTTCATGAATGGTGCTTTTCTAAAACATGATTCAGATTATTTGTATGAGAAAAATGCTTATGGCTTAACGATAGGAGATAAGGCGCTGGTAAATAGTATCTCAGGAACACAGGCAATAATCAAAGATTCTCCGATAGATGAGGGAAACATAATAGGAAAGTTATATAACGGAACTGATGTACGCATTTACGACACGGTTGTTCTTGATGGATGGATATGTGTAGCTATTGGAGAACTTTCTTCTGGATTTGCTGTTGGGTCCATGCGTATCGAAGACTTAGCTTTTGGCGATGACAGATCAAATGTGATATCGTGCATCCCTACCCAAGCGGCTACATCTGTGTTAAGTTTGCATGTGCGACCTGAGCTTGACTTAACCGGAATACTTTCCGATGCAATGTACCTAGAACCGTCACCTATCCTATATTGGATAGATGCGGGCGATAATTACGAGATCTTAGGAGAGTGGAACACGCAGTTGTTTAATCCGTCATGGAACGATGATCATAAAGAGATTCTGGTAAAATACACTGCACCGAATGGTGACACACTTACAGGATATGCAGCTCTTTAGTTAACATATTATAAAGGATGCGCGGGTTCGCGCATCCTTTACTAGGGTGTGTTCGAAAAATATCTCGAGGCTGAATGTGCTGGATTTTGATGAGGCGCAAGGAGCCATGAGGGAGGCGTAGCTCCGCTATGTCGACTGCGCGTAAACCCGCCGCCGCCTGTGGCGGATGAAGGGGGTTTACGCGCGCGACGCCGCGATGGATAAAAAGACAGTGCATTCAGACCGAGAGATTTTTCGAACACGCCCTAAT
>JAISZG010000065.1 GCA_031269355.1 Oscillospiraceae bacterium | reverse complement strand
GGTCTTTTCTATTGCTTTTTTCCTCATATCATGGGTAAAATGATATGGATGGATTGGGTAGTATAAGGGGGACGCACAATGGCAAAGCGCCTGCTGCTGGTCGACGATGAACCGTTGATCTTGAAGGGCTTAAAGTACAGCCTGGAACAGGATGGGTATGAAGTGGATTCCGCTTCCGACGGCGAGGAAGCGATGCGCATGTTTTCAAACCGGCTCTATGATTTAATACTGCTGGACGTCATGCTTCCGGAAATCAACGGCATAGAGGTTTGCCAGCGCATACGCGAACGGAGCAACGTACCTATAATTATGCTTACCGCGAAAGGCGAGGATATGGATAAAATCCTTGGCCTTGAATACGGCGCGGACGATTATATGACAAAACCATTCAACATATTGGAAGTGAAAGCGCGGGTGAAAAGTATACTGCGCCGCACTTCCACGCAGGCGCATGTCGAACCGGCGCGTATAATCCGCGTCCGCGACATGGAGGTTAATCTTGTAAACCGCGCCGTAAGCATCGCCGGGCGAGAGATCAAGCTAACGGCGAAGGAGTTCGATCTTCTGCAGCTGTTCATAACCAACAGGGGCAAGGTGTTCAGCCGCGAGAGCATGCTGGAAACTGTCTGGAAGTACGATTACCTTGGCGATATGCGCACTGTGGACGTACATATCAGGCGGCTCCGCGAAAAAATAGAGCGCAATACGTCGCAGCCCGAATTCATATTTACAAAGTGGGGCGTAGGCTACTATTTTACGGATAAGGATTAGGGCGTGTTCGAAAAATCGCCGCAGCCAAAATAATTAACGGAGGTGATCTAGATCCTAATATCCGGCGCGCGCAAGCGTTTCTCAATCAGCATTCGCTGGCGGATCGTATTTGCCTTTGTGTTTATATTGAGCGCGGCATTTTATTTTGCCGCCGCGTCGCTGTCGGGATTGGTCGGGCGGTATATGCTTACCAGCCGCGTTCGGACGGAGAGCGCGGTTGCGGAGCGGCTTGCCGTTACGCTGGCGCCGCTGTTCGAGGCCGGAGATATCGACTCGCTGTATCCGCGCTTGCTAGCGGAGGGTCGGCAGATAGGCGGACGCCTGATCGTGCTTGATATGGACGGGCGTGTGCAGGCGGATACGTTCTCGCTGATTAACGGGCAGCGGCTTGCCGCGCCTGAAGCGATCGACGTTTTGGAAGGCGCGCCGTCCGCCTACGGGCTGCGCAAAGATCGGTCGTCGGATACGCATGGGCAGAATTCATGGCTTAATCATATTCGAGGAACTGCGATAGGCAATATATGGACGGGAACGTTCGTCGCGCCGATCGAATCGAGCGGCGCTCGCGTCGGCGCGCTTTTATATACGGCGTCCGTTCAGGATATGGTCGACCAGCTTATCGCCGTGCAGGATCAGATGTTCCTTTACTTTCTGGCGTTCGCCGCTGCAGGTTCGGCGCTTAGCTTGTTCTTCTCCAGGATTATTACAAAGCCTATCGCCGCGATGACGGCGGGAATAGAACGCATGGCCAGGGGCGATCTGCGCAGCCGCGTAAAGGTTACGGGCGGAGGAGAAATGGCGCACCTCGCGCATACGTTTAACCAGATGAGCGAGAAGCTGGAAAATCTCGACGATACCCGCAACCAATTCGTATCCAACGCGTCACACGAGTTAAAGACACCGTTATCTACCATGAAGATTCTTCTTGAATCAATGATATATGAACCCGATATGGACTCCAATGTTAGGCAGGAGTTTCTCCAGGATATCAATAAAGAAATAGATAGACTTACTATGATTACTTCTGATTTGCTTACGCTTGTTCGCACGGACAGCGGAGAGGTGAAGCTTCGCCGAGAATCATTTCGATTCGACGATGTGATTCGCGAAACGGCTCGCCGCCTAAGCCCATTGATGCAGGAGCGCGATCAAGAACTAACCATGAATTTGGCGGACGATTTGCTGCTGTTCGCAGACCGCGCGAGAATAGCGCAGATGATATATAACCTTTTGGATAATGCAATTAAATATACTCCTCCGCGCGGCAAGATACGCGTGAAACTCACCCGCGACGGCAAAGCCGCCGCGCTGGAAATTATAGACTCCGGAATAGGAATTCCGCCGCACGAGCAGGGGCGTATATTCGATAGATTCTATCGCATAGATAAGGCGCGCTCGCGCGCTACCGGCGGTACCGGACTTGGATTGGCTATCGTCAAGCAAATAGTAATGCTGCATGATGGAGATATTATAGTAATCAGCGATGAGGGCAAAGGCGCGACATTCCGTGTAACGCTTCCAACGGTTTGAGCGGATTATTCGCCCGCGCCAATATTCGGTGGCGCGCTGCGGATGTCGATATGCAAATTGCTACGACGCGCAATATATTTATAATATGCAAATATTAGCAAGATATATATAAATATTTTTTCGCAGGAAGGGGAATGCTGGGTGCGCAAACCAAGGCGGGTAATAGGTATTCTATTGATTTTGCTGATTATGCCGCTTGCGCTCGGCTCTTGCCAAAGCGCGATTACAGCTTCGGCACCGCAGAACGCTGCATCAATATCGGAACCGACGCGTTCCGCTGAACCGGCGGACGCAGGCGCGGTCGTCGATCTTTTGAATATTGCGCCCGCCTATACTTCGCCCGTTCCCAATGTTGATATTAAAGCGTCCCTTTACTTTGGATATTATAATGAAAATATGCTCGCGCGGGAGACATATTTAATCAGCCAACCTTACGACCGAAGCGCCGCGTCGCTTTTGATAGAAGCGCTTCTTAAAGGCCCCAGCCCGGCTCGTTCCGATCTAACGCGTCTGTTTCCTGCGGGTACGCGCCTTACGGCGCTGCGCGAGCAAGAGGGCGTGCTGTTTGTTACGCTGAGCGAAGATTTTTTAAAAACACCGCCGTCGTTTTCACCCGCCGATGCGAACGCGCTGTCCGCTCTGCGCGCCGTCAGAAGGCTTGCGCTGTCCTCGCTTATAAACACCGTTACGGAAGCTGCGGAAATAGACGCCGTGCAGCTGCTGGTTGCGTCTGAGCAGGCAGGCGCGAATGGTACTCGAATCGCGCGCGATGAAATCTTCGACGATATCAACTCCGGCGGGCGGCTGCTTGGAGTTATGTATCGCGACGAAACAGTGATGCTTACGCATGCAAACACGCTAAGCGTAGTTCTCGAAAGCTGGACGCGGCAGAACTGGAATCGATTGTACCGGTTTGTTTCATATGAATCCACTGGCGGCGCTCCGGCTTTGGAAGCGTTCGCCGCCATAATGAGCGAATGCCCTAACGCTCCGCTATACTATGACATATCATCCGGAAGCGTTTCGGAGGATGGAACCCGCGCGGTGTTCCGCGCCGATATATCCTGGCTGAATGATGGGCAGGCTTGGCCATGGAGCGGGACAATCCCGCTTATGCTGGAGGACGGGGTGTGGAAGATATCCATTCGAACGCTTCTTAGGCTGGGAGGGTATGAAGACGATTTTTCATAATAGCATAAATAATAATATTTTTAACAATATAACGAAACGCCGCGCCGCCGCCGTATTGATTTGCATGATTCCGCTTTTTGCGGGAAGCTGTGTTGATCTGGCGCTTAAGGAACGAACGGATGTGCGGGAGCTGCCGACCGTTCGCCCGGCGCCTAGCGCGCCTATAGGGGATTCGCAGGCGTCGGAAACGGCGCAGGTGTCGCTATATCTTCCCGATCAAGAGCGCGTGCGGCTGACGGCGCAGGTTGAAACGATTGAAACGCGCGCTGGCGAATCGCTGGCGGAAGCGGCGGTCAATCGTCTGCTATCGCTCATAACGCCGCTGTTCCCCAACCTTGGCGGGCAGGCGCTGCGGCTGTCTTCGACGGTGCCGGCGATAGAGCGCACCTGCGATATGGCGATCGTCAACCTGGGCGTATCTATGCGGCTGTTAACGCCGCGAGAGCAGTTCGCAGTGCGCGCGGCGATCGTGAACACGCTAACAGGGGTAGAGGGATTATCAACCGTCGGCGTTCTTGTGAACGGGCGGGAGGACGGTGTCGACCTTGCGTCGACGATTCCGTACGGACTGCTCCGGCGATTCACCGCCGGAGATATCGACACCCCATGGAAGCAGGCCGAATCGCAATCGTTCGATGAAGCGGATTCAACGAAAATTGCCGCGCTGTATTATCCCGCGCTCGACGAGCCGCGCCTTATTCCTGAGCCGCGCGCGATTATAGTCGCCGCCGCCGATACCGCGCAGGAATACCAAAACGCTCTTATCGAAACGTTGATGGCGGAACTTGCGAAGAATAGCGCGGTGCGCCCTGCGATCACGCGATCCATACTGCCTCCCGCCGAACTTAACTATATAGTCGCGGCGCCGCGAGCATATACTCCGGGTGGCAGCGCGGATCATCTACTGCAGCTGTCGTTCCGCAGCGAATTGGATGATTATTTAGCGGTGAACGGCGGGGATCGCGCGAGCCTGTTCGCCTCGCTGACATATACGCTTACGGGATTTGTTCCAGGGCTGGATGGACTTGTCGTTCACATAGGCGGAGCGCTGGTTACGGAAGTAACCTCGCGCGACGGGCAAGTAATTCATTTTGAGAACGGGCGCATGTCTCGCTCCGATTTTCCAAATTACGCAGCGAATATCGTAACAATATATTTCCCCCTGGAGGGCGGCGGACTCGCCGGGGTCGAGCGTTCGGTGGAGCAGCGCCTGTCAAGTCATCCAAGAACGCTGCTGCGTATGCTGCTTGAAGGGCCGGTTTCATGGGATCCGCATGACGGACTGCTTAATATAGTTCAATCCAATCGGCTCACGGAAGCCGATATATTGGGCGTATCAATCGCGGACGGAGCGGCGCTGGTGAACGTATCTCAAGCGTTTGCGGATTCGTGCGCGGAACTAACCGCAGAACAGACGCACTCGCTTATATATTCAATAGTAAATACTTTGACTGAACTGCGCGGCGTAAAGCGCGTGAGGTTTTATACGCAGGGCGAGGCGCGTGAATTTTTCAACGAACCCTATTCCTCTTTGGGCGAATACCTGCGCAATCCCGGCATCATTATAGAATAACCCGAGCCGCTTTACATCTTTTGTAAGTATCCGCCGCAAAATATTTATCGGAAGGTTTTATCGAAAGGCAGGCTTCGAATGCCCGCGAACCATACTCGATCCGCTGAATCGCGCGGCGTGCGCGTTGATGGAATGACGCTGCTGTGGATCGTCTGCGCCATACTCGCGCTCGCGTCCGGCGCTTGTTGGTGGACGGCGGCGGCATATGCGCTTGGCGCGGCGGCGAGCAAATGCGCCGTCGGCGTTGTGGGTAGATATGCTCGCGGGTGGAAACGCATCGAACGCTGGATGTTTATTGCGGCGGTTTGTTTTGCCGCCGTCGCACTCGCCGTCGCGCGGTTGACGGGCGAGGGCGCGAGTGCCGGTTTGGCG
>JAISZG010000048.1 GCA_031269355.1 Oscillospiraceae bacterium | reverse complement strand
TAATCTATCCCGAGCGTGCGCGTCCGTTGGATTCGCGAGAATACGCCGTTGACCGCGTCCAGTATTTCAGGCGTCGAGCGATAATTCCGATCCAGATTTATCCGCAGGCAATCGTCGTTTTCCGCCGCCGTCTCCAGAGTGGGATATTTCAAATATTTCTCTAGAAATAAAGTGGGGTCCGCGTCCCTGAATCGATATATGCTTTGCTTTACGTCGCCCACCAGAAACAGATTGCGCCCGCGAGTTATCTTTTGAAGGAGCGCTTCCTGCAGGGGAGTGCTGTCCTGGTATTCGTCCACGAATATATGCGCGTACCGCTCGCGCAGGCATTGCGCGACGAGCGGATCGTCCAGCGCCCGCAGCGCGCGCTGCTCCAGGTCGGAATAATCAAGGCACGCGCGCTCTTCCTTGAGCGCGTCGTAGCGCGTATCAAACATGCGCGTTAAATCCGCGATAGCGTTTATTTGTGATTTCATAACTATCGCGTCTCGAACGTGTTCGTCCGGCGGCTTCTCGTAAACGGCGGTCTCCCGTTCATTATCGACGCGCTTTTTAATCGGATCGCGAATGCTGCTGAATATTATCGACGCTTCCCGCTCGTCATCCGTTTTCGCCCTCGGCTTCGTCGCCCACTTGAACGCCCCGCACGCCTTGCTATACGCCGCGTATGCATTAGTGCGGGGCTCTGCCCCGCCGCCCCGAACGAGGTGGGGCTGCGCCCCACACCCACCGTTCGCCGCGATCGCGAGCGCGCGGCACTGCGCGGCGTCGCTCGCCGATATCCGCGCGAACGGCGCGCCGCCGGGGTATTTCGATATCATGCGCGACAGGCGGTCGAACGAATCCGCGCTCGATTGCATCTTCCAGGATATCGAGGCTAGATGCGCGCGTATCGTATCGGATTCGAAAAGCGCGGCGGCGTCGGTCGGTATTCTGCCAAGCGCCGCGTTGAACCACGACCACGGCTGCGGGCGCGCGGTCAAAAAATCATATAGCTGAACGGCGTCGTCCGCGTTATCGCCCGGCTCGCGGCATTGGGCGAGCGCCAGGGCGTCCGGGTTCTCCCCCGAATACCACTCGATCAGCGCGTCGCGCAAAGCAAGCTCGCGAAGCTCCGCCGCTTGCGAGGGATCGAGCGTGCGAAACGTTGGGTCGACGTCTGCAGACTGGAAGTGCGCGCGTATTATTTGAGCGCAAAAGCTGTGCAGCGTTCGTATATCCGCCTGATCTATCCACGATATTTGCTCCGCCAGCAGCGCGTCCCCGTCAGTCGCGGCGGTCAGCGCGGACTCGAACAGCCGCGCCCTCAGCTCTGCGGCCGCCGCTTTCGTGAAGGTTACGATCAGCATCTCGCGCAGCTGCTCGCCCTCGCGCAGCAGGCGTATAACCCGCTCGATCAGCACCGCCGTTTTCCCGGACCCAGCCGCAGCGGAAACAAGCAGGTTCTTTTCCCTTATTTCGATAGCCGCCAGCTGCGCCGCCGACCACTTCTTTTTAGACGGGAGTTCTGCCCCTGACGCCCCCGACGCCCCCGACGCCCCCGGCGTCCCTAAATAAAGCGAAGCCGCGCCGCGCGCACGATCATCCGCTTGCGTCGCTTTTTGGCTTTGTGCGCTTTGCATTGTTATATCACACTACTCAATATTAACATATTATAATATATGTATCAGCATCGTTTTCTGTTCGTCCAGCTCCACCTTAACCAAGCCTTCCTTCTCAAGGCGTTTCATCAGGTCGCTGAATTTTTTGAAACCGATGCTGCGCTCGCTGAAATCGGGATAATCGTTTTGCATCGTCGCCTTCAATATGGAAGGATTGATCCTGTTGAAACCGTCCTCCTTGAATCGCTTAAGCAGCGCCTGGAACACCTCCACGAAGTTATCCTTGCTCACCTGCTTTTGCGTCGCTTCCTCCCGTTTTAAACTGATGATAACATTATAGTGATCGTTGACCACCTGTATATTTTGATATTGTTTCTCGATTTTCGCGAGCAGCTTACCGAACGAAGCGCAGCCGAACGCCTTCTCGCTGAAATCGGGGCGGAGCCGAAGCAGCGTGCTTTTAAGCTCCGAGGCGTACATCTCGTCCTCCTCGGCCTCCTCCAGCACGGTTTCGATGAGCTTGGCCAAATCCGCGTCGGCGATAGGCTCCTCCGTTCCGTTCGTAGGCGGCTGCTGCTTTTTCGATGTGACTGTTTCCAGAAAAAGGAATTCGTTGCACGCGCTTATAAATACGCCGCTCGCCACTTCGCTTCGAGATATTCCGAGCACAAATTTCCCCATAGTTTTCAGCTTTCCGACAAGCGGCGTATAATCGCTGTCGCCGGAGACTATGCAGAAGCTATCGATAAGCTGGTTGGTGTACGCCACCTCGAGCGCGTCTATAACAAGCTGTATATCAAGGTTATTCTTTTGATGATGTCCAAATCGAAGCGAGGGCACCACGTTAAACGTGTTGCTCAGCAGCAGCTCCTTCAGATCGGCGTATCTGTCGGTATATCCGTATACGCGCCCGAGAAGTATATCGCCGCGTATTTTCACGCGCTCGATTATATAGTTCAGCGTCGCGGCCTTCGCGCCGCAGTTTTCCAAATCTACAAATATCGCGAAATGATTCGCCGTCATATCACTCGTCCTCAATCGTTATATTATTATATATATCGGCAATTTCTATCGTATTCACTTCCTTTGACAAGCGCAGCGCGCGGTCGCGAATGCGAAGCGCCTCCTGGCCGACAGCGGGAACGGGGCGGTAATCCGTGCCTTTGGCCAGTTCGGTCAGTCGAATCGGGATCATCTCGAACACAGGCGGTGGCGTCGCTTCCGCTATATCGGCGGGCACTGTGAACGTAACGCGCGCGAGAAACGCGTCCTTATCCTCCGGGTTCACGTTTCCGCCGAACACGAGATTGCCGAGGCTGTATATTATATATTTCCCCTTATATAATTCAACGCCCTGCAGCACGTGCGGATGGTGGCCAATCACCACGTCCGCGCCCGCGTCTATCGCAGCGCGGCCTATCGAGCGCTGTTCGCCGGTGAATTTCGCCTCATATTCCGAACCCCAGTGGAACGACGCGATTATTATCCGGCAGCCTTGCTCGCGGAGGGCTGCGACGGATTTTTTTATATCGCGCTGCCCATTCGTATATGGGAACGTATTGCCAATCAACCCGATCTTAACGCCTTTCGTTTCGTATACGGTTGGTTCGCCTTCCGCGCAGTATTTGATGCCGGCGTCCGCGAGCGCGGCCTTGGTATCTACCTTGCCCTGCTCGCCGTAATCGTGGAAATGGTTGTTCGCCAGGTTTACCGCGTCGACAGACCCGGCGGTCAATATATTCACATAATCCGCAGGACCTTTGAAATTATATAATTTTTCGTGCGCGTCGTCGGATTCCGTTAGCGTGCCCTCGAAATTTACCAGCGTCAGGTCGTCCGCGCTCAATATTTCGGAAAGTGCGGAGAACGGCCAGCTATATCCGTTCTGTTTTATAACATTTGTGAAACCGGCTTCGGATTCGCTTTGCTTTTGAGTGCAGCCAAGCGTAACGTCGCCGCCGGCGGTCACCACTATTTGGATGGCGTCGCCGGGATACTCGCTTTGCGCGGGGGGCTGTTGGTATGCCGCCAAGTCCGCGCCGCCATTCTGCGGATTTTCCGCGAACGCGTCGGCGGTCGGTTCGGCGGATATTAGCTCGTCCTCGATTATTATCGAGCCTGCTGCGGCTGTGGGCGATAATACACAAAGAAGCATACACATTATTATATAGAATGCTGATATACGCCTGCTCAAATATGCTCCCTCTCTCTATTAATGCGGAGCTGCGCCTCACACCCGCTAGATAGGCCGCGTGGATGAGGTGCCGCGCGCCTATCGAATCGTGGTTTCACGTGGAACATTTCTTCTAATGCGGGGTTTCGCCCCGCCGCTCCGCGCCTTAACGGTTCGCGTATACGCGCTAATCCCGCCATTCCGTGGGATATTCGCCAAGCGCGTAGCGAAGGTTTTTGCCTTCCTTTATCATGCGGTCGACGACGGCCTGCGCGGCCTTAGAACCCGGCGCGTATGGGGTGGGCGCGAAATCGTTTGTATCCGCGCGCGAGCTGATGCGCATGGGGATAATGCGCATATCCACCGTTTCGACCGACTCGCCGGACACGCGCAGCTTCAGCTGGAACAGGAACGTATCCATATCGCTGGGCATGCTGTTTCCCGAGAAGCTGAAGTTGGAGAGCGAGTAGACGATATAGCGCCCGTTATAAAGCTCGATAGGGTTTATTCTATGGCTATGCGCGCCGAGCACTAAATCCGCGCCGGCGTCGATCGTCGCGCGGCCAAGTGCAATCTGCGCGGAATTGGGCGCGTAATCCTTTTCGGCTCCCCAATGATAATATACGATTACGACGTCGCAAGTCTTCCTTGCTTCCGGAATATCGATCAAAAGCTGTTCGCGAATTTGGTCGTGGATGCCGCCGAACGTTTGGTATGCGAGCATGCCGACGGTTACGCCTTTGACTGTATATTCGGCGAGGTGCGTTTTATGCGCGTAGGCGATGCCTGCGGCGTCGAGCGCGCGCATGGTATCATCGAAGCCTATACTCCCGAAATCCATTGTATGGTTGTTTTCGATTGTCACCATTTCGACGCTGCCGTGGGTAAGCACTCCTACATGTTCGGGGTCGACGCGGAACTGGTATTCGTTATTGTTGCCGGGGATGGAGCTGGTGGTTAGGGTACCTTCGAAGTTCATGATGGTTAGGTCGTCCTGTTCGAGAATATCGCGGACGTTGCGGAACGCGAACGCTAGGTTATTATTTTGTTTAGCGAATTCGCGGGTATATATTGTGGATTTAGGGTTGCCCTTTCTATTGCCGCCGAGGGTGACGTCGCCGCCTGCTGAGATAAGGAGTTCGACATATGGGGGTTGCGGCTGCGGCTCCTGTTGTGGTTCCTGCTGCGGTTCTTGCTGCGGTTCTTGCGTGGCGAGGGTAGTAGATTCGACGCCGTTCTCGGTGATGTTGTCGATAATGATTATGCCGGTAGCGGCGACTGGCGGTTCCGCGTCCGGTTCCTGCGACGCGACGCACCCGACCGGCGCAATCGCGCACAGCATGCACAGCAGATATAATACAAACCGTTTTATCATATTTGTTTACACCTAACCAATTCCAATATAAATTTCGAGGTCATTTTAGACGGGGTTCTGCCCCCGACGGCCTCGGGCGAGACGGGGCTGCGCCCCGTACCTGCCTATAATGTTATCCAAAGTTATACAATATATACTTAAGTGAAATTGTACCACATGGAGGGGCTAGGCGCAAGGGCTCTATCTTGAGGGGAGTTCGTCCGCGATTGGGGTTGGGGGGGGTGGGGGGGGGACGAGGCACGAGGAGCCTTAGGGTTGGGGAATAGGGGTTTTTGGGGTTCGTGAAAGGGGTAGATTTTTTATTTGGGGGGTTCTTCTTTTTCTCCGGGGAAAAAGAAGCAAAAACCCACCGGGAGGGGGGA
>JAISZG010000008.1 GCA_031269355.1 Oscillospiraceae bacterium | reverse complement strand
GCGGCTCGCGGACAGATCGCGCGCGTTGAATGCGTGACGCGCGAGCCGTTTCCGATGCGCTTCGATATAAAAGAGCGCGCCGACGCGATATTGCTGAGCGTATATATGTCGTCCGACGCGGCGCCGCTTACGGAGGATTGCGAGTTCATATACAGCGCGGGACGCGTACACGCGCTTGACGAATGCCGGCGTTCATTGATACGCGCGATGCTTTCAGGCAGACCGGCGGCCGCGCGCACGAATATATCGTTTCCGACTGACCAGGCGGAGCGTTTTGTGGCGGAGCTACTGCCTCAGCTAGAGCAGGCCGGGGAGACGCTGATTGAACCTGCACTAGCAAAAAAGATAACGCGCGGCAGTTTGACGGCAAACGTTTATCTTGATCGCGAAGAAGTTCGCGTCGTCGCGCGCGTGGCGTTCCGTTACGCGGACGTTACGATCGATCCGTTCTCTCCGCGAACTGCGGGAAGCGGGGAGCGCGCTCTTCTGATGCGCGACGTTTCCGCAGAGCGAGCGGTGCTGGAGGAGTTATCCCGCGCCGGATTTCGCGTATGCGCAGGATCAGCTTATCTGCAGGATTCGCGGCAAACCCTCGCGTTCTTCCTGGATGGCGTTCAAGAGCTTATGCGCCGCGCGCAGGTTTATTGTTCCGATCGTTTCCAGAAGATGCGCCCGCGCCGACCGTCACTATCCGGCAGGCTCACGGTTCAGGGCGGATTCCTTCGATTTATGATGTTTGAAGACGATATGCCCGTTGAGGACGCGCTCGCCCTATTGGAAGCGCTGCGCGACAGGCGGCGCTACTTTCGCCTGAAAGACGGTACGTTTCTCGATCTGGAGGATTTGGCGAATTGGCAGCGCTTTGCGGAAGGCGTTGCGGACGCCGCGTCGGGCGGGGGCGCGCGCGTTGCGGAGAGCGGAGAGATCGAAACCGGAACATACCGCGCGCCCGAATGGCTGTCGCTGCTTGAGGACGGCCAGCCGCCGATTCGGCAGGACGCGTCTGTGCGGCGTGTGGCGGACGCATTTAGCATAGAACCTATAAGCTTGCCCGGCACGTTGAACGCCGATCTGCGCGCGTATCAAGCTCGCGGGTTCGCCTGGCTTTCGGCGCTGTATCTAATGAATATGGGCGGAGTGCTTGCAGACGATATGGGGCTTGGCAAAACCGTACAGATGATAGCGGCGCTATGCGAGGCGAAAGAGCGCGAGGGCGTCCATCGTTCGCTAGTAGTCGCGCCGACATCGCTGCTGTATAATTGGCTTGCCGAGCTTAATCGATTCGCGCCGCATCTAACCGTTCAAATTATTGACGGCAGTTCCGCGCAGCGCAGCCGCGCATGGAATATATTATCGGATTCCAACGATACGGATGTGATCGTCACATCGTATCCGCTGCTGAGACGCGATATAGATTATATCGAGCCGCTTACATATCGAATGGTTATACTCGACGAAGCGCAGCATATAAAAAACGCGCGCTCGCTGGCGTCGTCGCTGGTAAAACGGCTGAACGCCCAGGCCAGGTTCGCGCTTACCGGAACGCCTATGGAGAATCATCCCGCAGAACTTTGGTCGATATTCGACTTCGTGCTGCCTGGCTATTTGCTTACGATCACGCAGTTTCTCGCAAGGCACGGCGCGGGGCAGAACGCGGCGGCGCTTCGGCGGAAGATCGAACCGTTTCTGCTGCGCCGCCTAAAAAAAGACGTATTGCCCGAGCTGCCGGAGAAAATCGAACACACTCTCTGGGTGGATATGCCGCCAGAGCAAAAACATGTGTACGCCGCCGCTATGCAGCGCGCGCGATCGAAAATCGAACGGATTCTCAGCGCGCGCGGGTTCATCAGCAGCCGATTCGAAGTGCTGTCGCTCATCACTGAATTGAGGCAGATATGCTGCCATCCGGCTTTGCGGTTCGAAGGGTATCAGGGTTCGAGCGGAAAGCTGGACGCGCTTATCGATCTGCTGCCCGGCGCGCTAGAGAACGGACGGCGGATACTGCTGTTTTCCCAGTTTACCCGTATGCTTCGCCTGCTCCAAGATAGGTTCGTCCGCCAGGGCGTAGAATGCCTATACCTGGACGGGCAAACTCCTACCCGTGAGAGGCTTCAATTAACCGAGCGATTTAACGTGGGCGAAGGTCAGCTATTCCTGATATCGCTGAAGGCGGGCGGTTCCGGCTTAAACCTGACCGGCGCGGATATGGTTGTTCATTATGATCCGTGGTGGAATCCCGCCGCAGAAGATCAGGCCACGGATCGCGCGCACCGCATAGGCCAAACGCGCGCGGTGCAGGTGATCCGCATGATAACGCGCGGCACGATAGAGGAGCAGGTAGATTTGCTTCGCGAACGCAAGCGCGCGCTGTATGATAAACTTATACCCGCAGAAGGACAAATGCCATTCTCAGAGGACGACGTTCGAGAGATGTTCCTTAAAGAACCGCTGTCAGTGTTTGGCGGCAAGCCTGAATATCAGCCGGAATAATAAATATATTTATACAGCATCCGCCTGATCCGCGCCCGCATTCCGACCCGATATTGCCAGCGCTATCTCCAGGCGTTTTTTCTGAAGCGCGCACGCAAGCTCGTACGGTTTATCGATGCTTCCGTTCATCGCGTGCGCGTTTGCCGCGCAGCCGCCGCTGCACATATATTTCGCCCAGCACGAGCGGCAGACGGGTTTGTTGAGTATATGATTTGCCGCGAACCTCCGCTGCGCGTCTGCGTCGAACGCGCCTGTCAGCACGTCGCCCATCTCAAAGCCGACGCGACCGACAAATTGATGGCACGGATACAGCTTGCCGTCCGGGGTTACCGCCGCGTATTCGTTTCCCGCCCCGCAGCCCATAAGCCGCTTGCGCAGGCATGGGCCGTTTTCAATATCGACGACGAAGTGAAAGAACGAAAACGGGCGTCCCTCTCCCAGCCGCTTTAGATATGCATCGGCGAGGCGATCATATTCCTGCAGAATCGCGGGGATGTGCTCGTTTGTCAGCGCGTATGGCGCCTCCGGCGGCGCGACGACCGGTTCGACGGATATATGCTTGAATCCCGCGTCAACCAGCGCGAGCGCATCTGATGTAAAATCAATATTATATGATGTAAATGTTCCTCTAACATAATATGATTTATCGCCGCGCGATTCTACGACACGCCGCGCGCCTTCAAGCGACGGCAGATATGAGCCGCGTCCGTTCGCCGTCGGGCGCATTCGGTCGTGCACGCATTCTCTCCCGTCGATGGAAAGCACTACGTTATCCATTTCGAGATTGATCCATCGCGCGATATCGTCCGTCAAGCCAACCGCGTTCGTCGTTATAGTAAACGCGAATCGTTTGCCAGCCGACGCTTCCAGCAGTCGTCCATACTCTACGATTTCCTTCACCGCGCCAAAGTTCATAAGCGGCTCGCCGCCAAAGAAATCCACTTCCAAATTCCTTCGATTTCCGGAATGCCGTATAAGAAAATCGAGCGCGGCCTTGCCGACCGACGCGGGCATACGCAGCTGATCGGAGCTGTGATTATACGCGCCCTGATCGGCGAAGCAATATCTACAGCGCAGGTTGCAATCGTGCGCGGCGTGCAGGCAGAGAGCCTTTATCACGCCGGGCGGAGCGACGAGCGATTCGTCGGCGTCGTCGGGCGTGTCGATCTGCCCGTCGGCGCGAAGCTCGAACAGCTCGTCCAGCGCCTGATCCGCGTCGCGCTCGGAGTAAATCGCGCGAAGCGAGGAGCGCGCCGCCTCGCGGTTCCAGCCTGAATTCGACAAACGCGTCAGCGCGTCGAACGCCAAATCGGAAACTTGAAGCAGCGCGCCGCCCTCAACGTCATACGCCCATTTTTCGCCGAGCGCTTCGAACGCATGCACCATGCCTATCGATCCTGCGTACGCTTGCACTTTTGATTTGCGACAGTGCAGCTTGTTTTGCACGCGGACTGGCACGACGCCTGGCATTCGCCGCATCCTCCGTGCGCGGCGGTTTGCTTCAGGCAGGAAGGTTTGATAATTTTAACGTGGCGCATTTCGCGAGTCTGTTCCATACGAACCTCCGATATATTATGATCCCCCCTATTATACACCACGCGGCGAGTTATGGCAAATCGGGAGTTTCGCCTGGAACTATTATGTTAGCTTTTTATTATTTATGGTTGTAGAATCTCCTGCGGGGTTTGATTGAATCTGGATATTGGCTTACGCGCCTTTTGTCCACCGCTTGAACTCGTCGTCCGCAGCCAGCAGAAAGTGCGTTCCCTCAACATGCCGCAGGCTGCCCTTCTCATAATCAATCCCTGACGCGCGCACATCGTATATGGCGGCGCTGCGCTTCTTTTCCACGATTGGGTTGGGGTGCGGAATCGCGCTGATAAGCGACTTTGTATAAGGGTGGAGCGGGTTTTTGAATATCTCTTCTTTGCTGCCTGTCTCCACCAAATGCCCGAGATGCAGCACGCCTATGCGGTCTGATAAATATTTTACCATAGAAAGATCATGCGCTATGAATAAATATGAAGTATGCGTCTCTTTCTGTATCGCGCGCATCAGGTTTACTATCTGCGCTTGAATAGAAACGTCGAGCGCGCTTATCGCCTCGTCCGCGATAATTAGATCTGGATTTTGAATCAGCGCGCGCGCGATGCCTATGCGCTGCCGCTGGCCGCCGGAGAACTGGTGCGGGTATCGGTTGGCGTGGTCGCGCGAAAGCCCGACCTTCTCAAGCATAGCGAACACCTTCTCGCTGCGCTCGGCGCGGCTTGCGTAGGAGCGGTGTATATCTAATCCCTGCGCGACAATATCTACTACTTTCTTTCGGGGATTTAGCGAGGACATAGGATCTTGGAATATCATTTGCATGCGGGTGTGCAGCATTTTCTCATCGTCGGCGGACAATCTGCCGGATACGTCGCGCCCGCGAAACGTGATGCTTCCCGCCGTAGGTTCGTACAGGCGGATAACGGATCGCCCTATCGTGGATTTTCCGCTGCCGGATTCACCCACCAATCCGTATGTTTCATTGGGGTATATGCGAAAGGTAACGCCGTCCACCGCCTTTATCGTTTGCCTGCGGCTTATGCGGAAATATTGGCGAAGATTCTCAACCTCAAGCAGCGGCGGCTGCCCGGCGGCGTTCAATATAGATTTATCATTCATGACGCGTTGTTTTCCTTTCGCATTCTTTCGATGCGCTCGCGCAGCGCCGGGGGCATCTGAAGGCGAGGCGCGTTTTCGTGCAGCAGCCACGTCGCCGCCTCATGAGTATCCGAAACTCGAAACATAGGCGGTTCTACGCGATTATCGATATTTAGCGCGAATCGATTGCGCGCGGCGAACGCGTCGCCTTGAATTTCGCCGAGCATATTGGGCGGGGTGCCCGGGATTGTGTATAGTTCGTCGCCGCTGGTTTCAAGATCGGGCATAGCCGAAAGCAGTCCCCAGGTATAGGGGTGGCGTGCGTCGTAGAATATATCGTTTACCGTACCGCGCTCGACTATCTTCCCGGCGTACATAACCGCGACGGTATCCGCCACTTTGGCGACTACTCCCAAATCGTGCGTTATATAAAGCACGGAGAGACCCATTTTGCGCTGTAGGCTTTGTATAAGTTCAAGTATGCGCGCCTGGATTGTTACATCCAATGCGGTGGTTGGTTCATCGCATATAAGAATATCCGGGCCGCACGCAAGCGCTATGGCTATCACCACCCGCTGGCGCATGCCGCCGGAAAGCTGATGCGGATAATTTTTGATGCGCTTTTCCGGTTCCGGTATGCCTACAAGGTTTAGCAGCTCGATGGCGCGGCTTCGCGCTTCCATTTTGGATAGCTTTAGATGCAGCCGCATACCCTCGGTCAGCTGGCTGCCTATAGACAGCACGGGGTTCAGAGAAGTCATCGGGTCCTGAAACACCATGGCGATGCGCTTGCCGTTCACCGCGCTGCGCCTAGCCTTTCGCGGCATGTTGAGCAAATCCAGCTTTTCGACAGCTTCGCCTTGCGCGGCGCGAAACTCGATCGATCCGCTAGTCACCCGTCCATTGCCGCTAAGTATGCCCATTACCGCCTTTACCGTTACGGATTTTCCGCTGCCCGATTCTCCGACGATTGCTAGCGTCTCGCCGCGTCTCAGCCGCAAGTCGACGCCGCGTATCGCCTTGACCGTGCCGGAGGATGTTTGGAACTCGATCGCAAGATTTTGAATCGAAAGTATCGTATCATCCATCGGCTACATCTCCTTCATACGAGGATCGAACGCGTCGCGCAATCCGTCCGCCAGCAGGTTGAAGCTGAGCATTAGAACGCCAAGTATAATGACGGGAAACAATATCATATACGGATGCGTAGTGAGAGATTTAAACGATTCGGATATCAGCGTGCCCAGCGACGCGCCGGGCACAGGTATGCCTATGCCTATAAACGCGAAGAAAGCTTCCGTGAATATTGCGTTTGGTATGGAGAACATAGACATGATTAGCAGCTGGCCGAATATATTGGGCAGTATCTCTTTAAATATCAAGTAGAAATCGCGGGCGCCAAGCGTTTTTGCGGCCAGCACAAACTCCTGCTCTTTCAGCTTTAGTATTTGCGCGCGCGCAATGCGGCTCATGCCTATCCAGCCTGTTATCATAAGCGCGATGGTGATGCTGAGCAGCCCCGGTTTCAGCGCGATAATAAGAAGCGTTACGATGATTAGGTTTGGTATGCCGTTTAATATCTCAACGAAACGTTGCATTATCATATCCACTTTGCCGCCGAAGTAGCCAGATATCAAACCGTAGCCCATGCCAAACAGCATATCCACCACAACCGCTACCAGCGCGATATAAAGGGATACGCGCGTACCCGTCCAAACGCGAGTGAATATATCCCGGCCAAGAACATCGCTGCCAAACCAGTAGTATAAGTTTTCGCCGTCCGGAACATCCGCATATTTATTGATTTCCTTGCCGCCAGTAGATGTGCGCAGCGTCTCGCGGCCGTTGAATACGCCTATGTTTTCTATGCCTGGTATTCGCGGCGCCATGCTTTCGTGGCCGGTTATCTGCTGATCGGCGCGGTAGGAGTTAAGAGCCGGGCCGATAATAGCCATTGATATTATCAATATTATGCATATAAGACCGACCACCGCGCCTTTGTTCTTTATGAAACGGGAAAGAACATCCTGCCAAAATGCTTGGCTTTTGCCAACTTCGTCGAACTTTGACAGCGCGTCCATCCCGATGAACTCAAAATCGTTCGCCAGAAACTCCGGCTGAAATTCGCTAGGAATATCATTTTTATTAATATATATATTATTCATGAACGGTGTTCGCCTCCTTCGTCAGGCGGATGCGCGGATCGATAACGCCGTATAGGATATCGACGACCAGCATAATCCCTATATACATTAAACTGTATAAGAACGAAAGCACCGCGATAACATTATAATCGTTTGATTGAATGGCCTGCACAAGCAGCTGGCCGATTCCCGGAATGGAAAAGATTTTTTCGATTACGAGGCTTCCGGTCATCAATCCTACTATCAGCGGCGCAAGCACTGTGATGATGGGGATCAGCGCGTTGCGAAGCGCGTGCCGAAATATAAGCGCGAATCCTCCCACGCCCTTTGTTTCGGCGAGCTGCATATAATCGGAGCCTAGCACTTCGAGCATCTCGGTGCGGGCGAATCGCGCGACGGTGGCCATTGTGAACATGCTAAGCGATATCGTAGGCAGAACGGACGACTGAAGCGCCTGCTGCTGGCGGTATAGCATTGGAAACCAACCCAGCTGGAATCCCAACACATATGAAAGCCCGAGCGCGAACACATACGACGGAATGCTTATGCCCAGCACGGATATAACGGTTAGCAGCGGATCGAGGATTGTGTTGTGCTTTATCGCGGCGAGTATGCCCAGCAGCAAACCCACCACCGCGCCCAGCAGCACGGCCTGGCCGCCTATGCGCAGCGATATTGGAAGCCGTGTTTTAAGCAGATCGGAAATGGGGGTATTCTTCGATATATTATATGATACGCCAAAATCCCCGCGCAGCATGTTTATAACATAATTAATAAAGCGCGTCGGCATAGGTTTATCCAAGCCGTATTTGGCGTCCAGCAGCGCGCGCTGAGCGGCGCTGAGCTTTTCATCGTTGAAGGGAGAGCCGGGCATGAATTCCATCAACGCGAACAATATAAATAGTATTGCCAGCAGCGTAAGAGCCGCTATGCCTATGCGCCGCAATATGTATTTGTGCACGCCAGCCTATCCCCCTATCGACGGGCGGCGAGAAGGAACGGATTCCTCTCGCCGCCGTTGCCTATGAAACGCAGCGATCGCGGACCGCTAGCAGCGAACCTTTGGCACGCTTTATTCCTTTACGGCGTTCTTGTATACGCGGTTTGTGCCAACGGAGTGGAATTCAATTCCGGAAACATTGGACTTAATCATAACCGCGTCGCCCTTTTGATAAACGGGGTATATGGCCGCATCCGCCATAACCATAGCTTCGGCGGCTTTAAGCGCTTCCCAGCGCGCGACCGGATCGAGCGTCAATTCGCCTTTGGTGGCGGAGGCTATGATTTCATCATATTCGAGATTCGACCAGCGCATTGTGTTATTGGTGTGGCCGGTCGTCCAGTTTTCAAGGTATGTGGTTGGGTCGGCATAGTCGGGACCCCAGCGGGTAAGGCCAAGCTCGAACTCGCCCTCGCGCATAACGTCGAGCCGATTCTTTTTGGGCATCTGCTCTATGGTTATAGTAAGCCCCGGAAGCGTATCTTCCCACTGCGCTTTAAGGAACTGCGCGACGTTTATCGCGGATTCCGTATCCTCTACGACCAAGCTGTATGAAAGGGAGGACACGCCAAGCTCCGCCAGCCCTGTGTTCCAATATTCCAGCGCAAGCTCTTTATCCGTAGCGAGATATGTGGCGGCGGTCGCGCGATAATCCAGCCCATCGGGACCGGTCGCGAGCAGCTTGGGCACCGCGAAATCCGCAGGGATAGATCCATCCTTAAGGATATTGTCGGCGACGGCCTGCTTGTCGAACGCGCGCGCCATGGCGTTGCGAATGTTCGCGTTCTCCAGCCCGGCTGTCTGCTCGTTGGCGGATACGTACCACAGGTAACCGGCCATTATGTTCTGGAATTCGGGATCATCCTTGAACAGATCGACCTGCTCGCCAGCCAGCGTAACTACGTCCAAATCGCCAGCCTGATAGGAGAGCATAGCCTGCTGAGAATCCTTTATAACTTGATAACGAATTCCGTCCAGCGCGACTTTTTCCGCGTCATAATAATCGGGATTTTTCGCGAGCACTATCGTATTCGCGGCAGGCTCATATTCGGTTACTATGAACGCGCCGTTGCAGTTGATCGTCTCGGGCGAGGTGGCGAATCGATCGCCGCAGGACAGGTAGAATTCCTCGCTTAGCGGCAGGAACGAGGGGAATGTCAGCAGGTTGATAAAGTAGGGAACGGGTATATCGAGCACTACCTCAAGCGTATGGTCGTCGATAGCCACGGCGCCAAGCGCTTCAAGGGGTTCCTCGCCTGCGGCGATTTTATCTGCGTTATGAATTCCCGCTATACCGGCGATGAAGCTATACTCGCTCGCCACGGCTGGGTCTACAAGGCGGCGCCACGCGAATACGAAATCGTTGGCGGTAACGGGCGCGCCGTTCGACCACACGGTGTCGCGCAGCGTGAACGTGTACGTAAGCCCATCTTCGCTAACGGACGTGCTTTCCGCTATCGCTGGTATGGGCGAGCCAGCGGCGTCGAGGATATACAGCCCTTCGATTACGGCGGACTGCGCTTCGAACGACGTGCCGTCGGTTGCGATTTGGGGATCCATCGAGGCGATCTCCACATCAAATTGAACGTTCAGCACTCCCCCGGCCAGCGCGGGAGCGGCACCCATGCACAGCGCTATCACGAGCAGCAGCGCAAGCAATTTGTTACGGTTTTTCATCTGATTCCCTCCAACTTTTCCTATTGCCGCGCGGCTGTCGATTCGCGCGGCTCGGTGGGCGGCGCAACCGCTTAGCAGAAATTTGAACAATGCGTATCTATATCCTGCAAAACGACACAACCCATTATATTAATTATACACACCTTGCTAGGATTGTCAACCAGCCATCGCCTTATTGTGAATAGAATTTCATTATTTGCCATACGAAAAATAAATTACAAGTTTCGGCGGCGGTTAATTCATTTTTGTTTTGCGTTCAAAGAAAAGAAGCCCGGGTCGGACTTCTTTTCACATAATCATAAGCTTATTATAATTTATATATTAATCATCTGTTAAAGCAAATACAATTTATATTGAGTTTCTGGCAGTTCGCTTTCGCCTGAGTACTCCTGCAGCAAACATCCATCACGGGGATGCATGAGTTCGTGCGCGGCTGCGGCAATTCCCTGTTCGCGCCGTTCAGGCGGTTGGCGCCTAAATCCGGATCGTTGTTCGCGACGGCGGCGTTGTTGTATGTTATGCCTATGCCGGGCGGGCTAACCTTGGCGTTGAAATCGTACACGGGCAAGGTCGTATTATCTCCGGTCAGCACTACCTTTGGCTCGGCGTAGTTGGTTTCCACAAGCAGCCAATAATTAACGTCGGTAGGATTATAATCGCCTATTATGCGATGAACATGCGCGGTGGTGCCGCCTGCGGTGGTTATAAGCGATAGATCGCCTATCCTGTTGTTGGCGACGATCGCCGCAACCGGGTCGGCGGATTCTTTTTGAACCGATCCGACTATTCCGCCGACATTGGCTGATCCGGTGATTTTTACGTTCTTTCCCGACACGATATTATTGGAGATTGTCACATTATTGACGGATACGCCGACAATTCCGCCCGCGTTGCTGCCGCCGCCGGTTACGCTTCCTTTATTTTTGTTGCCGGTTATGTATACGCGATTTTGATGTTGGGGCACGACGCCGACAATTCCGCCGACTGATGCTGATCCTGAGGTGTCCGCCCCTGAATAAACATCGCCCTCGTTTATAGAATCGATCACCCTGGAGCCGCCCTCGGCGCTGCCGACAATACCGCCTACAATGTGGCATAGATCGCATTGCCAAACGTCGGGGTCGTTGATGCTTCCCGTATTTATGCAGCGATTGACTACATTGTTATCACCAAGGTTCGCGACAATTCCGCCGAAATAGACTGCGACTGTAGTTTGTTTTGTATATATATTTCCTGTGTTTTTGCAGCTAACTATAGTTGTGTGCTGAGGTGGCGTACCATTTACCGCAACGCTGACGATACCCGCGATATCGCCGCCCCCGCTGATCTCTCCTGAATTTAGGCACCCGCTGACTAAGCAGTTGTCCGTTTCGGATACTATACCCGCCGCCCGGGCGGCACTTGTGCTTACGCTGCCGCTATTCGAGCAGTTCGTAATATTGGCGTTCGTGGTTAATCCCGCTATACCGCCTGTTCTGTTTGTGCCATCTATTCGCGCGCTGTTTGCGCAGCCTTTGAGTATTGGGGTGCCCACCGCATAGCCGACTATGCCGCCGACATATTCTTTCCCCGTGACCGCTGCGGAGTTTGCGCAATTCGTGAACGCGGTAGTCCCTGTGGCGGATCCTACCAGCCCGCCGATTTTATCGCCGACTTGCGAGATTAGCCCGTATGCAGCGCAATTGGTAAAAGTAGAATTCACAACCGCGCGCGCAAACGCGCCTATCGGCTTTGCCGGATATGTGGCGGGCGCGTCGGGCATATGCACGTAAACGGATAGATTCTCCACGGTCAGGCCGCTTATCGCGCTGCTGCCGTCGCCCAGAAGCGGCGCGCCGAGCTGACGCGCCTGGTCGTTCGGCAGGCCTACGCTGTGATAATTTCCGCGAATCGTCACATTATCTTTGATCTGAACGGGCACCCAATTGTACCCGGCGGGTTCTGTTATGTTCTGCGTAAGAACGATTATGTCGTTGGTAATCGCATTGCTCAACGCGCTGTGCAGCTCGTCGAACGTGCGCGGACCTGCGGGTTTGGGGGTGCTGTGTTTGACGCGCGGGGCGTTTGCGCACGCGCATGGCTGCGCGATGAGGCATTGCTGCTGAAACATATTAATCCTCCTTTGCCGGTAGGTTTGGTAGGTTTGGTAGGTTTGGTAGGTTTGGTGTGTTCGGGAATTGATTCGTCAAATAATGCGGGGCACTCCCCCACCGCGCCGAATTGAACGCGGCTGCGCCCAATACCCGCCTAACACATGAATGGGCGGCGCGTCGGTCGGCGCGGCGGGCACGCATATCCGTAGGCCGGTACGCCGCCAGCCGATCTATCTGAAAGCGTGCGGTTCAACCCGTTCATACGATTCAGCCCGTAATCGTGGTCGCTGCCGTCGGCAAGTACGACGCTCTTGTTGTACAACGCGCCCAATGCGGTTGTGTATGCATTATAATCATAGCTGTATAGCGATGTGTTTGAACCTTCCAGCTTCATCGCTGTGTCGGCATAATTATTATTTAAAGTTAAAGTTGTTTCTAAGTTCGTTTCGAAATTCCCCAATATGCGCCTCACTCCGTCATCTGCGGCGATGCCGGTTGCGGAAATCAGCGGCGCGGCGGCGCGGTTATTTTCGATAACGCTTGCGCCTGCGCGAGTTGCGGCGTTTGCATAGCGCCCTACAAAACCGACAATTCCGCCTATATTCTTTGCGCCTTGTATTGTACCTGTCGAGCCGACGGTGGAATTATTGGATACGGTAACGGCGCTGTAGGCTACGCCTAGAATGCCGCCGATATTTATGCCTGTGCAAGCGACGTCTCCAGTATTTATATTATTCGACATGATTATCCGCGTGGGCGACTCGGACTCGGCGACGCCCGCAATGCCGCCCGCGCAATCAACGCCGCGCACAATGCCTCTATTCGTTGAAGTTAATACGTTGCAGTTGTCGAATATATGCCCTACGATTCCGCCTACGTGGCTAGCCGCGCCGACCGCAGCTTCCGATCCGTTGATTGCGCCTGTATTTACGCAATGCTCTATCAGCCCGTTCGTGCTTAGGTTACCGGCGATTCCGCCGAAGCAACAGCCGACGGCGGAATCCTGGGGAGATATTGCGCCCGAATTGGAACAGTTTGTGATTTTTACCGCATCCGCAGCGATGCCCGCTATGCCCGCCATATTGTTCGACGCCCCTGAAACCGACGCGCGATTTGATGAATTGGCTATGCTGGCGGCATTCGCTCTTCCCGCTATCCCTCCGACGTTTTCGCATATCGCGCTTATATCGCCGTTGTTCACGCATCGTTCTATCGAGCCGCTGCGTATGCTCCCCACTATACCGCCGATGTTCGCCTCGGCACCACCGGATGGATTAGGGTTGGCGCTGCGCAGCGCGCCTGCATTTGTGCAATCGCTGAATGTCGGAGCGCCGCCCGCAGAATACGCGTATCCGGCGATGCCGCCTATGTCGGTTAATCCAATTATATCAGCATAATTTTTACAAGATGTGAATGATGTTGCGCCGCGCGATTCTCCGGCAATGCCTCCGACATATAGGGAAGCGGGCTGCGCGCTGACGCCGCACACATTCACGTTCGTGAATTTTGAATTGTTCGCTATCGTAACCACTCCGCCTACCGGATTTGCGGAAGCAAGGTTTGGAAAATTTATATGCAGCGTTAAATTTTCCACGGTAAGATTATTTATCGCAGCAGCGCCGTTTCCAATAAGGGGCGCGCTCAGCTGCCGCGAGGGATCGTTCGCCGATCCAATTGCGAATCCGTTTCCCTTTATAGTTACGCCGCTGCGAACGGCTATGGGCTGCCAGTTATATACGGGCGGCTCGTGAATATCCTGCGATAATTCGACGGTTCCGTTCGCGGGCGCGTTTTCCAGCATGGCCGCGAGTTCATCGAACGTACGCGGCCCTTGCACCGCCGGCGCTTTGGGCGCGCTGAATTTCATAGGGCTGATGTGTACGCAGATTCTGGATGCGCTAAGCTGACATGCAGGCATATTTCAAACTCCTTTCGCACGAAAATAATTATGTAATAATATTAATAGGCGCGTCACCATCCAAACGGGCGGCATGGCGGCATAGCATGCGGTGGCGGTGCAGGCGGCGGCATCGTGGCGGGGCAGCACGGCGGCGGCATCGTGGCGGGGCAGCACGGCGGCGGCATTGTGGCGGGGCAGCACGGCGGCGGTATTGTAGCGGGGCAGCACGGCGGCGGCAGGCAGTTGGATTTTATAAAGGTTTTGCTCAATCCGTTTAGCTCGTTGATTCCGACGTCGGGGTCGGTTTCGTCGTCAACTACCTCGTTGGTGTTTTCGAAATACTGAATGCCCGGCGTGCCGAACGTAACAGCGTCGAGGTTATATCCATATAGAGAAGTATTGTCTCCTGTTAGATGAATGCCGGGTTCAGCATAATTATCCTTTAATAATAAATCAAAACCCGCGCTGCTATAATATCCGCCCAATATGCGGTGTGCATAGTTGAGCGAAGCGAATACCGACGCCAGACCCGCTTTGTTGCCGCTTATAACCGTTTGCCCGGTATTTGGCGAAGTCGGGATATTTATGACAGCGCCAACTATGCCGCCTACATATCGCTCGCCCTGCACTTTCTTGCCGGTAGAGCCTATGGTAGAATTATTATGTATAATTATATTTCCGAACGCGCTTCCGATAATTCCGCCTATATAAGGGCCTGTGCCTATCACGAAGCCCCGATTTATGTTCTCGACGATAAAGCTGCGAGCCGAGTCGTTATAGGAGCCGACTATGCCGCCCACGGAGGAATATCCATAAACGGCTCCTTCGTTAACGGAATTCAGCACGCCGCTTGAGGACGCGAGCCGTCCTGCGATTCCGCCCACGTTGACTTGATTCGAGGGAATCACGTCGTTTTTTGAATTTATGCCGCCTTTGTTGGTGCATCGCTCGATCGTAGAATTCATAAGGAACCCTACTATGCCTCCGACGTCGCTTCCGTTGGATTCTATTTTCCCTGAATTGCTGCAAAGGGTTATATTGCTGGCCTCGGTTGCGAAGCCCGCTATGCCCGCCGCGATGTCTCTCGCGCCGACGATAGCGCCGGAATTGCCGCATCGGGTGATAGTCGTTCTACGCGCGTCGCCCGCGATTCCGCCTACGTACGGGTTTTGCGAGGATATGCTTCCGCTATTGCGGCAGTTGGATATATCGCCGTACTCGACCGACCCGACTATTCCGCCTACAAAGCTTGCGGTTGCGTCGTACCTTCCGTATATGTCGCCTTTGTTTACGCAGCTTCGAAATACAGGCGCTCCAACAGCGACTCTAACAGCGACTCCGACGATGCCGCCGGTGGACTTGACGCCTGTTACGGAAGCGTTGTTCACACAGCCAATGAACGACGATGCTCCGTGCGCTTCGCCTACCAAGCCACCGATATAATTATTATTTTGATGTATCATTCCGTATACGCGGCAATTGGTAAAGGCCGCGCCATCGACCAAACACGCCAATCCTCCTACATATTCATACCCTGTAGTTGGTATGTTTACATAAACTGTAAGGTCGTCGACGGTTACGCCTTGGATGGGCGCGGCATATGTTCCCGCCAGCAGCGGCGCGCTAAGCTGGCGTGTAGGATCGTCGGGCTCGCCTACTTTGAATCCGCCGCCCTTAATGGTAACGCCGCTGGCGAGGGTTACGGGGTACCAAGCATATCCCGGCGGCTCGGTGATATCGCGAGTCAATTCAACCGTGCCGCCTGCGGGCGCGTTTGCCAGCGCGCTATGCAATTCCTCAAACGTGCCGGGACCCGCGTCGGAGGACGGCCTAGCCTCTTTGAATTTCAAGGGTTTGCACCGCGCGGGGCAGCCGCTCGCGGCGGGCGCACATTGGATCATAGAATTCACGCTCCCTCTATGCGACATGTAAATATGCAATAATATATATTATTATTCAACAAAGTTTAAGCGGTATAAGTCCGTCGGACGCGACGGAGCCTAGCTCCAGCAGAGAGCAGCCGCCCGTATATTTTACGGGGAAGGATTTATTCGCGCCGTTATATCGATTCGCGCCGTAATCCGGGTCGTTGGTTTGGACGATATTGTCGGAGTACTGCGCTCCGCTTTCAGTTGTGGACATTGTGTCGTGATCGTATATGTATACGCTGGTGTTATCTCCTGTAAGCCGCAAGGAGCTGTTGGCGTAGTTATTATATATAATCAAACTGGAGCCGGCGTTATTGTCATATCTTCCGACTATGCGGTGTATTCCGGCGCCTGTTCCGTTGGTTGACTGTATGGAAAGCGCGTTGACGCTGTTCTCCGCGACGATCGTCTGATCAGTCGGCACCGTACCGGCATTTACCACATAGCCGACTATGCCGCCGACAGCATTCGTTCCGCGTACGGAGGATTGCGCGCTATTCATCATATTATTTGAGATAGTCACATTGCTGTTCGCATAGCCCGCGATGCCGCCGATATAGGTGCCGCTTGCGATTACGTCGGCCTTGTTTGTATTTCCAACAACAAACGATCTGACATCTTCCGCTATTGAATGGCCGACGATGCCGCCGATATTTGAAGTGCCGCCAATACTGCCTTTGTTCGTGCAGTTGGTTATCAACGTGCCCTTATTCTGGTGGCCGCATATGCCGCCCACATGGGTGCATGAGAAAGCTTCGTCCTGAATGACGACGCTTCCTTTGTTCGTACAGCGGTCGACGACATTGCCGGCTGTCGTTAGCGTTCCTACAATCCCCGCGATATCGATAGCCGAGGTGTTATCGCCTATTTTAATTGCACGGATATTTCCAGTGTTCGTGCAATGGCGTATGCTGCTTTGTGCATTTGTCAGCAATCCGGCAATGCCGGCAATTCTATACCTTACGCCGGTCACAAGCCCGCTATTTATACATTTATATATATCTGTTTTATCGGCGCTTCCCGCTATGCCGGCCACATGGGTGAAGGTTGATGAAATCGCGCCGCTGTTTGTGCACCCGATAATTTGACCGCCCGCTATATTACCTACTATTCCGCCGGTGTGCGTGTCATTGCCAGCCTCACTCGTACCGCCGTTTCCGGTCTTTGTGCTGCGGACTTCGCCCGCGTTCGTGCAGCTGCGGAATATCGGAGCTCCGGACGCGGTAGTTGAGTGAGGATTAACACCCATGCGCCCCGCTATTCCTGCTATTCCGCCGACGGCGCGCAGGCCTGTCACAGTAGCGTAATTCGTACATCCGTCAAACGTGGACGTACCGGTGGCGCGCCCGACCAGCCCCCCCACATATGTTCCGTTTTGATATATCATTCCGGATACGCTAACGTTTAATATCGTCGCGCCGCTTACAGTTCGCGCCAGCCCGCCGACAAAATCTTCGCCGATAATCGGAATATTTACATAAACGGACAGGTTCTCGATGGTTGCGTTTAAAATTGGAGCCGCGTTAGTACCGCCCAGCAGCGGCGCGCTGAGCTGCCTGGACGCGTCGCTGGGCGAACCGATTTGATGCCGGTTCCCTTTTATGGTAACCCCTGCGCTCAGCGCGACAGGCACCCATATATATCCCGGCGGTTCCGTTATATCGTGGTTCAGCTCTACAGTGCTATTTGACGCGGCGGCGGTCAGCGCCTCGTGAAGCTCCGCGAACGTGCGCGGGCCTGGCAAGGGCGGCTTTGGCTTTGTGCGGCGCGGACACTGTACCGGCGGATATATGCATGCGGGATACGGCACATATTGCATCGACATATCAATACCCCTCTCGCGGTGCGAATTTCTTCATGTACGGTTGTATACAACTCAGGATATGAGAAATAATCGCGCGCGTGAACAGTACGAAACTTGTCCTTCGAATGTATAATGTAAATTTCTTTTATATATGCGCCTTAATTTTCCGCATATAAAAAACGGCGGAAGAGCGACGCCCTCCCACCGTTTAAATGAAAAATGAATTTGGCGGCGACGAACCCGCCGCTTAGCTTCCGGCCAGCTTCTTATAACTTGCCAGCCTGCCCGCCGCGTCTTCCTCGGCCTTGGCAAACAGCTTCTCGGCGGCTTCGGGGAACATTTTCTGCAATGTTTGGTAGCGAATCTCGCTCTTTATGAAATCCTGGTAGCTGGCGCTCGGTTCCTTCGAATCCAGCGACATGGGGTTCTTGCCATCGTCCGTAAGCGCTGGATTGTATCTATATAGCGGCCAATATCCCGCTTCAACCGCGCGCTTGCCTACCGACTGCGTTTGGGTCATGTTGATGCCATGGTTGATGCACGGTGCGTACGCTATTATCAGCGACGGTCCGTGGTATGCCTCCGCCTCCGTTACCGCCTTGAGCAGCTGCGCGGGATTCGCGCCCATGCTTACCTGCGCCACGTATACGTAGCCGTAGGACATGGCCATCATGCCAAGATCCTTTTTCTTCGTGCGCTTGCCGGCTGCCGCGAATTTCGCGACGGAGCCGGTCGGCGTGGATTTTGAAGCCTGGCCGCCCGTATTCGAATATACTTCCGTATCCAGAACAAGTATGTTTACATCTTCGTTCTGCGCGAGTACATGATCCAATCCGCCGTAACCGATATCGTACGCCCATCCGTCGCCGCCGATTATCCATATCGACTTTTTGATGAGCAGGTCTTTATTCGCGTATATTTCCTTTTCGATTGTATCGGCGTCGCAGCCGCAATCCTTGCAGCCTTCGATTACGCTTAATAGTTCGGCGGACGCCTTCCTGGAGGCGTCGGCGTCTTCGAAGCCCGCCAGCCACGCTTCGCACGCAGCCTTGCCATCCGGCCATTCCTGGCAATGCTTATCCAGCAGTTCCTGAACCAAGCCCGCTAGTTTCGCGCGGCGCTGCTGAACCGCCAGATTCATGCCGTATCCGAATTCCGCGTTATCCTCGAACAGGCTGTTCGCCCACGCGGGGCCGTGGCCCTTTTCGTTCACCGTATATGGGCAGGTGGGCGCGGAGCCGCCGTATATAGACGAGCAGCCCGTCGCGTTGGCAATAAGCATCCGATCGCCAAACAGCTGCGTAATCAGCTTTACATACGGCGTTTCGCCGCAGCCAGCGCACGCGCCTGAGAATTCGAACAGCGGCTTTAGGAATTGGCTGCCCTTTACCGTCGCGCGATTTACATTAATATCAAGCTCCGGAAGCGCCGCCGCGTAATCCCACAGTTTTTCTTCTTTGCTTTGGGTGTCGAGCGGTTTCATGATAAGCGACTTGTTCTTCGTGGGGCAAACTTCCGCGCAGTTGCCGCAGCCCGTGCAATCCAGCGGGCTTACTTGAATGCGCATCTCAAGGCCGGCGTATTCTTTGCCGACCGCTTTTTTCGTTTCGAAGCCTTCCGGCGCGCCTTTCAGCGTTTCGGGCGTGGCGTATACGGGGCGTATGCACGCGTGCGGGCATACGAGCGAGCACTGCGAACACTGGATGCAGCTGTCGATCTGCCATTCGGGAACCTTTACCGCTATGCCGCGCTTCTCGTACCTGGTGGTTCCAGTGGGAACTACTCCGCCGGGGTCGAATTTTGATACGGGCAGCCCGTCGCCTTCCTGCGCGAGTATGGGCGATATCACCTCGTCAAAATATGGTGTCGCCGCAACTTTGACAGGCTTCGCGCCGGTCGTCGCGCTCGCCCAGGATTCGGGTATCGTAACTTCCTTCAAGCCGCTAATGGCGATATCAATGGCGGCGTTGTTCATCGCGACGATTTTATCGCCCTTTTTGCCGTATGACTTCTTTACGGCTTCCTTCATATAGCGGTCCGCGTCGTCGTATGGGATCACATTTGCAAGTTTGAAGAACGCCGCCTGCATTGTTGTGTTTATGCGGCCGCCCATTCCCACTTCCGCCGCAAGCTTTATCGCGTCGATCGTATATAGCTTCGCGTTCTTCGCGGCTAGCTGGCGTTTCATCTTCGCGGGAAGCTGCGCGTCAAGCTCATCTTCGCTCCATGGGCAATTGAGCAGGAATATGCCGCCTTCCTTAAGCCCCGACACCATATCATAGCGCGTTACATACGAGGGCTGGTGGCAGGCGACAAAGTCTGCGGCGTCTATCAGATATGTAGACTGGATCGGTTTTTTGCCGAAGCGCAGGTGGCTTACCGTAATGCCGCCGGATTTTTTTGAATCGTATGAGAAGTAGCCCTGCGCGTACAGGTCGGTATGATCGCCGATTATCTTTATCGAGTTCTTGTTCGCGCCTACCGTGCCGTCCGAGCCAAGCCCGTAGAATTTGCAGGCTATTGTGCCCTCCGGAGCGGCGTTCACAAGCGCTCCGATGGGGAGGGACGTTTCGGTTACGTCGTCCACGATGCCCACCGTAAAGTGGTTCTTCGGATAATCCTGAGCGAGGTTATCGTAAACCGCTTTGGCGAATGTGGGCGTAAACTCCTTGGAGCCAAGCCCGTACCGCCCGCCGATAACCGATATATTTTTGCGGCCGGTTTCAAGCAGCGCGGAGCATACGTCCGTATATAACGGTTCGCCAAGCGAGCCGGGTTCCTTCGTGCGATCGAGCACCGCCAGCTTCTTGCATGTAGAGGGAATAGCGTCGATGAAATGCTGCGCGGAGAACGGGCGATACAGGCGAACCTTTATCAATCCTACCTTTTCGCCTTTTGCGATGAGCAGATTGACGGTTTCCTCAAGCGCTTCGCAGCCCGAGCCCATAGCGACCACCACGCGATCCGCGTCCGGCGCGCCTACATAGTCGAACAGATTATATTTGCGCCCGGTCAGATCGCCCACTTGTCCCATTATTTTTTCGACGATCGCAGGTGTCGCGATGTAGTAGCGGTTCGCAGCTTCGCGGTTCTGGAAATATATGTCGGGGTTCTGCGCTGTGCCGCGCTGTATCGGGTGCTCGGGGTTCATAGCGCGCGCGCGGAAGCGTTCGACGTCTTCAGTATCCAGCAGCGTGCGCATTTCATCGTAATCGATGCCGCTTATTTTCTGCACTTCGTGGCTTGTTCGGAATCCATCGAAATAGTGCAGGAACGGGACGGACGATTTCAGCGTGGACAGATGCGAGACGAGCGCGAGATCCATCGCTTCCTGAACGCTGTTTGATGAAAGCATCGCGAAGCCGGTTTGGCGGCAGGCCATTACGTCGCTGTGATCGCCAAATATCGACAGAGCATGCGCCGCAAGCGCGCGCGCGCTTACATGGAACACGCTTGGCATTAACTCGCCTGAAATCTTGTACATATTTGGGATCATAAGCAGCAGCCCCTGGGATGCGGTGAACGTTGTCGTAAGCGCCCCGGCCACCAGCGATCCATGAACCGCGCCGGCAGCCCCGGCTTCAGACTGCATTTCAGCGACGCGCACTGTCTGGCCGAAAAGGTTCAGGCGGTTCTGCGCGGCCCATTCGTCAGCGGATTCCGCCATTGGTGAGGAAGGGGTGATAGGGTAAATGGCCGCCACATCGCTGAACGCGTAGGCGACATGGCTTACGGCGGTATTGCCGTCGATGGTCATTTTTGTGGCCATGGACATCCTCCTTGCAGATCGAGTTCGGCGCGATTTTAATCGCATATGCCGACGCGGACGCTTATCACCGGCGGGTATATATATCCGACCCGTCGGTTAACGCGCCTTGTATCAGTGTGCGGGGCGAATCCCCACATTAATAGTATAGAGAGATATGAAGGGTCTGTCAACCGTGCGGAAGTTAAATATGGTATTAGGTTAGAATACGGCTGGCAGTTATGTTCAGCTTATATAATTATTATGTTCGTCCGTTATAATTATGTTGAATTATATATATCGGCGATGCTACAGCAATCGAACGCACACGGCGTTATGCAGCATCCTGCCGCGCGGGGTGAGCCAAACGCGGCGCGAGTTCCAATTAAGCCAGCCGATCGACCGCATATCCGTCATCGCGTCTTTCCAATATGCGATGGGCGGAGCGCCGTGCGATTCGGCGAACGCGTCCGCGTCCACGCCGTCCGTAAGGCGCAGCCCCAGCATCATCGATTCGAAGCGCGCCTCTTCGGGCGGAATCGCGCTAAATTCCTCCCAGTCGATACAGCCGCGTTCAATTCGAGCTAGCCACGTATCGATTGAACGCGCGTTGGCAAAGCGCTTATTATCAAAGAAGGAATGCGCCGCCGGTCCTACGCCCAGGTATCGCGCGCGGAGCCAGTATCCGATGTTGTGCCTGCACGCGAAGCCTTGCCGGGCATAGTTGGATATTTCATATTGATATAAACCGGCGCGCCGCAGTTCGCGGGCGATAAGCGCGCTCATAGCGATAAGCGCGTCCTCGTCCGGCAGCGCGGGGCGGGCGCGCCCCATAGGCGTATTCGCTTCGAGCGTCAGTTCGTAGCAGGACATATGCTCCGGCTCGAGAGCGATTGTGCGCCGGAGAGTTTCGGCCAGATCGCTCAGCGTTTGCCCCGGAAGGCCGGCCATCACGTCGAAGCTGATATTCCGGAAACCCGCCGCGCGCGCGTCGTTCGCCGCGTATTCCGCATGCTTCCATTTATGCGCGCGACCGATGCGCTCAAGAATATCATCCTGCGCTGCCTGAACGCCGATCGACAGGCGATTAACGCCCGCCGCCCGGTACGCGCGAAGGCTGTCCCGGTTGACTGTTCCGGGATTCGCTTCCATGGTTATTTCAGCTTCCAGATCAATGTCGAAAGCGCGCCGCGCCGCGCCGATAATCCGCTCGATCTGCGCAGGCTCCAGCAGCGATGGCGTGCCTCCGCCGATGTAAATCGAGCAAACCCGCTGACGGCCAAATCGTTCTGCTAACATAAGCATCTCGCGCGCGAGCGCGTCGACCGTTCGTGTGCGAATCGCCTTGTCTTCTGCGGCGACGGAATAAAAATCACAATATCCGCATTTGCTATTGCAAAACGGTATGTGTATATATAGGCCTATCGCGTCGCCGCGCATCGCGCTAATCCATCTTCAGCACGGTGAGGAACGCCTCGCTCGGCACCGCGACTGTTCCGACCTGACGCATCCGCTTTTTGCCTTCCTTTTGCTTCTCAAGAAGTTTCTTTTTTCGGGTGATGTCGCCGCCGTAGCATTTGGCCAGAACATCCTTGCGAACCGCCTTTACTGTTTCGCGCGCTATTATCTTGCCGCCGATACACGCCTGGATGGGTATCTCAAACTGCGCGCGGGGTATGGCATCGCGCAGCTTTTCCGCGATCGATCGACCGCGCGCGTACGCCTTATCGCGGTGAACTATTATCGAAAGCGCGTCGCACGCCTCGCCGTTTAGCAGAGTATCCAGCTTCACAAGGTCGCTCTTTTCGTATCCGAGCAGTTCATAATCGAACGACGCGTACCCACGGGAGCGAGATTTCACCTGATCGAAGAAATCGAACAGAATTTCGTTAAGCGGCAGATCGTACACCAGTATCGCGCGATCGCCCTCATATCTAAGTTCCTTGTATATTCCGCGCTTGCCCTGGCATAATTCCATCAGCAGCCCTACGGAATCCTGCGGCGTATATATTGTCGCGTGCACAATCGGTTCCCGCATTTCCGCGATTTCAGTTACCAGCGGCATGTTCGTCGGGTTATCGATGCTAAGCTCCGTACCGTCCGTCTTTGTGATTTCATATATAACGCTGGGAGCGGTCGTTATCAAATCAAGATCAAACTCCCGCTCAAGCCGCTCCTGGATCACCTCCATATGCAAAAGCCCAAGGAATCCGCAGCGGAATCCGACGCCCAGCGCGGCGGACGTTTCAGGCTCGAACAGCAGCGCGGCGTCGTTTAGACGCAGCTTTTCCAACGCTTCGCGCAGGTCCGCGTAGCGCGCGCCATCCGCAGGATATATGCCGCAGAACACCATGGACAGCGCGGGTCGATATCCGGGCAGCGGTTCGGCGGCGATATTTGACGCGTCCGTAATAGTATCACCTACGCGCGTGTCGCGTATATCTTTTATCGACGCCGCGATATATCCTACCTCGCCCGGAAGCAGCTGGGCGGTTGGCGAGTAGCCGGGGCGAAACGCGCCTACTTCGATAGTATCGAACTCCACGCCGCCCGCCATCATCCGGATGCGCTGTCCGGCGGCGAACCGCCCTTCTATCACGCGAACCGAACAGATTGCGCCTTTATAATTATCATAGTAGGAATCGAATATCAGCGCGCGCGGCGGCGCTGCGGGATCGCCTTTGGGCGGCGGCACGCGGCGGACTATCTCCTCTAGCACCTCGTCGATCCCGACGCCGTTTTTCGCGCTGATGAGCGGCGCGTCCGACGCGTCCAGGCCGATCACTTCCTCTATCTGCGATTTCGCGCGTTCAGGCTGGGCGCTCGCCAGATCGATCTTATTTATAATTGGTATGATCTCCAGGTTGTGATCCAGCGCGAGATATGCGTTCGCAAGGGTTTGCGCCTCCACGCCTTGCGTCGCGTCCACTACGAGCAGCGCGCCTTCGCACGCGGCGAGCGCGCGGGAAACTTCGTATGTGAAGTCGACGTGGCCGGGCGTGTCGATCAAGTTAAGCGCGTACGTCTGTCCGTCGCGCGCTTCGTAGGATAATCGAACGGGCTTCGATTTTATAGTGATGCCGCGCTCGCGCTCCAGATCCATGCTGTCTAGCACCTGCTCTATCATATCCCTATGAGGGATAACGCCGGTGCGCTCGAGCAGGCGATCCGCCAGCGTGGATTTTCCGTGGTCGATATGCGCGATTATGCAAAAGTTGCGTATGCGGGATTGTGCGTCGTTTACCATATCTTTCACCTAGCGCGGGGTTCTGCCCCGCCGCGATTATTGTTTATACATTACGCTTCGTTCCAGATTCTGCGAGCGTTGTCAATGGATACGCGCGTTGCGTAGAGAGGATCCTCCATGCCTTCGAATTCGATGGCGATAGGTCCGTCGTAGCCGGAATCCTTAACGGTTTTCAGTATTGCCGGAACATCCAGATCGCCTTGGTTTAAAATTGAGCCGCGCAGATACCGCCCCGCCATGCTCCTAAACCAGCTGCCCGCGCAGTCGAATTCGGTTGCGTCGCCCGGTTCGCGCCTGCGGATATAGAAATCCTTAAGATGAATCATATTAGCGTAGCGCACTAGGCGGATCGCGGCGGCTTCCGGGTCCTCATCGACGCAGGCGACATTGCCGGTATCGAGCAGCAGCGCGTAGTTAGCTCGGTTTACCGCCAGCAGAATCCGTTCGACGCGATCGCATCCGTTCGCGAAAAATCCGTGATTTTCGATCATAGTCGTCACGCCGCGAGTGGCTGCGTAATCCGCGAGTTCTCCGGCGCCATCGGCAATAAGCGGCAGCAGCCGCTCGAAATCCGCCACGCCGTTATCGCCGCGAGGGCGCCGGAACCCGCTTACGTCATGCCGCATGCGCGGCAAGCCCAGTTCCGCCGCTATGTCGATATGCCGCTTTACGCGCTTTATCGACGCCGCCCGTTCGGGCGGATCGTCCGCGCATAAATCGGCAAGAACCGAATAATTCACAAGTTCCACGCCCGCGTCCGCCGCGCGCCTGCGAATCGCGCGGATCGCATCCTGATCGATTTCCCCGGCATTCGTCTCAAATGAAAACGAGAACGGCACCAATTCTATACATTCAGCGCCGCTGCGCGCAGCCCATTCTATCGCGGATTCGATAGTCAGCTGTCCGCGCTTTATCAGCCTATCCAAACAATAAGAGCTAATGCCCAGCTTCATTTTGATTGCGCCTTCTTTCGATATTTATAATTGATCTTGATTATATCGGTTTGATTATTCCGATTGATCATTCACGATAATAACCGCTCAGTTGTGTGTTGTTCTACGCCGATTGAGAAATTCCTTGTGGAAAATAGTTTTACAAACGCCGCGCTTGCTATTATAATTATTTTGTGCGAAGCTCCGCGCCGCCGACCCGAACGAAGCGGGAGTTCGCCCCGAACACTTGCGATACGCAGCGGAGGATCATTATGCCACTTGTATCAACGGATGATATGCTAAGAGCGGCTCAAGCGGGCGGATACGCCGTCGGGGCGTTTAATGTTGAAAATATGGAGATGGCGCAGGCGGTAGTCGCGGCGGCGGAAAAGCTGCGCTCGCCCGCTATCGTACAGACCACTGCGGGAACGCTCCGATACGCGCCGCCCGAGTTGTTCGCGGCGACGGTGGAGCGGCTCGCCCGAAACTGCTCATCCGCGATAGCAATGCATCTGGATCACGGCGACGCGTACGAGCTTGCGCTGGACTGCGCGCGCGCGGGTTATACATCCGTTATGATGGACGGATCATCACTTCCATATAATGATAATATTGAGATAACGCATAGGGTTGCAGACGCGATGCGCGGATATGGCATTCCGGTGGAGGGCGAGCTTGGCGCGGTGGGCGGCAAAGAGGACGCGCGCTCCGCCGATAAGGCGGCGGAGCCAGCCGCGCGCTATACCGACCCGGATCAGGCGGCGGAGTTTGCGCTGCGAACGGGCGTGTCGTCGCTGGCTATCGCGATAGGCACGGCGCACGGATTATATAAATCCGCGCCGAAGCTTGATCTCGACAGGCTGTCCGCGATACGCGCGCGGGTTTCAGCGCCGCTGGTGCTGCATGGCACTACTGGCGTATCATACGCCGTTGTGCGCGAATGTATTGCGCGCGGCATATGCAAGGTGAACGTTGCGACCGATCTTCGCGTTGTGTTCACTCAAGCCGTGAGGGACGCGCTCGCTGCTTCCCCTGAGGCGATAGACCCGAAGGCGTACCTTAAATATGGACGCGCCGCCGTTCAAGCCCGAGTTGAGGAATGGATTCTAGCCGTTGGTTCGGAAAATAAATCTATATAATATATGTATTATTAACGCAAATCGGTGATGGCGGTGGAGTAATATGCCAACATATGTACTTGGCGTGGACATAGGCACGTCCGCGTGTAAAGCGGCGCTATTCGATAGCAGCGGACGGCAGGTTGCGCTGGCCAGCGCGGGTTGCTCGGTATGCCGACCCAATTCCGGATGGGCGCAGCAAAACCCGGACGACTGGCGGTACGCCGCGTCGCGGGCGATCAAGCAGGTTACCGAGCAGATTGACGCGCGCGACATCGCGTGCGTGGGCGTGGACGGGCAAAGCTGGGCGTGCGTGCTGATAGACGCGCACGGCAGGCCGCTTGCGGATTCGCCTATTTGGATGGATACCAGGGCGAAGGCGGAATGCGATGAAATCGACCGGCTCGGCGGTGCGCTGTTTCAACTGTGCGGCAATCCTACGCAGCCGACATATACGCTGCCAAAATTATTATGGTTCAGAAATAATATGCCTGATCTATTTGCTCGCGCGGCGTCGGTTATGCAATCGAACAGTTATGTTGTATATGGCTTGACCGGGCGGATAACACAGGATGTTTCGCAGGGCTACGGCTATCAATGCTTTGATATACGCCGCTGCCGCTGGGATGAGGACGCGCTGCGCGCGCTCTTGATACCTGCGGGCATGCTTCCGGAGGTGGTAGAGTGCGACGAGATTGTCGGTGGCATAACTGCAGCTGCGGCGCGCGAAACCGGATTGCTTGCTGGAACGCCCGTGGTGGCGGGAGGGCTGGACGCGGCGTGCGGCGCGCTTGGCACTGGGGTTATAGAGGTTGGCCAGACGCATGAGTACGGGGGCACGTCCGGGGGCATGTCTATATGCGCGGATGGATTTACAGCCGATCCCCGGCTGATATTCTGCCGGCATGTGGTGCCGGATCGCTGGCTGCTTCAGGGCGGGACGGTAGGCGCGGGCGGTGCGCTTCGATGGCTGAGGGACGTTTTATGCCCCGAGCTGTCGTTCGACGATATGACGGCGCTTGCGGCGCAGGCGCCGCCGGGCAGCGACGGGTTGATATTCCTGCCATATTTGGCGGGAGAACGCTCGCCCATTTGGGACCCGGAAGCGCGGGGCGTGTTCGACGGACTGGATTATTCGAAGACGCGCGCGCATCTTATTCGCGCGGTGCTTGAGGGCGTCGCGTATTCATTAAAGCATAACCTGGATGTCGCGGCTGAAGCGGGGGCGCGTCCCGCAGAGCTGCGCGCGATGGGCGGCGGCGCGAACAGCCTTCTTTGGACTCAAATAAAGGCGGACGTTACGGGGTGTTCTATTGCGGTGCCCGGTGCGGACGCCGTATCCGCGCTGGGCGCCGCAATGCTGGCGGGCGTGGGCGCGGGCGTGTGGGCGAGCTACGGCGATGCTGTGCGCGATGTGGTGCGCATAGCGCGCAGGCATGAACCAAACCGCGATAACGCGGCGGCATATGAAGAGGGATACGCAAGGTATCGCGCGTTGTATAGCAAGGCGTAACGTGTTTATTATGAGCCGGGTGATATGTGAAGCATGCGTCTGCCCAGTATATCCACCGTGACTACCGCCGGTATCGCGCCTGCAATATCGCCGAGGTCGGCTTCCAATTGGCGAGCGAGCGCGGGCGATAGTTTCGTGCGCGAATCGCTCGCGAGGGCGTGGAACTCGCGGCCTATTAGCGCGCCGAACGACCATTGATCGAGCTGGGTCAACGCATCCGACGGGATGTTGCATATATCAGATTCGCACTCGTAGCGTTCCAACGAGGCGCATAGCCGCGATCCATCGCGGGATAGCGAGACCTCCACTATCGGATCGCCCGCGTCGTCCGGCGCGGTAAGCGTGAACGACGTGCCCGCAAGCCGCTTGCGCGCGGTTTGAATCGAAAGCGCGGACGCATCCGCCGCTATAAAGCGCCGCCCAAGGGACGCGGCGGCCACCGCCGCAGTGCCCGATCCGGCGAATAAATCCGCCGCGATATCGCCTTCACGGGATGAGCATTTTATTATGCGCTCAAGCAGCGCGTCCGGCTTTTGGGTTTCGAATCCGCATCGCCTGGGATCGCGCTGCTGCATGGGCGGCACGTCGTCCCATACGTCGCTTGGATATGCGGCGTCGTCGTCGTAGTATCGGTACTCTTTGCCGCCGGAATTGATGCTTGAATACCAGCGCCCCGAATCGTCCTGCGCGCGCCGCATGTGATTGCGCTTTTGCTTTCGCGCAACCGCCGCTTGCTCTATATCAAAATAAAGCGCGGCGCTCTTTTTGTAGAATAGAATCGTATCATGCTTTGGGCTGAAGCGCAGCTTGGTTCTGCCGCCGGTTTTATATACCCATATGATTTCGTTTACGAAATTCTTCTCGCCGAATATATCGTCCATCATCGCGCGCAGCTTGCCGGACATTCGCGAATCGATATGCAGGAATATCGCGCCGGATGGCAGCATAATAGAGCGCGCGCACTCAAGCGAGGAACGAATCATATCTAAATATAAATGTTCATCCGCCCATCTATCGTCGTACGCGAGCAGCGTATGCGCCGTGTTATTTCCGACATCTCCGATAGGAAGCCTCAGCGAATATGCCTTGCCGGAAAAGAACGGCGGATCAAGGTATACTGTTTGAACCTGCCGCTCGAAGCGCGACGCGAACATCGCCGCATCCTCCGGCCAGCGCGCCTTGATTATCGCGCCGCCGGGCTCCAAGCCGCCGTGGCGCTCTATATCAAACGACCGTTTCATCCAACGCAATGGATTGCCGCCTCTGCTTATATTTTTATATATTATAATAACATATTAATTATTCCTGCGCGCGGTATCTTAGCCATTCGATTTTAACGATTACGTCGTGATCACTATACAGCGCAAGCTCTATAAAATCGTATTCAAGTTTCGTATAATAATGGGCTTCATATGTATGATCTCCCGTGCGAATCAGTTGGCCGAGATTGCCCGTGGCCAATTTATACAGCACGCGGTTGCCGTTTATATCGTCCTCGCCGCCTTCATCCCGAAACAGAGCGAGGGCGTCGGGCAGCGTCATATTTACATGCACGCCGCGAGGGCCAATCATCGCGGGATCGGTGGTCGAAAGCTCTGCCAGCGTTGATTGCTGCGGATCGTCCGCGTTTTGATATACCGCGTGGCCAAACGGATAATACGCGGCAGTATAGCTGCCCTGAGAATCATACCCGCCGGGCGCTTCGCTTTGAGGCGCGCCGTATTTTGATTCGAACTGCGCGCGCGTAGTTTTAAACAGCGCCATGCCGTCGAACGTATCCTTTTCAAGCAGCGAGTTTTTAACATCGCCGCCGCATACATATACGATATTCATTTCGTTGCTTATCTTGCCGGTGGCGCCAAGCGCGATCGCGCGGAGTGTCGTTTTGCCTTTGCGCAGCACTATCGGGGTACCCGTGTATTCTTTTGACGCGGTGGTTGCGGGGGAGTTGTCGGTTGTATAATATATCGCTGCGACGTCGGAACCGGCGCGCAATCCTACCGTTCGAACGGAAGGATATGTGCCCGGCTGAAGGTTAGCCTTTGGCATATCGGGCGCGGCGGATCGTATGATATACGTTTGCTTCTGCTCATAGCTGGCGCGCCCGTCGATTAGCGCGATTGCGCGGAGGTTGTATTCCGACTCGCTGTCCGCCAGGAATATTCCGTTTTCGTATATATTGCCGAGATACGGATCGCTGCCGTCGAGCGTGTAGCGAATCTCGGCTTCCGGATCGGTCGCGGTTAGCGTTAGGGTGAACGCGTCCGCGTAGTATCCGCCGATTACGGATACGCGCGGGTAATCGGGACGAGCTTCGCGCAGCATAGTGGAGAACGATTCATCGCCCGTTTTTTCAAGCGCAAGCTCCATCAGCGCCAGCGATTCCCACGCGCGGCCGCTTTCCTCGTATAAACGGATGATGCGGCGGTATGGCGCGGAATTGGTCGGATTAAGCTGAATCGCGCGGCGGTATGCAAGGTCGGCCAGCTCGTCCTTTGCGTTGGCTTCATACGCTTCGCCAAGGTCGAGAAGTATCGAAAGATCGTCCGGTTCCAGGCCGCGCGCGATTTCAAGCGCGTGAACGGCGTCGCGAACAAGCCCCTCCTCCAACCGCTGCCGCCCCAGCGCCGCATAAGCGCTTCCCGAAGCCGCGCGATTCCACGATGCGAGCATGAACTGCCCCTGATCGGTATTTTGGAAAAAGAAATATATCGCGGCGGTAAGCATCGCGATGCATATGAACGATATAAGTATCAGCCGCAGCCAGTTGTATTGATCGATAGGACGCGAAACGGGACGCGAGAAGCGTTCGGCGCTTTTAACCGCCGTGCGGAGCGGGCGCGCGAGCGCGGCCTGATCCGCGCCTGAGCGGGATGCCAACGGACGCGAAGCGACAGCGCGGCGCTCCATCGCCTGAACGACGGGGCGAACAGGCGCCTTTGACGTATGCGGCGGAATAATGTTTGTATGCGCGGGTTGCTTTGATTTAGGCGGCTCTGCCCCCGAACGAGACGGGGCTGCGCCCTGTGCCCGCTGCCGCGCGGCGTAAGCATCGACCGCAGTTCCTGCCGGGATGCCGCTTGGCGCGGGTATGCGACTTCGCTGCGCGTCGCGCTTGGCTATCGCTTCCTTCATACTGGCTCTATATTTATCCGCGCTTTTTCCCGGCGCAGTTTCTGCGGCGCGCGAAAGCGGCGGAACGGCGCGGTCGTTTCGCAGAATATTCTTATCCGGTATGGCGGGAGCGCTGGGCGCTGGGCGAAGTTCGGCCGAGTTCGGGGGCGGCGCTCCCGTCCCATTAAAAGAAACGCGGTTGCCGATCGGATAATCGCCCGTCCGCTTTTTTATATTAGATGATTCATACATGAACGATAATAATATTCCTCATTAATTGCCGCAAAATAATCTGTTTTCCACGGCAGATCGCGCAAAGCGACACACATCGCTTCGCTTTATACGACGATTTATCGCGGTGGTTTCATCCGATTTCTGAAATTGTATGTTAGGGCGTGTTCGAAAAATATCTCGAGGCTGAATGTGCTGGATTTTTATTCAGCGCAAGGAGCCATGAGGGAGGCGTAGTGGAGCTACGTCGACCGAATGCGCGACGCCGCGATGGA
>JAISZG010000081.1 GCA_031269355.1 Oscillospiraceae bacterium | reverse complement strand
AAGAAGATCGCGTACTTTGGGCATATCGACCGGCGCCGCGAATGTGGGCAGGATGGGCAAACCGTTCACAGCCGCACAATATTGTCGTCGCTGCAAAGGCTGTTCCCGGATGCGCTGGTTGACGCGACGGATTCCGTTATGCCATTCGGAGCGGAAAAGGATCATTCGTTCCAGATTGGCATGGCGGCGTCCGTCAGGGACGCGGACGCGGCTTTTCTGCTCGTGACGCCTTATTTTCTCACGTTATTCCTGGAAAAAATTATAGCGGCTGAAGACGTGCCTAAAACCGTGATTCTCTGCGACGGCGAATGGCCGCTGCGATATGCGGACGAAGCGCCGCCTCTGCGAAACCAACTGAAGCGCCTGCGCGTAATACTTGTCGAAACGGATAGATTGCAAATTCAGCTGACCGCCAAAGGGTTTTCCAACGTTCGCACTCTTTATAATTACCGCCTGTTTAAAGCGGAAACGCTCAACGCGATACGACCGAGAAGCAAGCTATGCCGCTGCGTAGTATATAGCCGCGTCATTCCGGAAAAGGGCGTGGCCGAGGCCGCTCAAGCAATACGGCAATATAATAAAAACGCCGACCGTCCGTTAACGCTGGATATATGCGGTCCGCTATCCCGCATGGATGAGCGATGGCTGGATACGCAATGCGTCAATGGAGATCCGCTGATACGGTATCGCGGCGTGCTGAATCCCGATACCGCCATACTCACCTTGAACGAATATGATTGTTTGATATTCCCGACCTACTTTTTCATGGAAGGATTCCCTGGAACAATTCTGGAGGGATTGGCGGCGGGGCTGCCCATCATCGCCACGGATTGGAATCTCAATGGAGAAATTCTCAAGGATGGTGAGAACGGCTATCTCGTCCCCATAAAACGGGCGGATATCATATGCGAGAAGCTTGCGCTGCTCGCTGGGAACGACGCGCTAGTACAACATATGAGCCGCGAGAATATAAAGCGCTGCCAAGATTTTAATCCTGCCGGAGCGGAGAAGGTTCTTTATGAAGTCCTTCACGAGCTTATATTATCGTAAGACAATTATCGATATAACAATATGTTTTTATACAGTAACATTTGCGCTTTATCGCACGACGCCTTTCGCGTCGCTGTCCCTCGTGCGCCGAGCTATAGTCGAGAACGTTAAGTTTACCAAATAATACGCCAACGCGACCAATAGATATACAAGCAGAATATCCTGCGCGGTAACGATAGTGCGGTGCGACGCGACAATCTTACTGGTAAACGACAATTCGTACGTTCCGACCGCTGCGCAGAACGACGTATCCTTTATCGTGGTTACAAATTGCGCGATAAGCGGCGATCTGATTCGCCGCAGCGCCTGCGGAACTATAACCTTGGCCATAGCACCCACTGTGCTGAACCCCTGCGAATACGCGGCCTCCCACTGTCCCTTGCTCACGCTGTTCAATCCGCCGCGCACTATCTCCGCGACCACCGCCGACGTAAACACCGTCATCGCCGCGATGCCGCTTTCAAGCGGCGGAAGCTTCGTCATGAATCGCATGCCGATAACGAACAGCGTCAGCGGAATATTGCGTATGGCTTCAACGTATATCGTAGCCAGCCACGTGAACACGCCCAATTTGCGCGACCGCATAAGCGCCAGTATCGTACCGAAAATAAAGCTCAGCGCGATGGACGCAGCCGCTATATAAAGCGTGTTGACAAGCCCTCTGCCAAGGAACTGAAGTATAGCCGCAGTAAATACTTTCCGGAACGACATTCCCCACGCGTCAAACATCTCGCACGCTCCTTTTCTCCAAACTGCGCGCGATCAGCGAAATAGGCAGGCAGATCGTCAGATACAGCAGACCCGTCATTACGAACGTAGGGCCGTATATCAGGTTGCTGCCGCTCCAACTGTCAGCGATATACATCAAATCCCCGCCCGCGATAACCGCCATGATCGAGGAATTTTTTATTAAATTAACAGCCTGGTTCGTCAGCGCGGGAAGGCCAACCTTTACAGCCTGCGGTAGAATAACGTACCATAAGGTTTGAGAGTCGCTCATACCCTGGCTTAGCGCAGCCTCCGTTTGCCCTAGAGGAACGGCGCGTATCGCGCTGGCTACGATATCGGCGACATACGCGCCTGTATAAAGCGCGAGTCCCAGCACACCCACGGTAAAAACGCTCAACCGAACGCCTGTTTTAGGAAGAACATTATAATATAAAAATATTTGGATCATAAGCGGAGTATTCTGAAAGAAGCTCATGTATCCGCGGAGAGCGGCGACGACCGCGCGCCTTTTGCCGGTAAGCGCGATGCCCGCGAATATGCCGATAAGCAGCGCGAAAACCAAACCCCAAAAGGATATGAGCAGCGTCTGCCCATATCCTCTGAGGAACAGCGGCGCGTCGTCAAACCATACGCGCCAGTTTCGAATGGAAAACGGTCCGTTCAAGAATTATCCTCCGAAATGGATTTAATACGCATTTAGTTATTGCGCAGCAAGTAATTCCGCCGCTTCCGCCCACAGCGATTCGCCGTACGCGTCCACCTCGTCCCAGTTAACGGTTGGCAGGCTATGCTTTGCCACCAATTCGTCCAGCGTGCCGTTCGCGCGTAGTTCCGAAACCAATTCGTCAACAACCGCGAGCAGCCCTTCGTTGCCTTTCTTGATCGCGGCGCCGTACGGTTGCGCGGCGAACGAATCCGGCAGCAGCACCACGGTGTCGTCTATATAACCTGTAAGTATCGCCTTGTCAACGGAGAAGCACTGCACCCGACCGCTATCCAGCGCGGCCTTGATATCCGGATATGTCGGGAATTCAAGGAATTCCACCGTTATTCCCAATTCTTCCGCCGCCGGTTCCAGCGCGGCGCGGGTGGACGAGGACTGCGCTACGCCAACCGTTTTGCCGTCCAGATCGGCGTATGTTTCGATGCCGTCGGCGCTCTTCACCAGCAGTCCCACCGCGTCCACGAAGTAGGGCTTGGAGAATTCATATTGAAGCAAGCGATCCGGCATTATTGTAAACGTCGCGAGTATCAAATCCAATTCGCCTGTGTCGAGCAGCGGTCCACGCGTTTTTGCGGTAACTGCCGTGAACGAAACGGCGTTTGGGTCGCCGAGGATTTTTTCGGCCAGGGATTTCGCTATGTCGATTTCAAGGCCTTCGAATTCGCCTCCCAGTTCCTGATAACCAAAACCCGGCACGTCCGCTTTCACTCCGACCAGCAGCTTGCCGCGCGCCTGAATCGCCGCGATCGCGGGGTCGACTTCTTCCGCGAACGAGGGCAGCGCGAACGCCAGTATAGCGATCATAACGAGCGCCATTGCAATCGATCCAAATCTACGTTTTTGCATCATTCCGTTATCCTCCCCTTTTCCTTGTTTCTTCCGCCTTTTCCGTCAATGCAATATTTTCCCAAGAAACGCGACGGTGCGTGTGCTCTTGGGCTGATGAAACACCTGATCCGGTGTGCCATCCTCAGCTATGCGGCCGCCGTCCAGAAACAGCACGCGATCCGCGATGTGCTCGGCGAAGCGCATCTCATGCGTAACGAACAGCATCGTTATGTCCTGCTGATGCGCTACCTTTTCCATTATATCCAGCACTTCCTGAATCATTTCGGGATCGAGCGCGGACGTAGGCTCATCAAATAGCAGAATGCTGGGGTTCATCGTCAGCGCGCGCGCGATCGCGACGCGCTGCTGCTGTCCGCCGGAAAGCTGGCTTGGATACGCGTCCGCTTTATCGGACAAGCCTACCGCGCGAAGGTTCTCCAGAGCGCGCAATTTTACTTCCTGCTTTGTCCCGCGCTTTAACATCAACGGCGCCATCGTCAGGTTTTCCAGCGCGGTCTTATGCGGATATAAATTAAAACTCTGAAACACCATGCCGATGGACTGCCGAAGCGCGTATAATTGGCGGTTTGACGCGGATGTCAGATCATGTCCGTCTACGACGATGCGTCCTTTGTTCGGCTTTTCAAATCGATTGATCGTACGTAGCAACGTACTTTTGCCTCCGCCGGAAGGACCGATAATCACCGTTTTTGATCCGCGCCTGATCGTTAAATCTATGCCGCAGAGCACTTCGTTTTTCCCAAAGGACAGGTGTACGCCTTCAAAATGAATCATGCGTCCATTGTATGCACGGAAATGAATTTTGTCAACACTATTCTTGCAATGTTTTCTCGCAACCGCATTTTTATAACCGCTTTTTTTTATTGACTGGATGATTGAAACCGTAAATATGCAAGCGTATCTCATGAAGAACACATGTTATTCATTATAGGACGCCCATCGCGGACGTTTAATGTTCGCGCGAGGCGATATACTTATTACTAGATAGGTTTATATAGTGTCGAAAGCGGCACCCCGACAAATAATGTCGGAGACGTTTTCTTTGACAAAACCATCGGATTACATTATAGTAACGCTGTCGCTTGTCGCGGCGGAAAGGATGGAGCAAATGGTGAAACAAACTCTCAGCGTGTTTATGGTTCTTCTGTTCACGGTTCTTTTTGCTTCGAACGTTCATATGAACGGCGCGGCGCAAATTGCGGAAACCGCAGTTATCGTATCCGAACCCGCGAAAATTCCCTACGAGGGATTGAGCGAGATCGAAGGCGCGGCGGGCGTTGAACGTGAAGCGGACGTCGCTGACTCCCCTTATTACAAACATCCCGATTTCTACAGCTTAACATCGACCGGCACGCTGACGCTCCTCGAGGGTTATAAGACGATTCAGCAGGCCACCGAGTGGACGTGCGGGCCGACTTCCGCCCTTACGGTGCTCGAGTGGTACGGCAAGCGCGGTTCGATGAACGAAATGGATTTGGTCGCGTTGCGCGGCAAGGATGAACCGGGCGCGACAAACCTCCGTCAGATGATGAATATATTCGAAAATCTTGGCGGATGGGATTTATACTCAACTTATGACCTGGAAGACCCGTCCTACATTGAGGAAGGGATGATCCTGGAGTTCTTGGGACAAGGCAAACCAATACTGCTCGGCTGGGACGATTGGGGCGGACACTGGCAGGTTATCATAGGATACGATACGATGGGCACCGACACTACCGCCGACGACGTGCTTATATTAGCCGATCCCTACGATACGACGGATCACAATCAAGATGGTTATTATATCATATCGTTTGAGCGGTTGTATTACAATTGGAGCAATCGCTTTGACCCGGATTTCGATACGAACGTATTCCTGGTAGCCTCGCCCTCAACCTAAGCGCTTAACATTCGAAGCTGCCGCCTTGAATTGGAGGCAGCTTCATTTTTTTTTGTTTATATCTTAATGATTTTAATAAAATACATTTATTAACGCATAACGATGCTTCCATCGTCTCTGGCATACGAATACGACATTGAGTCGGGAATGATTTGGATGAATGTCTTCCCCTGCAGCAGTTCGACTTCGGTTCCCGTCGAATCCAGGAATATTGTGCGATCTTCCAAACTGTTTCGCACCCAGCTTCCTTGGATCATCCGCCCATCAATAAATATATCTGCTATGCCTTCGCCGGTTTCCTCGTATATCGGTCGCGACGCGATTCCATTATAATAGATAATATTCATGCGCTGAACGATCACGTTCGACGCGACAATACGCTCTTCCGTATAGCCGTCGATCTGCGGCTGATCGTCGTAACTGCGCTCGTATACGCGCAGATCTTCATTATATGTATATATAGGATGAAAATCGGTTCCATACATAATGTCTATCGATATCGCCGCATCGTCTCCCATTGAAGGCATATCGGTAAAAAGAAACGGGCGCTCTTCCTGAATATAATTACCGGGATAATATTCGTCTACAAGAAGCTTTATATCAGCTACCATGTTATGCGGATTGGAGCGCTCGAACGATTCGGAGGAGCGGGTCAGCACGTCGCCGCGATTATCGGCGTTTCCGTCGAAAAGAAAGCGGCTTTCAACTTTGCGCGTTTTGAAGAAATCATATATGCCGATCGGTTCGCCGCCCTGTCCGCCCCAAAAAACAAACGGACAATCCCATTCTTCCCGAAGCTGCGCGTGATGCAGCCGAGCGGAGCGCACGGCTCCGACCATATCCGGATGATTATCATTATAAAGCGCCGTGTAAGATGTGTGGCCAGTCCAATAAAGCGCCTCGTATACAACATCCGCTTCCGACAGATTCCAATGCGGCCTGGCCGCGACCGCATTGGATATCTGAACAAGAACCGGCCTATACGAGCCGCTCCATTTTAGGCCCGTCGTCGGCGACTCGCCGTCAAGGACGGGGCTATTGGATAAAGCGGCGCCCGGCAATCTGGGCGATATGGGAATCGCTCCCGCGTGTTTGAACGGCGCGCCGCACATTAAATATATATACGGAAGAATCAGTGAAAGCGCTGCGATACGACGACGCGTTCCGCTTCCTAAGCTCATGCGGGATCACCCTCCCACGCGGTAACGCGCTGCGTCAATCCGATTCGGTGCGAACGCGCTCCTCGCTCTCCGGATCGAATTCCATATTCTCCATTTCGGTGATTTTGTTGCTGTCGGGTGTCTGCGTTATAACGGAACCGTCCGCGCGCGTATATGTATAGTTCATTGTATTCGCTATTATCTGAACGAACGTTTTCCCTGGCAACAGCGGTATTTCAACGCCCATTTGATCTACGAATACCGTGCGGTCGGCAAGATTCTTACGAATCCACTTCGCTGGAATATGCCGTCCCCCGACGAATATATCCGCGTCGCCCTCGCCTACCAGGTCGATCAGCACGCCGTCGCTCATGCCGTTATAGAACGTCGTCGTCGCGCGCTGAACTATTACATTGCTCGCCACTAGGCGTTCTTTTGAATATCCGTCATATTGAGCTTCGCCGCAGTAACTGCGTTCGTAAGTTCTCGTAGCCTCGTTGTATGTATAAGAAGGCAGATAATCTTCTCCGTACTCGATGCTCAGCGCGATCGCGGAATCAAAGCCCGTCGGCGGCGTATCCGTGAAACTGAAGGCGTGATTGCGAGGCGCGTAATCTTCCGGGTAGTACTCGTTTACAATCAATTCGACGTTCGCAACGGCGTTATGGTCGGCTTCGCGAGGCTCGCCGCTTTGCGTCCAGCGCGTAAGCTGCTGCGTAAAGTCGTTGTTTGAGCCGTTATAATCGTGGCCGTCGTTTGCTCCGTCGATCGAAAAGTCTTTTGGATCGCTCGTAGATACGTTCTGCTGGCGGAAGAACGCGAGAATATTCGTCGGCAGCGGGTTTTTCTTAGCCGAATCCGCATACCAGTCGTTGCCTCCGAAGTGCACGATCGGACAGTCCCATTCCTCACGCAGCGACAGATGATGCACGCGAGCGGAACGCACCGCGCCTACCAGCGTAGGGCGATTATCGTTATATACTGCGGTGTATCGCGTAACATAACGGCGATCGTTCGAATTGCCATATCCTCCGTTGATGGTTTCATATACAATATCCGCAGCCGACAAATTCCAATGAGGCCTGCTCGGGAGATAATTATTAACCTGCACAAGAACGGGCTTATATTCGCCGGTCCAGTCCAGTCCGGTAGTAGGCGATTTCCCGAACGGAACCGGGTTATCGTTAAATAAACTGAAACCGGAGCCAGAAGTTTGCGCCCTGGGAGAAATCGGAACCGCATACGCGCAGGCGGACACAATCACAGCAGCGATGAGCACGAGCGGCACAACCGCCCGGATTTTATTAAACGGCAACACAAACACCTCCGAATATAACTGAACGCGCCGACGTATTAACGCGTGCGCTCGCTTTCGCTTCCATTATATGACGAATCGTCCAATCCATTTTCATCCTCCGACGCGCGCATTTTTTACGGAAAGATGTGGAAAAACACGAAATGAAGGATCGCGATTAATAAATTGCATTTTTTGTATATTTAATATCGTAATTGAGCGAAACGCGATCGAAAAAAGAAGGAGTTCCTCATTTGCGCGTAGAATCTATATTAAGTTTGCGGAGATGGTGATTGCGGAGCTGCCGGATGGCAGCCCGTATTTGTTTGATTTGTGTAATTTTAATGCAATCGCTCAAGGAGGAGAACCGTATGCCGTTAACCCTATCGACCATTTGCCAGCGAATCGCGCCGTCCGTAACTCTCGCCATAGATGCAAAAGCGAAAGCGATGAAAGCGTCAGGCGTGGATGTAATCGGATTTGGCGCGGGCGAGCCGGATTTTCCTACGCCGCAGGAAATTTGCGACGCCGCGTACGAGGCGATCGCGAGCGGTCAAACCAGATACACTCCCTCAAACGGCATCCTGCAGCTAAGGCAAGCGGCGTGCCGTAAGCTTCAGCGCGATAATAACCTGACGTATACCCCCGATCAGGTAATAGTTTCCAACGGCGCTAAGCAGGCGATTCTCGGCGCGCTGCTGGCTATTATAAACCCGGGCGACGAGGTGATCGTTCCGACGCCATGCTGGGTATCCTATCCGGAAATGGTGCGGATGGCGGGCGGTCGTCCCGTGTTCGTTCCAATGGACGAGCACGACGGCTACAGGATTAACATATCCCGGGTCGCCGATTTGGTTTCCCCGCGCACGAAAGCGATTATTCTCAACTCGCCCCACAATCCGACGGGATCTGTCATGTCGCGCGCCGATCTTAACAGGCTTGCGGAGCTTGCGGTGAGCTGCGCGTTTTATGTAATATCCGACGAGATATACGAGAAACTTGTATACGACGGCGCGGAGCATATTTCGATAGCGAGCCTGGGCGAACAGATAGCGGCGCAAACCATCGTAGTGAACGGAGTTTCAAAATCGTACTCGATGACCGGATGGCGCATAGGATACGCCGCAGGGCCCGCGCCTATTATAAAGCTTATGGGCGGATACCAAAGCCACGCTACCAGCAACGCAAACTCCGTCGCTCAATGGGCAAGTATCGCTGCATTGGAAAAAGGCGAGGGCTCGATCCGTTCCATGCGCGACGCGTTCTCGGTTCGGCGCATGCTCATTCTTTCGCGAATTCGCTCGATTCCCGGCCTTACATGCGTCACTCCAAACGGCGCTTTCTACGTGATGGTGAATATCCACGGATTGATAGGAAAAACATACGACGGAATGCCAATCACCGACGCGATGACGCTTAGCGCGCTGCTGCTTGAAAACGCGTTCGTCGCCGTAGTGCCGGGCGAAGCGTTCGAGTCCCCTGAAACATGTCGGCTTTCTTACGCCTGCTCCACGGAGGATATACGCCGCGGCATGGATCGCATAGAAGCCTTCGTCAGAAATCTTATTTGATAATAATAAAAGATGGCCGCCGCGTGATAAATGCGGCGGCCATCTTATTTTCTATAATGTAATATTACCTTTTCTATAGTATAATATTACCTTTGACGGTTGTGATAGCTTCCGCACATACTCTCGTCGGCAGCCGTACCTCTGTCCGCGTTGGGCATTGGATCAACGTGAATCGTGTCCAGCGTGCAATGGTTGTGTTCATCGTGATACGCGCAGCTGCATACTCCGCAGGTTACGCCGGGGTTAGCTTTATGTTCCATAATATTACCTCCCGATGTTTATTGGGTGCTCGGTTCTAATAGTATCTTCTCTTTCCGAAATTTCATTCCGAAATTTCATTCCGAAGTTTTATTCCGGGCGGCGTTTTTTTTCGCCTGAAATCAATCGTTTAATTTGATCATTTCTACCATGATAAGCGCGCGCAAATTATAATTATAGTAATAGTAGATATCGATGATTTTCAAACGAATTTTTTCGCTTGACTTAATGTTAACTCTAAGGTTTATACTCTTTGTGGGTCTAGCAACCCGGTGGATTCCAATCTGCGCGGACAGCGGCGCGCGTTTGACTAACGCGATGCTATTTGATAGAATATCCTCCGTCGCATATCCCTCCGTTGATTTTGATAATTATTTATTTATATCGATATGGACAGGCGGTATCAAATGGAAAATGCTTCTCCTTTACCCACCAATCCTTCGCGGCAGCGAGTACTTGAACTTTTGGAAGCGGTGCGCGACGGGGCGGTTGCTCCAAACGCGGCGCTCGAACGGCTTCGTATTGAACCGTTCGAGGATATTGGCTATGCGAAAATCGATTACCATCGTTCGCTTCGTCAAGGCGCTGGCGAGGTGATATTTGGTCAAAACAAAACGCCTGAGCAAATCGCAGGCATATTGCGCAACATGCAATCGCATGGTTTAAGGGATGTGCTCGTTACGCGCATTGAACCAATAACCGCGCGATTTCTTGCGGACGGCGGCATTCCATTGACGCACCACGCCATCGCCAAACTGGCGGTCTGTTTTCCGAATGATTCCAGACCTTCGGTCGGTAACGCCGTCGTAGTCTCCGGGGGGACGAGCGACATGCCTATATGCGAGGAGGCAGCGCTTACTTTGGAAACGCTCGGCAGCCGTGTGGAGCGTCTGTATGACGTAGGCGTCGCCGGGCTGCATCGATTGCTATCGAAGGTGGAGATATTGGCCAAGGCGCGGGTTGTCGTCGCAGTCGCCGGTATGGAAGGCGCTCTGGCAAGCGTAGTAGGCGGGTTGGTGTCGTGCCCCGTTATCGCGGTTCCGACAAGCGTTGGATATGGCGCTAGCTTCCATGGACTGGCCGCGCTGCTTTCGATGCTCAATTCATGCGCGAGCGGCGTGTCCGTCGTCAATATCGACAATGGATTTGGAGCGGGTTTTCTAGCTCATCGTATTAACACTATGGAGGGACTCGATTGAAAACGCTCTATCTTGAATGTTCTATGGGCGCGGCGGGAGATATGATAGCCGGCGCGTTGTTGGATTTACTTGAGCCTAACGAACGCGAAGCTTTCGTCAACCATATGAACGACGCCCTTCGCCTGATCGGGCGACCGGATGTGACTGTTGACGCGCGCCCAGCCACGCAATGCGGCATCGTCGGTATCCATATGGATGTGCGGATATGCGGCGCATCGGAAGCTTCGCAGGATGCGGCGCCGACGCACGAGCATCCGCATGACCACGAGCATCCGCATGACCACGAGCATCCGCATGACCACGAGCATCCGCATGACCACGAGCATCCGCATGACCACGAGCATCCGCATGACCACGACCATCCGCATGACCACGAGCATCCGCATGACCACGAGCATCCGCATGACCACGGCCATCCGCATGATCACGGCCATCCGCATGGCCACGACCATCCGCATGGCCACGGCCATCCGCATGACCACGAGCATCCGCATGACCACGAGCATCCGCATGACCACGGCCATCCGCATGATCACGGCCATCCGCATGACCACGACTATCCGCATGACCACGAGCATCCGCATGATCATGGCCATGCAGACCTTCGGTCTGTATTCAGCTGGATAGATGCGTTTGAATTTCCTGAAAAAACTAAAACCGACGCGCGGTCTGTTTATAGTTTGCTTGCCGAAGCGGAATCCCATGCGCATGGCCGCCCGATAGACCAAATCCATTTTCACGAAGTGGGCACGATCGACGCGGTCGTTGATATTGTGGCGGTCAGCGCGCTCGTCGAACTGCTCGCGCCGGATGTAATAGTCGCCTCGCACGTACAGCTTGGCGAGGGATTCGTTCGATGCGCTCATGGTTTGCTGCCCGTGCCCGCGCCGGCGACCGCGTATTTGCTGCGCGGCGTTCCAACTCGCAGCGGCGCCGCTCGCGGTGAACTGTGCACTCCTACCGGCGCGGCTCTCCTTAAGCATTTCGCGACCGGTTTTATATCGATGCCGGATATGACCACGGAGAAAATCGGATACGGAATGGGCACAAAGCAGTTTGCGGCGCTGAACGCCGTGCGCGCGTTTATTGGCGAAACATCTCAAAACCCGCCGGGAATAGTCGGCGGGCCTAACGACGGCATATGCGAAATTACCTGCAACGTGGACGATATGACCGGCGAGGCGATTGGATTCGCCGTAGAGGCGCTGCTTAGCGCGGGCGCGGCGGATGTGTTTGTTCAGACGATACAGATGAAGAAAAACCGCCCGGGCGTAATGATAACTTGCCTTTGCCCCCAAGAGCGCGCGGATGAATTTGCAGCCCTTATGTTTCGGCACACAAGCACGTTTGGCGTAAGGAAGTCGAATAGAGAGCGGTATATTCTTGAACGTGCGCACAGCCAGGTCGCCACGCCATACGGCTCGGTACGTATAAAAGTGGGCAGCGGATATGGCGTCGACAAGTTCAAGGCTGAGTATGACGACGCGGCTACTGCGGCGCGCGCGGCGGGGGTGACAATACGCGATGTGCTGCGCGCGGCCGAGGAAGCGTCGTCACATACGATAGACGAGCACTAGCAGACGCTAACTCGTCGGCTCCATCGCCCGGTAACAGACCGCAAGTCTGTTGTCGCATCATAAAACAAACCGGAGGTCTAAATGTTTTCAACCGAAATAGATACCAGCAAAAAGGAAGAATTGCTGCTGAATAATCTACGCGAGCTGGGTTCTGTCGCCGTCGCGTTTTCCAGCGGCGTCGATTCAACCTTTCTGTTAAAAATGGCGCACGATGCGCTAGGCGAGCGCGCGATTGCGGTAACGGCGCAGTCGTGTTCATTCCCAAAGCGCGAGCTGAACGAGGCGATCGCGTTTTGCGCCGGCGAGGGAATCAAGCATATCGTAATCGAATCTGAGGAATTGGACGTTGAGGGATTCGCGGACAACCCTCCAAACAGATGCTATCTGTGCAAGCACGAGCTGTTTGAAAAAATCGCGCGCGTCGCGGAGGAACATGGCGTATCGTATATAGCGGAGGGTTCGAACGTCGACGACGAAGGCGATTACCGCCCGGGTTTAATCGCCGTCAAGGAGATGGGCGTTCGCAGTCCGCTGCGTGAATCGGGGCTGACGAAATCTGAAATCCGCGCGCTGTCCAAACGGATGGGGCTGCCCACGTGGAATAAACAATCGTTCGCGTGCCTATCGTCTCGGTTCCCGTACGGGGAGCGCATTACGCGCGAGGCGCTCAATCAAATCGATCTTGCGGAGCAATTTTTAATAGACGAAGGCTTCATGCAGGTTCGAGTTCGCAAGCACGGAAATCTCGCGCGGATAGAAACAAACCCTGATGGATTCGACCTGTTCGCGGATCCCGCAAGGCGCGCCAGAACGGTAAGCGCGCTGAAAAATGTTGGATTTACATACGTTTCGCTCGATCTGCTGGGCTATCGCACGGGCAGTATGAATGAAACGTTGGATATAAATAAGCTGCGTAAATCGAAGGAGGACTGAATTATGCACATGTCGGACGCGCTTCTCAATCCTGTGGTCGGCGGGGCGATGCTGGCGGTGAGCGCCGGTGCCATCGCGCTGTCGGTGCGCAAGATATCCAAAGAGCAGCTTGACGAAGGCAAGCTGCCGATGATGGCGGTTTCGGGCGCGTTTGTGTTCGCCGCTCAGATGATAAACTTCACAATTCCCGGCACTGGTTCAAGCGGTCATATCGGAGGCGGGGCGCTGCTCGCGGCGCTGTTGGGTCCGTTTCCCGCGCTGATAACGATAGCCGCCGTGCTATTGATACAAGCTTTATGCTTTGCGGACGGCGGCCTTATAGCGTACGGCTGCAACGTATTCAATATGGGCGTAATACCGTGCCTTATAGTATGGCCGGTTATGCGGCGGGTGTTTCAGAAGGACGGGTGGTCGGTGGGACGCCTGCGCGCGTCCGGCGCGTTAACCGCGTTTGCCGGGCTTGAGCTTGGCGCGTTTTGCGTAGTGCTGCAGACGATGCTTTCGGGGATAACGCTGCTGCCGTTTAAGCCGTTCACGGCGCTGATGTTGCCTATCCACGCGGCGATTGGACTGGGCGAAAGCCTGGTAACGGCGGCGGTTCTTTCATATGTATATAGAGCGCGTCCGGAGTGGTTCGCGGATAGAACCGCTGGCGCGTCGACACGTTCTCTTAAGCCGGTATTGGTTACGCTTCTTATCGCGACCGTAGCTGTCGGCGGGTTGCTGTCGCTGTACGCGTCCGCGTATCCGGACGGGCTGGAATGGTCTATAGCCCGCGTGTCCGACGAGGAGCCGGAAGCTTCCGCCCCAAGTTTCAACGTCGCGGCCACAATACAAGAAACCACCGCGTTTATGCCGGATTACGGATTCGCGAACGGCGCGGATGAATCTGCGGCTCTTGGAACAAGCGTATCCGGAATTTTGGGCGCAGCTATGACGGCGCTGCTTGCGGGCGGAGCGGGAGCGGCAGCGTACCTAACGAAGAAAAAGAGAAAATCCGCCTGACATGCAAGAGAAAATCCGCTCGATTGCGACGCTTGAGGATATCGCGAACGGCGATAGCGCGCTGCATCGGATGCATCCCGGAGCGAAGCTGATATGCCTGGCGGTTCTTCTTTCGACTACTATTTCATTTCCGCGAACGAGCGTATCCGCGCCTCTTGCGTATTTGTCGTTTATCAGCGTGTCGTTCGCGCTCGCGGATATTCCTCTTGCGCTGGCGTGTAAACGCCTGATTGTCGCGCTGCCGTTCGCAGCGTTCGGCGGGATATCCAACTTAATATTTGACCGCGCGCCTTCGTTCTGGATTGGACGGATCGTTATAACGAACGGCGCGCTGTCGTGCGCGTCGCTGATATTGCGCGCTCTTCTGTGCGTGTCATATGTCGTTATACTTATGGCTGTTACGCCTTTATCTCGATTGACCGCGCAGCTGCGCCGGATTCGAGTTCCTGAAATATTCGTGCGCGTTCTTGAAATGACATACAGATATATAGGAGTATTGCTGGACGAGGCGGCCGGACTGACCGCCTCGTATAGGCTTCGCGCGTTAACGGCGCGCGGCGTTCGGTTGGAACATGCGGGCATTTTGATTGGCGGTTTGTTTCTGCGCACCGCTGATCGCGCCGAACGCGTGCATCGGGCAATGCTGTGCCGAGGAGAAGGTTCGCGCGCAGGATTGCCTTTGAGGCAATGTGTGCGCAGATCGGATGTTTGGGCGGTCGCAATAGTATCCGCATCGGCAATTCTTTTTCGTATTATAAATATTCCGGAAGTGTTCGCGCATTTGGCGGACCGGGTGATGTAATGCTGGAAGTGCGGGAGATTACCGTTATTTACCCGGGAGGCGCGAAGGCTGTGGACGGCGTTTCGTTTCGAGTGAACGACGGCGCGTCCGTCGCGCTGGCCGGAAGCAACGGCGCTGGCAAAACTACGCTGCTGCTCGCGCTGGTTGGGCTGCTCCCTCTGAAGGCGGGGAGCGTTCGCGCGAACGACGTCGAGCTTTCGCGCTTTACTTTGGCTCAGATAAGGCGTACTATCGGTTTGGTTTTTCAGAATCCGGACGACTCGCTGTTTATGCCGCGCGTGTTGGACGACGTGATGTTTGGGCCTGTAAATCTTGGATTGAGCGAACCGCAGGCGCGCGAGCGCGCAATGGAAACGCTCGTTTCGCTCGGCGTCGAGCGGCTCGCGGAACGCTCTCCCCTACGGCTGTCGGGCGGAGAGAAGCGAATGGCGGGGCTTGCGGCCGTTCTGGCTATGCGTCCGTCGATATTGCTGCTGGACGAACCGACCGCGTTTCTTGATCCTAAGTCGCGTCGGCGTTTGGCGGATGCGCTTATTCGCTTGCCACAGACCAAGCTAATCGCGACGCACGATCTTTCGTTTGCCGCGGCTATATGCAATGACGCGATATTGCTGAAAAACGGAGCGTTATTAGCGAACGGCGCATGTTCCGCGCTGTTCAGCGACGCCGCGCTGATGGAATCGTGCGATTTAGAATGAATATAAATCCTATCCGTTTCAATAATTGGAATTAAAACCAACCAAGCGCTTTGATATTTTACAGATAATTTGTGAAAATAGTAGTTAAATATTATAAAAATCCATCATAAATTGGCCGATGTGAACAAGATTAGCTCGCTATATATGTAAATATAGCTAATTATTTATGCAATCGGTATATTTTTCACCGAAACAAGGAGGAAACGATTTTAGGGCGAATACTTATGCATAGTTGAATCGTGCCGGATATAGGGGAACGCAACTCGCAAGCGACGCGTCGACGCCGCACAAAGGAGAATTTGCTATGAAAAAAACGCGTCTTGGTAAAACGAAACTTATGGTATCGCGATCCGGTTTTGGCGCGCTCCCTGTTCAGCGCCTGAGCAAGGAGGATGGAGCCGCGCTGCTGAGGCGTGCGTTTGAATCTGGCATCAACTTTTATGATACGGCAAACGGATATACGGACAGCGAAGAAAAAATCGGCCTCGCGCTTTCCGACGTTCGCGATAAGGTGATAATCGCGACAAAAACAGGCGCCGGCACGCCCGATATGTTCTGGAAGCATCTGGAGTTAAGCCTGAAGCGCATGCGCACCAATTATATAGATATATATCAATTCCACAACCCGCGCGAACTTCCGGGCGACGAAATGGTAAGTTGTATGCTAAGCGCAAAGGATCAGGGAATGATCCGCCATATCGGCATCACAAGCCACCGTCTGGATAACGCGATAGCGGAAGCTTGCACCGAGGTATACGAAACCATACAGTATCCGCTGTCCGCGCTGTCCTCCGAGAGGGATATCAATTTGGTTGATATTTGCAAGCAGCTGGATATTGGAGTTATCGCGATGAAGGCGCTCGCCGGCGGGCTTCTAAATTCGGCAGCTCCTTCGATGGCGTTCCTGCGGCCGCATGAGCATGTCGTTCCGATATGGGGTTTTCAGCGCGACAGCGAGCTTAACGAGGTTATCGAACTCGAAAAAAATCCGCCGGAACTGGACGACGCGATGCTTGAACAGATAATGAAAGATCGCGTGCAGCTGTCCGGCGATTTTTGCAGAGGCTGCGGATATTGCATGCCATGTCCGGCGGGCATACAAATCACCGAATGCGCGAGGATGCCGCTGCTTCTTCGGCGCGCCGTTTGGCAAAACTTCACGACGCCCGCGTGGCGCGAGCGAATGGAGAAAATCTCGGGTTGCATGAAATGCGGAAAGTGCAGGGCGGCCTGCCCTTACAGTCTGGACACCCCTCGCCTGCTCAAGGAAGCGCTGGACGATTTTCGTACGTTTGTTAAGGAACATAATCTTTATGAGGCCATATAGATAAATCTTGCGAGCGATTTATCGCAGGCGGTTGAATTAACGGGGAGCTGCGGCTCCCCGCATCATATATATTATTTAAGATTTTTTTACGCATGTTCGCTTCGTATAGAATCGTTGTATATAGCGTATACCGATAAATCCGACAATACCCTTTGGATTTGTATACAATTTACGATTTCTTCATATTCAGTTTATATTTATGGCGTATGCTATTCTAAGCGGGGAGGAATGTGCTATGGCGATTCATTCGAAAGTAACGCTGCGCATAAACGGTATGACATGCGCGCACTGTCAGCAGCGGATCGAAGAGGGACTGCGCGAATTGAACGGCGTCAAATCGGCGGCGGTTAGCTGGAGCAAGGGCACGGCGGCGGTCGTATTCGACGGGGCGCTAGTAAGCCGCGAACGAATCGAAGCCGCAATCGAAGAGCTTGGATATCAAATCGCGCCGAACAATGCGCCCGAAAGCAAATCGACCGCCGAATCTAACCCGGCGCGGCTTATCGGGCTGCTTATAATTATTGCCGCGTTATATATTATCCTGGAACATTTTGGAATATTGAACCTGCTTTCGCCAAGCCGGGTCGCGGAGGCGGGTATGGGATACGGCATGCTGTTTATAATAGGGTTGGTTACGTCCGTGCACTGCGTGGCTATGTGCGGGGGAATCAACCTATCGCAGAGCATGGCGGGCGTCGACGAGGACGGGGGGCGTTTCGCGGCTTTTCGACCTACGGCGTTGTACAACCTTGGCCGCGTGATCGCCTATACGGCGGTAGGGTTTACCGTGGGCGCGCTGGGCGCCGTGGTTTCGCCGTCAAGCGGGTTTCAGGGCGCGCTGAAGCTTATAGCGGGCGTGTTCATGATAATTATGGGCGTGAATATGCTGGGGTTATTCCCGTGGCTAAGGCGGTTTAACATACGTATGCCGCGCATTTTTCAAGGGGGCGCGGTGCGAAGCGCCAGGCGCTCGGGCAATCCGTTTGTAGTCGGGCTGCTGAACGGGCTGATGCCCTGCGGACCTCTGCAGGCAATGCAGCTATACGCGCTTTCTACCGGAAACCCGTTCGCCGGAGCGCTTTCGATGTTCCTGTTCAGCCTTGGCACCGTGCCGCTTATGTTTGGGCTTGGCGCTTTAAGCGGAGCGATGGGTCGAAGGTTTACGCAGCGCGCTATGACGGTCGGAGCGGTGCTGGTCGTAACACTTGGGTTATCGATGCTGACGCAGGGTTGGAGCCTGGCCGGCGTTGGTCTGCCTCGGATTAACTCGCCGATAGCAAGCAATCCGGCGTCTACGGCAGCTCCTGTCGATATGGGAGGGGGGAACGACCGGGACGACGCGGCGGTGCAGACGGTGCGCAGCCAGCTTACGGCGAGCAGGTATCCCGCGATAACGGTGGAGGCTAGAAAACCTGTAAAATGGATAATCGACGCGCCAAACGGCAGTTTGAACGGCTGCAATTATAGGATGGTAATACCCGCGTTCAACCTGCAGTTTCAGTTTCAAACGGGCGAGAATGTAATAGAATTTACCCCTACCGCCCCGGGGAATTACGCGTATAGCTGCTGGATGGGTATGATACGCGGCACGATTACCGTTACGGAGTAGCGTGTTGTTGATATTATAATAATTATTGTGGAGGATTAACGATGAGCACGACTGTATTGAAGGTTGACGGCATGGAATGCCAGCATTGCGTTGGCGCGGTAACGAAAGCGGTGAGCGCCCTTAGCGGCGTAACAGAAGTAGCGGTGGATCTGGAAGGCGGCACGGCTACCGTGAAGCATGGCGAGGGCGTAACGTTCGACGCGTTAAAGCTGGCGATTGAAGATCAGGGATATGACGTTATAGTATAATAATTTGTAAGGTTATTTGGAGCGGGCGGCGCTTTGCCGCCCGCGTTTTATGTATGGTTTCATACTCAACGCCGAGCAGGGGCACGAGCGAACGCAATCGCCGCAGCGGACGCATTCGGTATCGTTAGGGTTAATATAGGGAGTACATCCCATTTTGCATATGCCGGAGCAAGCTTCGCATCGAACGCACGCGCCACTATCGACTTCCATTCGCGCAAACGCGATTCTGTTGAACAGCGCGTATACCGCGCCCAGCGGGCACAGATATTTGCAAAACGGCCGGTAAATTATAACTGATAACATAACGAGCGCCGCCAGCACGAACATCTTCCAGGCGAACAAATTGCCAAGCGCGGCGCGTATCGAACCGTTCGCCAGCGCGAGCGGAATTCCGGCGAACAGAGTGCCCGACGGGCAGATATATTTACAAAACCACGGCGACGCCAGGCCTATCGCGTCGACCGCGAGCATCGGTAATAGAATAACAAATAAAATTAGAATAACATACTTTAACCACCGCAGCGCGCGGTCGCCGCGAAAGCGGTTCAATTTGCGCGCGAAAGGTATTTTATATATAAGCTCCTGAACAAGGCCGAACGGGCAGAAGAACCCGCATATGAATCGCCCGCAGAGCGCGCCGACCATCATAAAGAAGCCTGCGATGAACAGCGACATTTGATATTGCCTGCCGCCTATTACCGCCTGCATCGCGCCGATGGGGCACGCGCCAAGCGCGCCCGGGCACGAATAGCAGTTCAGCCCGGGCACGCACAGCCGCTTTAGCGAACCCCGGTAGATTCGCCCACGAATAAATCCTATAAAATAACTGTTCGTCGCGATAGACCATGATGCTTGTATAATATTTCGCTTATCCAATTCCCACGCACTCCAGGCAAACGGTTATAGCTTTTATGAAAAGCGCGCCTACCTCGCCGCGCGCAGCGCCCGCCGCCGCCAGCAGCGCGCCGATAACGAACAGCGCAGCAGGAATGCGCGCTTCGCGGCCGCGCGTCATGGCTTGCCCGTCTCCATCAGCTCGTCGATCAATTTATTCCAATCATCCTTTGAACGGCTGCCCACATAGCTATCGCCGACGAGGTTTCCGTAGCCGTCGACGAACACCGTCGTAGGAACGGCGTACATATCCTTCAGCACTCCCGTAAGCAGCGTTTCGTCGGGAAGTATCACCGTATACTCTACGCCCAGCTCCTGCATTATGGATCGAGCGAGCGCTACGGTTTCTTCGTTCGTTTTGCCCAGCTCGGTAACCGCGTCGGCGACGATTCCGACGACACGGAATCCCGTACCCGCGCGTTCGTTTGATATCGCGGCGAGATCGGGCATTTCGCGAAGGCATGGCGGGCACCACGTAGTCCATATGTTCAGCATAACAAGGCGCGATTGGGAGAAATCCCCGCGCGCGAACGGTGCGCCTTCCACGTCGACCGTTTTTATATCCCCAATATTGTTGGCGGGATCGATACCCCGCCCCTGCGAACCCGCCTGATCAGGAGCGTTTGGCGAACACGCCGCGATGGCGAGCAGCATAACGCCGCATATGATTAACCCGCGCACGCGCGAAAACGCCGCGCGTGAATTGGCTCCGCTTATTGATCGCATACCCGCTTCCTCCGTCATGATTTTGTTTATCATAGTACATTATCACGGCGCGCGCAAGGGCGTTCATTGCGGCGAGCAATAGCGGATTTGCGGGAACCATAGCGGCGTATCAGCTCCGCCCACTCCCTTACCCCCTGCGGCTTGTCAATAATTTCAACATTCGCAACGCGAACAACTTTCCCCCGGCGCGGCGCGGCATATACATTCAACATACCAACTATTTAATTAGGAGGAATAAGAAAATGCCGTGCAATTCAAAACATCCTTATGTGGCACCCGTAAAACGCCCCTCGTCAAAGGTTTGCGGCGGTGCTAACGCGGCTGAAGTTAACGGTATTTACCCCCCCCCCCCCCCGAATTCTTGAGAATTCAAGAATTAACGAAGACGCGGTAAGCGCGCCTGCCAGCATTGCACAGCAGCCAACCGCGCGCACCCCTTCCGCGCCCTACGGCTATGACCCGATCACCGGCGTACCATACACTCTAGCTCAAGCGCAAGCTATGTCGAATGACTATGAAAGCGACCGCGACGTCGTAGCGCCACCCTCGCCACCGCAAGAGCAGGACATCCAGCCACGCGAAGACGATCCGGCTATATCCATAAGGATTGGTAACGATGACATGAACGCCCCGGACGCGGCGGCGACACTTATACTTGACACGAATCCTCACATCATTACGATAACAGCTTCAAACTTAAATAACAACACGAATAAATACCTGCATATTATTATACCCGAGGGGTTGACAGTCGCAAACTATCCGGGCATGGACAGCGCGGAAATGCCTGATAATATAAAAGAATTCGTTTCGCTTTCCAAACCGCCGGACACGCATACAAACATCATAAATCAAACCTCATACTACGGCGAAATAATATATGCGCTTACCGACCTTACGGAAGCCGCAACAATAGAATTGGCTGTAAGTGTCGATCGTTTTCGATATTACGGCGGCTCAATAGTATTGGATGATCTTATTGTGAAGGTAACAGGCGACGGAGATGGACTACCGATAACAAAGGAAGTCGGGATAACGGAAAAGGCAACAGCTCAATTTTACATTGCGAATTCATTTGCTTCAGCTGTAGCTGTGAATCGCGAGATTCCTACTACGATCGGAGCTGGATTGCCTATGTATTCACTCTTATCTATCGGCCCCAACAACATGTATTCACCCATACCTTATGTGCCTAAAAGCGCAATCGTTACATTTACATATCCAAAAGAAATGACTTTGCAAAAAGTACTATTCACCACTGCCTACCCGCCAAACGGCGGGCTTCCCGCTAATCTACCCGCTGAAGCCGTCGAGTGTCCTGTGGAAAAGGGCGGCAATGGCAGCATTGCATGGGACGAGCCCTATACATCCGGGGCAGATCATCATGTTTATTTAAATTTCGCCAACAGTGGACATATCGGAGAACCAAAAATTACTCTACAGATGGATGACGGAACGCCGGGGGCTTCATATATAGTAACGCAACGGGTTGATTATATAACGTGGGATGATACTCCTTTAAGCTATACCGTCACTGTTTATACGGTCAATGTCCTTGCGTCTACAGCGCATCTGCCCAACTTGCTGGAGATGCCGACTTATGCAAATCAGGAAGTATATGTCCCACTGTCAGCATCCGATAAAATACCAGGTTTAATCGGATTGATGAGCATGGCGTTTAGGAATCAAAAATCCGTCCCGATAACTGATCAAGTGATACGATATGATTTTCCGCTCGGCCTGCATGTGCGCGGATTTGAGGCACCCTCAATCGGCGCGCCAAAGACGGTTACCTACGAGACATATGAAGGAACTCAACGAACACTTACCGGAGGCAATTCCGCAGGTAATTCTAGGCTGCGCTTAGCGCCCGCCGCTTTGGGACTTCTAGAGGGCGAATCAATAAAATGGGCTGAAGTAAACATAGGTACATTCGCGGCATATTTCGTACAAACAGCGAGTAAAGAAAACCGGGTAGCCGTATGGGGCGACCCTGACAATTACGAGTCAACGTACACAACAACCGTGACTATTAGCACGACTTCGTTGGATGCTCCCGCCGAGCCTGAAACATATTACATACAAACAACTATTTCACCAGTCAAAAAAACAGCAATGTTTATTGACACAGTCATCGTTGAACCTCCCAGCAACAACATTTTTTTTACAGCTGACCCAATAAAAATAAAATCGGTTATTTATAGCGACAGATATCACTTTAATGCGGGTAACATCAATCTCATTAAAGATCCAGATATATATATATTGGTTCCCAAAAATATGCACATTGAGGACGGCTCAATTATATTAAAGCAAGGTACGAATGACGTAACGTTTACACAATTTACACTACCTCTGAGTGATGACCGCTGGGAGGAATATGTTACAATTCATACGAGCACTATAATAGGATACATGACCCCGGAATTGGGTAGTTATGGACAGATTGCCTTAACATTCACGTTAAAAGCAGACAAAACCATTCCGACTACTCAATTAAACACGAATATGCTTGTCTTTGCGAAACCAAACGATGGAGATCCGACTGCGCTTGTAAATACATGGCAAGGTAGGTTGCCCGCCGAACCCATCGACTTCAACGACAACGGCACTAGCGAAACAGTAGCGGGCGCATATAATAATACTATTTTCACAATAATGGCCGAACCCGACCTCCGCCTCACCGCCGGTATCGGCCTAACCGAAGATACCGCGTCAACGTACAACCCGGACACGGGCGAATCGATCGTTCCGCTGACGGACGGCGTCAACGCGAAATATGTGCTAAACGTAATAAGCACGCTGCCGGACGCTGCGGGCAGTTTTACTGCGTACATTCCCGTTCCGCATACGGGTATGAACTACGGTGCTGAGTTCCAGGAATCACCGTTCGTATGGAATATGGCGCTGACGGGCGAGGCGGTGTCCTCGTCTAGCAACTACACAATCGAGTATACAACCGATACGATTACAAGCCTCGATGGCGCGGTAGACTCCGCAGTAAACTCGTCATATAAACCCGCAGAAAACATGGGCGCGAGCGATTGGAAGAACGTGACCATGATTCGCGTAACGAACAATGATCCGATTCCGCCCAACGCGAACGACAAAATTGTGCTTACATACTCGGCAAACGATACCGGTGCGACCGACGTGCCAAAGGTTAACATATTCAGGCCGTACTTTGACGTCGTATCAAGCGTGGTCATCGGCTGGAGGGAAGGATCGTGGGTGGCGGCGTCGATCGTTACGGGCATTATAGAGGGATTCGTTTGGGGCGACTCCAACCGCGACGGACTGTTCAACGGAACGGAACAGGGCATCGACGGCGTGGAAGTTCGCCTGCCGCTTCCGGAAAACGGCGTCGGCTCGGATTATGAACCCAACGACCCCAACGTTACGATTGAAATCGACACAGGCGACGGCAGCAAATACGCGCGTACATACACGGACGCGTCCGGACATTATACGTTCCCCAATATGCCGGGCGGCGGCGCGTTTAAGGTGTGGTTCGTGCTCTCTCCGGCGCAGCGGTATAACTATTATTTTACAATAAAGGACGCCGGCTCGAACAGCCAGGATGCAATCGACAGCGACGCGTACCCGGTCGGCGGCGGGGAAACGTACATAGGCGTAACTGACGACATAAGCCCGATCGACCTGGCGGCGTCGCAGCATGTCAACGCGGGGCTGTGTCTCTTTCAATATACCGTCACGTTCGACAAGGGCGACGGCGACACGGCGCCAAGCCCGACCTCACGGCAGGTTAACCGCCCCGCGATTTATGCCGTGCTGCCGTCCGTTCAGCCGACGAAGGCGTGCCATAACTTCATAGGGTACTACACCGACATGGTTGGCGGCAGTGAATTTACCGCTGCCACGCCAGTCGACGAAACCCAAACCGTTTTCGCGCGGTTCGCTGAAAAGGAGTTCACTGTCACGTTCGACGGCAACGGCGCGACTATGCCGCCGGTGCCCTCTACCAAAACTGTGATGTGCCTTACGGGCAAGGTCGACGCGATTCCCTCGCCGCCGTTTAAGGATTGCCACACGTTCGTCGGCTGGTTCGACACAAACGCGCCAACGGGCGGCACGCAGTTTACTGCCGCCAGCGATGTCACCGACGACATGACTGTGTACGCGCGGTATACGGAGGATCAGTTTACGATAGCCTTCGACAATAACGGCGGCGACACGCAGGCCGACCCGTCGACGATAACCGTAAACTGCCTCAACCCGTATGTGCCCGAGATGCCCGTTCCGCCTTCCAAGTCGTGCCATGACTTCGTAGGCTGGTTTAACACCCCCGCGCAATCGGGCGGCACGCAGTTCTTCGACCACACGGAGATCACGCCCTCGCTCGACAGGGTTTACGCGCGGTATGATGAGAAGCAGTTTACCGTCAATTTCCAGCCAAACGGCGCGGATGTTGGGCCGTCGCCCACGTCGAAGTCCGTTATGTGCACGGTCGGCGTATTGGGCTTGCTGCCCGCGCCGCCGAGCAAGGCGTGCCATACGTTCGTTGGCTGGTTCGACACGCCCAACCAAACCGGCGGCACCAAATACGACCCCGCGAGCGAGATAACAGGAGACAAGGATTTGTACGCGCGGTTTACGGAGGATGAGTTTACTATAAACTTCGACAAAAACGGCGGCGACTCGCTTCCCTCGCCCACCTTTAAAACCGTGAACTGCACCAGTCCGTATATCGACGAGCTGCCCACCGAGCCTACCAAGCAGTGTTATGATTTCATAGGTTGGTTCGACACACCCAACCAAACTGGCGGCGCGGAATTCACGGGCGCGGAGCCGGTCACGGCCTCGCTTAACAGGGTTTACGCGCGGTATAAGGAAAAGCAGTTCATCGTTAACTTCAACAGCCCCACGGCGGAGACGGGCGCGAACCCCTCGTATAACATGGTGCCGTGCACGAGCGGCGTTGTAGGCACGCTGCCCACGCCGCCTGTCAAGCAGTGCCATACGTTCGCGGGCTGGTACGGCACGCCCGAGCTTACGGGCGGCCAGTATTTATCCACAAGCGAAATAACCGGAGATACGGAGTTATACGCGCGGTTTACGGAGGATCAGCTTACTATTGTATTCGACAAAAACGGCGGCGATACGCAGCCCGATCCCACCTCGAAAACCGTGGACTGCACATCGCCGTTTATCGACGAAATGCCAGCTCCGCCTTACAGGTCGTGTTATGAATTCGTTGGCTGGTTTGACACCCCAGCGCAATCGGGCGGCAATAAGTTCACCATCACTTCGCCGGTCACGCCCTCGCTTAACAGGGTTTACGCGCGGTATTCGCTGATCCAGCATACGGTTACGTTCAACAGCAACGGCGCCGACGCGGAAGCCTCGCCCACATACAAGACCGTCTCATGTCCCAATGAAAACATCGACGCGCTGCCAAATCCTCCCGTCAAGGCTGATTATTCGTTCATCGGCTGGTTCGACACCTGCGACCCGACCGGCGGTACGCAGTTCACCGCCGCCAGCCAGGTTACCGCCGACATGACCGTTTGCGCGCGCTACCGCCTGACCACATTCATAGTAGATTTCGACAAAAACGGCGGCGATACCGAAGCTTCGCCAAAGCAGAAGCCGGTTACATACCCCGCGACGAGCGTCGGATCGTTGCCCAACCCGCCCACGAAGGCGTGCCATACGTTCGTAGGCTGGTTCAATACGGCCTACCAAAGCGGCGGCGAGCAGTTTACCGCCACTACGCCCGTTTCCGAGCATACCCGCGTGTACGCGCGGTATTCCATAATCCAGCACGCCGTAACGTTCGACAATAACGGCGGCGATACGCAAGCCAACCCGCCGGCAAAGGTCGTTACCTGTCCCGACGTCACCGTCGACGCGCTGCCCAACCCGCCGACGAAGGCGTGCCATACGTTCGTTGGCTGGTTCAGCACGTCCGCTCCGACCGGCGGCGTTCAGTTTACCGCCGCGAGCACGGTTACCGCCGATAAGACTGTTTACGCGCGGTACGCAGTGAATCAGTATACCATATCGTTTAACAGCAACGGCGGATATACGGAAGCCGATCCCCGCCAAAAGACTATCACCTGCCCGACAGACACCGTAGGCGCGCTGCCGACACCGCCGGTGAGGCCGTGTCATACGTTCGTCGGCTGGTTCGACACGCCCAATCCTACCGGCGGCACGCAGTTTACCGAGGCGACCACGGTGGCTGCGGATACTGTCGTATACGCGCGATTCCAGGAAATCCAGCGTACGGTCAACTTCCACAGTAACGGCGGGGATACGCAGCCCGACCCGCTTAGCAAAACTGTGATGTGCACGTACGGCAAGCTTGGCGCGCTGCCGACGCCGCCGTCCAGGGATTGTTACCAATTCGCCGGTTGGTTCGATACCCAAGCCGCGACCGGCGGCAACCAGTACAGCTCGGGTACCGCCGTTAACGTGGATCGCGACCTGTACGCGCGCTGGCGGCGGGTAACCCATACGATCACCTATTCCAGGGGGCAGGCTACATCCGGCGTTCCGCCCACGTCGGAGAACGTAAGCTGCGGCGACAATTATTCGCCAACCGCAGGCGCGGGTACGCTCGCGAGATTCGGGTACACATTCGAAGGTTGGTCTACGACAATCGACGGCGAGGCTATAACCAATCTCGCCGACGTGCGCGACAACCAAACGCTGTATCCCGTATGGAAGTCCGACGACTATACGCTTACGTTTATACTGGCAGACGAAACCGCCGCCGTCGAAAATGTACACGTAAACGACGACGTCAATCTCAACGAGGAAATTAACCAGCCGTCGAAGCTGGGGTACACGCTGCTGGGGTACTCTACCGACCCCGAAGCGGAAAAACCGTTGATCCAGTCGCAATTTGTTCTGACGCCGAAGCTGCTTCAGCAGATGCTCGCGTCCACGCATCCGGAGGCTCGAGATGCCGTTATTACACTATATCCAATATTCCGCCTGAATACGCACACGGAGATGCATTCCTATTTCAGCACGGTCGTCGGAAACTGGATCAATCCGCTTGAGAACGAAAAGGGGCCCTACTGGGATATTGTTGAAGTGCTCGCTATGAAAATCGATCTGCAAGAGGTGCCCGATATCAATCCGTAAAAGCTTCCCGAACCGTTGATTCCGCGTTTGTGCTGCCGCGAGGTGAGTATCCCTCGCGGCAGATTTATTTTGCGGCTATCTTATAACTATTATTGAGCTTGCTACGATAATCGAGGATAGCAAAGTCGCGCTTGCGCTACCCCTGCCAATTCGGGGCGGCGTGGCGGCCGCCGCATAAAAAGATATACAAGCAGTGTTCATCCTGATAGAATAATATAAATACGCAAAGGAGACATCATAATGAAATACGGACGCTTCGACGACACGGCGCGGGAATATGTTATAGACACCCCGCAAACTCCGTACCCTTGGATCAATTATCTCGGGGCGGAGAACTTCTTTGGAATCATATCCAATACGGCCGGCGGTTATTGCTTCTATCGCGACGCGCGGCTCAGACGGCTGCTTCGCTACCGCTACAACAACGTTCCGGTGGATACCGGAGGGCGGTACTTTTATATCCGCGAAGGCGGCGACGTTTGGAATCCCGGCTGGAAACCATGCAAAACACCTCTTGATTTCTACGAATGCCGCCACGGCTTGGGCTACACACGCATCACCGGCGAAAGGAACGGCCTGCGCGCCGAGCAGCTGGCGTTCGTACCTCTTGGCGCAAACGCTGAGATTCACCGCGTTACTCTGGAAAATCGTACGGCGGCGGCAAAGGAAGCTACTCTCTTTTCTTTCGTAGAATTCTGTCTATGGAACGCGCAGGACGATATGCTAAATTTCCAGCGCAATTTCAGCATCGGCGAGGTTGAAGTTGAGGACGGCGTGATATATCATAAAACGGAATACCGCGAGCGGCGCAATCATTACGCATTCTTCTCCGTAAACTCGCCGATAGCAGGATTCGACACCGACCTTGAATCGTTCATGGGCTTATACGGCGGATTGGATTCCCCCAACGCCGTCGCCGCAGGACGCAGCTTCAACAGCATCGCGAGCGGCTGGCAGCCTATGGGAAGCCATAGCCTCCGCGTGTCGCTTCAGCCGGGTGAGCGCAGGTCGTTCAATTTTATAATTGGATATGTAGAATTATTAAACAATGAAAAGTTTATATCTCCTGGCATAATAAACAAGGCGCCCGCTATAGATTTAATCGGACGGTTTCAGACGGACGCGCAGGTTGACGATGCCTTTGCCGCGCTGCGCCGCTACTGGGAGAATCTTCTCAGCGCGTATACTCTGAACACACCGGATGAGAAACTGTCGCGCATGGTCAATATATGGAATCCGTATCAATGCATGGTCACGTTCAACCTGTCCCGCTCGGCGTCGCTGTTCGAAAGCGGTATAGGGCGCGGACTGGGTTTTCGCGACAGCTCGCAGGATTTGCTGGGCTTCGTTCACTTGATTCCAAGCCGCGCGCGCGAGCGAATTCTCGATATAGCTGCCACTCAATTCCGCGACGGCGGATGCTATCATCAATTCCAGCCGCTTACAAAAAAAGGCAACAACGACATAGGCGGAGGGTTCAACGATGATCCTCTGTGGCTGATCGCCGGTACGGCCGCATATATAAAAGAAACGGGCGATTTCTCCATATTGGATGAGCAAACGCCGTACGACGGAAACCCCGGAGATACCGGCACGCTGCTGGAGCATTTGCAGGCGAGCTGCAACCACGTGATACTTAATAAAGGCCCGCACGGCCTTCCGTTAATCGGGCGTGCGGACTGGAACGACTGCCTGAATCTCAACTGCTTCTCCGCCGAGCCTGACGAGAGTTTTCAGACATTCTCCAACCCAAACGCCCCGGACGAGCGTGTCGCGGAATCAGTTCTGATCGCGGGTATGTTCGTATCCATCGCGCCGGAGCTGGCCGCGATGCTCCGTATCGTCGGCATGGAGGATAAGGCCGCCGCCGTAAACCGCGAGGTCGAGAAGATGCGCGGCGCGATACTCGAGCATGCCTGGGACGGCGAATGGTTCCTGCGCGCGTACGACGCCCACGGCGACCCGGTCGGCAGCCATGCCTGCGAGGACGGGCGCATATTTATTGAAAGCCAGGGCTATTGCGTGATGGCCGGTATCGGATTGGAGGACGGCAAAGCGGAGCGCGCTCTTGAAAGCGTACGCGAACGGTTGGAGACGGACCACGGAATAATGCTGCAGCAGCCCGCTTATAAAGAATATCATATTGAGCTTGGCGAAATCTCGTCATACCCGCCTGGATACAAAGAAAACGCCGGCATATTCTGCCACAACAACCCGTGGATTATATCCGCCGAGACGAAGCTTGGACGCGGTGGCAGGGCGTTCGATTTGTATTGCAAAATCGCGCCCGCTTACCATGAGGATATATCGGATCTGCGCAAGACGGAACCGTACGTATACGCGCAGATGATCGCGGGAAGAGACGCTCCGCGCCACGGACAGGCGAAAAACAGCTGGCTCACCGGCACCGCCGCGTGGAATTTCTACGTTATCAGCCAGGATATATTAGGCGTTAAGCCGGAATACGGCGGGCTGCGCGTAGACCCATGCATTCCCAATGACTGGAAGGAATACTCGATAACCAGAAAATTTCGGGGAGCGGAGTATCACATAACCGTCCGAAACAAGTCGGGAGAAAGCTGCGGCGTTAAACAAGTTAAAGTCGACGGCAGCGAGATAACGGGAAATCTGCTTCCGGTGTTCCAGGACGGAACGCACGAGGTCGAGGTTGCGCTATAAGCCGATTTATCTAAACCGTGCAGGGCAGATTCAATAAGCAGCAAAAAGAAATGGATGAGGCGGAGGCTGGCATCCATTTCTTTGCTGTATAATCAAGTATTAGTTTTTCCTGCCGTACAAAGGACCGTACGCAGCGCACGCTCTGTAATCCGCGCCTTCGGGATCGGCAGTGCCAAACGCGGACCACGCGGACGGGCGGAACAACTCGCCTTGTGGCACGTTATGCATGCATACCGGAATGCGGAGCATTGCCGCCAGCGTGATGAAATCCGCGCCTACATGTCCATAGCTGAACGCGCCATGATTCGCGCCCCAATTCGCCATTACGCTGTATACATCCGTAAACGCGCCTTCGCCCGTAATGCGCGGCGCGAAAAACGTCGTAGGCCACGTAGGATCGGTGCGCTTATTGATTATATCATATACATAATCCGGAACGTCGACAGACCAACCTTCCGCGATTTGCAAAACCGGACCAAGTCCGTCCACCAGATTCAAACGCGTCATCGTCAAAGGCATGCCGCCCTTGCTTAGTAGGTGTGACGAATATCCGCCGCCACGGAAGTAGCCAAGGTCTGCATAACAATAATCCGTCGCGTCAACGCATTTTGCCGCTTCTTCCGGAGTTATATCCCACCAGGGTTTTATCGCGGGTTTCCCATCGATTTCGCATTGACCAGACGCCTCCAGCGTTACCGCGCCGGAGTTGAGCAGGTGAATGAATCCGCCCGCCGACGGTCCGTCCGCAGTCCAGCCCGTCACTCGCTTGATCGCGTCCGGGCTCCAATATGTACGCACATCCGCGAATCCCTGGGATGTGTTTGTGAGCAGCTTGCCCATCAGCATCGCCAGGCCGTTGAGATGATCGTTCTCCGTTGCTACCGTCAGCGATTCGTGAATACCGTTCCAGTCAAACGCCGAATTGAGGAGGCTTTCTAAAAAATCGCCGTTTGGAAAGTGATCGTTCCAATGGCGCTGCCCCTGGAAGCCTGAGAGGATCGCGTTATGTCCCATCGCCTCCTCGTCAAAGCCGATACTCGCCAGGCGCGGATTGCCTATCATCATATCGCGCGCGATTATATACATCTTTATATTGGTAAGCAGCGCGGCGCGCTTGGTAGCGTCGTCATGCCGCGCCTCGGGAGGATTCTTATCATAGCCCAGCGTGATGTTCGCGTCCACCCATTTAACCGCGCGCTCATATTCGTCGCCGTCGTATATGCCCTCGTCCCAGCGTCGGACGAACTCTGACATGTCGACCGACTCGCTGCGCATGCCAAACGTTTTCTCAAGCAATTCCGGATTTACCATGCTGCCCGCGATGCCCATCGATGTGCCGCCCATTGAAAGATAGCTGCGCCCGCGCATAGTCGCTACCGCAAGCGCGGCGCGGCTGAATCGCAGCAGTTTTTCCCGCACATCGACCGGCAGCGCGTCGTCGCCCATATCCTGCACGTCGTGTCCGTAAATGCCAAACGCGGGCAATCCTTTCTGATTATGCGCGGCGAGCACTGCGGCGAGGTATACAGCGCCGGGGCGCTCCGTGCCGTTGAAACCAAATACGGCCTTTGGGCGGAGCGGATCCATATCCATCGTTTCGGAACCGTAACACCAACACGGCGTTACGCTTATCGTCGC
>JAISZG010000078.1 GCA_031269355.1 Oscillospiraceae bacterium | reverse complement strand
ATATTGTCGATTCCGGTATCGAGCGCGTATCGTCGGCTGAGGTCGGCGGAGAAGCAGCTAAAAGAAAAACTGGAAAGGCGGGTGTCGAATGAATAAGCAAACGATACGTGATTCCATTGATACCGGCCTGTCCGGAATGGAGTTCACCCGGCGCAGCCAACAAGCGGTGCTCGACAGAATAAAAGGAGGGAAACCCGTGAAAAAGAAGCTATCATTGGCGTTGGTATTCGCAATTATTCTGGCGCTCGCGGCCGCGAGCGCGTTAGCGGCCACGCTGTGGCATAACTACTATGATACCATTGGCGAAAAGGAGTATACGGAAGGGTACTTCGAGAGCTGGAGCGCGGCGGATAAGGCCGCGCTGGTCGATACGCTTATCGAAGCCGACGTGCCGTTGGACGCGGAAAAATCCGCAAAGCTTCATGAAGACGGCTTATCGGACGCTGAACGAAACGCGCTTGCCGACGAGATCATCTACGGCTACTACGGCGAGGGTCGCCAGGGCGCGCTTACGCTAATAGACATGATCGCGAAGGAGCAGGGGCTGCTAGAGTTCTGGCCGCTGGAGCTTCAGGCTATGTATAGCGACCTTCAAAAGCGATATATGCCTAACTATAAACCGTGGTACGGCGGAAGTATATTGCCGGGTGATGGAGACTTTACTGAAGATGAAGCAATTCAACTGGCGCGCAACGTGATAAAGGAAGACTACAATGTAGACGACCAAACGTTGGACGCGGCGACAATATCTGTAGCGTTTGCTGAACATGGCGATGAAAGCAGTGCGGACGGCAGCCCTTTTATAAAAAGATGGGTTATTGAATTCTACACAAAAGTACCGGAACCGGGCATAGCAGGCGTTGGGTATGCGGTTGTAATGCGCGGCGATGGAACAATCGAACACACGGAGGAGCCGATGCCGCCCCGCCAAGCCACCAGTTTAACAGGCATGTTAATGGACTGGAATATCGTAAGCAGACAAGGATATGAGAACGCCGAAAGATACGGCGCATCCGTAAATCTCGATCATGTGCCGAATGTTAATCTGTGGTCAGCCGAAGGGCTGGCGCTGTTCGCGAAGGATTGGGTGCCAAGGATAAAGGCCGCCATAGCGAACGGTGAAGGCATGACGGAATATTATAGCAAGATGGCTGAAATTCCTTATGCGATGCCAACGGAAATGGACATATCGTCAGCCGAGGCGATGTCCATAGCGCAAGCCGCAGCTCGCAGTCAACTAAGCTGGACGGATGAACAGTTCTCGATATATAGCACTTCGATATCATATCGAATCTATAATGCTGATGCGCCGATCTGGCGAATAGCATACTTCTTTCGAGCTGAAAAATTACCTACCGGAGGGGGTACGCTGCAAAACAAGATGATCGACGGTGAGTTGCCATGCGGCGCGGCTGTGCGCGTCGACGCGCGCTCCGGAAAAGTTATTTCAACAGAACAATGGGATCGATATTTTAAATTCAACTGGGTGGGCGAGTTCGATGAATCGGATTTTCCTATTGAGGAACAGAAGTCGAACGAGTAAAAAAGCTTTACGCACCATTAATATTTACTTGCCATTAATATTATGAGAATACCCACCACTGCCATTGCGCAGTAGTGGGTATTATTACTAAACGAGCTTACAACATCTCGCTTATATCAGCGCATGTTGTTAAAAACAACTGCTTTGCTGCGCAACAATATAAAGCTCTTGTTTAGTATCGTTACCTGCCTGTCCATCATCATCTAAACCGTGCAGGCTTTGGAATTGTTTAACTACAGCGCGTGTTGCAGATCCAATATAACCATCTGTAGCTAGACTTGTCCCCATCACGCAATTGAGATCCTGCTGGAAATTTACTCTCTGGGTGTGTGAACTGTGATCACTTGAAGTACCATAAGTGCCGGTAGCATACCTAGAACTCCATGAGCGCGTCTCGGAGGTCGTCTGCGCACTTACGCCTTCGCCTTCAGGAGAAATGCTTACGCAGTCTTCCGGTCAGTAAGGTTGGTTCATTCGCCCATCGTCATATCTTGTCATATCGCGTTGTGTTCCCCGCACCAGCGGGCGATTTCGGCTATCAATTCAACCGGAAGCGGTTTGTCGTAGGGCAGTTGGATGCTGCCCTTGCTCGTTTTGTAGTCGCCCAGCCTATCGGCGAAGAACGCTGCGGCTTCCTCGCCGGGATAAAGCCCGATATGCTTTTTGAACGCCGCGAAATGTATCAGGTTCCGCCCCTTCCAAAACGTGGGCATCCGCCACGATATTTTCTCGACCGCGTCCGGCAGCGCGGCCTTGATAGCCGCGTAAACCGTAAGCAGCGGCGGCCTGACACCCTCGGACTGCGCGGCTATATATTCCCCTATGGATTGCGGGGAATTTGAGCAAAAGTGATGCTGATCAATATTCTTGAACTCGCGAGCGCACTCGGGGCATTTCCACATGATCGTTCGCGCTCCTCTGCTAAAATTCGAGCCGTATCGCCGATTTTCTTGCCTGTCCATGTCGCCGCCGATTATCCCGGCGACGGATTCAGGATAGCATACGCCCGCCTCGATGTCAAGCATCCTTACATTTATTGGTTGTGATGCATCGCGCTGGCAGTGTACCGAAAATCTAATAAATAATTATCTACTACCGCTTGACATTTAAAATCGGTTGTGATAATATGCGAACATGGGATTGAGGCGACACGCCTCGATCCCTTTTTATATCCCAAAATATTTATGAAAGGAGATGAATATGGAGCTTATCTATGAAAACGAAAACGGGAAAAGCGTGATAATCAGCGCGCCGTCGGGAAGCGCGGCGGACAGGCGGAACGCGCAATTTGTGCTGACAGGCGCGCGCGGGCTGTATGCGACGAGCGCGGCGATCCAAACCGCCATGGCGGGCGAGCAGACGGTTTTGGCGCATAGCGTGATCAAGCCGCGCGAGATTCGCATCGAGGGGATCATAATGGAACAGGTTGCGTATAACCGCTCGCGGCTGGCGGAGTGTATGGCGCCCAGGTCGCCGGGGTGGCTGCGGCTTAGGCGAGCGGCGTCGGAGCGCCGGATAACGTGCGTGGTCAGGGAAGCGCCGGTATTCGATATTGCGAACGGCGCGAGATTTGCCGCCGAGCTGCTCGCGCCGTCGCCGTTTTGGGAGGCGTCGGAGGGAAGCGCGTCGGCGCCGCTGTCGGGTTGGGTCGGGCACATCGAGTTTCCGTTTGAAATTATCGAAACGTTCGAGTTTGGATCGAGGGTGCTTGGAGTTACGGTAGATATAATCAACCCCGGCGACGTGCCGACAGGCATGGTCGTGCGGATGATCGCCGCAGAAACAGTCGAAAATCCACAGGTTTTGCGCACCGATACCGGCGAGAGCATGCGCCTTCTCGCAGCGCTGCAGGCGGGCGACACATTTACAATAAGCACCGGCGCGAATGAAAAATATGCGAGTATACGCCGGGCGAACGGAACGATAGAAAACGCGATGCCCGCGCTCGATCCGCAGACGGTGTTCCTAAGCCTTATCCCGGGCGATAATTTGCTGCGCGTATCCGCCGATTCCGGCGAGGAAGCGCTGGAGGCGGAGGTTTTGTTCCGGGCGCGCTATATAAGCGCGTGACCGCGTTATGGGCAAGGCCGAACTGCGGGCGGCGGAGACAAGGCCGCTCCAATGGAGGGAAGCATGGAGTTATATGTATATAACGGTAATCCGCCGACCAAGATCGCCGTCGCTGAAGGGTTTCAAAGCGTGCGGCTGTCCCAAAGATATTATTCGCCGGGCGAGCTTGAGATCATCGCGCCGCTTGGAAGCTCGATTCGATTCCAGCCCGGCATGATCGTTTGGCGGCGCGGTATGGAGGAAGCGTATCTGATCGAGACGGTGGAGCTGCGCGCGGGCGAAAACGGCGCGCTGCAGCGGGCGCTGGGCCGTACGCACAGCGCGCTTTTGGAACGGCGAGTGCTGGCTAAGGCGGCTTATTACGAGGGAACGGCGTCGCATGTGATCGCCGCTATGATCGACGCGGTATTTTCCGCGCCCGCGCGCGCGTTTCCGAATTTCATCGTGACTATCGACGAGAGCCTCGGCGGCGCGATCGGCGTGCAGCCACAAATTACGACGCTTCTGCGCGCGGTAGCGGATATATGCCAGGGCAGCTCGCTGGGCTATCGAAGCGCGTTCGATCCGATTAGCGGAAACGTTGAGTTTTCGCTGTATCAAGGAACGGACCGCGCGAATGGAATCGCGCCCGGCAGGGTTGTGTTCGATACGGCGTACGACACCATCTCCGGCGTTAGCAGCGTAGAGTCTACCCGCACAAGCGCGAACGCCGCGTATGTGCTGGGCGAGGTAGATTCCTCGACACACCTGCCCAAGCGGGAGGAGGTCGATATTCAATCGCCCACCGGCTACGAGCGCTTCGAGACGCTGCTGCGCTTCAACCGCACAAGCGCTACGGACGCGGGCGGCACGATGAATAACGCGCAGTACCGAAGCGCGATGCGGGAATTTGGGAGCGCCGCGCTGCGAAAATTGTCGCGCCGTACAGTAGTAGACGGCGAGATTCGCGCGGACAGCCGCATGTATCGCCTGTACGAGGATTATAACGTAGGCGATTTGGTTCGGCTGCGCGTCAAGGAGTGGGGCGTGGAGGCGGCGGCCAGAATCACTTCCGTGGAGCAAATATTCGAAAATGGCAGGGAATGGACGAAGGTGTATCTCGGAACGGACGAGCCGCCAAATCCAACTTCCGAGTCGTTGGAAACATAAGTTTTATTTGCGGGGGAGGAGTACGGGCATGGATATTATGATTCCATTCAACTCGATCAACGGAGATAGGGTGTACGACGCGGACGACGTGGCGGCCATGATGGGGTCCGTCATAACGGACGGCGTGCACCCGAGGCCGGGCACAAGCCTGCAGGCGACTGCGGCGGGCGGGTGGACGATAGCCATCGCGCCGGGGCGATGCGCGGCGCGCGGCAGGCTGGGAATCAACCTGACGGAGAAGCAGCTTACGCTGGCGGCGCCGGTCGGCGCGCTGCCCAGGATAGACGCGGTTGTGATACGCTGCGATTTATTGTCGCGCGATCTAACGGAATCGATAAAGCAAGGCGCGCCTTCATCCACGCCGCTGGCGCCGTCGCTTCAAAGGGATGAAAGCGTGTGGGAGCTGTGCCTGGCGCACGTGCTCGTCGCGCCCACCGCTATAGCCGTAGAGCAGAGCGCGATAACGGACACACGGCAGAACGCCGAGCTTTGCGGCGTGATGAACAGCCTGATACAAGTCGATCCGTCGGGCTTGTTCGCCCAATATGACGACGCGTGGCGGCAATGGTTTTCAAACGCGCAAAGCGAAGCGAACGCGTGGAAGGCCGACGCGTACGACCAGTTCGAGGAATGGCTCGCCACCGTGCAGGATCTGCTCGATGAAAACGCGGAGGCGAATTTGGCGGGAGCTATCGCGACGCTGAGCCAGCGCGCGGATTCGCTGGAGGCGAACGAGCACGGCATGGTATATGAAATCGCGCGGAGGACGGAAACTGCGGCGGTTGAGGATTGGGAGGAAAACGTAGAGCTTGGATTATGGCAGACGTCCGTCGCCTGCGAGGAGTTATCAGTCGGTGAAACTGATGTTACTATAATTATCGCGCCCGACGGGCTGAGGCAGCCGATACTCGGCGCGGGCGGCGCGCAGGATGGGCTGGCGATTCTGTTCGCGACAAAGAAGCCGACGGCGGACGTGGGCTTCACTATGATCGTTACCGGCAGGAGGAGCTGATAATATGGATTCCAATATGGCTTCCGTAGTCAAGGTTTTCGGCGGACTTTCCGGAACCGCGCTTGATTGGCCGCAGCTTGTTTATACTGGCGATTGGCTGCGCAGGATCACGGAATACGGCGGGATATGGTACTACGAATATATGCTTCTAAACGGCGGAACGCTGACCGCCGCGCGTTCGTACGTTTGCGACGTATTCCTGGTGGGCGGCGGCGGCCAGGGCGCGGCGTCGCCGTCCACCGGCACATACGCCTATCCAAGCCCCGGCGGCGGCAGCGGATATCCCGCGTTTTCGCTGGGAAGGACGCTCGGCGAGGGAGATCACGCGGTGGCGGTTTCAACGGCGGCTGCGGCATCTATCGCGCTTGATACCACGATAGTTGCGGAGAAGGGCGGAAACGCGAGCGCGGCAGCTTCGTCGTCGTCCGTCGGTTCAGGATTTACTGGCACATATTATTTATATGGAGATACGGAATATCCGGCGGGGACGGGCGGCGGCGCGACGCGCGGCTCGGGCTCGCCGACATACGTCACCCCGGGAACCGGCGGCGGAGGCTGCACGATGAAGCCAAACGTCCGGCCTGGACCGGCGTTCAAAAGGCCAAACGGCGCCACCAGAAACTGGGGGCCGGTAGTGCCCGGCTATTCCGGATACGGCGCCGGCGCGATGGGTCGAACCGCAAGCGCGGACATAGGGGATTCGTCATACGCGGCTTGGACGACGACGCCCGCTCCGGGGTTGGTGTGCGTTCGAATAGCCGTTCAATAAAAATATGGGGGTAACCGAATATGGCGAAGATAATACGAGCGGCGGATCTTGCGCGGCAGGCCGCGAGCAAGGTGCGCGTTCCGCCCGTTCCATATGTATTGGGCGGCAGATCGGATAAGGGTACGGACTGTATAAACCTTGTGGGCTGGTGCGTGCAGGAGCTTGGCGGAGCGAAAAGCGACGTTCCCAAAGGGAGCAACACCGCGTGGCGCACAGTAATGCAGTGGACGGGCGACATCAAGCAGGCCAAACAAACCGGGCGGCTTGTTCCCGGCGCGCTGGTTTATGTAAAGCGCGCGCCGACCGACAAATGGCCGGACGGAGACTACGGGCATGTTGGAGTATACGCCGGAGCGCAGCCCGGATGGCCGCCGGGGCACGTTATCGCGCACGCGTCGACCGTAGGCGGCGTCACAACCTGTCCGATGCAGGATCGCTGGGCGTATGTAGCGTGGCTGAAGTGCGTCGATTATTCGGTGCGCGAATCGGAGGATCAAGCAGCCGTATCCTCGGTGCCATACGCGAACCGAGCCGCCGGTACAAGCATCGACCAAACCGCCGAACAAATCGTCGCCCCAACCGCCGAGCAAACCGTCGACCAGCCTTTAACCGCCGCGCGCAAAGCGCGGGTGGAAACGACCAGCGGCATGCTGAACGTGCGCAAGCAGCCTATGGTAATTGCGGATAACCGCATCGCAAAGCTGAATAAAGGCGACGTGGTGGACGTGCTGGAGGTGCGTGGCGAGTGGTCGCGCATAAAAGTCGACGCGACCGTCGGCTGGGCGCAGTCAGCCTTCCTGCGGCCATTCGCGTAAAGGGAGGATTATATGGGAAGAGGAGCTTCTAGCGAAGCTCCTCTCCGGTAGTATCATCAGCCCTCTCCGCTGTATTTGTTGATCAGCCGTTCGTAATAACCGGGCAGCCTCTCCAAATATTGTTTCATCATGTAGCCCTTCGTTCCGTCCGGCATGGTTACCGCGAACCAGTCGTCGTCCACCTCTTTGGTAATTAGAACCTGCGTTCCGTTAAAGTATTTGCCGAACGCGCGCCCGTTGCGGGAGGGGCGGTCGCGCAGATTCAAACGGTCGCGAGTGTCGGGGTTTTTTACGATCGCGTAGTCCCGCTCGGTATAATATCGAACAAAGGGGTTGTACGCGAACATGTCCAGCTTATTTGCAGGTATATATCCTGTATAGCTATTCTGCCATCGCACCTTAAGCCAGGTGCCCATATTATCCAGAACCTGCAAGGCTTCCGCGTCGCTCCACGGCGCGTCGAACGATTGGGCGGAGAGCGGCGACGGGTACTCGTACATTGTGATTGCGTCGGGGGGCGACTCCGCCATGCTCAGCGACGCGTACAGCACCTTTGCCAGCCCCGTGAGCGGCTCCGTCTCCGTAAGCTCGCCGGAGCGGACGTAGCCGCCGTACGGGCCTATAGTCACATATTCCCAGCCGCTCGGCGCTGCGCCGCGTTCGTCGATAGTCACTGGCGTTCCGTTATCAAACGAGGCGACCGCCTTCGCGCCGGCGTCGGGCGATTCGCGCAGGGGTATTGCCGCTTTCGCGTCGTCTGCGGTAAGCAGCGCGATCGCGCCGGTTCCATCCGGGTTGTAGCGCGCTTCGCGCACCGGTTCTGCGTCGGCGTCATACGCGTCCGCCCACAGCACCGACGCCGCCCACGCCGCCCAGCGCCCTACGGAACGCTCCGACGAGCGGACGATTAAATCGGTAGGGGTCGGCTCGAACGGATCCCAATCGCCGGACGTCCAAATGGATCCCGCGAATGTGAACGCGTTATAACCGATATCCTCCACGGAATCCGGAATGGCGATCGACCTTAGCGCCGCGCAGTTGTTAAACGCGTATCGCCCGATGCTTTTAAGCCCCGGCGGCAGCGAAACCCGCTCAAGGCGAACGCAGCTGAAGAACGCCTCGTGCCCGATGACCTCCAGCGTGAGCGGCAGCGAAACACGCCGCAGCATCGTACAGTTTGTGAACGCATAATCTTCTATTTCGCGCACGCCCTCCGGTATCGCGATTTGCGTAATATATTCCTGATACGCGAGGATTTGCGCCGGAATTTTTGTTATGCCCTGCGGAATGTCGAGCGCGCCTACCGCGCGGCCTACATATTTAAGAAGTTCGCCGCCCTCCAATATCCAGCCGCCTACGCTGGAGTAGCGCGGATTTTCAGGAGCGATCTCCACGCGAAGCGCCTGGGCGCTCGTTTCGAGCGTCTGCTCGCCTATCGTTTGCAATGAAGCGGGCAGCCGCAGCGCGCGCAGCTGATCCGCGCTTTGTATGAAATAGTCCGGCAGCGCGGCGATTCCCTCGGCTATCGTCAGCTCGGAAAGGCTCGTCGGCGCGAACGCTCCGTCCGCGATAGCGAGCGTGCCCTCCGGAACAATATACGCGCCTTCCCTGCCGGGCGGATATCGCACAAGCGTTTTCATGTCCGCGCTGAACACGACGCCGTCCAGCGAACGAAACGCCTCGCAGCCGGGCGAAACATCTATGCTTGTAAGCGATGGCATGGCGTACATAGAACCGTCGTCGATGGTTTTAAGCGACGCGGGAAGCGTCAGTCGCTCGAGGTATGGCATATTCTGAATCCTGCCTACGGGAAAATCAGTCATGCTTTCCGGCAGCGCAAGCTCCGTTAATTTTGTGGAATAGAACGCCGACCACGTGATCTTATTTACGCCCTCCGGTATAACATATGATCCCGCGCGGGTTCGCGGAAACAATATCAATTGCGCTCCGTCCCGCGTAAAGGCGACGCCGTCGACCACCTTGAACGCCGGATTCCCCGGCGCTATGTCGATCTCGGCGAGCGATTCGCTGTATGCAAACGAATCGTAGTCCCACTCCGTCAACGTTGAGGGAAGCGACAAGCGCTCAAGCTTTTTCATCGAACCTACGGATATGGGGAGCCGCGTGACCCCTTCCGGTATCGCAAGCTCCCTTAGCCGCGAATTCGCGAAAGCGTCGCCGCGTATGAACAAGGTTCCTTCGGGCAGCGACAGCGAGCCTTCTATGGCCGACGGATATTGGAACAGCGATTCCCCGTCGATGGAATACAGCCCGCCGGATTTGGTTTGAAACACTTGGTTGCCCGGCTCTACCGCGATTTCGCGAAGCTCCGGCGAATTGGAGAACGCGCTTTCGCCGATCCACCTCACGGAAGCGGGGATCGATACGGTTTCAAGATTCGAGCAGTACATAAACGCGCGGTCGCCTATCACCTCAAGGGATGCTGGAAACGCTATATCCCTCAGCCCGGATGATCCGAACGCGTATTCGCCTATCTCGTTCAGCGATTCTGGAAGGAGAATTTCTTCAAGCTCTGCGCAGTTTGAGAACGCGTAGCTCCTTATGGCCGTAAGCCCTTCGGCAAGCGTGACGGACGACAGCGAAGGGCAAATGTAGAACGCGCCGGTTCCTATCGTCCGCATAGTCGACGGCAGGGTTACGCGCTCAAGCGAATAGAAATCGCTGCAGAAATATGTGGGAATCTCGACGAAACCTTCAGCAAATATAATATTTTTAACTATATTGCGATTCTGCTGGCCGTAGTCGTCCGCGTCGGTATCCGGAGGATATCCTGAAATATCCTTATAGAATGTGACAGTTTCCGACAAATATTCGACTACATGCGCACGCCCGCCGTCTATCAGGTAGCGGACGCCGCCGACGTCCACCGTTTCAGGCTCGGCGGACGCGCAGGCGAAGGCGCAAAGTATGCTCGCCGCAGCCAGTAAAGAGGTGAATAACGCGAAGCGCGCGATACGCAGTTTAACGCGCATCTACTTCAGCTCCCTTCGCTTCCAGCGAAATGTAGCCCGCCTGCCCGACGCAAGCTTGACCTTCCGCCGACGCTATCCAGTCCGCGAATTTTCCGCCCGCCGCGTCCGCGTCCTCCCGGCGGTACACCGCGTAGTAATATGTGGAAAACGCGTATTCGCCCGAGCGGATGTTTTCCGCCGTCGGAGCGACGCCGTTTACCGAGATCGCCTTTACGCCGCCGCCGTCGATCAGTTCGTTAAGATAATATAAATATGTATACCCGATCGCGCCTTGCCCGTTCTCATAATCCCCCACGGCGTAAACCAGGCCCTCCATGCCGGACGTGGTGTAGTTGGGCAGCGCGCCATCCATAGCGGCGCCTTTCATCACAAGGTTCTCCATCGCGGTTTGGCTGCCGGAGTTCTTCTCGCGCTGGTACGCCTCTATCGCGGCGGGCGCGCCTCCTACCTCTTGCCAGCTTGTTATGTCGCCGGCATATATTCCGCGAATCTGTTCGAGCGATAAATTATCCACCGGGTTATCCGCGTTTACGATGAATACGAACGCGTCCAGGCAGGCTGGGATTTTTACCAGCTCCACGCCGTTTTCGGCTGCAAGCGCCAGCTCCTCGTCGGAAGGCTCCGTTCCTATCATCAAATCGACCGGATGGTTTTGATCCATGCGCGCGTACATGGACGGAATCTGCGGCGCGCGGTTAGGCTTTTTCAGTATAAGATTTTCATACGCGCTGTGGGTGGTGTTGAGGAATACGAAGCTGTATAGATCGTCCTCGCCAAGCCCTAGATGCTGGCGCGCGAATTCCATCGCCATCGGCACGGCGACGGTCGATCCGTCTACGCTGGGGTATGTGCCGTAGCCTAGCTCGTAGATTTCAACGCCGTTCACATAGCCGGCAGGCGTCGGCTCGCCAAGCCGGAACGGCGAGTCCGCGACTATCTGGCGCCAGTCGTTCGGCTTGCCGATATCCTCCGTTATGCTGTCGTACGATCCTCCGGATTCCGCAGCCGCAGCGGCGGATACCATGACCGCCGCCAGCGCGAGCGTCGATGCAATCCTGCATATAGAACGAATAAAAACTCGCATACCAACCTCGATTCATACGGGGCGTCGCCCTCGATATAAAGTGGCGACGCGGTAAGTTCCGCGTCGCTGTATGCATAATTAACGAATTAAAATGCGGTTTCCATCAAATGTCAATTGCGATTATCTCTATATCAGCCAAAGCTGCGTCCGCGAGCCGCGCAGCTTGAGTATAGCCTCTATGAAAAAATAGTCGCCGTATATCATCTTCATATTCCATGAATCACGCTCCGAGTAGGAGCCGGCGCACTGGGAGAGCAAGCCCGGTTCGCCTGGCGACCAATCGATCGCGCGCTCGTCCATCGCTTTGAGAAGCGATATCGCAGCGTCGAAATATCGATCCGCGCTATCTGGCGCCAGCTTCGCCAGTTCTATCAAGCCGCAGGCCGCTATCGCTCCGGCGCAGTTATCCTTCGCGCAAGGTTCGTTCGGCTGATCAAAATCGATATCGGGCAGATTATCGCCCGACAGGCGTTCGAGAAACCGATCCGCCGCCCGCCGCGCCGCCGCGAGATATTCTGGCCTGCCCGTCCAGATATGGCTGAGCGCGAACCCATATATCGCCCATGCCTGCCCGCGCGTCCAGGTGGAGCCGGGAGCGAAGCCCTGGCCGCGAGGCGTCTCGATTACGGCGTCCGTTTCGGGATCGAATATAACTATATGATGCACCGACCCGTCGTCGCGGAAAAAGTTTCGCAGCGTATGATCCGCGTGCCGCTCCGCGATAAGGCGGTAGCGCGGATCGCCGGTTTGGCGGCTCGCCCAATAGAGAAGCGGCAGGTTCATCATGGAATCGATGATCGACCATCCCGGCCTGTTTTCGTTCCACGCTACGATGAATCCGTTCGGATTATATCTGCCCGCCAGCAGGTTCGCGGCCAGCAGCGCGCGGCGTAGGCTGGCTGGATTCTTTGTCAGCGCCCAATTGACCGCCGCCGAAATTTTATATTGGAACCCAAGGTCGTGATGCAGCTCCTCGAAACGGCGCAGCGCTTCGTCGAGCAGCGCCTCGGCGCGCGCTGCCTCCTCGCGGTAGAGCGCGTCGCCGGTGCCTATCGCCATTTGCCACATCAGCGCGGGATAAAAGCCGTTCGTCCACCAGCTTATGCCATGCGGGTTCGACCAGGCGCCGTCCCTCGCCGTATATGGTATGGTATCAAGCTTGCGCGCCTGTTCGACGCTAATCGGCATTTTTTTTGTTATTTTGCGCCAAGTTTCGTCAATCCACCCGCGATTCGCTGCGGCGCGCTCAATAATATCCACAAGTTACCCCTCCCGCGCGATATTCGTAATATATTCTATCTTATCACTCCTTCGCCCATTGGGCAATCCGATGGAAATCTACGATTATGGAAGATCGCCCGGGTCGATATCGGGCACGACGCGCAGATCGATTTTCATATCGAACATTTCGATGATATCCCAGTAGCAGACCTCCGCCTCGTTCGCGAGCGTGTTGGCCCAGTTGCCCACTGCGGTGTTCATATGGGAGCGCATCTCCGTATGCGTGTTCAGCAGGAATATTGGATATAATATAATAATGAAATCGCGCGCGCCCGGCTGCGTGGACGCGAGCATCTGCTGGAGGAGGCTAGGCGTCAGAACAAACTGAGATCGCACCAACGGCTTTTTCGCGTCGGGGTCGGTAGAATACCCCAGCAGCGTATACCCCTCCTTCGACGGCTGTTCGATGCGGTCGTCGAGATTTACGAAGTCGCCCACATGCACGTGTTCGATTACGGCGTTTCCGCTTTCCAGCGCAAACGACAGCGTATTGTCGACGGCCTTCCATACGGGATACAGCGTCTGATTGGCGCGCACGTCTGCGATATTGGACGCGGCCTCGCCGCCGTTTGTCGCAGACCAGCCGTCGAACGTGTAGCCGAAGCGCTCTAGTGTCCCCGCCCCTGCGGCGGGCGAATAATTGTCGCCGCAATTTACGGTTTCCGATTCGGGCGGGCTGCCTGCGGTCGCCTGCCCCTTGGAGTAGGTTATCGTATGGGTTATCCGCCGCCAGCGCGCGTACAGGTCGCGATCCGCGTTAACGATCGACGCCGCGCCGTACTGGCTGCCGCCGGTCTCGGCGTTGGTGTTGAACCAACCCGCGAACTGGTAACAATCCCTGGACGGCGGCATCGGCAGCGTGCCGAGCCTGCCGTATGTGCACATTACCGTTTTGCTCGGCGGGTCTGGCTGCGTATCCCCGCCGTTGCTGTGGAAGCTTACCGTATACTGAATTTCCTGGAATCGCGCGTACACAATCTTATCTTCGGCCACCGCGCTCGCTTCGGTGAACTGAGTGCCGCCTGTCTTGTCGGGCGTGTCGAACCAGCCTGCGAACGTGTGGCATGGTCTCACAGGCGGGGTGGGCAGCGCGTCCACGGTGGCGGCCGGGCAGATGATGGTCTTTTGGCGCGGATCGGCTTCCGTATATCCGCCGTTGCTGTTAAACGATACGGTATATTGCTTCAGCGCGTACCGCGCGTACACCGTTTTATCCGCGTAAACAGCGCTCGCGGCGGTAAATTGAGAGCCGCCGGTCGGGTTTGACGTGCTGAACCAGCCCACGAACGTATGGCATGCCTTCCCAGGCGGGACGGGCAGCGCGTCGACGGTGACGTTGGGACAGGTTACGACCTTTGCCGGCGGAACTGCCTCCGTATCGCCGCCGTTTTTGTCGAACGTTACGGTATATTGTATTATAGAATACCGCGCGTATACGCGGGTATGCGCGGAAACGGGCGTGATCGCGGTAAACTGGCTGCCGCCGGTCGGATTGGAAGTGCTGAACCAGCCAATGAACGTATGGCACGCCTTCGAGGGCGGACTGGGCATCATGCCGACGGTATCCGCAGGGTATGTAACCGGCTTTTGATTTGGCGAGGCCTCGGTATCGCCGCCGTTTTTGTCGAAATCCACTATGAATGTGGTCAGGCGGTAGCGCGCGCAAACGGTCATCTCGGCGGTAACCTGGCTTGCGGCGGTGAACTGAGTGCCGCCGGTTTGGTCGCAGGTGTCAAACCAGCCGAGGAACGTATAATCCGTTTTGACGGGCGGAGCTGGCAGCGTGCCGACGGTGGTCGCGGGGCAGGTTACGGTTTTGGAACCCGGGTTCGCGGGCGTATCCGCGCCGTTGCTGTTGAACGTAACGGTATATTGTATCAGCGAGTAGCGCGCGTAAACCCTTGTAAGCGAGGCTGTGACAGGCGTAGCTGCGGTGAACGCGGAGCCTCCCGTTTGCGCGGAGGTGGTAAACCAGCCTATGAAGTCGTGGCACGCCTTGCTGGGCGGCAGCGGCAGCGGGTCGACGTATGGGTCGGTGCAGTTTACGGTTTTCGAGGTGAACGAGGGCGGCGTGTCGCCGCCGTTGCCGTCGAAGGCTATCGTAAACTGATCCTCCGTAAACCTCGCGTAAACAGTCTTGTCGCCGCTTACCGCGCTGGCGTCCGTAAACTGGATGCCGCCCGTTGGCGCGCTCGTGTCGAACCAACCGACAAAAGTGTGGCAATCCTTCGCTGGCTGCGCGGGCAGCGCGTCGACATGGCCGACGGTGCACATAACGGTTTTGGAGTCCGGGTTCGCGGGCGTATCCGCGCCGTTGCCGTCGAACGTAACGGTGAACTGTTTTTCCGCGAACCGCGCGTAAACGAGCAGATCTTCGTTAACGGGCGTGTTCTCGGTAAATTGAGAGCCGCCGGTCGGAGCGGGCGTGCTGAACCAGCCCACGAACGTATGGCACGCCTTCGTCGGCGGGGAGGGCAGCGAGTCTACCTTGTCGGAGGGACGCGTTACGGGCTTTGTCGTCGGAATGGCGTCCGTATCGCCGTCGTTTTTGTCGAACGTTACGGTGTATCGGATGCGCCGCAGCCCCGCGCTAATGTAGCGCGCCGTCGCCAGATTGGTTGGGTTGATATTGTTCGCGATGCCAGTCGCCGGGTCGGCGTCCGAGTCTATCGTGGCGTCGTTCCCCGCGTGCTGCGTGGTAAACCACCACAACGCGTCGTCGGGATTAACAAACTGCACGTCGTAACTTATACCGGCCGGAATCAGCGGGAACGTATAGTTGCCGCTCGCGTCCGTCGTTACCTCCGCGTAATTGCCGTCCGCGTCGCTGCCCGTGGGAAGCCCGCTGATCGATCCGTAGTTCGAGCCGGTGCCAGCGCTGGGCAGCCGCAGCCGCACGACCACGCCCGGGAACTTCGCCTCGGTTCCGTCGAGTATGCCGTTTCGGCTGGTATCCTCCCACACGAAGCCGGAGATTTCGCCGGAGGTGAGCGCCGCCGCCGCGTACGAGCCTTCCAGCCAGCCGGAAACCACGCTTGATTCGACAAAAAATACGGGTCTGAATATGTTCAGCTTCTGAACGACGGTTGGGTCGCTCGCGTCGTCCACCGTATACGTAAACACTATCCTGTCGTTCGCGTTCGGCTGAATCGGATTGATGTTCGTCACGCGTATCATCGTGACGTTTGCCCAGTCCCCCGCGCTCATCTGGTCGACCGTCTTATATGGCGCGACTTCCGCGTCGCTGCGGCTCTCTATATTCGCGCTGGTATACTCCGCCGTGTAGTTGGGGGACGACATTGTCGGCGCGCCCTTAAGCGCCATATTCCACGTGAACGCGCCCAGCTGAAACTCCGTTCCGTAATTTTTACCCGTATGCGGCACGGGAATGTACGCCCTGAACGTGCCCGCTTCGTCTGGCATGGTGCTCAATATATCCAGCACATATTTGGCGTCGATACCGTTCGCGAGCGGAACGATTTCCGCGCCCGTGTCGGGGTTATATGTCGACGCGGAATTTTCGTCGAGCCCGATTCCGGCGGTGATGCGCATGTCGGGTGTAGCCATAACGGTTATGGTATTCAAATAAACATCCGCTTCGGTAACAACCTTGTCGATGACGGTATTGTTGTTAAAATCGATCGGCTCGTTAATCGCATTACCCCTATATACGGTGGTTAATTGGGAAGGGTCGCTGTCGTTTAACCCGACAAAAAAAAGAGAAGTGTCGTTAAACTGCGTAAGCGTTATAGCCGGGTCGGATATCAGCGCAAAATTGAACGAGAACACCGGATAGGCCGTCATATTGGGATTCATATATCCAATGGTGCCGTTCGTTTTGACGATTACGACCTTGCGCCCGCTGCCGTCGTTGACGGTCGCGGTTGTGACGCTGGCGATAACGCTGCTGCCGGATTGAGTTACAGTTAACGAGCCGGCCTTAACGTCCAT
>JAISZG010000082.1 GCA_031269355.1 Oscillospiraceae bacterium | reverse complement strand
CCAAGTATCGCGCCAAATTTGCGCAGCCCGGTTTCTATGTTTAGACCGCCTTCCGCGTGAACGGTTATTTTCGATTTGTCCGCGCGCACGTTAGACGTAATGGAACCCGCGCCCATATGCGCTTTATACCCCAGAATGGAATCGCCGACATAATTGTAATGCGGAACCTGCACTTCGTCAAACAGCAGCGCGTTCTTTAATTCCGTAGAATTGCCTACGACCGCGCGTTTTCCTATCAAGGCGCTGCCGCGTATGAACGCGCAGTGGCGAATCTCCGCCTCATGATCTATTATGCAAGGCCCCGCGATAGAAGCGCTCGCGGATATATTAGCGTCGCGCGCAACCCATATATGCGGCTGCAGCTGCTCAAACTCGCTTTCAGGAAGCTTTGCGCCGAGCGCGAGTATAAACTCGCCGAGCGTCGCAAGCGCGTTCCACGGCGGGGCTGCAGGCGCAAGCGCGCTAGCGGCTATCGTGCGGGTAAGATCAAGCAGCGCGTTCGTGTGCAGCGCCGTGGGAAGCGTCTGCGCATCGGGCTGATATTCCATTGCGGGCTCCTTTCACGAAAGGGATCGAGCGAGATTTAGGGCGTGTTCGAAAAATCTCTCGGCCTGAATGCACTGTCTTTTTATCCATCGCGGCGTCGCGCGCTCCAACCCGCCTTCATCCGCCACAGGCGGCGGCGGGTTTACGCGCAGTCGACGTAGCGGAGCTACGCCTCCCTCATGGCTCCTTGCGCTGAATAAAAATCCAGCACATTCAGCCTCGAGATATTTTTCGAACACGCCCTAGTATACCACATTTCCTGTCGGTGGTAAAGAGAATCGATTTTCGTGCCGTTTTTCGCCGCTAAGTGGTGATTAATTCCAAAATTTACCTGTTATTTGGGATGTATATGGAATTTAATATATGCATCGGAATTTCGATAATTTCTTTATATCTATATTAATCAATACTCCGAAAAGCCCTCGCCGGAAACCCGCAAATTCTGTGGAATTCCTGCGGATTTTCCGGCAAAGGTTTGGATATTAATCCGTTATTTTTTATTTATATGGTTATACTTTCTTCTTTGATATCATTTTCATGCGCTGCTCGTGGCTTAGCACGCGCTTGCGCATGCGCAGCGATTTGGGCGTTATCTCGACCAGTTCGTCGTCCTCTATAAACTCCAGGCATTCCTCCAGCGTGGGCGTTTTGACGCTGACAAGCCGCAGCGAATCCTCGGCGGCTGAGGAGTTGCGCGTGTTTGTAACATGTTTCTTCCTGCATACGTTTACCGCTATATCGCCCGGCCTGGCGTTTATGCCCACTATCATTCCCGCGTACACCGGTTCGCCCGGCGAAAGAATCAGCGAGCCGCGCTCCTGTGCGGAATAAAGCCCGTATGTGGTCGCGTCGCCGCCCTCGAACGCCGTAAGCACTCCCACGGCGCGCCCGGGTATTTCCCCGCGCATAGGCTCGTAGCGCTCGAACACAGCGCTCATCACGCCCTCGCCGTGGGTGTCGGTCATAAATTCCGAGCGATACCCGAACAACCCCCTCGAGGGCACCAGGAACGTAAGCCTCACCCTATCCTCGCCGGACATATTTTCCATCACGCCGCGGCGCCTGCCCAGCTTTTCGATCACCGCGCCAACATGCGCCTGCGGCACGTCCGCGACCACGCGCTCGACCGGCTCGCACATCTCGCCGTCGATTTCACGCACCAATATTTCCGGCTTGGATACCTGGAACTCGTACCCCTGCCGACGCATAGTTTCAATCAATATCGAAAGATGAAGCTCGCCGCGCCCGGACACCATGAACGTATCGGGCGAATCGGTATCGTTTACGCGCAGCGATACGTCCGTTTGCAGCTCGCGCAGCAGCCGCGCGCGCAAATGCCGCGACGTAACGTATGTTCCCTCGCGCCCGGCGAACGGGCTGTCGTTCACGCTGAACGCCATCTGCACCGTCGGCTCGTCTATCTTTACGAAATCGAGCGGCTCCGGCGCGGCGGGATCGCATACCGTATCGCCTATATTCAGATCTGCTATGCCGCATATCGCCGCGATATCGCCATATGCCACCGACTCCGCCGACACGCGCTTTAATCCCTCAAACGTAAACAGCCCCGAAAGGCGGATCGGCTGCGATACATCCGCTTTGCCGTGCGCGCACCTAACCACAGACATCCCCGCGCGAAGTGTGCCGCGCTCCACACGCCCGATGCCTATTCTGCCTACATAATCATTATAATCTATCGTTGATATTAACGCCTGCGGAGCGCCGTCCGGTTCGCCCTCGGGGGCGGGCACATATCGAATAATCGCGTCGAACAGCGGGCGCATATCCACGCCCTGAGCGGTCGGGTCGATAGTGGCGGTGCCGCGCCTGGCGGATGTGAACAGGAACGGGGTATCCAGTTGGCGCGCGTCCGCGTTCAGGTCGATTAGCAGATCGAGGGTTTCGTTCACCACGTCGTCCACACGCGCGTCCGGGCGGTCTATCTTGTTTATCACAACCTGAACCGGAAGGTTGAGTTCCAGCGCTTTGCGCAGCACGAATCGCGTCTGGGGCATCGGGCCTTCGAACGCGTCTATCAGCAGCAGCACGCCGTCCGCCATCTTCAGCACGCGCTCCACTTCCCCTGAAAAATCCGCGTGCCCGGGAGTATCTATTATATTAATCTTTACACCTTTATAAGCGATTGCGGTATTCTTCGCGAGAATTGTTATCCCGCGCTCGCGCTCTAGATCGTTCGAATCCATAACCCGCTCCGCGACCTGTTGATTCTCGCGGAACGCTCCAGATTGTTTAAGCATCTCGTCGACGAGCGTCGTCTTCCCGTGATCGACATGCGCGATTATCGCAACGTTTCTGATGTCCTCGCGCCGCATGAAATCCTCCATTATTTATTTGGCATATTATTTATGCATGCAGAAGCTCTGCCTCCGCCGCCCTAATAGGCCGGAGCCGCGCCCCATGCCTGCGGATATACAATACACACCCGGCGCGGCTTTTGCAAGGGGGCTGCTTATCCGAAATCACAATTTGAGCGTGCCGAAGGCGCGGCGCGGCAAAGCTTGCGCATACTCAAAAAACTCCACAGGAGTTTTATCTTTCATTTTACGACAACCGCAAATAGTTTGTCGAATGATTTTACAACCAATAGTATTGACGATGCTATATTAATGTGTTAAGATAGCTTTGCTGTCGATGCTTTATACGCTATCGACAAATAAAAGAAAGGTGTGCACGAACGAAGAAAGTTATGTGTAATACACGTTATGATGAGTTTAACTCCCCGCTGGTCGACGGCGCGCGCTTTACAGGCGCGTATGATTTGCCGATGCTGGCCAGAGTTGCTTTTCAACCGACCAGGGCGGTTCCGTTTCACGCATGTAATATTGCCGCCGACAAGAATCAGTGGATTCATTTTTATGAGCACGATTACCGCTTTGAGTGCGTATGGAACAACCCGCCGCGCTATCTGCCGCTGTTCAAGAAATTCAGCGGCGTGATCACGCCGGATTTCAGTTTGTACCGCGACATGCCGATCGCGATGCAGATATGGAATACATACAGAAACCGCGCTATAGGGTTTTGGCTGCAGCAAAACGGCATATGCGTCGTACCCAATGTTCGCTGGGGCGACGAGCGCACATACCCGTTCGCGTTCGACGGGCTGCGGCAGGGCGGAACCGTCGCCATAAGCACGTGCGGCTGCATCGCAGACGCGAAGGATCGGTTCTATTTCCGAAGCGGGCTGAAGAAGCTGGCCGAGCGCATAGCTCCAGAAACCATTATATGCTATGGTCAAATGCCGGAGGATATATTTGACGTTGCCTCGCTGAAAGGAATACGGCTGATCAACATCGAAAACTACGCGAAGACCGTCAGGAAGGCGGCGCCGTAACGGGCGGCGGCAGGGGGTTCTTTAGAAACGGCAATGGCAACAGGCGCTCTAAAGGCATGTCCCCAATAATCGAGCGCAGAATAAGCAGGTTGATCTTTTGTCAGATTTGCTAAATCTGACAAAAGATCAACGCCAAAGGCTGCATCGGAAGATTTCACATCTCGGGTTAGATTATAACGATATGCTTGAAGAAGCAATGGATATGTTCAATAAAAAATGAACGGGTGTAACGAAAGGAAGCAACGTGAAAAAAGATCAAATTCGCGAGATTAACGATAAGCTTCAAGTTGTGGTAGATCAACCGCTGCGCGCTATTTTTCGTTGGGCGGATATGCTTGGCTTAGAGTTCGGCAATATAATAGAGAAGGAGAGCTTCGGCAAAAAGGAAGATGGAACGCGAGGCTGCTTTATACATAAAGCCGGTGAATACGCGCTGCATATCCAGACGTTCTATCGCTTAGTTTCCGGGAATGCAATACTCCTTGCCAAGAATGATCTTTATCAACCTTCCAATAAAGCGCGATCAGCGGAAAGCTTTGATCGGGCTGACTTTGATTGCGAGCTGCTGGGCAACAACCGGCTTGATGAAATCATGTATGAATTAGCCGGCAATCTGGATGGCTTTGTCGTAAAGTCGGTTAGTGTAAACAACTTCGGCGATTTGCGGATACGCTTTAACAATGCGGCGCTGCTTCAAGTTATTGCCGACACGAGCGACGCGTTCGAGTGTTGGCGTTTCTTCAGACATGGGGATGAAAGCGATCACCTGGTTGTTTCAACCGATGGAATCCTTGGCTAGGGCGTGTTCGAAAAATCTCTCGGTCTGAATGCACTGTCTTTTTATCCATCGCGGCGTCGCGCGCGTAAACCCCCTTCATCCGCCACAGGCGGCGGCGGGTTTACGCGCAGTCGAC
>JAISZG010000067.1 GCA_031269355.1 Oscillospiraceae bacterium | reverse complement strand
GAACTGCGCACCAGATGTTCTATCATCTCCGGTTCCATGCGATCGTCTGCATCCGCAAATGCGATATATGCGCCAGTCAAAACGTCAAGAGCAGCGTTTCTGGCGGCGGATACTCCGCTATTGGGTTGATGGATTACCCGGATTCGGGAATCCTGATTCGCGTACTCGTCGCACATCTCACCGCTTCGATCCGGCGAACCGTCGTCGACAAGGATAATCTCCAGGTTGCGGTAGGTCTGCGCGAAAATGCTGTCCATGCAACGGGATAATGTCGATTCCGCTTTATATACAGGCACGATGACGCTTACCAGCGGTTCGTTCATATTATGTCTCTCCTTTGTGTTCGCATTAGCTTAGATTTCCGGCTCAATCTCGAACAGCTCCCAAGAATGATTGGACACGCGTTCCTCCTCGGGCGGCAATTTCCGCCAATCACCATACATCACCTTAAGAAACTCATCCGCGCCGCGAACCGCCCAGAACGAACGACCTTCGAACGAAACGCGAATGCGGTCGTAAAATTCCGCCTTGCGAATGTAGCGCGGTACGCATTGGACATTCGCTTCGTAAATCCACTCGGATTTATCGATTGCCCGGCAGCAGACGTACCTATCGTATATCCACAAAAACACGCGCGGCTCCGCAATCGGACGTAGCGCTCTGAGCGCGGGCGCAAACCACTTTCGACTTAACGCGGGCGATGGTTTGCGCAGCGCGGATGTGTAAGCCGCGAAACGTCTGCATTGGCGCAACACCCACGATCCTGGATTTCGTCCCGGAACGCGGATAGGCGGACAACCGTCCAGCGGAAATATATCGATATACAAATGCATCTCATTTTGCACCGTACCGGCGTCTTCGACAAGACGCGTCGTCAAATCGCAAAATTTTGCGAACGGATAAAAATAATCCTTTTGAGGAAAGCACAGCGTTTTAAAGCGATCGCCATACCCGCTGCGGGTGAACTCGCAAAACTCACGATAATCCGCGCGGGGCATCGCTACGTCCACATCGTCGTCCCACGGAATGAATCCCTGATGGCGCACCGCTCCAAGTAGCGTTCCAGCGTATAAACTATAAACCCATCCGTGTTCCTCGCAGATCAAATGGAACGCGTCTAGAAGTTCAAGCAACCGCCGTCGAATCTCGCGGATATCCGTAATACGCCGTTCAGCCACAAGTTTACCCCGCATTTGAATCGGATTCGACGTTAGCGGACATTTCAGCGGTCATCTCATTTGAATGAAGCGTGTAAATAGCTCCATGCTTTGCAATTTGCTCTTCCGGCGGAGGGGGCGTACGCCAATCTCCAAACCACAACGTTAAAAAATGATCCGCATTTTGCAGCGCCCAATAATGCCTTCCTTCAAATGGAACGAGTACACGATCTTCAAATTCGCTTCTGCGCGTTTGCATTTGATAACGGCTCGTCGCGCGTTTATCACACGGAATGGTTGAATATTCGCGCACATGTTCTGAAGAAGCGTAGGGTATTCGCTTTACATACCACTCATACAGCTTGGTATATAAACGAACATTGGAGGCAAGCGGCAACTTCTTTAGCCAATAATAAACGCCTTCCTTCGTGTATATCGGATCGCGCCGCCGCTCATGTTTTGCAAACCTCAAAAAGTGTCGGATTATTTTAATCACACGCCACCGCTTTGCTTGAACACGAGAATTGTTTGGAAGCCCGTCGAGTGGAAATATATCGATATTCAATTGCATTTCTACGATTTTTCGATTTATAAGTTCTTCCCTCAGCGACGTCATATCGCAAAACTTCGCGAAAGTATAAGCGAAATCGCGCACATGCGTATACAGCGTAACATATTTCGAACCATACCCATCTCGTGTTAGCGCGACAAACTTCTCAAAATCAGGCCGCGGCATCATCACGTCCATATCGTCGTCCCACGGAATAAAGCCCTGATGCCGCATCGCGCCGAGCAGCGAACCCGCGTGCAGGCTGTATATCAGTCCATGCTCTTCGCAGATCGCGTGGAACACATCCATCATGTCAAGCAGCAATCGCTGAATTTCACAAACGTCCGTTATCTCTCTTTTCATGTGTATTCGCCTTCCTTATCATTTGTCAAATAAAATCTTCAGGCTTACATCCATATAAACGCAAACGGCTGCCAATCCGTGAGATGCGACGCGTTACTTTGAAGCGTCGCGAAAAACAGCGCCATCTTGAGCGCATAATATCCAAGCACGGGAATCGGAAGCCACCGCCGAACACGCGGCGAGATCCTTCCGACGCCGCGCATCAGAATCGCCGCTGCTGGCAGCGCCGCAGTGGAGACGATGCTGTAAACCCGATAGAGCGAATCATTCTTGACCGCCAACTGCAACAGGCACAGCGATAGAAGGAATAGATCGACGAAGAATTTCTCCCGCCGACTCGTATACAACCTATCGTACCAACGAAGAACGGCTATGGCGACGATCAATATAAAGATCTTATAAAGTAAGAAATCAAACTTTGTTCCCTCGCCCCAACCCAGAAGGAACGAGCCCGGAATAAAACTGAGCTTGTCCATAAGCAACCTCAAGTCCATCACAAACGCTGAAAACAAAAACGCTGCTCCCGCGACAATAAAATGAACGACGCGATTCCATGGTATCAGTAGCAATGGGAGCAACGCAAGCAGCGAAAGCAGCGTATAATGAATTTGCGCTGCGATTAATATAAACAACGTAAACACAATCCACTTGCTATCCCTAATAAATCGCACGCCCAGAAGAATTATACCGGTCGCAAGCGCTTGCCGCATCGCGTTGAACGTAATGAGCATATACATATAAGGATTGAGTACGAATATCATCACACAAAAGAACAATTCCCATCCGCCGACGTTGTCTAGCAGCAACGACGCTACGCCAATAAAATACACCCCCGTGACCACTAGCGCAAGTCCAGCCGCTTCGCCATGGAATACGGCGTTCGACGCTCGCAATATCCATTTAAATAGAGGTTCGTTCGCATTATACCACTCTAGATCGTCTCGATAGTAACGCAAGTATACGCTGTAATCCGTCCCCATTCTCTCCGCACGAAACACCGAGACGAACATTAGCACGGTAAACGCCGCGATTAAAAATACGCGATTGCGCAAAGGCGCACCAAAAGGGATCGCTCGATCTCCTACGAGCAACTGCATATCCCTCGCGCGATAAATCAGCGCGCCAAGCAGCAGCGGCATCAGGATAACAAACGCATACGCCGCCATATGCTATGCGGCGCTTTCAGGCGCGCGCTTCCGGAACAGAGCGCGATACAGCGCGGCGCGCGCGGACGGTGACACGATCGTAAGCAATCGATGAAGAACGATATTGCGCGCCATATGCGCGGTCGTTATCCGCCCGACGTCGCGTAAATATCTCTCGATCCCCGCGTAGCCTTCTATCAGCGCTTTGTTTGACCGGCGCTGCAAAAAGCCGTTGCCGCATCGCACGCGAACCAACGTCCTGTTCATATTCTCAAGACGGCATCCCGCTTCGAGCATCCGCGCCCAAAGGTAGTAATCCTCCGTCTGAGGCATCGCGAGGTACCCGCCCGCGCGCTCGACCGCATCTTTCCGCATAAATACGGTAACGTGGTTCATCGGATTGCGGTCAGGCAGCATTCTCTCGATTCGCGCTTGGCTAAGCGGCACCTCGCGCACGCCTGTGATTACATGCTCGTCGCAGTCGAATTCCGAGATCATACCGCCCAGCACGTCGATCCCAGGATTCGATTCCAAATAAGCGACCTGTTCTTCGAAGCGGTAAGGTTCGCTGACGTCGTCGGAATCCATCCGCGCGATCCACTCGGTTTTACAGCGCGTCATTCCAGCGCGTAAAGCCGCGCCAAGCCCGCCGTTTTTCTTGAGCCTGAGTATATCGAACATATGCGGATGGGCGTTCGCCTGCCGAAGTATAACGGACTCCACGTCGGCGGAAACCGGCCCGTCTATAACGACGACTACCCGCTCGGGAGGAAGCGTCTGCTCCGCCGTCACGCTTTGAATCGCGCGCTCCAAAAAAGCGGGTTGGTCGCCGCTCCACACGCACATCAGCACAGTGAACCGGATCATACCTCGCCTCGCTTTCATCGGAGAATTCGTTTATTCTTGGATAGACGTTAAATTTATTATACACGATACGACCTAATTTGACAAGCGGCACGTTGGCAGGGCAAAATCATTTACTCTCATATAGAAGCATAGACAACATAAACTCATCATCAAAAAGAGCGCGCATCTGAATATTGTGGTAGCTCAAACTCGGTGTTCTTAACTTTACTATGAGTCCCGTAGCTATTCTGCGCAGGGTTGTCATATTTTTGCATGCGTTTATTTCATGGATTCTACTTGTGCAATGCCATTCGCGAGGGGGAGATATTTCTTCAACCATCTTTCCCGCAATTTGGCAAACTGCACTATCTTGCTGATGCTGTCTGCACCGCACAGCATCGCCACAATACTTATTGCTAGGATTTCTTCAAGCGCATGCTTCGTTTTCAACGGCTGCCGTATATCCTTTATTTCCCATAGCTGCTTTATTATGTACCTCATGTCTTTTCCCTCCTACCTTCTTTCTTCGACACTCCATTCTTTTCTCCTTTTGTTTCTATAATATTTATCTTTTTTCATGTACAAACCCTGATGAATGATTTTGCCTGCCTTGACAAGCCCCGCATTGCTGTGCTATACTAACCCTGTTTAACGCGTTAAAGCGTTAAAGGCGCGTATATGATACTGATTATATCTGCGCGGTTTCCCGTAATACGCGCAAGAATTGCGGGGAGCTCATGAAAAAACAAGGAGGCTGTAATATGAAACGCACTTCTATCTCCCGCCTGTGCTTGTGCCTTATGCTCGCGCTGTGCTTGTCGATTTCGGCTGCGGTTCTCGCCGAAACGGCGGAGGATGATTCGCTTCAAGAAATTTTGACAAGCGGGAAGCTGATACTTGGGTTCGACGCGTCGTTCCCGCCGATGGGATATACGCTGGACGACGGCAGTTATACGGGCTTCGATCTTGACGTAGCCGCAGCCGTTGTCGAGATACTTGGCGTAGAGTTGGAGCTGCAGCCAATCGATTGGTCGGCGAAAGATCTTGAGCTGAACGTTAGCCGCTCTATCGATTGCATATGGAACGGGTTCACGATTACCGATGCGCGCAAGGAAACAATAAATTATTCGATACCATACCTTGGCAATGCGCAGGTGCTTGTGATACGCGCGGACTCCGGATATACGGGACTTCCCGATCTCGCGGGAAAGCCGCTTGGTTTGCAGGCGGGTTCAAGCGCGGTGGACGCGCTGGACAACAGCCCGGAATTCAAGGCGACGCTGGGAGAAGTGGCCGAATTTAATGATTACATGGTAGCGCTGATGGATCTTGAACAGGGCGGCGTGGATGCGGTTCTGATGGACACGGTGGTCGCGAATTATTATATTACTGAAAAAGGCGCGGCGCTGGCTATTCTGGGCGAAGCTCTTGTGCCGGAACAGTTTGGAATCGGTTTCCGCAAGGACGATATA
>JAISZG010000051.1 GCA_031269355.1 Oscillospiraceae bacterium | reverse complement strand
ACTCTAGGATTTACTACCTGTTCGTTACTTCTTATTCCTGTATCGTTTTCAAGGTCCCCGCTGTCGTGACAGCTTCGTTAGATTACCACGTCTTCACCCTCTTGTCAATAGACTTTTTTCGATATTTTTTTTAAATCGTCGGCGCTTGCCGGCTCGTTCTTGATATTATATAAGCGATTGCGGCGGGATGCCCTTGCGATCTCCGCCGCGCGCATGTATAATTAACGGGATGGATTCAATCAGTGAACAGGCCGATCGCTACTGCGAGGTGGTCGTGGAGATCGCGCGCGCGGAGGTCGCGCGCATGTTTACGTATTCGATACCGCGCGGCGTTGCGGTGGAGGTCGGATCGCGGGTGCTGGTGCCGTTCGGCAGCCGCAAAATAGAGGGATATGTGCTCGGCCTGACGAACGAGTGCTCGCTGGAGCCATCGCGCGTCAAGCCGGTGATCCGCTCGCTTGATCCGCAGCCCGCGCTGCTCGCCGAGCTTATCAGCCTAGCCCGCTGGATGGAGCGGCAGTACGCGTGCCTGCCGGTGGAAGCGCTGCGGCTTTTGATTCCGGCGCAGCTTCGAGATGGCCGCGTAAAGGAAAAGTTTGAAACGTTCGCGCGACTAGCGGATAATCTGCGCGACGGCGGCGCGCCGGGCGAGCTTAATAAAATCGAATTCAATAAAATTATTGAAGGCCTCGCGAAAAAGCGAGCGACCGCGCAGGCGCGAACTCTAGAGGCGCTAGCGGACGCGCCGAATTATGAGCTGCCGCGCGCGGAATTAAACGCCGCCGCCGTGAAAGCGCTGGCGCAGGCCGGGTGGATCGAGTTAGATTCGCGCGAGCGGCTGCGTTCGCCGACGATAGCTTTCGTACCCGCCGCCGCCGATCCGCCGCTGACGATCGATCAGACGCGCGTGCTGGATTCGCTCCACCGCGCGCTGACGGGAGCGGGCGGCGCGTTCCTGCTGTGGGGCGTCACGGGAAGCGGCAAGACGGAGGTGTATATCCGGCTGGCGAAAAAGGCGCTCGAAATGGGACGCGGCGTGATAGTGCTCGTTCCGGAAATAGCGCTTACGCCGCAAATGACCTCCTGGTTCCACGCGCGGTTTGGCGGAAACGCGGCGGTGCTTCACTCGCGGCTTACGCCCGGGGAACGCTATGACGAGTGGCGGCGGATCCGCCGCGGCGACGCGCGCGTGGTGATAGGCGCGCGATCCGCCGTGTTCGCGCCGGTGGAACGGCTTGGCGTAATCGTGGTGGACGAGGAGCACGAGCATACATATTTATCGGAAAGGCATCCGTGTTACGACGCGCGCGAGGTGGCGCGAGAGAGGTGCCGCGCCGCGAACGCCGTGCTGCTGCTCTCCAGCGCGACGCCCGCGCTGCCGGATTTCGCGCGCGCGCTGCGCGGCGATTTTACGCTTCTTGAGATGCCCAAGCGCGTGCTCAACCGCCCTATGCCCGAGGCGACGCTCGTGGATATGCGCCAGGAAATCGCGCGCGGCAACTTCAGCGTACTCAGCGCGCGACTGGTCGCCGAATTGTCGGATTGCATACGCGCGGGCAAACAGGCCATACTGCTGATGAACCGCCGCGGTTATTCGACGTTTATCTCGTGCAGGGCGTGCGGATATGTCGAAAGATGCGAACATTGCGACGTATCGATGACATATCATTTAGGAGGCGCGCCAGGCAGCCCCGAGCAAGGCGGAGCCGCGCCCCACGCCCGCGCGTCCGACGGTATACTGCGCTGCCACTACTGCGGCGCGGTTCGCGTGCCGCCGAGCACTTGCCCGGCGTGCGGAAGCAGGTTTATCAAGTATTTCGGGGCGGGTACCCAGAAGGTGGAGCAGACGGTAAGCGAGCTGTTTCCGGGCGTATCGCTGCTTCGAATGGATTCGGACACCTCGCGGGGCGCGGGTGTGGGGCGCGTCGCTTCGCTCCTTTGGGAAGGGGATTGCGATCCCCCTCCCAACCTCCCCCTAGGGATTGGGACGATGGAGCGAAAGGCGGGCGTGGGGCGAGGGCAGAGCCCCGCGTTAAAGGATGGTTATATCGATATACTCCGTCGCTTCCGCGAGGGCGAGGCGAGCGTTATGATAGGCACCCAGATGATCGCGAAGGGCTTGGATTTTCCGCGCGTAACGCTGGTGGGGGTTATCGCGGCGGACGCTATGCTTCATCTTCCGGATTATCGAAGCGCGGAGCGCACGTTTCAGCTGATAACGCAGGCGGCCGGTCGCGCAGGCCGCGCGGAGCACCCGGGGCGCGTGATCGTGCAGTGCTACGATCCCGAGCATTACAGCATCCGCGCGGCTTGCGCGCAGGATTACCGCGCGTTCTACGAGCAGGAAATCGCGCGCCGCCGTCGCGGCTTATACCCCCCGTATACAAAGATGACGCGCATTCTGTTCGAAAGCGCCGATCCCGACGCGGCTCGGCAGGCGTGCGAGGCAAGGCTCGCCGATATGACAGCGATGTTCGACGCTCATCCGGAACTGCGCCGACAGCTAGTGCATATGAACGCCAGAGCCGCGCCGATTCAGTATATAAAGGGACAGTACCGCTGGCAGCTGTTTTTAAAATTATATTCGCGCGAACAATCCGGACGCATATTGGAACGGCTCGGCGAGCTGGCCGCTATACCGGCGGAGGGTGTGCGAGCGAATCTGCAGGTCGATCCGCCGAGTATATTATAAATATGAGGAGGTATACCATGGCACTGCGCCGGATACTTAAAAACGGCGATCCCGCGCTGCGAAAAATATCGCGCGGCGTTACGGATATCAACCCACGCATATTAACTATATTAAGCGACATGGCGGAAACCATGTACGACGCCGACGGCTGCGGGCTTGCCGCGCCGCAGATAGGCATACTCCGCCGCTTAGTGGTGATAGATACGGGCGACGGGCTGCTTGAATTAATCAACCCGGAAATAATTGAGCAATCGGATGAACTCGAAAAAAGCGAGGGCTGCCTGAGCATACCGGGTCAGCGGGGCTTTGTGGTGCGCCCCCAAAAGGTTACGTATAGGGCGATGAACCGGAACGGCGAAATCATAGAGCGCCGCGCGGAAGGATTGGCCGCAGTCGCGGTATGCCACGAAATAGATCATCTGGA
>JAISZG010000071.1 GCA_031269355.1 Oscillospiraceae bacterium | reverse complement strand
CTTTCCCCCCTCCCGGTGGGTTTTTGCTTCTTTTTCCCCGGAGAAAAAGAAGAACCCCCCAACTAACAAACCAACCCCTTTTCCGAAACCCTAAAACCCCTATTCCCCAACCCTAAGGCCCCCCCTCGTCCCCCAAAACCCAAAAATCCCCATTCCCCCACCATAAAGCTCCTCATTCCAATCCCCTCCCACCGTACTATTATAATCTCATATAGTTACGGCAAATAAGTATATCTCCCCATCATGCGCGGCATCGTATCATACATGCCGCTTACATCCGCGAATATGCGGTACTCCTCGCCCAAAACCCAAGTGTCAAGCGATTTGTTTTCCAGCAAAACCAACTGCTCCTGACCGCTCTTTCCGGTATCCATTATCGCAAGCTGCGGCGTCTCTGATATTATTTTAATAATCCTGCCCTGGCATAGGTAAATCTGCCCAATCCTGCGCGATATATTATTCAGCAGCTCGCGGTAATCCGTAGCGGATAGCGCCCACGCGCGCTTCGAATATTCCGACGCCGGCGGCATGTAATATACCGTATGCTCCAGCGTTGAGTCCGCCTTTCCCGGATATGCCGCGCTTATGCGTACGACATTGTCGCCTATCTTATCGAACACTGGCATAAAGCTGAACGCTCCGGTCGTCTCCAGCTTGCTCGTATCCAGGTTTTTATGCGGCGTCTCAATAGTAACGGCGGCGCCGGCCAGCGTCGTCGCATTGATGAGGAAGTAGTTTTCATTGTCCTTCGCAGGCGTCGATACGTTCTTGTTGCTTACAGAGCTTCGCGAACCGGTATCTTCCTTCAATTCAAGCGGTATCTCCATCGGCGCGCGATAAAACGTAACCGACATATTATTGGTGCGCGAATGCGGCGCGGCGACGGATATCGAAATTACATTATCGCCTATCGCCTGCACCGGCTGCGAAGAGGTCAGCGTTCCGTTATCGTCCATAGTGTCGGATACGTCCTCGCCGTTAATCTTAACCGTGCTTCCGGGAGTAACGTTCAACTGAATCGTGCCGACTGCAGTGCTCACCTGCGACCACTGCGATTTGGGCATAACCACCGCCACCGGCGAGAGCGGTATTTCTACATCGAACATTATCGGCGTAAGCGGCTGCGTTCCCTCAAGTGAGGGCGTAAGCGTAACGCGCAGCTTCTCGACCGTTAAATCGCTTATATCTTCATAAAAACGATAATCAGGAACCTCGATTGTTGCATATCCGCCCACGACGGTGTAAGTATGCGCCAGCTCCCGAATTACGATTTTTGCGCCTTCCTCGCCGGGTATCTTCACAATGTGACCAGGCCAATCCTCCACCATCGTTTCTTCTATAATATATTTTATATCATGCGATGAAGAGGTCGGCAAACGCGGCTGTATAAACTGCGTCCAGGCGAGGAAGCCGACAGCCGCAAGCGCGCAGCCGATTAGCAGCCGAAGCAGCCAAACCGCCGCCGCGAACGCGCCGCGTACAGGAGCGCGCTTTTCGGTTTTTGTTTGCAATATCGCGATGGCGTGCGTTTCGGTTTCTGCGGGCGGAACGTCCAGGTCGATCACGTGCGGCGTAATATCTGCAAACGGTTCTTCGTCCAAATACTCCAACTCGCGCGCGGCGGCTGCGGCTGTCGTGTGCGAACGTCCAAGCAACGCCGTAGTTGCGTTCGGGCGCTCCGGATCGCGGCCGCCGTGTCTCATGGAAGTCATTGCGCGCATTGTGCGAGGCGATCTTTCTGCGCGCGTATGCGTCGCCGCTTGCTCGCCGTATGCTGTGCTGCGGCTATTGCGGCGCGCCGGTTGAATCGCCGCGTCCACTGAGAACAGTTCGTCCGTCTCCGTAAAAGGTTCGATTTCTTCCAACTCATACGCCGCGTCCGGAACTCTCGCTTTATCGTTTGGATTGATACTTGGATCGATTGCAAGCGCGGAACTTGCGTTCGTCGCGTCGGACCATTCGTGCGGCAGTCCGTACACATATCCCGCACCGCGCGCGGCGACAGGCCCCGGCTGGCCGCCGGGCACGATGCCGCGTTCCGCGCCTGATCGGCGCATTCCGTCAAGCCGCGCCTCGCCGCGCGCGCGCCGCTGCTTAAGCTCGTACATTTCCGCCGCGAGCGATGGGCATGCGGCGGCGCGGTTTGACGCCGCGCTTGGATCGTCGAACATCGTTACCAGCTTTGGCGCCTTTGGGGCTGCCAATACGCGGTTCCAATGCGCGCCTTGATTCGCCCTTGACAGCTCGGCGCCGCATCTGAAGCAGCGGGGAAACGTATCCTTGTTCCAATGTCCGCAATTTGGGCATTTCATATATATTTACCTCCCGGCGGCGTAAGCAATATCAAGCAGCTTCAATCATATAAGGTGTAAACTCCTGCGGAGTTTTTTGAGCAAGCGAAGGCCTTGCTGCGCTGCGTATAAATTGAAGCATATACAACCAACTCTGACAATTCGCCCGGACAATGCGTTCTCCTTTTTTTATTATCGCTAATAATAGAGACGATCGCTCGACACAATCTAATGCATTTTTTATGCGCTACTTGTTCAAACGGCGCGAATCATGGTATACTGCATAATAAATGCGCCGATTTTGCGAAACATCCTCAACACATACTTGAATAGAAAGCGCAATCGGGAAGGAGTTCGACTATATTGGATAATTTTCACGAGGAGATTGTCGTTAAAAAAAATCGCACACTTAACAATTTACTGTTCGCGATTTTGAACGTGCTGATGGTTCTGTTCGCGTTGATCGCCGCGTTCCTGCTTTCAACTATCATGGCGGGATTTACGATCTACGCTCTGGTTATGCTGCTGGTTTCCGGCGGCATGGCGTTTCTTATTTTCTGGAAGCGCGACGCGCTGCGCACGGAATACGAATACACGTTTACAAACGGAGAGCTGGATTTCGCGCGTGTGCTTGGCAATAACAAGCGCAAAAACCTGGGCTCGATGCGCGTTCGCAACGTCGAAGCGCTCGGGTACGTTTCCGGCAAGAATTTCAACAGATACGTATCTATGCCCGGCATTGAGAAATCAAACTGGTTCCTTAACCGCGACGCGAACCTTTTCTACTTCTATTATAATAAAGATAGCAAAAGACGAATTATCGTAATCGAACCGACGGATGAAATGGTAAAGATGATAAAGCAATACGCTGCGCATGGCGCTTATCAGGATTGACGCGTGATCGCGTATTTGGATAACAGCGCGACGACGCGTACCCGCGACGAAGTTATCGGGGCTATGGAGCTTGTTATACGCGAGAATTATTATAATCCATCTGCGTTATATCATGGCGCTGTAGCGGTAGAAAAACGTGTCGCCGCTTATCGCGCCGCACTCGCAAGTCGCTTGAAAGCGGATCGCGTGATTTATACGTCGGGCGGTACTGAAGCTGATAATCTGGCGCTTCTCGGCGCGGCGAAGAGACAGAGAAGGCCAGGAGTAATATTGATATCCGCCGCCGAGCATTCCGCCGTGCTAAAGCAAAGCGAACCACTGACGGCACTTGGATATACGGTTCGTATAATCCCTTTGACGGCGGAAGGAATTATAGACATAAACGCGTTTGCGGAGATGCTTGCGGCGGAGCAAGGCCCCGCGCTGCAGGATATCTCGCTTATCAGCGCGATCGAGGTATCCAACGAAACCGGCGCTATTCAGCCGCTGAGAGAGATGGCGGCGCTGCGAGAACAGCTCGCGCCGGGAGCGCTGTTTCACGTGGACGGCGTGCAGGGTTTTTTGCGCGTTCCGGTAAGCCCGCTATCGTTTGGCGTCGATATGTACTCCATCAGCGCGCATAAAATCCACGGACCGAAGGGTATTGGCGCGCTCGCGCTTTCGAAACG
>JAISZG010000035.1 GCA_031269355.1 Oscillospiraceae bacterium | reverse complement strand
ACAGCGTGACATAGCCTTGCATATAGTCCGGCAAAGGCGCGCCGCCCATGCCCGGATATTCCGACACGGTTAAGCCCTGAGGTATGGTTATATATAAAAATTTATCGGTAATATCGTCTAAATTTGCCAGGGTTATGACTACGCTATGTGGGTTAGTTTCGAGCAGCAGCTTCGCCGCCGCGTCCGGAGCGTCCATGCTTACGTCGTCGATTTTCACGCCGAGCGTCGGCGCGCCCGCGCGCGGCTCGGGGGCTTGTATTCGCGCGAGGGCGGAGGGCGATTCGGTAGCGGGATCGTAATCATATGGCGGGGAGGAAGCGAGTGCTGCGGTCTGCGGATTATTGGACTGCGCAATGTTTGCGTCAAGGCGCTTGGGATCGCACGGCATAGCGGTTCCCCCCAATTCTATTCAACTAATCTATGGAATGTATATGCCGCGCCGCGCCTGATGAAAGTTGTTCGCAGCGAAGATATGATTATTGGCAAGTACAAAAATCGCAAACGCGCGTTTGAGCGGGCAGGCTAGCCCTGGCTCAAGCGCGCGCCGGCGGCGATATGGTACAGTTTATGAATATGCCGCTAATCCGCCGCCCCCAATATCTTAAGCTCCTTTGGATGCTCGTTTAAAATTCTGCCACCATCCCTTGTAACCAGCACGAGGTCCTCAATCCGAACGCCGAACTCTCCGGGCAGATATACGCCCGGCTCGATCGAGAAAATCATCCCCTCCTCCAGCGTGTCGTGATTGTAGGCGGAAACGTCGCCCGCCTCGTGCCCCTGCAAGCCTATCGAATGCCCGAGGCGATGCGTGAACCGCGCGCCAAAACCCGCTTCTTCTATGATATCGCGCGCGGCGGCGTCCAGTTCGGAAAATCTGACGCCCGGCTTCACCAGCCGCTCGGCCGCTTCGTTCGCGCGCCTGACCACCTCGTATACCTCGCGCTGGCGCGGCGATACCGACTTATAAAAGAATGTTCGCGTCATATCCGAACAGTAGCCGTCCTTGACGCACCCTACGTCCAGCAGCACGCAGTCCCCCGGTTGCAGGCGCGTTTCGCCGCCGAGGTGATGCGGCTCCGCAGCGCCCTCGCCAAACGCGACTATGCCGAAATCTATGCGATCCGCGCCCAGCTCCTTGTATATCCCCGCGAGCTGATCGCGCACTGCGGCCTCCGTGACGCCCTCGACGATCAGCGCTTCGAATCGCGACATCGCGCGGTCGTTTATCTCCGAGGATAGCGCCATCAGCGCCCGCTCCCGTTCGTCCTTTATCTGCCTGGCCTTGTCGACCGCGTCGGAGCCAAGCCGAATATCCGTAATGCCGCTTCGCTCAAGCAGTGGGATCAGGAAGCGCGCGGGCAGGTTCTTATCCAAGCCCAGCGGCTTGCTTCGATCCAGCCCATTGGCGATGCGCCCGAAGCTGTCGTCGCCCAACGCGAATTGGACGATGTCGATATCCTCGATCGTTCCCTTTATCTCGCTTAACTCATTGAGATAGAGAGTGTTCGCGCCGCGCGAATCCAAATGCAGCAGCAGCAGCCGTTCGCCCGCGAAATGGCGCTGCCCGGTCAAATAGAAAATCGATACCGGATCGGATACCAGCAGCTGACTAAGCCCCAGCTTTTCAAGGTTCGCGAGAGTATTCGCAAGTCGCTTGTTCGCCATATAACGCAGCCTCCCTATATTGGATATTGGTTAATAGATATAATCAAATCGCGTACGCGTCCACGTTCAGTTCCTCGTTCATCACGCACGCTACCCAGTGCCCGGGCGCGGTCTCCACAAGCGGAGGGGCACCCCGCTCGCACCGCTCGGTCGCGTACGCGCAGCGGCTGCGGAACAGGCATTGATCGGGAGCGTTGATCGGATGCGGCACGTCGCCCTGTAACAATATTCGCCGGCGCTCGCTCTCTTCCTTTGGATCCGGAATGGGTATGGCGGAAAGCAGCGCCTGGGTATATGGATGCAGAGGGGCGCGGTACAGTTCGTTCGCGCCCGCGACCTCGACCAGCATTCCCATATACATAACGCCTATGCGGTCGGAAATATATTTAACCAAAGAAAGATCATGCGCGATGAATAGATATGTCAGATTAAAATCCTTCTGCAGGTTCTTCAGAAGATTGATTATCTGCGCTTGAATCGAAACATCCAGCGCGGAGACAGGCTCGTCAAATACAATCATTTCCGGATCGACCGCCAGCGCCCGCGCGATCCCGACGCGCTGCCGCTGTCCGCCGGAAAACTCGTGGGCGAACCGCTGCGCGTGCTCCTGGCTCAAGCCCACTCGCGACAGCAGCTCGCGAACCTTGTCGCGCGTTTCCTCGCGCCCGTACATATGGTGGATATGCATGCCCTCGGCGATAAGGCTTTCCACCGTCATTCGGGGATCGAGCGACGCGTACGGATCCTGGAATACCATCTGCACATGGAACGCGTAATCGGTCGCTTCCGATTTGCTCAGCGCGTGTATGTCGCGGTTCTTGTAGCGTATCGTCCCGCCGGTTGGGTCGTACAGCCGCGCGATCAGGCGGCCCGTAGTCGTTTTTCCGCAACCGGATTCCCCGACCAGCCCAAACGTTTCGCCTTTCATTATTTGAAAAGAAACGCCGTTAACCGCCTTGAGCGTCTTCCGCCTGCCCAGCTGGAAGTACTTTTTCAGATTGGTTACCTCGAGAAGCGGCTCAGGCATATCTGTATTCCTCCCATTCCGCGGGTTTCACCAGAGACGCGCGGTCATACAGCCAGCAGCGGCAGGAATGCCGCTCTCCCTGTGAAAACTCCCCGGGCATGCCGCGCAGGCAAATGTTCATCGCGTATTCGCAGCGCTCGGCAAACGGGCAGCCGGGCGGCGGGTTGATAAGCTCGGGCGGCGCGCCGTCAATGGGAGTCAGCGGCTCGTCCTTGGGCTTATTGAGCCGGAATATCGATTTCAGCAGCCCCCATGTATATGGATGCCTGGGACGATAGAACACGTCGGAGGCCGTGCCGTGCTCCACGACGATTCCGCCGTACATGATTGCCACGTTCTTCGCGATGTTCGCGACCACGCCCATATTGTGCGTGATAATTATAATCGCCGTGCCGCTTTGCGCCTGCAGCTGCTTCATCAGGTCGAGGATTTGCGCCTGCACGGTCACGTCCAGCGCAGTGGTCGGCTCGTCCGCGATAAGCAATTCCGGCATGCAGGACATTGCGATCGCGATCATCACGCGCTGACGCATTCCGCCGGAGAACGAGTGCGGATACTGCTTCATGCGCGTCTCGGGATCGGCAAGCCCCACGTTGCGCAGCATTTCCACCGCGCGCGCTTCCGCCCGCGCTTTATCCACGCGCGCGCCGTTCTTGCCGCCGCTCTTGAGGATAGCCTCCGTAATCTGCTTGCCGACGGTAACCGTCGGATTCAGCGACGTCATAGGGTCCTGGAATATCATGCTGATATCCCTGCCGCGAACCCGCTGCATCTCCTTCTCCGAAAGCGCGAGCAGGTTTTGACCTTTATATATTATTTCGCCACTTTTATAATCTATAACCTCGCGTGGATACAGCTGCATAACGCTCTGCGCGGTAACCGTTTTGCCGCAGCCGGATTCGCCCACGACGGCCAGCACGTCGCCCTCGTCAACGTGAAGGTTTACACCGCGAAGAGCCTCCACCTCTCCCGCGTAGGTATGGAACGAAACCCGCAGATCTTTCAGCGTCAGCATATTTCATTACCTCCTTTGCTTTGGATCGAGCGCGTCTCGCAGGCCGTCTCCAAGCAGGTTGAACGCGAGCATGGTAAGGCTGAACAGAATCGCGGGGATAAAGAAAAGCCAGATATAATTCGGGAATTGGTTCGAGCCAAGCTGCGCGAGGTTGCCCCAGCTAGCGTCCGGAATCGCTATGCCCAATCCAATATAACTTAAGAACGATTCTGCGAATATAACTCCAGGAATGCTCATCGCGAACCTCACCACTATTGGTCCGAGCGCGTTGGGAATCATATGCCGCAGTATAATCCTCAGGCGCCTCGCGCCCAATACGCGGGCCGCCAGCACATATTCGTTCTCGCGCAGCTGGAGCACCTGCGCGCGCACCAGCCGCGCCATGCCCGTCCAGCCGGTCAGGCAAAGCGCGAGTATCAGCGTGGGCATTCCGTTTGAGACCACCGTCAGCAGCAACAGCAGTATTATCATCTCCGGAATGGAGGTGACTATCTCCACGAACCGCATCATCAGAATATCCGTCATACCGCCGAAATAGCCCGATATGCCGCCGTATATCAGGCCGATAACCAAATTGATCAGCGATACGATCAGTCCGATAGAAAGCGAAACCTTCGTGCTGCGGATCAGGCGCGCGAGCAGATCGCGCCCAAGCTCGTCGGTGCCGAGAATTCTCCCCGGCGAGCCAGGCGGAAGAAATGTGCGATACAAATCCTGCTTTGTATAATTGGGCAGAAAGTACGAGCCAGCGAACCCGAACAGGGCGACCAGCACGAGGAACCCGAACGCCGCCAGCGCCACCCTGTTGCAGGTCAGCCGATTCAGCGCGTCCCGCCCGTAGCTGATCGTCGCGCGCTCCACATGTTCGGCTCGCCTGGCGGATTTGGGCACGCGCGTAAAGTCGGCGTCAATTGCTACGCGCTCTTCCGCAGCTGCGTTCGTCACGTTACCTCGCCTTCCTTTCCAGCCGCACGCGCGGATCGATCAAGCCGTATCCCAAATCGACGATCAGGTTGACGAACACGATGAATATAGAGAAGAACAGCGTCAGCCCGATAGTCATCGAATAATCGTTGGAGGTTACGCTGTTCACGAAATATTTGCCCAGCCCAGGTATGCTGAATATATTCTCGATAACGAACGAGCCCGTCACCACCACGCCTACCATCCCGCCGATAACCGTATATACCGGCGTTATCGCGTTGCGGAGCATATGCTTCCATGTGATTTCATTCGAGCTTAAACCCTTGGCCTTCGCCGTTTTGATGTAATCCTGGTTCACTACGTCAAGCATGGACGAGCGCATCATGCGCATTACGCTTGCCAGCGAGCCAAGCCCGAGCACGAATGTTGGAATCAGCGTATAGCGGAAGCTTTCCCAGCGGGCGAGCGGGAACAGCTGGTATTTTGTGTTGAACATAACCTTTATCCAACCGCTGAATTTTACGCCGAGCAGGTATTGCAGCATAGTTCCCAATATAAAGCTGGGGATCGACACGCCTATGATCGCGGCGACGGTGGATAATCGGTCGCCGAGCTTGTTGTGATGCAGCGCGCTGTATATTCCAAACAGCAGCCCGCCTATCACGCCGAACACCAGCGCGCGCAGGCCCAGGCTTGCCGATACCGGGAACGCCTGGACGATAATGCTTGTGATGTCTCGGTTGGTATATACGGTAGACGTCCCGAAATCTCCCTTTATAACGTTTGAGAGATACTTTAAATAGCGCAGGTGCATGGGAAGATCAAGCCCATATTTGCTGTTCACGGCGGCGATTACGCTGGCGGGCAGATCGCGGTCGCCCAGGAACGGCTTGCCCGGCAAGCTGTACATCAAGAAATAGGTGAGAGTAGTGATGAAAAACACCGTTAGCAGCGATATGCCGATTCGCTTGAGCACATAGTTCAGCATCGAACATCGCATCCTTTCCTAATTGGGCGGAGGCTTCGTCTCCGACGCTCCGCGTCCGCAAAAGCCCGCGACGTTTTACCGCGCGGGCTTTTTCTCAATTAACGCCTAACGCCGCAGGGTATGCCGCGTTACTGTACGATATCCGCCCAAACGATATCCACATATGGCACCACGGCGCGGTTATGCACGCCTGTCAGACGATCCGCCACCGCGTAGAACTGCCCTTCCGACCATACCGGAATGCGCGGCAGATCCTCCATCAGCACGCGCTCAGCGTCGCCCAGCGCTTTCTGGCGCAGCGCGGGGTCCTTCTCGAACAAGGCGGTACGGTAGAACTCGTTGTACGTTTCGCTGCTGTATACGGTGCGCCCGCTCTCCGTCACTTCCGGCAGATAGAAGCCGTGGATGAACGTGGTCGCGTCGTCCCAGTCCGCGCCCCAGCTTACGATGCAGAAATCGTAGCTGTAGTCGCTGCGGCGCGCGGAATATGACGAGCGATCCAACGGTTCGGCGCTCACCTTGATTCCGAAGGTTTCCTGGAATATCTCCTGCAGGGCCGCGTTGGCCGTCACATACGGCTCGGAGTTTCTGGATATAAGCGTAAGCGTGATATCCGACGCTTCCAGACCCAGCTCATCCAAACCGGCCTGGAAATATTCCTGCGCCTTTTCCGGGTCGTATTCGTATATCAGCGTGTCACCGATGAAATCGCGGAACGATTTCCCCTCCGCGCCTGAGATACCGAACGGAATGATGCCCTCCGCCGGCTTCGACGCGTCCTTGAGCACGCCCTTTACGAATATATCCCTGTCTATCGCGGAGGAAAGAGCCTTGCGGATGTTCAGGTTGCCTGATACGGGGTTGGCGAGGTTGGCGTCCAGATAAACGCTTCGCCCGTTTTCATATGATTTTACCTCTATGCCGGAAGATTCCAGCACCGCCTTCTTGGCTCCGGAGAACTCCACATAGTCGATATCGCCGTTCTGGAACAGGTTGATTCGGGTGTTCTCGTCCGGGATGATATAAATGTTGATCGTATCGATATTGATGTTGGCCGCGTTCCAGTAATAGGGATTTTTCTTGAACACGAGCTTGTCGTCGTGAATCCAGCTTTCCACATAATACGGACCGTTGGATAGCGTCAGCGACGCCTCGGTGCCGTACTTATCGCCGGTCGGTTCCACAAATTCCTCGTTAACCCCGAAGTAGGGCGCGAACGTCAGCAGCTTCGGAAAATACGGCTCCGGCGCCTCCAGCGTGATCGTCAGCTTGTCGCCCTCGGCCTTGATGCCGGCTTCCTCAACGGGCAGCGCGCCCGCGAATATCTGCGCGGCGTTCTTTATGTCGAACACCAGGCTGGCCCAGTTTTCACCGCTCTTATGCTGAAGAATGCGCTTGACGCCGTATTCGAAGTCCGCTGCGGTGGCCTTCGCTCCGTTCGACCAGCCGTTGTCGTCGCGGATCGTGAACACATATGTCAGGCCGTCGTCCGACACGGTCCACTCCAGAGCCGAGCCGGGCACGGCTTCGTTTGACGTATCCAGGCGTGTCACGGGTTCGTATAGATGACCGACCGTAAACATCCACGTTTCCCCGATTCCGGCGTTGGGGTCGAGGGTGCTGGGCTCGGAAGCTATCGCGATGTTGAGAACCTTCTCGGGCGCAGACGCGGCCTGCGCGAAGCCCCACGAGCTTGAAACCAGCGCCAGCGCCAGCGCGAGCACCAGAATCGAACGGAACCGTTTGGATGGCTTATTTATATTGACGAGATGTTTCATGATGAACCGCCTTTCCGTATGTCTATAAATTATAATTGATTGGGCAAAAAATCGATGCGGATAGCGTTTCTTGTCGGTAGCGGATTCCGCCACCGAACAAAACTGAGCTTTTTGCCCCCGCACCGCGCCCGCTCGTGCGTTGCGCGTTTTGCCGCGGAAGCTTACGGTTAACAGCAACATCGCCAGTTCATCATAGTCTCTCCTTTCGGTGGTGTAAGACTTCTCAGAGAGCGGCGGCATGTGCCGACGTTCCGATCATCGCTCATCTCATACTAATCCTATATGAATTCAGGTGAACGATATCACCATATTACATAGAGGTTTAGGATTTGTCAATATATTTTTTCTCAGACAATAGCGCGTATTATATATATTGTGTAAATATATATTTAGATGAGGGAACGGCTTGAGGCGAGGGAATATGAACAGCGGCGGAACGTAAAGCCCCGCCGCCAATTTGATATTATAATATTAATTATGTCCATCGAACCGTATCGGCGGCCGACATCGGCAGGCCGATATGATCGGCGCCCTATACGGCGGTAGAGCGCTGCGCGCCGTCGTCCGCGTCGTCGTCAAGCACAAGTTCCGGCGGCTGGCCCTGAATCGTTTCCGTAGTAATAACGCACTTGCGCACGTCGCTACGGCTGGGCAGCTCGAACATGGTGTTAAGCAGCAGCCCTTCTATAACCGCGCGAAGCCCGCGCGCTCCGCTTTTGCGCTCTATCGCCTGATGCGCTATCATGCGCAGCGCCTCCGGCTGAAACTCAAGCCCGATATGATCGAGCGCCATAAGGCTTTGATACTGCTTAACCAGCGCGTTTCGCGGCTCGGTTAATATCTGGATAAGCGCGTTCTCGTCCAGCCGATCTAGCGTTACTATAATCGGCAGCCTGCCGACGAACTCCGGAATCAAGCCGAATTTGAGCAGGTCTTCCGGGCGTATTTGCGCCAGCAGCTCGCCTATATCCCGCTCCTGCGCGCTTCGAACGTCCGCTCCAAAGCCCATCGATTTTTTGCCGGTTCGCGTTTCGATTATCTTGTCGATTCCGTCGAACGCGCCGCCGCAAATAAACAGTATATTCGACGTGTCTATCTGGATGAACTCCTGATGCGGGTGCTTGCGGCCGCCCTGCGGCGGCACGCTGGCCACCGTTCCCTCAAGTATCTTCAGCAGCGCCTGCTGCACGCCCTCGCCGGAAACGTCCCGCGTGATCGACGGATTGTCGCTCTTGCGCGCGATCTTATCGATTTCGTCGATGTATATGATCCCGCGCTGCGCGCTTTGGATATCGAAATCCGCGTTTTGAATCAGGCGCAGCAGAATATTCTCAACGTCCTCGCCGACATACCCCGCTTCTGTAAGGCATGTCGCGTCCGCTATGGCGAAGGGTACGTTCAGTATCTTCGCCAGCGTTTGCGCAAGGAACGTCTTGCCGCAGCCGGTTGGCCCAAGCATAACGATATTTGATTTTTGCAGCTCTACGCCGCTGGTCTTCATCTCGGAGTTAATGCGTTTATAATGGTTATACACCGCGACAGCCAGCGTGCGCTTCGCAGTTTCCTGGCCGATCACGTATTCGTCCAGAATCGCTTTGATTTCCTTGGGGCGGAGCAGCTCCGACGAATCGCCCTGCTGGGCGATACCCAAATCGTCCGCGATGATATCCTGGCATAGCACGACGCATTCGTCGCAGATATATATACCCGGACCCGCGACTATCCGTCGAACCTGTTCCTGGGGCTTCCCGCAGAACGAACAGCGTACCTGCTGGCCTTGGCGATCTTCTTTGTTTGCCATACTTACCTCTTCGTTTTTTCTCGGGGCTCGTAGATCTCGTCGATGATGCCGTATTCAAGCGCTTCCTTCGCGGACATATACCTGTCGCGATCCGAATCCAGCTCCACCTTTTCCAAAGGTTGCCCGGTCATCTCGCTCATCATACGATTTAATTTGCGCTTTGTGTACAGCAGCCATTCGGCGTGTATCGATACGTCGCTCGCCTGCCCCTTCGCGCCGCCGGACGGCTGGTGAATCAGAATTTCGCTGTTGGGCAGCGCAAGCCGCTTGCCCTTCTCGCCCGCCATCAAAAGCACCGCGCCCATCGACGCCGCCATGCCGATACATACGGTGCGCACCTGCGGCTTAATATAGTTTATGGTATCATAAATCGCCATACCCGCCGTAACCGAACCGCCGGGGCTGTTGATATAAAAAGATATATCAGAATCAGGGTTTTCCATCTCGAGGAATAATAGTTGCGCGACGATAAGGTTTGCCTCGTTATCGTCCACCGGGCCGCCCAGGAACACGATGCGATCCTTTAGCAAACGGGAATAGATGTCGTATGACCGCTCACCGCGGTTGGTCTGTTCGATAACCATTGGGATCAAGCTGCTCATGGACTCCCTCCTTTGTTCCTGCAAAGCTAACGTATGCGAAGCAGACCGCAGTCTGTCGCACCATCTATAATAATACCACGCCGACCATTTCTTTACACGTCATATTGTAAGTTCTTTCCCAAGCTTGTGCAAATTTTATCGGCTTGGTTCTTTTTGCGCGCGTCCTTTCCGATCCGGAGGCGTTACGCGTCGCCCGCCGCAGCTTCCGCGTCAGCGGCTTCTTCCGCCGATTTTGTCGCTTCCGCCTCTTCCGCTGTTCCCGCCGCATCCGTTTCGGAAGATTCCGTTTCAGGAACTTCTGATTCGATAACGTTCGCCGAACCGCCCGCGAGGTTTTTCAGCGACAATTCGCGCAGGAAGCGCAGCGATTTACGGCGCGCGACTATATCGTGCAAATGCTCGCGAAGCGCGTTGTTCGTTACAAGCGTATTCTTTAATTCATCCACCGAGGAACCCGCCTGTTCGGCGGCCAGTTCCAGCGCTTCGTTATATATGTCGGCGTCGGTTTCCTCGTTGTACGCCAGGCGCTCGCGCTCGCTCAACTCCTCAAGCGCCAGCAGCATGCGAATGCGCGATTCCGCGTCGGAACGGAAATGGTCGCGGAATCCAGGGAGATTGTCGAACCGTTTTATATAGTCGCTCACCTGGCTTTCGCTGTGCTTGAATACGTTGCGCACGTAGTTTTCAACCAGCCGGTCGATTTCGCGTTCGATCATTATGTCCGGAATTTCGGTAACCATGCCCTCCATCAGAAACCGCAGAAGCTCGTTATGCCACTCGTCCTCGGCGTTTTTCTTGGCGGCATCCTCCATATACCGCCTGACGGACGCGCGGTATTCTTCAAGAGTATCGTATTCCGACACATCCTTGGCGAACTCGTCGTCCAGCGCGGGCAGTTCCCTGGTTGTGATGCCGTTAAGCTTTACATGGAACACGGCATCCTTGCCGCGCAAATCCTCCTGCGAATAATCCTCGGGGAACGTAACGTTTATATCGCGCTCATCGCCCGGGTTCATTCCTATTATCTGTTCCTCAAACCCCGGAATAAACTGACCGGAGCCGATCGTAAGCTCTTCACCCGCGTTCGCCCCGCCGTCGAACGCCTCGCCGTTTATTGTGCCCGCGTAGTCGATATTTACTATATCGTCGTCCTGCGCCGGGCGATCATCCACGTCGGATACGCGCGCGTTGCGCTCGCGAACCCGTTCGATTTCCTGATCAACCGCGTCGTCGTCGACAGAATCGTAGGGCTGAGGAATAGCGACGCTTTGATAATCGCCGAGCGTCGCCTGCGGGAACACAGTGACGGAGGCCGTGAACAGCAGCGGCTTGCCCTTCTCCGCCTGTTCGATAGTTATATCCGGAGAATCCAAAACATTAAGCTGATGTTCCAGCACGGTGTTCGCGAAAGCGTCTGTGAACAAGTCGTCCACCGCGCTTTGGATAAATATAGCCGTTCCGTACATTCGTTCGATAATTGGGCGAGGCGCTTTGCCCGGGCGGAATCCCGGCACGCGTATGCGTCCGCGCTGCTCAAAATACGCTTTTTGCGTCGCGCTTTCAAACGACTCGGCGTCGGCTTCAAAGTGGATCGCGACTTTGCAGGGGGAGAGTCTTTCGACGGTGGAAATCATACAGCTTCTCCTTTTATCGAGTTCGCGGGGTAGTATAGCATAAGGGTTTGGGCATTTCAAGCCGCGCCGCTCGGCGGCGTTACCTTGTCTATATGCGCGGCTGGTGGTGAAGAATGCGGGATACGCGGCGTAGGCGCGCGATACGGAGAAATATGTTTCAATCCGCCAGGGACATAAGCATAAACAAGGGAATATTATCGATGCGGAATAATATTCCTTTTAGATAATGTCCGCCTACCTGTCCGAACACGTTTATGAAATATTATTTTTTAATAATTGTGCTGGGAGAGACACCTTTTAATTGTTTGAATATGCGGCTGAAATAATAAATATCGCAGAACCCGCAGAGCGTCGCCACCTCGGTTATATTATATATGCCCTCCTCAAGCAGGAACTGCGCGCTGTTAACTCTTATGCGCTTTATATATTGCTTTACGGACGAGCCGAGCGACTTGCGGAAAAGCGAAGATAAATAAACCGGATTTAGATGAACCATCTCCGCCAGCATAGCAATCGACAGCGGCTCGCCGTAGTGCTGCATTATGTAATCTACCACCTTGCGCACCCTGAGATCGGCGTTTGACAGCTGATAGTCGTTGCGGTTGATTGAGAGCAGCTCGCTGATTATCAAAAGCGCGTACGCGTTCGTCCGCAGCTGGTACCCTTCCTCGTGAAGCAGCCACGTCCTGTATAAATCGTCCATCAGGTGAATTAGGTGCGGTCGCGTTCCTATATGGGTAATCAGCTCGAACGGCAGCTTAACATCTTTATGGGTATAAAAATCATAAAGCTGAAAGTTCATGCTGTAGCATTCCATAAGGCAGTCGGGGTCGCTGCGCGCCCAGCGATTGCTTCCCTGCGGTATGCAAAGGATATCGCCCTGCTTCACGGTATACATTTTACCGTCGACGTTATATGCGGCGCTGCCCTTTACCACGTACGTAATATCGATAAAATGCAGCCGATCGGGTACGATGCTCCATTGGGGAGTGCATACCCGATGGTTATAATATTCCATCGTAACGTAGATGGAATCCATCGATTCCCGCATGCGCGTACCGCTCCTTTTTGACGGGGCTTCGCCCCGACGTCCCGGAACAATGAGGGGCTTTTAGCCTAACCCCGCAGCCGCCGCGCAGCGCCCGTGCGAACGCCCGGCGCGCGTCAGCCCTCCGCCGCGTAGGGCGGCGAATGATCCAATATAACACTTTGGCCGTCGCAATTAATTTCCAGCCTGTCGGAATTAAATTCCGCCGTGCAGAACGGGTTCTCGTACCGCTTGTAGCCGTGTATAGGAACCGCTTCGCCGCATACTGTCAAATCCCCGTTCCAGCCGAACGACATATCGCCCTGCGACGGAGAGCTATATGTAAACCGCAGCGTGTCCCCTTTAAGCGCCGCTCCGTTAAATCGCCCCGTAAATTCCCGGAAGCCGCCGCTTTGCGCTTTGGAGCCAAGCTCCACCGCCCATACGTTCGCGTGCCCCGGCGCCATATAATCGTATTTATATCCTTCGTTCTGCGCGCGCGATATCATATCCTCTGATTCGCGCGAAAAATTTTGCCGATAAAATTCCGGATCGATCTCGTTCCAGCGGCCTGGGCGCAGCGTATATACCGCTATATAGGCGTCGCCCTTTCTGCCGAACAGCCAGCCGCGTTCCTCTATTATTTCGTCGAACTCGGCTTGAGGAAAATACATATGGGAATATAAATAATCTACAAAATCCGGCAGCACGCGATACACGCAGAGCAGCACGTTCCTATGGGCGACGGCGCGCGGCAGGCAAAGGTTGCCCGCGAATTTGTTCGGCCTCGACGTGTAATCGTTGGAGCCGGGGTTCGTTGTGAACACGACAGTCCGCCCGCCCAGCGTAACCGTCCACGGATGCTGTTGATATCCCATGCGCCCGCGCCGGAAATCCTGCGCGCAGCTGATCATATAGTCGGGAGTTTTATATGTATAAATATCTACCTGCGTCATCGCGGTGTAATCCGGCGTATCCTCCACGGCGACACCCGCGTCGTCGCACAGCTTGTAGCGTTCCTTATACGCGAATATTCGGTTATTCATCCAGTTGTAATATGGGAACACCTTCGCGGAATTGTCTATAACCAGCCGATCCGAATACGCCTGAATTCCCCAGAATAGCATAATATTGTTGAAATCCGAAGTATCGACGCCATAGTATTTTGCGTCCGCTACGTTTATGGACATACGTTCCTTGCCTATCATTTCAGGCAGCCGCTTGCGGGCGGCGGCCTTAATGGCGGCGGGGCATTGATAATCGTATACGGCCAGCATAGTGGCGCAGTTGGATATTTCCGTATCTATAACGCCTTCTCCCCACATCAGCGCGGCGATGGGCGTAACCCCTTCCGTAGCGGGGTTGACGAGCGCGCCGGCATAGGCGCGCCCATGCGTGGAGGATAGATGCCCGTTAAAGCTGTTAACCGCTATGTCGAACAAAAGCGTATCGACAAGAAGGCGCGAGCGGCGGCGTATGTCTTCCTCGAACGCGTAGTGCGAAAGCCCGAGCAGCGCGAGTATATCCTCGGTATAATAGCGCTGCGCTAGCCACTCGCTGAAGCCGAAGCGCGCGCGCCAGTCGAGCCAGCGGCGAATAAACTCTACGGCGTGCAGGCGATGCCATTCGCCCGTTTGGTTGTTGGAGGGGAACACCCGCTCGGGAAACAGCTGCCCGACTAGATATTCCGCGCTGTGAAAAAGTATCTGATGGTTTTCGGTGAAGTAGCAGGAGTGCACCTCGCCGGGCTCGTCAAGCCAATATTTAAAACCGACGAGCGCTTCTTCTATGCGCCGGGCGAGCGCCTCGTCCAGGCGCGGCGTTCCCCTGTGCTCGTGAAGCATGCGAACAAGCGCGGGGATAGCGAAATCCGCGCAGTCGTTGCGCTGGTTTATCCAATCTATCGATGGCTCGATCGCCTCGCGGCAAACCGGCTCCGCAGGCAGTCCCTTCGCAGCCAGCTCCATTTTCGCTAATTCCATATATGTATATTGCATAAAGCTAAAATGCTGCTCGACCGGCTTTACGCGCTTGCCCAGCTGCGGCAAAAACCGCAAATACTCCACGTTTGTCAAAGCGATCACACCTTCTATATTTAATTGCCAGAATATAACGATATTTATTTTTATTCGGGCGCTCATGCGCTCAAATCACGTCGGGATCGAATGGCGCGAATGCCCGCTACAAATAGTATACCACCCTGGCAGGGGCGCCAGAATGGACAATCGTTATATTTTTTGTCGGATCGATAGAATACGAAATACCGCGCGCCGCGCGCGCAGGAACGCGGGCGGCGATGTAGAATCAATAAAAAAATCAAAGAGAAAATATTGGAGAATATAAATTGGATTGGAGAAGCATATGCCGTCCAAATATTTTGAATCGCACGAAAGCGCGGCTTACGCGAATATGGCGGAACCGCCGACCCTTATCTCGCTGATAGCGAATCGCTACATAGGCGCGAACCCAGCCGAGCCGCCGGTTTGGAGGGTTTACGACGCGCGCGGCATATCGACCGACGCCAAGGCGCGGTCCATATTCGATTTCGGCGAACGATTCCCCGGCGCGCGCCCGGGAGACGCGGCGTGGGCGGTCGGCGATCTATGGTGCCGCGCCGACCGCGAGTCGAACTTTCAGGCAGCCTGCAAAGGCCCCGTCCGCATATATGTAAACGGCGCGCTGGTGTTCGCGTCTGCAGGCGCGCAGGAAAGCTCGCACGATACGTTTACGCGGTTCCCTGTTTCGCTGCGCGCGGGACGGAACCGGTTCGCGATCAGATGCGAATGCACGCGCATAGGGTTTGGCTGCGCTCTCGCAAACGCAATGCCCCAGTGGGAGCCTTGCCACTATATAATGCCGTTCGCCGCGTATAACGGCGAATCGGGATTCGCTTATACGAACCCGACTGCCGACGACGCCGCGCTTTGCGCGCTGCTTGCCGCCGACGAAAACGTTTCGGACGCGGCGTTCGAAGCCGCCGAGTGGAATCCGCCGCACGTTAGAACGCCGCAAGGCCCGCGAGCGGTATATGATGAATCAACCGGCGTGGTTTACGCGTGGGCTGCGTTTGAAGCGGATCGTCAAACGCGCGATTTCGTATCCGCCAAATCGCCTGCGGTTCGCGATATCCTCGTGGACGGGCGGCCTTATACCGGCGGCGAGGTTTCGGCGGGAGATCACGATATGCTCGTTTGCCTGGACGCGTCGGCCGATACGCCGGATTTCGTCGCGCTATCACGGGATATCGCATTAAAGCCCCCGTTTTACATAAAGGGCAACACCTCGCCGTGGCTGTACGCCGGAGCGTTCGACGCGCCGCCGCCGGATCCTGAACGGCTGACGGATATCAGCCGCCCGTTCGAAGCGCGCGGCGGGTTATCATTCTGGAAAACCCAGTTCGCGGGAGTTTCGCCGCGCCTGTTTATCGAATCTGAATTATATGGCAGATGGACGTATCCGCTCGGCGTGACGCTGTACGGCATGCTGCGCGCAGGCGAGAGACTTGGCAACAGTACGTATATTGATTATGTGATGTCGCATGTCGCGACGCCCGTGGATCATGACGCGTACGCGCTGTATGAAAAGCAAGCATACGGATTCCCCGGATTGAACGAGCAGCTCTGCTGGCTGGACGCGCTCGACGACTGCGGCTCGTTCGGCTCGCTCATGCTGGAATGCGACGCCCGCTGCCCAAACCCGCGCGCCGAAGCGATTGCCGAGCGCATCGCCGATTATATTCTGAACAAGCAGGAGCGGATGCCGGACGGCGCGTTTCAGCGGCACGGTTCTACAATATGGGCGGACGATATGTATATGAGCGTGCCGTTCCTTGTTCGATATGCGCTGCGAACGAATATGCCGCGCGCGCTCGACGAGGCGTGCGCGCAGCTGCTGCTCTATCGCAAGTATCTATTTATGCCGGAGAAATCAATATTATCTCATATGCGAAGCCTGCGGCACGGGCGGACGGACGGGCTTGACGGAACGCCCAACGGCATACCATGGTGCCGAGGAAACGGCTGGGTATTCTTTTCGCTCAGCGAATTGCTGCCGCGCATTGGGGGTTCCGCTTCAGACGCCAAAGACGCGCCTGAACAGCGCGAAGCCGCGCCACGCGCCCGCGAAGCGCATCCCGCGCGTGCGGAGCTGATTGACTTTTACAACAGCCTGGTCGGCGGATATCTCGCGCTGCAGGGCGAACACGGCCTGTGGCATCAGATACTGGACGACCCGGAATCGTATGAGGAATCGTCTACTACGGCGATGTTTATATGCGCGCTCGTTCGCGGCTGCGTGGACGGTTTTATATCGAGAGAATATGAATCGGCGGCTATCCGCGCCGCGCGTCGCGCATGGCGCGCTATTGCGGAGCGAGCGGTGGATAGGAAGGGCAACCTGTATGGCGTTTGTCGAGGCTCGGGCTTTTCGTTTTCGCGCGCGTATTACCGCGCGCTGTCGTGGAATTTTAACGATACGCACGGCATCGGCATCGTAATGCTTGCGGGAGTGGAAATAATGCGCCTGGCGGAATGGCTGCGCGACGGCGGAGCGCGCGCGTAAATGGCAAGCAGTATGAACGGCGGCGCTGTCTGCCATATCGTCGGCGCGGGAGAATTTTATGAATATGTAATCATGCCCGGCGCCGACGATATTACTATCGCCGCAGACGGCGGGTATGCGCATCTTACGCGCATGGGCGTTTATCCGGACGCAGTTATTGGCGATTTCGATTCGCTCGCCGAGCCTCCCGCGCACCATCGCGTAATCAAGCTCAGCAGGGAAAAGGACGACACCGACATGCACGCCGCAATAAAGATGGGGCTTCAAGGCGGATACCGCGTTTTTCGTATATACGGGGGCACGGGCGGCAGGCTGGATCATACGCTCGCGAACATCAATAGCCTGGTATATCTGGCGCGAAACGGCGCGCGGGGATTTCTGTATGGCGACAATATTATCATAACTGCGATATGCAATGAAAACATAATGTTTGACGCCGGAGCCGTAGGCATTGTGTCGGTATTCGCCCACGGCGGCGCCGCGAATGGCGTGTCGATCTGCGGGCTTAAATATGAACTCGACGACGTCGTTTTATCGGACGGCGTACCGCTTGGCGTAAGCAACGAATTGAC
>JAISZG010000009.1 GCA_031269355.1 Oscillospiraceae bacterium | reverse complement strand
GCGCCCTCCGCGCCCGGTGCGTCAATTCAAACCCGCTACCGGAAGGGGGATTCCAAAGGGGCCATGCCCCTTTGGCGGGAGGGTTTGGGAGGGCGGCGCCCTCCCAACGTAACCCCGCAGCCCCCGCAGCCCCCGTAGCCCACCGTCCCACCGTCCCTCGCGACCCACACCCGCCAAAAAACCCTAACGCAGAAATCAAACCCTAATATCCCCAATTCAAGTGTGGGTCGCAACTAACTCACGTCCCGCGCCCGGAGGCGCGGCAGCTCTCCGCTTCGCCAAAGCTATCGCTAATCGGAAGAAAGTGAAGTAACCAGCCGTTAATGGTGGGGGGGGGGCGGTGGCGGGAGTATCGAGATAATAAACATAACAAATATAATAAATATAATAAATATAATAAACATAATCAGTATAATAAATATAATCACAAGCAGCCACACGCTACCGCTGTCATTTCAACATTATATTATGTATTAATATAATATATTTGATTTATTGTTTATTAATTACTCGCTAATCAAGGAAATATTACGACTGCCGGTAGTTGGAAGCAGGCGTGTTTAAACTGCCGTGCGGCGAGATGCTGCCGCGCCTCCGGGCGCGGTACGTGAGTTAGTTACGACCCACACTCGAATCTGAGATATTAGGGTTTGATTTCTGCGTTAGGGTTTTTTGGCGGGTGTGGGCCGTGGGGGACGGGGGGGGGGTACGGGGGGTACGAGGGGGTACGGGGGGTACGAGGGATACGTGGGGGGGGGGGGGGGGGGGGGGGGGCCGCCCGGCGCGGGCGGGGGGGGGGGGGGGGGGGGCGGGGGGGGGCGCGGGGGGGGCCCGCGGGGGGCCCGGGGGGAACGAGGGATACGTTGGGAGGGCGCCGCCCTCCCAAACCCTCCCGCCAAAGGGGCATGGCCCCTTTGGAATCCCCCTTCCGGTAGCGGGTTTGGATTGACGCACCGGGCGCAGAGGGCGCCCGGCGCTGGCGGGGTTGGGGACGTGTGGCGTAAAGGGGCGCGAGGGGGCGGCGCTTTGGTCGTTTGGGAGGGAGGCTCATTCCCAAAGAAGCGAAACGGGGGGGCTCTTAATAAGAGACACCCCGCTTATATGATATTGTTATATAATATATATTATTCCGCCGAAATGGTCTGCGCGAAGGCTTCGAAGAATTCCGGGCATGCCCACGATCCGCAGGCCTGCACTAGATCGCCTGATACCCCCACCTGGAGCGATAAACCGCCGTCAATATGTATGGTCAGCGATTGACCCGCTTCCGGTATCGATTCGCCAGACCACGGCACCGCTTCGCCCACCAGCATTTCGAATATCCGGTTCGCCTGCTCACCATCCGTTATCACCCCAACTCCCGATAACTCAAGTGCCGTAACCCTGCCGGATACGTCCAGCGTATCTCGGAATGTCTCCGATCCAACCAGCGATTTCGTCGCGTACCCGATCCGCTGAAATACGCGCATTACCCCGCCAACCTTCGCCGCAACCATCGTGCGCGTCGAATAATCACCCACCGCGTATACAATCTCATCCACCGGCACCACGTTGGATAATACGCCTATCCTGTCCGCCAACGATATATCCGCCGTTAGCGGCTGAACATCGCCATGCTTCTGCCCCAACATATCGTCAGCCAATTGCGAGGGCGCGCCAAGCATCTGGTAATATCTTCCATTTACGCTGAGCAAAGCAGGATCGCCCGTGCTGGTGCGCATGAGCAGCGGCCGATATTGCGGCACACCCCCGGCAAGCTTCAACGAACCCGTGGATAAATCACCGGACGAAAAACTCTGCATAGATAGCGCTGGGTTATCCGGAATATCTATCGCCGCAGGTGGCGCGTTAAAATCGTATAGCTGCAGCCCTATCACCGCCACCAATATCAGACCCATAGCCACGCTCAAAACCGGCGCGAAACGCCGCGCCGCAACATATCCGCCCGCCCGCCCGAACGCACGCGCGCCAACCCCCCGCGATCTATACGCGCCTGTCAATATGCGATGCCTTAGCACGCTGTCCGCGCGAACACCGTCGAGCAACTGCCGCGCCGATTCAGGCACCCGCTCCATCAACGACGCGTTGAACAGCGCGCGCGACCGAATCCGCTCACCGGCATGCAAAGCGCTCAGCATCTCGTCCGCTACGCGGCTCAGATTCTCAATTAGCGCGGGGCTTGGCCCCGTCGTCCCGTACAAAGGCGTGGCTTTTTGTCCTCGCCCTATACCCGCAGACTTACCTTCGCCGCCAGTCACCGTGTCTCGCCCCCCTTGAGCAGCGCTTCCAATTTTTTCCGTGCACGCGATAATCTGCTTGAGATTGTTCCCTCGGGCAGATCGAGCATCATCGCGATTTCGGATATACCAAACCCTTGATAATAATGAAGCAATATAACTTCCTTAAACGCAGGCGGCAATTTCGATACCGCCTCCATCAAATCATTTTTTTCGGTGCGAAATTCTATATCGTCCGGAGCCGGTATGCAGTCGAACGGCGAGCCGAGCACCACGCGCTTCACCCACGCCGCGCGCCACAAATCGCGGCAGCGATTCAGCGCAACCTTAAGAAGCCACGCTTTTTCGTGACCTGGCTGTATGTCCGGCGTGCGCGTGATCAATCTCACGAACACATCCTGACAAACGTCTTCCGCCTTCTGCCTATCGCCCAAGTAGAAATACGAAACGCGCAGCACGTCGTCAGCATACTGGCTGTATAACCGCTCGAACAACTCATTGGTTACGGGCGCGCCGCTTGCCATCCCGATTCCCCACCGCCTTAGTCCGACAATATACCAACGAACCGTTACCGGAAAATCTTGCATATTGCAGGAAAGATTGTTTTGCGTAAGCAATCTTATTTTGTATTGTAGAAGCGCCCAGGCATACAGCCCCTCCAATATTATATAACGAAAGGTTGATTCCAACTCATCCCAATCATGGAAAGATTCATTCCAGCCGCCATATAAGCGCGCCGTGTTTTATCGATATCCCTGCCTGCCATGCCGCGCCCATCCAAGTTGTTGCGCCCGCTGCGAACGATGTTCGGAATTCAGCATATTGTATAAGGGATACTTCCGCATTTCCCTTTTAATTTTGCAAAGAAAATCCAAACAAAGACCACCAAATAGTGATGCATCAATAATAACTTCACAACAATAGCACACCATAAATAAAACCATAATAAATATTTATACTCAAAAAACTTTCGTCAAATCTGATAGCGATTGTTATTACAACATATGCTGCGATTTGATGACTCCCCAAAGCGAGGTATTATGCATGTCAAAGAAAAAATGGAAGCTCCGTTTCGGCGGGTGTCCGGGATGGATGCCGCCGCTGGTTTTCCGCCCAGCGCCGCGCCATGACAGGTGCGAGCGCGATGCTGCGGACTATGTATGCGCTCCTCGGAAACCAATTTGCCCGGAGCTTTGCCTAGAGGATTGCGATATTATTCAACCGCCCCGCTGCGTTGCGCAGCATCCGGCGTGTCCTCTCCCGCGTCCAGCGTGTCCGCCGCCGCATCCGGCGTGTCCTCTCCCGCATCCGGCGTGTCCACCGCCGCGCCCGGCGTGTCCTCTTCCGCATCCGGCGTGTCATCCGCCGCGCCCGGAATGTCCGCCGCCGCGCCCGGCGTGTCCACCGCCGCGCCCGGAATGTCATCCGCCGCGCCCCGTGTGCCCACCGCCGCGTCCGTTGTGTCCACCGCCGCGTCCGGAATGTCATCCGCCGCGACCGGTGTGTCCGCCGCCGCGTCCGGAATATCCGCCGCGCCCGGCGTGTCCACCGCCGCGTCCGGAATGTCCGCCGCCGCGACCCGCGTGCTATCCGCCGGAGCCGCCGCCGGAATGTCATCCTATTCATCCGCCGACGCACGGCAAACATCCGTTCGCTATTTTCCCGGGATATATGGGAAATCAATGGATATCGATTCCGCGCCCGTGCGCGTGCTGTTTGCATCACGGCGGCGGACACGATCCGCATTGCCCGCATCATCCGCATCATCCGAATCATCCGCACCATCCCGATCGTGACGAATACAATCGCCGCCGCCCTATGTACCCGTCGGTGATGAGCATCGTTGGTTCCGGACCGATTACTATCGATCCCGCGTCCTCCACGCCCGTGCTGTTCCCTTCCTCGCCGCTGTTCCGGCACGGACGCGCGTTCCGCCTGTTCCCGGGAGGAGAGGCGCGGCCTACCGAGGCGATTATTATACAGGAACCGGGCTGGTATCTGGTGCGCTACCAATTCCGCGTTTCGCGCGGATATCCGGCGAGCGTCACGGCGGCGGAGCAGCAGTACGAAGCGTACGCCGATTCCGCATACGCGCGCTGCCATAGCTCCTATGTGAACGCAACAATTTATCCATTAATAAACGAAAGACAGTACTCCGACTTGCAAACGCTGGAAATCAAGGAGCGCGACGTGCTGTATCAGAACGCGGATAACGCTGTATACCTGCGCAAAGGCGACGCCCTTTCGTTCATAGCGACGGCGGGCGACAACTGCACGCCGCCGATGAAGCTGCGTGATTTCGGCTTGATGATTATGAAGGTGAACGGCCCAGGGCCTCGCGATCGCGAAATCGAGCCTTCATCATATGAGCCTTCGTATGAACCTTCATATGCGCCGCGCGAGCAGCATGCGTTCCAATATGACGAGGCGAGCCTGAACTGGCAGGAATATAAAGCGCCGCCGCAAAGCGAGTGGGAAACCGGCGAGGGCGGTTCGCAGCCTGATTATAACCCGTCCGCCGACGCTGAGCCCAGCGGCTGGGATTACGATTATATCGACTGACGTCTCCCCGATTCCCCGATTGCCCTTCTAATTTACTTTCTCTGATATTTTACCGACGAATGTATTTCGACGTGCCGCGCGAGTGGTTCGTCAGCCCGCGCGGCGCGATTCAATTCGCGAACTATAAATATATTCTTGCAAGCGTATTCTGCGCCGCGCGGTTATATATACTATATAATTCTTTTAATAAAATATCGATCATTAAGGTGAAATATATGTCTGACTATGACTATGATTATTATTACAAGCCCGATTACGACGCGGCTTCGCGGCGCAGCGACGCCTGGTATACAAGCTGCGATCCATACGACGCGCAGCCGCGCTCATGCCGTAACGACGCACGCGATTACGATAGGTTTATCGACGAACGCCGGAAAGACGACGCGCGCGAATGCCAGTCGTGCGTATACGTGAATAATCCTCCCGCCTGCCAATGCCCCGCTCCCGCAAAGCCGGTGATCGAATCCTCCTGCCCGCAGCAAAGCGGCACATCCACGCTCGGCATGCCGGGGTTCAATTTAAATTTGATGATACCAAACGTTACGATACCAAACGGGTTGAATACTTTCCCGAACGCGCAGCAGCCGCCATGTCCGGCGTCCTGCCCGGCGCCTTGCCCGCCGCCCTGCCCGGCGCAGCCATATCCCCCATATCCGGGATATGCCGGGTATCCGGGATACGGCGGGTATCCGGGGTATATGCCATATCCGCCTATGCCGGGATATCCGCCGACGGGGGGCTATCCGCATTATCCGCCGCACCATCATTGGGAATATGAGTGGTCGCCGAATCCGCATTACCCGGCGCACTCGCACGATCACGGGCATGATCACGGCCACGACCATCACCATGATCACGATCATGATCACGACCACTCGCACAGCCAGCAGCAACAGCAGCAGCTTCAATATCCGCCATATCCGCCCAACCCGCCGCCGCCGTTTCCGCCGCCGCATTACCCGCCGTTTCCGCCTTATCCGCCGCAACCGCCCGTTATAGTAACTCCTATAGTTTCCTCGGATGGAGGAGGAGTGGGCGGCGCTGTGGGTGGAACGCCCGGCGGTGTGGGCGGAGCTGGAGCAGGAACTGCCGGAGCGGCAGGAGCCGGAACGGCAGGAGCTGGAACGGCAGGAGCTGGAGGAGCCTCGGCAGGTCCGGCGACTGCGGGTCCGGCGGCGGCAAGTCCGTCTGCGGCGGCAGGCCCGGCGGCGTCTGCGGCAGGTCCGGCGGCGTCCGCGGCAGGCCCAGCGGCGTCTGCGGCAGGCCCGTCGTCGGCGTCCGCGGCAGGGCCGTCGTCGTCGTCGGCTGCGGCGGGTCCGGCAGCGACGTCGTCCTCATCATCGGCGGGAGGCGGAGGCGCGTCGTCGTCGTCCGCGTCCGGAGGGGGAACGGTCGTAACGGCGTTCACCTCCACGCTGTCGATGCAGGCGCTCAACAATTTGTTGATGTCGCATCCCGTTATAGGCCAGCTGGTGACACGCAATCCGGAATTATACAACACACTGCTTTCCAACACCAGCATACTGGATGCGTTCCTGAACAGCAGCTGGATATGGAGCGGCATGCGCTATCAAGCCGCCGACGCCGAACCGCAATCAACCGCCGAAGAAGAAACAGCCCAAGAAGAAACAGCCGAAGAAGAAACAGCCGAAGAAGATGCTGATGAATATATATCTGATGCCGACGCCGAAACTGAAGAAGAGTATGTACAAGAAGAATCCGATCAAGTTGCGCCGACATTAAATATATATGATATAGACACTATTATTTTGTACGCGGGCGAAGCTAACATGCCTGCCGACGCCGACGGCAGCGGCGAACAGTCCGCGCCCGACGACGAATCAACGCAGGAAGAGGACGCCCCTTCAGACGAACCGCCTTCCGACACGGAAGCGGAATCCGATGAAGCTGACGAATTCGACGAACCAACAAATTAAATATATATAAATATATTTATGCGTATCCTCGCGCGCCGGACGCCATTCGCGGTCGGCGCGCGTTGCGTTGCCGTCAAGTTGGTTTCAATTGGTTCGCTTGGTTAGCAGTGGATTAAGCTGCTGTTCGCCGCGCATTAATCGGCATTGTTTCGACCATAATTCGGATAGGATGTTTTATATATGAACCGGAGATGATTATATTATGCTGATTCTATTCCTCCGCGCGGCGCTGTTGTTTCTCGCGGCGGTGGTGCTGATGCGCGTTATGGGCAAGCGGCAGATAGCGCAGCTGCAGCCGTACGAGCTTGTGCTGGCGATACTGATGGCCGATCTGGCCGCCGCGCCGATGGGCGACACGGGCATTCCGCTTTTATATGGCGTGGTTCCGATGCTGGCGCTGATGTTCATGCACACGGCGCTCACTCTATGCTGCATGAAAAGCGAGCGGCTTCGCAGGATTATCGATGGGAAATCCTACGCCGTAATAAAGGAAGGCAGGCTGCAAAACAAGGCGCTGGATCAGCTCGGCTTTTCAATAAGCGACCTTCTGGAGGAACTGAGGGTGGCGGGATTCGCAAGGATTGAAGACGTGGGCGGCGCGATAATTGAAACCAGCGGCAAGCTGTCCGCGTTTGCGCTAGGCAGGGAAGGCGGGAAAGGCGAGGGAGGCGAGGGAGACGGAGAAGGCGGGGGACGCGGGGGACGCGGAGAAGGCGAGGGACGCGGGGGAAGCGGGGGCGGGGTGCCGCTGCCGCTGATACTCGCGGGCAAAATACAAAAAGAAAACATGAGGCGCATGGACGTTAGCGAGGCGTGGCTGACCGCGCAGCTTGCGAGGGCGGACGCGCCCCAAATCCGCAATATCGCGCTTTGCTCGCTGAATAACGGGGGGAAGCTTGTGATATATAACAGAAACGCTTCCGCCGCACCCGTGGCGTTTGAAACAAATTATAAAGAGCGGGAGCGAGCGTAACTATGCGCCGGAAAATCTGCGTGCTAGCGGTTACGATCGCGATGATTATCGCGCTTGAACTGACGCTGACGGGGTATACTCGCGCCGCAATGGAGGGGTATATAGCGCTGGTCGGGGAGATTGGCGGAATGATCCGGCTGGAGGATTTGGAAGGCGCGGCGGAGCGGCTGCCGTCGATAATACGGGGCTGGGAGGAAACGCGCGCGGTCGTTGAAATTTGGATCAGCCACGACGAGGCCGAGGAGGTAGCGCGGCATTTGCGCGATCTTAATACATATCTGAATTTGCGCGCGGTGGACGATAGTCTGGAAATATTGGAATCGCTCATATCCGCGCTGGAGCATATTCGACATAAGAACAGGCTGACGCTGGCGAATCTTTTATAGCCCGCCGCGCGTCGGAAGGAAAACGGACAAGCGCGCAGAATATTATATGTCGAATTAGCGGTTTTATTGGAGCACGAAGGGTGGGTTATAAGGCTATGAAGCATGGCGCGGCGGGCACGGGCGGCAAGCCCGATAAGATTAGCGGCGGGCAGGCGTACGAATGGGCGAGGGAGTTATACGCGGAGCAGGGCGTGGACGTTGAAGCCGCGCTTGAAACGCTTGGGCGCACGCCGCTGTCGGTTCATTGCTGGCAGGGCGACGACGTGCTTGGATTCGAGACGTCGGGCGGCAAGCTTACCGGCGGCATACAGGCGACCGGAAATTTTCCGGGCAGGGCGCGCACGGTCGCGGAGCTTCGCGCGGATTTAGAGAAGGCGCTTTCGCTGATACCCGGTTCGTCGAAGGTAAACCTTCACGCGAATTATTTGGATTGGGATGAGCCGGTTGGACGCGACGCGCTGGAGCCGCGCCATTTTGAATCCTGGGCGGATTGGGCGGTCGAGCGGGGCGTGGGGCTGGATTTCAACACGACGTTCTTTTCGCACCCGATGGGCGAGAACGGTTCGCTGTCGAGCGCGGATCAGGCGGTGCGCGAATTTTGGATTGAGCACGGCAAGCGCTGCAGGCGGATAGCCGAATATTTTGGCGGGCGCACCAACCAAATTTGCGTATGCAACCACTGGACGCACGACGGGGCGAAGGAGATCCCGATTGACCCGCTGGCGCCGCGGCTTCGGTTGAAGGCTTCGTATGATGAAATATTCGGCGAGAAGCTGGATTCGACGAAGATGGTAGACGCTGTGGAATCGAAGCTGTTCGGGATAGGGAGCGAGGCGTATGTGCCTGGCTCGCATGAATTTTATATGGGGTATGTGCTGAGCAATCCGGGAATTCTGCTTACGCTGGACGCGGGGCATTTTCATCCGACGGAGGTTATATCCGCGAAAATATCCGCGCTGCTTTGTTTTCTTCCGAAATTGCTGCTGCATGTCAGCCGTCCGGTTCGGTGGGACAGCGACCACGTGGTGTTGCTGGATGACGAGACGCGGCAGATTATGCTGGAGGTTGTGCGCTGCGGCGCGCTGGATCGCGTGATGATCGCGCTGGATTATTTTGACGCGTCGATTAATCGCGTAGGCGCGTGGGTATGCGGCGCGAGGAACACGCGCAAGGCGCTGCTTGCGGCGTTGCTGGAGCCTACGGACATGCTGCGCGAAATGGAAGCGGCGGGCGACGGCGCGGGGGTATTGATTTCTCGCCAGGAATCGCTTACAATGCCTATGGGGATTATATGGGATCGCTTCTGCGAGATGCATGGCGCGCCGCCGGATCGCGCGTGGCTACGCGACTTGCGCTCGTATGAACGAGCCGTCCAATTCAAAAGAAAGTAATTAAACATAATTAAAATAATGGAGGTAAGGATATGTCTGCTATTACATCTGACATGAGCATATACGAGGTACTGGAGATTGACCGGACGACCGCGAAGATATTTATGGAATTTGGGATGCATTGCCTAGGCTGTCCGCACGCGATGGGCGAATCGATAGCTGACGCAAGCGAGGCACACGGTGTAGACGTTGAGGACATGCTACGCCAGTTAAACGATCACATATCGGCCAAGGCGTTATAGCCCCGGGACACGCCCATGCCCCAATGGCGGGAGAGCCATGCCGCACTCCTCTTAACGCAACAAGTCTCCGACCCTGCCAGCGCCGGGCGCCCTCCGCGCCCGGCGCGTCAATTCAAACCCGCTACCGGAAGGGGGATTCCAAAGGGGCCATGCCCCTTTGGCGGGAGGGTTTGGGAGGGCGGCGCCCTCCCAACGTAACCCCTCGTAACCATCGTCCCAAACGTCCCAAACCTCCCAACGTTCCCTCGTCCCCCGCGACCCACATCCATTTAAAAACCCTAACGCAGAAATCAAACCCTAATATCTCCAACTCATGTGTGGGTCGCAACTAACTCACGTCCCGCGCCCGGAGGCGCGGCAGCTTTCCGCTTCGCCAGATAATAAGGTAAAAACTCCTTCGGAGTTTCTTTGAGTTTGCTACAGCTAACTGCGCCGCGCCTTTGGTTCCGCTTGCTACGCTTAAATCGCTAATCGCGAGAAAGTGAAGTGCCAAGCCATTAATGATTGGTGGTGGCGGGAGTATCGAGACAATCAATGCAATCAACAGCATCAAAATAATTAGAATAATCAATATAATAAGTATAATCAATACAATAAGTATATTCAATATAATAAGTATATTCAATATAATCAACATAATCAACATAATCACATACAAACACACGCAATCACTGCCACTTTAATATTTTATAATATATAAATATATTTTATGGAATTTATTGTGTGGCGCTCGCTGATTAAGGGAATATTACGACTGCCGATAATTGGAAGCAGGTGTGTTAAAAGTACCGCGCGGCGAGATGCTGCCGCGCCTCCGGGCGCGGGACGTGAGTTAGTTGCGACCCACACATGAATTGGAGATATTAGGGTTTGATTTCTGCAGTAGGGTTTTGGCTTTGGGTGTGGGTCGCGGGGGGCGAGGGAACGTTGGGACGTTTGGGACGTTTGGGACGTTTGGGACGTTGGTTACGAGGGCTGCGGGGTTACGTTGGGAGGGCGCCGCCCTCCCAAACCCTCCCGCCAAAGGGGCATGGCCCCTTTGGAATCCCCTTTCCGGTAGCGGGTTTGGATTGACACGCCGGGCGCGGAGGGCGCCCGGCGTTGGCGGGTTTGGCGACGTGTGGCGTTGGGGTTGCGCGGGGAGGGCGGTGCCCTCCCTATGGCTGGGGGCGGTGTTTGCGTTTGTTGAAAGGGGCGCTAATTGAATAAATGGGTGCTGAAGTAACGCTCGCCGGTGTCTGGGAGGATGGTCAGCACTGTTTTTCCCGCGCCTAGATGGTTCGCCATGCGAAGCGCGGCGGCGACGTTCGTCCCGCTGGATATGCCGCATAGCAGGCCTTCGCGCCGCGCAAGCTCGCGCGAGGTGCGCACTGCCTCCTCATCGGTTACTATGGCCACGTCGTTATATAATTTTGTATTAAGATTAGTCGGTATCAGCCCGTCGCCTATCCCCATCTGTATATGCGAGCCAATATGCCCGCCCGTCAGTATCGCCGCGTTCTCCGGTTCAACCGCCCATATCAATATATCCTTATATACCGCGCGCAACGCTTCCCCTATGCCCGTCAGCGTGCCGCCCGTGCCTACCCCCGCGCAAAATCCATGTATAGGCCGGTTCGCCTGACGAAGTATCTCCGCCGCCGTCCGCGCGCGATGTACCTCCGGATTAGCAGGATTTTCGAATTGCTGAAGTATGAACGTGTTCGGATCGTCATCCGCCATGCGCCGTACGGCTTGTATGCACCCATCTATCGCTTTCCCAATATCCCCGTCGTCGTGCACCAACACCACCTCGGCCCCGTATTGCCGTACTAGCTTCCGCCGTTCCTCACTTACGGAATCAGGCATAACTATCCGTACACGGTATCCCTTTACCGCCCCCACCAGCGCAACCCCTACCCCCTGATTGCCACTGCTCGGCTCTACAAGCGTGCTTACCCCCGGACGAATCCGCCCCGCTCGCTCCGCATCCTCCACCATCGCCAGCGCCGTCCGCGTTTTAATAGACCCGCCTATGTTCGTCGCCTCAAACTTTACCAGTACCTCCGCATCCCCCGCAGCACCCATCTTGCCAAGCTTTACCAGCGGCGTATTCCCCACCGCCTCAAGTATATTATCATACACCATCATCATCACCAACCTATATTATTATACGCTTAAATATGCTTAAATTGTACAGCATTCGACATCCTTTGTCGATAGGTAATAATAAATTTTATAAAAAGAATAATATCGATATGTTCTATAGGATATATATGAAATAAATGAAAAAACACAAATTCAGAATACAATATAAAGAAACAGCCGTGCGCGAAAGGCGACGGCTGTTTCCAAAACAATAACAATAAAACACATCTAACCTGACGACGGCTCAAACGCTGAACAGCAAATCGCCATATGTAGGGAACGGCCAATATTTTTTGGCGGTGAGCGTTTCCAATTCGTCCGCCACCATGCGAAGCGCCTGCATCGCCGGGAATATGGAACCGCTGTAATACTGCCCCTCTTCCTCCGTGCCGCCGCTTTCCTTAAGCAGAAGCTGCTCCAGCTCCTCGGTGCGCTCGTATAGGCTTACCGCAAGGCCGCTTATCTTTTTTATCAGCGTTGATTCCGGTTCCGCAGGCACGGCGCCCACCGCCTTCTTCGCGGCCGCGATCTCCAGCAGTTCCTTCGTGTAAGCGCCTACCGCCGGTTGAATATCCTTGCGGGATATTTCCAGCATCGCGAGCGCCTCAATGCGCAGCGTCTTGATATAGTTTTCCATCATTATCTCATATCGCGAGTGCGCTTCTACGGACGTAAGCACGTGATGTCGCTCGAACAGCGCGACGTTCTCCTCGTGAATGAAATAAGGCAGCGCGTCCGCCGTATGCTTCAGGTTATACAGTCCGCGCTTTTCCGCCTCAGCAACCCATTCGTCGGTATAATTATTGCCGTTGAATATAATGCGCTTGTGCGCGTGTACGGTCGAGAATATCAGCGAGTTCAGCGCGGCCGTGAAATCCTGCGCCGCTTCCAGCGTATCCGCGTATTTAGCCAAAATATCCGCGACGATTGTATTCAGCACAGTATTCGCATCAGCAATGGAAGCGGACGAGCCTACCATGCGGAACTCAAACTTGTTGCCCGTGAACGCGAACGGGGATGTGCGGTTGCGATCCGTGGTATCGCGCGGGAACCTTGGCAGCACGCTTACGCCTATCTCCATTGCCTCCTGAACCTTTTGCGAGTACGGGCTGCTGCTGTCGATGCTCTCGATTATGGCGGTAAGCTCGTCGCCGAGGAATATCGATACGATCGCGGGCGGCGCTTCGTTCGCGCCAAGCCTGTGATCGTTGCCCGCCGTCGCGACCGATACCCGCAGCAATCCCTGATAAGTATCCACCGCCTGAATTACGGCGCACAGGAATAGCAGGAATTGAGCGTTTTCGCGCGGCGTTGCGCCTGGCTCCAGCAGGTTGTCGCCGCCGTCCGTTTGAAGCGACCAATTGTTATGCTTGCCGGAGCCGTTCACACCCGCGAACGGTTTCTCGTGAAGCAGGCACGCCATGCCGTGCTTATCGGCCACCTTGCGCATTATTTCCATAGTCAGCTGGTTATGGTCGGTCGCTATATTCGTAGTCGCGAAAATCGGCGCCAGCTCGTGCTGCGCGGGCGCTACCTCATTATGGCGCGTTTTTGAGGCGACGCCCAGCTTCCACAGCTCCTCGTCGAGATCCTGCATGAACGCGGCCACACGCGGCTTGATGCTGCCAAAATAATGATCCTCAAGCTCCTGCCCCTTGGGCGGTTTCGCGCCGAACAGCGTGCGCCCGCAGAACACGAGGTCGCGCCGCTGCAGATACATTTCTTTATCCACAAGGAAATATTCCTGTTCGGAGCCTACCGTTGAGGAAACGCGGTTTACGGCCTGGTTTCCGAACAAGCGCAGCACGCGCACCGCTTCCCGATTGAGCGCGTCCATTGAGCGGAGCAGCGGCGTTTTTTTATCGAGCGCCTCGCCGGTATACGAGCAGAACGCGGTGGGTATGCAAAGCGTATGCCCCTTCAGGAATGCGTAGGATGTGGGATCCCACGCGGTATAGCCGCGCGCCTCGAACGTGGCGCGCAGTCCGCCGGAGGGGAAGCTGGACGCGTCGGGCTCGCCCTTTATCAATTCCTTGCCGGAGAAGTTCATTATCACGCCGCCGTCGCCCGTGGGCGAAATGAAGCTGTCGTGTTTTTCGGCGGTAATTCCGGTCATTGGCTGGAACCAGTGCGTGAAGTGAGTCGCGCCCAGCTCCACCGCCCAATCCTTCATCGCGTTCGCGATTACGTTCGCGTCCGCCAGCTGAAGCGGCTTGCCCGCGCGCACGGATTTTTGAAATGATTTGTATACGTCTCGCGGCAGACGCGTGCGCATCGCGCGGTCGTTGAACACCAGGCTGCCATACTGTTCAGCAACATTCATATGAATTGCCTCCACATTCAGAATCGTCCGACAGTATATCACGACCGCCTCGCAGTGTCAAGAATTTGCAGGATTGCCGCAGTAAACTTTCATTTTTGAAAATTCCCAAGGTAAGATCCACAGTGGACGGTGGGAGGCGTTTAGTGTGGGAAGAAAAATTTGGTAGTATTAAGTCTGGGAAATAGAGTCCGTAAATTCCAAAGTAACTTCCACAATGGTAAACGGTGGAAATAAGCGAGGGAAATCAATGGAAATTAGTAGGGGAAATGAGACGAGATTGTGAACACAGTTACAAATAGTAGAAGATACATTGGTGGATATGCTCATGAAAGCTTTTGCTCGTCCTTTGTTTCCTTTTAACCTCGCTGGACAGCGTTCCGCTGCGGCGGGGCATGCCGCGCTGCTCGCCAACTCTCGTCGCCAGCGCGATTTCACTTTGCCTATCCATTTCGAACAGCCGTCTGGAGCGGTAGTGCGCCCGTTCAATGTCGTCCTTGCTGATCGTTAGTAGCAACTCGTCCGCCAATCCGATCTCCTCCCTTACGCGCCCAAGCGTGGCAATAGCGGTTGGCCTACGGGTTTTGTTTGTGCTCCTGTATCAAGCTGACGGCTTGGTCTTCGGTTATCCCCGCGATGGCCGCGATAGCTATTGGGCTGGTAATACCCGCGCGGATTGCGTCAATCGCAGCTGCGATGCGCCCAACCTGTATCCCTCGCTGCTCGCCGATGTGAATCCCGCGCTGCTCGCCGCGCTGCTCGCCAACTCTGGTAGCCAGCGCGATTTCACTTTGCCTATCCATTTCGAACAGCCGTCTAGAGCGGTAGTGCGCCCGTTCAATGTCGTCCTTGCTGATCGTTAGTAGCAGTTCATCCGCCAATCCGATCTCCTCCCTTACGCGCCCCAGCGTGGCAATAGCGGTTCGGACTACGGGTTTTGTTTATGCTCCTGTATCAAGCTGACGGCTTGGTCTTCGGTTATCCCCGCGATGGCCGCGATAGCCGTGGGGCTGGTAATACCCGCACGGATTGCGTCAATCGCAGCTGCGATGCGCCCAACCTGTATCCCTCGCTGCTCGCCGATTTGCTCGCCGATTTGCATGCCGCGCTGCTCGCCGATGTTAATCCCGCGCTGCTCGCCGATGTGAATCCCGCGCTGCTCGCCGCGCTGCTCGCCAACCCTAGTAGCCAGCGCGATTTCACTTTGCCTATCCATTTCGAACAGCCGTCTGGAGCGGTAGTGCGCTCGTTCAATGTCGTCCTTGCTGATCGTTAGTAGCAGTTCATCCGCCAATCCGATCTCCTCCCTTACGCGCCCAAGCGCTGTAATCATCGATCTGTAACGCAGATCGTCCGCCTTCGCAAAAAAAACCGCGATCGCCTCAATCAGCGACATTTCGTCGACCGGTTTCTTCAGCACGTCTTCGAGCTTCGTCAGCTCCAGAAATATTATACCGACATCTTCGACGAACAGCTGGCCGTCGTCAAAACGTAATTGCACCCGGTTTATATAGCTTGGTCTGTTCGGGAGCAGCGTATACCCGCAGATTGTCGCCTGATAGCTATGCAGCAGCGTGTCGTACGCCTTGCCGCGTCCGGGTTGGGATTTGTGCAAATCGCATAGATTGAACACCGCTCGGCTCAGCATATTTTTATGAAAGTTAGCGATGCTGTCGTTCCGCATCGCCTCGGCTTGCATCTCGATTTACATTAGCGCGGGGCTCTGCCCCGCCGCCCCACACCCGCCTGATGCCCAGTATCTGTCTTGCAGTTCACATCGAACTTCTCGCGCTTCTCGTCAATACCTGTCAAAACTGGTTCGACGTTCAGCACGGTAGCCTCGGTGACATGCACGCCCAACAAGCCGGAAACGACTGACAGCAGAACAGGCTTACCGCTGGGATGCGTGAGGATACGCTTGAACACGCCGTCCTCGCGCGGAGGCAGAATCTCCGGATATCCGTCCACCGTATCCCCTCCTTAAACGCGGGGCGCTGCCCCGTCGTCCCGCACCCTGTTGTATTTATTATATCATATGCTGCGGTTGACTTCAATTGCCGCCTGTGCGTCTGGCTGCGACAGTCCATTATACGCCGCCGTCAGCAGTGCGCCGGACGGATCGCTGCCGTGCTCCCAATAAAACAGCCCACGGTAGCCGTGGTCTAGCACATAGCGGCACTTATGCGCGATGGACGTTTCATCGTCATATGAGATAAACGTCTGCGAATCCGCGTTATACAGATATGGCGCTTTCGCCTCGTCGTCCCAATAGCGAACGTAACCGTTTTTGTTTATATAATCTTTTGTGAGATTGGTGAAGCCGCGTCCGTACCCGCCGCCCGTTTTGGAATATTGTAGGAATCCATGGTTTATATCCTTTATGCCCTCCCACTTGCGCGAATAGAACGCCGCGCCCATAACGAGCTTATCCTTTGGCGCCCCATATGCTTCGAACAGGCGCATAGCCTGATCGCAGCTGTTGCGGAAATAATCGCCGGTCGACGAATACAGCGCGGTGTGGTGCCCTGCCAGCGTATGGAAGCCGCATTTTAAATCATATGTCATAACGTTGATAAAATCTAATATTTCGCTTATCCTAGCGATCTCGACGCTTTCGCAGAAATATAGATCGGCTCCGGCCGCGATTGTCAGCAGCTTAGAGCCGATAGCGTCGCGCACGTCTGACAGGAACGCGGTGAAGTTAACCTTATCGTTCGGACCTGCGGCCATTCCGTTGGACGGAACGCACGGGTACTCCCAATCGAAGTCGATGCCGTCCAGCTTGCGCGCGTTCAGGAACTCGGCGCAGTTGCGCGCCATCGTTTTGCGAAGCTCCGGTTCTGCGGCGCATTTTGTAAACGCTTCGGGGTCGAGCGGGATAACTGACGCCAGAATGCGCAGGCTGGGATTCCACGCGCGAAGCGTGTCGAATTGCGCTTCAAGCGGATGGTTGAGCGTAAATCCGCCCTTAGCGTCTATCTTTGCAAACGCCAGGTTCAAGTGGGTCAGCCGCTTCGCGTCCGATTCGGTTACGACCGATCGATCGGTCGCGTACGCAAGAAGAATACGATCATTTTGCGACGCCATATAACGCCTCCTGATTTAATATAAGCGCATGATATCATGGCGGGCGCGCAAGGTAAAGGGTTCGAATATAACGAATATTGGCGCGCCGGGCGCAAAACTCCCGGCGCGCCTTATGCCCCGCCATGCCGCAGCGCGCGATGATACCGCTATGCGGTTTATATTATCGCCGCGTATTTAATCGATACGCGCAGATTAATATGGCGTGACCGACAGTACATATCCGCAAATCCTACAGCGCACTACCAGCACCCGCTGCTGAACCTGCTGATAATAGGTTACATACTTATAACCGTTCCAGTATGTGCACGGCACTGTCACCAAGCGATATGTGACGCACTTTTCCCAAACATGCTGATGATTCGGATTCCAGGGCGTCGCGGTCGGTCGAGCTGTCGCGGTCGGCCTTGGCGTTGCAGTCGGCCTTGGCGTCGCGGTTGGCCTTGGCGTTTTCGTCGGTCTGGGCGTCGCGGTCGGTCGGGGTGGTCTGACGCCTCCCCCCAGCGCCGAAATCGGTTCCGACGCCATCGCGCTTGCGCTAGTGAGCAACAGCGCAAGCAAGGTTAGCAGAGCAAAAACCTTTTTCATAAACCCTCCTTGATGATTATCGATCCGAACATTTTGACGCAAAAAAAGCGCCTTCGTTCCAACATTTCCATAATTTGGTATTTCATATAATTGCGATAGATAAAAGAATATATGTAAGTTTATGCGGGCGTGTCTCGCGCGCACGAGCAATACTCGTCAATACGGACATGTAGTGCGCCCGCCGCGCATACGCTTGCCACGGTCGTTTCCCTATGCGGCACGGGAGCGGTATGAAAACCCCTATGATAGTATAAGTGGAGGTATGGCGTGAAACGGCAGACGTTATTTACTCAAACGCTTATGCTAACCGGCGCGAACTTTATAGTTCGCATAATAGGCTTCGGAATGCGGATTTGGCTGTCGCGCACGCTCGGTGCGGAGGCGCTGGGCGTTATGGAGCTTGCGGGCTCCGCGCATATGCTGTGGCTCGCGCCGGTAACCAGCGGGCTGCCCATGGCGATATCCCGCTTCACAGCGCAGGCGGTAGCCGCAGGCGACGAGCTGCGTCGGCGGCAGGTGCTGCTAGCGGGTAAGCGGCTGGCGCGGCGGATAAGCTGGGTTATGTTCTTCGCCATGCTGGTCGCGTCGCCGTGGATCGCGCGGTTACTTGGCGACTCGCGCACGCTTCCGACGCTTCTCGCCTACCTGCCGTGTCTGCCGATACTCGCGCTCTCCGCCGTATATAACGGATATTGCTATGGCTCCGATAACACAGTCGCGCCGGCGGCGTCGGAGATGATCGAACAGCTGCTGCGATTCGCGGTTTGCTTCGCCGTATTCGCGATGCTTCCGCCGATGCGCGTATCATACGCCGCCGCTGTGCCCGCAGTCGGCGTGCTTATAGGCGAGGGCGTCGGTTTGGTTATAGTAATGATTATGCTCCGTCGCTCGCAGCCGGAGCGCGGCCTGGCGCTGCCGGACGGATTAATGAAAAAGATATGGCGGCTGGCGTTTCCGATGACCTGCATGCGGATGAGCAACACGCTGATGAGGGCGGTAAACGCCGCGCTGATTCCCATGCGGCTGCGCGCGTCGGGGCTTGGCGCCGCAGAATCGACCGCGCGGCTTGGCATGTACAACGGCATGGCGATGTCGCTTATTATGATGCCAGCGGTGTTCACGGGCGCGCTGGCGATGGTTTCCGCTCCGGCTATAACAAAGCGGGAATCCGATCCTGCGGCGATGCGGCGGCTGATTCGGCGAACCATCATTCCGGCGGCGGGCGTCTCCCTTTTATCGATGGCCGTTATGTGGTTCGCCGCGCCGTTTTTCGCCAACAAGCTTTATCGGCAGGCGGAGCTTGAACCGCTGCTGCGCGCGCTGTGCCCGTGCGTTTTGCTGATGGGTGTTCAGCAGGTGATAAGCGGGCTGCTCGCCGGGCTTGGCCAGCAAAGGCGCGCGCTGTACGCGTCGCTGACGGGCGGCGTGATAACGGCGGCGCTCAGCTATTGGCTGGCCGGAGTTCCGTCGCTAAGGCTTAACGGAGTCGCGATAGCGGCGCAGATAGGGCTTGCGATAACGCTGCTTATGAACGTCAGATATCTCGCGCTGGCGGTGACGCGCGCGGAAAATCGCCGGGATGAGGGGCAAAATTCCACGCAAAAAAAAGGAATAGCGTAACCCGTAGACAACTAAATAATATAAATATTATTTAAGATAAAAAACCTCGGGCATATACGATACGCCGGCTGAAACGTCCACGGTGTTTTGGAGCGCAGTTCCGTCTAAAAGTATGGAACTGCTCCCTCCGCCAGCGAGCGGCACGTCCAGCATCTTTGTAGTTATATTGTTCCAGCGGATGCAATCGGGATCGCTCGCCATTTTCGCGAACGCTTCCGCAGGATCGCCATCGCATTCGAATACATAAAAAAACTGCGTTCCATTTTGGAATATCGAGTAATTCTTGAACCCCGCTTCCGAATGCGCCTTCATTATTTCATCCCACGGGTTCAAGTGCATTTTCACATATTCCTCCACGTACTCCGGCTTCACGTTCCATGTCCACGCGTACCTTGCCATTGTAAACCCTCCCGATAATATTCCAGTTTGTATTATCCCGCATTATAATAAATATTTTTTTCCGGCGCAAGCCCTACGCGAATCCGCATATGTTTATAATTAATAACGGAACCTTGCACTTATTGCATCAGTCCGGTATAATATGGTAGGATAAAAACTTTATTGAGGTGCTGCATATGCGCGCTTTTTTGTGGTCGCTTGGCGGGTTGGGTTTCATATTCTTTATGACGTGCGCGGGATCCGCGATGGTATATGTTCTCAGAAAGAACAGATGGACGGGCATGCGCACTATGTTTCTCGGGTTCGCGTCCGGGGTTATGATAGCGGCGTCGGTGTGGAGCCTGCTTATACCGGCGATGGAGCAATCCGTGGAGCTTGGATTGTCCGAATGGGTTCCGGCGGCGGCGGGGTTCGTGATGGGCGCGCTGTTTCTGTTTGCGCTGGATAAACTTACGCCCCATATCCATCCGTCTACCGGGCTTCGCGAGGGGCTGAAATCCGGAGCGAGGCGCACTATGCTGCTCATATCCGCCGTAACGCTGCACAACATTCCGGAAGGGATGGCGGTGGGGCTGGCGTTCGCGCTCGCGGCGCAGCATCCGGGAAACGGCGCGATGCTCTCCTCTGCGGTAGCGCTGGCGATCGGCATAGGTATACAGAATTTCCCGGAAGGCGCTGCCATCTCCATTCCGCTGCTGAACGAGGGGAAAAGCGCGCGGCGCGCATTTCTGGTCGGCGGCGCGTCCGGCGTGGTGGAACCTATATTCGGGCTGCTCACCGTGCTGCTCGCTTCGCATATTATAGGCCTTATGCCGTGGCTGCTCGCGTTCGCGGCTGGCGCTATGATATATGTTGTGGTGGAGGAATTGATCCCCGAAGCGCATATGGATGAAAACACGCATGCCGGCACGTTTGGCGCGCTGGCCGGCTTTTTGATTATGATGGTGCTCGATGTCGCGCTGGGGTGAATGGCGCCGATTGCAGCGCGGCTGTTCAATTAATATAATTATATAATTATAATCCGCCGGATTCAGCATTGCGACAATCCAGCGGATTTAATTATTATTATATCGCATAATTAGCACGCGGCGCGGCGCGAAGTCCTGGCTCATTATGTAATACTAAACTCCGTTTAGTATATGCCTACTCCTCGAAAAATTCGTCTTCCTCGATATATTCCTCAGGCGCAAATTCTTCCGGTATCGCTTCCTCCGGTATCGCTTCTTCCGGTATCGCTTCTTCCGGTATCAATTCTGCCGTCACTAATTCTTCAAGCGCAAGCTCCGGCAAGTCGCCGTCTTCCGGCGCGCTCTCTTCCGGTATATAATCTTCCAATATATCCTCTTGCAGCATATCCTCCTGCGAGCCGCCATCTTCGGCGATATATTCCTGTGGATAATCTTCTTCCGGAATATAATCATCCTGGCAGCTTTCTTCCGCAATTTCTTCCGCAGGCGTTTCCGAGGGCAGGCTCGCGATTTTCGCCAAATACAGCTTAACGTTTCCGCCCATTATGTCCACGGGGTTTTCATTATCCGTGAATGTAAGCGTTATGTGATCCCCTTCATGCAGTTCGAGAACGGTCCAGTTGTTATATCGATACCCGGAGAGCAGCGGGCCGTCGAATGTGATAGGATTGCCGTTCACGCTTATGTTTATATATGCGTTGCTCTTGTTATCGTTTATCACGATATCAAACATAACATAGTACGCTCCGCCCGCGCGCGGCGGAACTACCAGCGCGCCGGTGAATCCGTCCGTCGAGCTGATGCCTGGTTCGGCTCCAAGCGAATCGCCGCCCGCGCCTTCCAGCTTAAATCCGCCCGCTTCCGTAAGCGACGCGAATTGAATATAATTCGATATTCCGGGTATATAAAAACCACCTGCCGACGCAAACGCGAACACGCCGTACGCCGCGCCCGCAGAACCCGCAGGCCCTATAGCGCCGGTCGGACCTTTATCGCCGATCGGGCCTCTCAAGCCCACAGGGCCTTGTTCGCCCTGCGCGCCTTGCGGGCCTTGTATTCCGATGGGGCCTTCTATACCGACGGGGCCTTGTTCGCCCTGTAAGCCCTGCACGCCTTGTATTCCGGTCGGGCCTTTGTCGCCCTGCTCGCCAGCCGGGCCGGTTTGGCCTTTGTCGCCCTGTTCGCCTATCGGGCCGGTCGCGCCTTTGTCGCCCCGTTCACCCATCGGGCCGGTCGGGCCTTTGTCGCCCTGCTCGCCCGCCGGGTCGGGTTGGTCTATGTCGACCGGTTCGTCCGCCGGATCGGCTTGGTCTATGTAGCTCGGTTCATCCGCCGGATCGGGTTGGTCTATGTCGACCGGTTCGTCGACCGGATCGGGTAGGTCGATGTCGACCGGTTCGTTCGCCGAATCGGGCTGGTTATTTACAATCTCCTCGTCAGCCGCGCGCCGCTCGAGTATGATCGGTTCAGCCGTCGCGACAGCTCCGATCGCACCCATCGGCTCAATCGAAGCCCGCGCTCTCCGCAGCCTTGGCGTCCCCGTCAGCCCTTGCCCGCCGCCGATCTCCGGCTGCCTTGCGGGCAATATCGAATGCAGCACGGCATAAGGCGCTCCGGATCGCGGCTTCTCCGGTTTGCAAGGCGCCGCGACGCTCGGCGGCACGTCGACAAAATTCAATCCGTTTAGATCAATTGAATTATATGTACTTAGTTTGTAATAATTATTTTTCATCGAAACCCCTCCGTCAAATAACATATCCCATCGCATTCTATGCGTCGGTATTAGACGGAGTTCTTCATATATAGTAATAGTTAAAAAATTGATATGTGAAATTGTCTTATAAAGATAAAATCACCTTAAATTATAAGAACGGCGCTTCCGCGCCGTTAAATATTATGTAATATATATTATTACATCATCTAAGTAGGCCAGCGAACTGGAGATGTCCACGCCTTCCTGCCGCCTGCGTCCGTTATCTCGCACCGAACGAACGTTTCGCCAAGCTCGCTTCTGCGCTCGTACACCCACTCGACGCCGCCCGGGCGAATCGCCACGCGGTTTGGGTTGTAATACGCGCTGGTGCAGAATATCGCCCGTTCGGCGGGGCTTGTATGAACTATCATCCGCCGGTCGTCCCACTCCACCTGCTCTATCGTCGGGCCTTGGCTGGCGTAGAACGCGCCGGATTGCAGCGCGTCCACGATAGATTCTCTCGCCAGCGCCTCCGCCTGCACGCGCACGAATCCCGCGCATTGCTCGCCCGCGTAAAAGTGGGAATCGTCCACCGCGATCAGCGGCATCAAAAGCCCGTTCGCGGCGCATACGTCGGCCAGCGCGGACGCGTCGGAGCGCTCCGCGTTCCACGGCGGGCGCGATACGGAATTGAATATCTCCATCGCGAACAGCCCGTTTAGCGATCGAACTACGTCCAGCGTGTTCAGCGACCACGCGGGATGCGACAGCGCTACGCATCCGCCGACCGCGCGCAGCGTGTCGATTCCGTGCTGAAGCGATTGCTCGCGGAACGCTCGCTTTACGTCGGCACGCTCGCGCTCGCCCAAATTCAGCGATTCCGGATCGACGCCCACGCCTATCAAATGCACGCACTGCGTTTCAAGCGCGTAATCGATTTCAATGCCGGAAAGCACAAGCATATTTGGCCGCCGCCGTTCCTCACGACATACCCAGTGATCTGTAATATTTATAAAATCATAACCTGATTCCTCATACAGCGCTGCGGCCTCGTCTGGGGTTCGAAGGCCGTCGCTGCGCGTGGTGTGCATGTGGAGCGATCCCTTATATATAGGCAGCTTCGGATGAAAAAGCCTCATGCTCTCGCACCTATAACCGCCTTTATGCGCCGCACTCCGGCGGAGGAGGATTCTTCTTTTTGTATTTTGAACGATTCCAGCTCGCCCGTGCGAGACGCGTGCGGTCCGCCGCATATTTCCTTCGACGCCGTGCCCATCGTATACACCTTCACGCGCTCCCCGTATTTGCTCTCGAACAGGCCGATCGCGCCTTCGGCCTTAGCTTCGTCGACAGTCGTCTCCCTGCAGTCTATCGGATAATCCGCCGCTATCGCCTCGTTCACGCGCCGCTCCACCTCGGTTAGCTCTTCCTTCGTCATCTTGCGCCCAAACGAGAAATCAAACCGCAGCCGCTCCGCCGTAATATTGGAACCCTTCTGCGCGACCTCCTGCCCCAATACTCCGCGAAGCGCGGCGTGCAGAAGATGCGTCGCGGTGTGCAACCGCGCGGTTTGCTCGCTGTGATCCAGCAGTCCGCCCTTGAAGCGCTGCTCGGCGCCCGCGTGGGATTTTTCCTGATGCTCGCGGAAGCGCTCGCGGAACGCGTCGATATCGATGGTCAGCGCGCGTTCGGCAGCCAATTCCATAGTTATCTCGATGGGGAAGCCGTATGTATCGTATAGATGAAACGCCGTTAGTCCGTCGATTTGAGAGCCGGCGAGGCGCGCGGCGATCTTCTCGAATTCCCGCGTGCCTTGCTGCAGCGTGCGCTGGAACCGGCCTTCCTCCAACAGCAGCTGTTCGCGGATGAACGCGGCGTTCCGTTCCAGCTCCGGATACGCGGCATTGTAGCGCTCCACTATCACTGCGGCTATATCCGCCGTGAACCCCTCCGGCGCGCCGAGCTTCATGCCGTGCCGCACCGCGCGCCGAATAAGCCTGCGCAGCACATATCCCTGATCGACGTTCGAGGGGGTTATGCCGCGCGGGTCGCCTATCATAAACACGCCGGTGCGTATGTGATCCGCTACTATGCGGAACGCGCGCGTCGTCTCGTCGTCCGCGCCGTACATTTTGCCGGTAAGCCCCTCGATCTTCGATAATATAGGCGTGAACAAATCCGTTTCGTATACGGTTTTTTTGCCTGTCAGCACGCAGAGCGTGCGCTCCAGACCCATCCCCGTGTCCACATTGGGCTTAGCGAGCGGCACCAGCGTTCCGTCCGCGATTTTATTATATTGCATGAACACGTCGTTCCAAATTTCAAGGTATCGCCCGCACGAGCACGCGGGCGAGCAATCCGGCCCGCACGGTTCTTTATCAGTTATAATAAACATTTCGGTATCAGGGCCGCAGGGGCCGGTCTGCCCCGCCGGACCCCACCAGTTATTTTCGCGCGGGAGGTAGAATATACGGTCGGCGGGCACGCCCATATCGCGCCACAGCGCGAAGCTCTCGTCGTCGCGCGGCGCGTTCTCGTCGCCCGCGAACACGCTGAACGCCAGCTTTTCCTTTGGTATGCCGAGCCAGTCGGGATCGGTTAAAAAAGTCCACGACCAGGCGATCGCCTCGCGCTTGAAATAATCGCCAAGCGACCAATTGCCCATCATCTCAAAAAACGTGAGGTGCGACGCGTCGCCCACGTCGTCTATATCGCCCGTTCGCACGCACTTTTGAACGTCGGTCAGGCGCTTGCCCGCCGGGTGCGCGGCGCCCAGCAGATATGGAACGAGCGGGTGCATGCCCGCCGTGGTGAACAAAACCGTAGGATCGTTTTCCGGTATGAGCGACGCGCTGGGTATAACGGCGTGGCCGAGCCGCTCAAAATATTCAAGATACAACGCGCGCAGTGTGGAGCTGGTCATAGAGCGCATGCGGGCGTCTCCTTTATAATTTATTATAAATACAAAAACTACTGCGGTGTTTTTTTAGCTTGCGGAAGCTGTGCCGCGCCGCGCCTTTGGCTCCGCTTGCCGCGCTTATTAAATTAGTATGCCATACGCGGGACAAAGCTGTCAATGGGTTGGGGAGCGAGCTTAGCGATTCCAAACTTGAGATTCTTGAGGCTGTTTTTGCCTCTACAATCGATTTTCGGATGCGTTCAGGTCAAAAACCTCGTCTCGCAAAATAATAATCTATTGTAGGAGATCGAATTATGTCGAATAATCCAAAATTTGGAATTGTTGATCGTGCGCATATAGTTATATTTAACTAATTTATGATTCTGCCCCGCGCCCTGCCAACGCGATTTCATGGACTATAGCGCGTTAATTTTATCCCGCCGGAAATGTCCCCCGCGACATAACCAAAAATATTGCCGGGCACTTGATTGCGCCGGTTAAAGAGCGTATAATTAAAAAGCTAAAAAATGGACAAGCGCGGGTGCGGGGCGCGGTTCCGCGTTGTTCGGGGGCGTCGGGAGCGTCGGGTGCGGGGCGCAGCTCCGCGTTGTTCGGGGGCGTCGGGGGCGGAGCCCCCGTCTAGCGGGTGCGGGGCGCAGCTCCGCGTTGTTCGGGGGCGTCGGGGGCGGAGCCCCCGTCTATTGGAAATGGAGGGCGTATCCTCGCCCTTCGTCTGTGAGGAGAGTAACGAATGGCGAAAAAGTACGTGTATCTGTTTAGCGAAGGCAACGCGAGCATGAAGAATCTGCTCGGCGGAAAAGGCGCGAATCTAGCGGAAATGACGGGGCTTGGCCTGCCCGTGCCGCAAGGGCTCACGATTTCTACGGAGGCGTGCACGCGCTATTATCAGGATGGAAAAACGATCAGCCAGGACATATTGGATCAGATTTATGAAGCGCTGGCGCAAACGGAGAAAATCGCGGGTAAAAAATTTGGGGATCTGAAAAACCCGTTCCTGGTTTCCGTGCGCTCCGGCGCGCGCGCGTCGATGCCGGGCATGATGGATACTATCCTGAACCTTGGTTTGAACGACGTGGCGGTGCAGGGTTTGTCGAATCTAACAAAAAACGAAAGATTCGCGTTTGACAGCTACCGCCGCTTTATTCAAATGTTCTCCGACGTCGTTATGGAAATCGAGAAGAAAAAGTTCGAGGCCGTGCTCGACGAGGTAAAACGCGCGAAGGGCGTGCAATACGATAAAGACCTTGACGCGAACGATCTAAAAGAAGTAGTCAGCCGCTATAAAGCGCTGTATCTAAAGGAAAAGGGCGAAGAATTTCCGCAGGATCCAAAGCTGCAGCTGCTGGAGGCGATAAAGGCGGTGTTCCGCTCGTGGGATAACCCGCGCGCTATTTACTACCGCCGCATGAACGATATCCCCGGCGATTGGGGCACGGCGGTAAACGTGCAATCGATGGTGTTCGGGAACATGGGCGACGATTCCGGAACCGGCGTCGCGTTCACACGCAATCCGTCGACCGGCGAGAAGAAGCTGTACGGCGAATACCTGTTCAACGCGCAGGGCGAGGACGTCGTCGCGGGCATACGCACGCCGCAGCCCATCGCCTCGCTTCACGATACCATGCCGGCAGTATACGACGAGTTCGTTAAAGTGGCGAATAAACTCGAGAGCCATTACCACGATATGCAGGACATGGAGTTCACGATAGAACGCGGCAAACTATATATGCTGCAAACCCGCAACGGCAAGCGCACTGCGGCCGCCGCGCTTAAAATCGCGGTCGATTTGGTGGACGAGGGCATGCTGACCGAAGAGCAGGCGATACTTAAGGTCGAACCCAAGCAGCTAGACACGCTGCTGCATCCCGCGTTCGACCCGAAGGCGCTTAAGGCGAGCAAGCCTATCGCGCAGGGGCTGCCAGCGTCGCCGGGAGCCGCCAGCGGCTCCGTATACTTCACCGCCAAAGACGCGGTCGCAGCCGCGAAGGCCGGGCAGAAGGTGCTGCTGGTGCGCGGCGAAACCACTCCCGAGGATATTGAGGGAATGGATCTTTCGCAGGGCATACTTACCCAACGCGGCGGAATGACATCGCACGCGGCGGTGGTGGCGCGCGGAATGGGGCGCTGCGCGGTCGTAGGCTGTACCGCCCTTAAAATAAATGAAGAAACCAAAGCGTTGACCGTCGCGGGAACCACGTATCAGGAAGGCGACGTGCTGTCGATAGACGGATCGACGGGCAGCGTATACGCCGGATTGATCCCGACCGTCGAAGCCGCAGTCGCGGGCGACTTCGCGCGCTTCATGAGCTGGGCGGACGCCGCAAGGCGCTTGAAAGTGCGCACAAACGCGGATACGCCGCGCGACGCGAACCAGGCGGTAAAATTTGGCGCCGAGGGCATTGGCCTTTGCCGCACCGAGCATATGTTCTTTGAAGCGGATCGCATCAGCGCGGTTCGCGAAATGATACTCGCCGATACCGAAACGCAGCGCCGCGCCGCGCTTGAAAAGCTGCTGCCTATGCAGCGCGGCGATTTCGAGGGCATATATAAAGAGATGGGCGACCGTCCGGTGACGATTCGCTTCCTCGATCCGCCGCTGCACGAATTCCTTCCCCAAAAGTCGATGACCGGCGAAATCGACGCGATCGCGAAGGAGCTTGGCGTAACGAGCGACGCGATTATATCGAAAATAGATCAGCTGCACGAATTCAATCCGATGATGGGTCACCGGGGAGTGCGCCTGTCGGTTACGTATCCGGAAATCGCGCAGATGCAAACCCGCGCGGTAATAGAGGCCGCGCTGAACGTGCGCAAGGAAACCGGCCTTAACATAAAGCCCGAGATAATGATCCCGCTGGTCGGCGAGGTGAAGGAGCTATCGTTCGTAAAGAAAGTCGTTTTGGATATGATCGAGAAAATATTTAAGGAACGCGGCGAGTCGATCGAATATCTTATCGGCACTATGATAGAAATTCCGCGCGCTGCGGTTACCGCAGATGAAATCGCGAAGGAAGCGGAGTTCTTCTCGTTTGGCACGAACGATCTCACCCAGATGACGTTCGGCTTCTCGCGTGACGACGCGGGCAAATTCCTTGAAGCGTACTACGCCGCGAAAATATTTGAATCCGATCCGTTCGCCAGGCTCGACCGCACCGGCGTCGGTCAGTTGGTGAAGATGGCGGCGGAAAAGGGCAAGGCGGTTCGCCCCGATATTCACCTTGGCATTTGCGGAGAGCATGGCGGCGACCCGTCGTCCGTCGAGTTCTGCCACAATGTGGGGCTGGATTACGTAAGCTGCTCGCCGTTCCGCGTGCCCATCGCCAGGCTGGCTGCCGCGCAGGCCGCGATAAACGAGAAGCTGGGCGCGTAATTCGGCGATCCAATCGCATAAAGATTATATAATGAGAACGGAGAGTATCTGCTCTCCGTTCTCTTATCTTATTATATACAATAAATATTGACAAATTTTAGGGCGTGTTCGAAAAATATCTCGAGGCTGAATGTGCTGGATTTTTATTCAGCGCAAGGAGCCATGAGGGAGGCGTAGTGGAGCTACGTCGACCGAATGCGCGACGCCGCGATGG
>JAISZG010000005.1 GCA_031269355.1 Oscillospiraceae bacterium | reverse complement strand
CAATATCATGGTGCCGTATTCTTTCATCCATTCTTCGATTATCGAAGCGTCGCCGCGGCTTCGGCTGTTTTCGGATTCCACGCGCTCACCTCCTTCACTTATTAAGACGAGATGATGCGTCCAAAATTCTAACTTCTTAAAAAATATTTTTGGTTCGACGCTGATTGGTATATCGGGGTTCGTTTTTCATCGCCATCATACTCTGCCCGGAAAATCCGCGCGCTTGACAATTACGCCGGAGCTGCGTAAAATCATATTTGCATACCGGATGAATTCGTCGGGAGAGACCGCATTAGCGGAGCCGAAGGCGTGAAACGCTCAGGCAAAAGTACCGATGAAGGACGGACCTCTGGAGAAGCCGGACTTTGCGGCCCGGCGCCGAAGAAGCAATCCCGGCTCTCGCGGCCAATAGCGCGGGCGGGAGAATCTTTCAGGTAACATAACAGAGACGCGGGTTGTTCCGCGTCTCTATTTTTATGTTGAATAATGTTATAGGATTGGGGGGGGCGGTGATGGAAATAAAGACCGCGCTATACGAGCTGCATATCGCGGCAGGCGGCAAGATGGTGCCGTTCGCGGGATACAGCATGCCGGTTCAGTACGGCGCCGGTGTGATCGCGGAACATAAAGCGGTGCGCGCGGCGGCAGGGTTGTTCGACGTATCCCATATGGGCGAATTTACCGTTACCGGCAGCGGCGCGTTCGATTATATTCAGCAATTATTATGCAACGATTATAACGGTCTCGCGGACGGGGGCTGCCGCTATTCGCCCATGCTGAACGATGAGGGCGGCGTGGTGGACGATCTGATTGTTTACCGATACGAAGCGGATAGGTATATGATTGTGGTGAACGCCTCGAACCGGCAAAAGGATTGGGACTGGATGGCGGCGCGACTGCCCGGCTCGGTTTCGCTTACCGACGAATCCGACAAACTATCGGAGATCGCGCTGCAGGGGCCGCGCTCGGAGGAGATTTTATCGCGGCTCGCGCACGCGGCCAGTCTGCCGAAAAGATCATATACATTCGCGGATAAGCTCGATGTGGCGGGCGCGCCGTGCATCGTATCGCGAACGGGCTACACCGGCGAGGATGGGTTTGAATTATATACATATAATGAATACGCCCCCCGGCTGTGGGAAGCGCTGCTGGACGCGGGAAGCGAATACGGGCTGATACCCTGCGGGCTTGGCGCACGGGATACGCTGCGGCTGGAAGCGGCTATGCCGCTTTACGGGCACGAGCTGAGCGATACCATATCGCCGCTTGAGGCGGGGCTGGGTTCGTTCGTTAAAATGGACAAGCCGGATTTCATAGGAAAAAGCGCGCTTATAAAAAAGGGGAAGCCTGCGCGGCTGCGCATGGGGCTGCGCGTCACTGGCAAGGGGATAGCGAGGGAAGGCTGCGAGGTTTTTTCGGGGGATACGCGGATAGGCGTGGTCACCTCCGGCACGCTGCTGCCGCACGCGGGGTATCCCGGCGCGATGGCGCTGATAGACGCGGATTTCAAAAATATCGGCGCCATCGCGGGTACGGGGCGCGGTTCCAGCCTATCAGGGGCGGCGGAAGCTGCGTCCCCGTTCCAGATAAATGTCGACGTGCGCGGAAGGCGCGTCGAGGCTGAAATAATAAAGTTGCCATTTTATAAGCGGGTACGGGGTGGAGCCCCGTCTCGTTCGGGAGCGTCGGGGGCAGAGTCCCCGTCTAATAAAAATAGAGGGGTATAAATTATGAATATTCCAAATGGATTGCTGTATACGAAAACACACGAATGGGTTGAATCGATAGGCGGCGGCAAGGCGCGCGTAGGCCTGACGGATCACGCGCAGGAGGCGTTGGGGGATATAGTGTTCGTAAGCCTGCCCGGCCAGGGCGACGAGCTTAACGTAGGCGACGTATTCGCGGGCGTCGAATCGGTGAAGGCGGTATCGGACGTGTTCAGCCCAGTGTCGGGTGCTGTGATCGCCGTGAACGATCCCATAGCGGACGATCCCGCGCGTATAAACGCGGACTGTTACGGCGCGTGGCTTGTTGAGATTCAGGAGAGCGGCGAGCGGGAAGAGCTGCTGGACGCGGACGCGTACCGGGCGTTTGTTAGCGAGGAGGGTTGAGATGGGCGGATATATTCCGTATCCCGATGAAATCCGCCGGGCGATGCTAAGCGAGATAGGCGTTAAAAATATCGACGCGCTGTTTGACGATATCCCGGCGGATATGCGCGCCGGGGAGCTGGATCTGCCGCCGGGGAAAAGCGAATTGGAAACCAGGCGCATACTCGCCGATATCGCCGCGCGCAACCGGGTGTTCCCGACCATATTTAGGGGCGGCGGCGCGTATAGGCATTATATACCGTCGATAGTGAAGGAGATCGCGTCGCGCGCGGCGTTCCTTACGGCGTACACTCCGTATCAGGCGGAGGCGAGCCAGGGAATTCTGCAGATTATATTTGAATATCAATCGGAAATATGCGCGCTCACGGGGATGGACGTATCGAACGCGTCGGTATACGACGGAGCGTCTGCGGCGGCGGAGGCGGTGGCGATGTGCAGAGAGCGCAAACGGCGGCGGGCGCTGCTCGCGGGATCGGCGCGCGGGGATACGCTTGAAACGATCGAGACATATGGCAGAGCGGCGAACGAGAATTGCCTGCGGCTGCCGGAGCGCGGCGGCCTGCTGGATATGGACGCGCTTCGCGCGGCGCTGACCGTCGAGGACGCGTGTTTATATATTGAAAGCCCCAACCGCTGCGGTTTGATCGAGGACGTCGCGCAGGCCGCTGAGATATGCCGCGCGGCGGGAGTTAAGCTTATACAGGGCTGCAATCCTATCGCGCTGGCGCTGCTTAAAACCCCGGCGGAACAGGGCGCGGATATAGCGGTCGGGGACGGGCAGCCGCTTGGAATACCGCTGGGTTTTGGGGGGCCGTATCTGGGGTTCATCGCGTGCCGGAGCGCTATGACGCGCAGGCTGCCGGGGCGCATCGTAGGCGAAACCCGCGACGCGGACGGCAAGCGCGCGTACGTGCTTACGCTGCAGGCGCGCGAACAGCACATACGCCGCGAGAAGGCGTCAAGCAGCATATGCACAAACCAGGCGCTGTGCGCGCTGACTGCGACGGTATATATTGCCGCTATGGGCCCCGTCGGCCTAGCGGACACGGCCAGGCAATGCTACGCGAAAGCGCATTACACCGCCGACCGGCTGGAGGAGGCCGGATTCAAGCGCAGATTCACAGGCGAATTCTTTAATGAATTTATAACGGAATGCCCCGCCGATTTCGACGTGCTGGAGCGGCGGTTTGAAGACGAGGGGATACTGGGCGGACTTGAGATGGACGGCGGCGTATTGTGGGCGGTAACTGAAATGAACACCCGCGAGGAGATCGACAAGCTGGCGCGGATCGCGGCGGGAACCGGGCAAGAATCCCCGATCAAAGCGGGTGTGGGGCGAGGGCAAAAAGCCCCACCCTCGTTCGGGGCGGCGGGGCAGAGCCCCGCGCTAAAGGAGGCGGCACGATGAAGCTTATATTTGAACGAAGTCTGCCCGGCGCTTCCACCAATTATATTCCGCCGCCGGACGTGCCGGAGGTTCTGCCGGACGCGCGGTTTCGGCGAGCCGCTCCGCTTCCGCTGGCGGAGGTCGCGGAATCGGAAATCGACCGCCACTACAGCGAATTGGAACGGCGCGCGCACGGGGTTAACGATGGTTTCTATCCGCTGGGCAGCTGCACTATGAAATATAATCCAAAGATAAACGAGGAAATCGCCGCGCTGCCGGGCTTCACGGATATTCATCCGCTGCAGCCGGAACGCACGGCGAAGGGCTGCGTTGAGGTGCTTCGTATGCTGGAGCGGTCGCTGTGCGAAATCGCGGGGATGGACGCGATGTCGTTTCAACCGGCGGCCGGCGCGCACGGCGAGTTTGCGGGCGTAATGATTATAAAAGCATATCATGAGAAAAACGGCGATGGCGCGAGACGCACGAAGATACTGATTCCTGATTCCGCGCATGGCACGAACCCCGCTTCCGCCGCGATGAATGGATATACAATAGTAACCATTCCGAGCGGCAAGGACGGGTGCGTAGACGTAGACGCGCTGCGCGCCGCGACCGGAGCGGACACCGCCGGGCTTATGCTTACAAACCCCAACACGCTGGGGCTGTTCGATAGGCGCATTAAGGAGATAACGGAAATTGTGCGGCAGGCGGGAGGTTTGAATTATTACGACGGCGCCAACTTGAACGCGCTGATGGGTATAGCCAGGCCGGGCGACATGGGGTTTGACGTGGTTCATCTTAATTTACATAAGACGTTCTCGACGCCGCACGGAGGGGGCGGACCCGGCGGCGGCGCGGTGGGGTGCAAAGGCTTTCTCGCGAAGTTTCTGCCGCGCCCGGTCGTGGTGGATTCGCCCGACGGGCTGACGCTTTCCTATGATCTCCCGGACAGCGTAGGACGGGTGCGCTCGTTCTACGGAAACTTTTTAGTATGCGTGCGCGCGCTGGCGTACGTGCTTTCGCTGGGTAAGGATGGAATTCCGAACGCGGCGCGCGCGGCGGTTCTCAACGCGAATTATCTTATGCGCAAGCTTGCGGAACCGGACGAAATTCCGTT
>JAISZG010000031.1 GCA_031269355.1 Oscillospiraceae bacterium | reverse complement strand
TAATCCACACGGACAAAATTATGAAAATAATTGTGATTGCCGCGCGTGCTGATAACGAGGTTTATTCGCTATCCGCTAAAAGGAGTGCCCGTGAATAACTTACGTGATACTAACTATCGTTTAAGCGAGATTTAGTATTGTGTGTAAAGTTGTGGATGAATTGTGTGGCACTTACATATTGCGCATAAGTTGTGCACAATCTGTCCACATCAAGCGTTCGGCGTGCCTTTTTCGCCGAGGCGAGCGCGCGAATTAGGGCGTCGCGAATGCGCGTGAAGGCGTCAAAAATGCGTTTCTGGAGGTTTAATACTTAACATCGCATAAACGAGATTGAGCATTATGTGTTAGCTTGTGGATAATTTGTGCAATATGTTCGTCCTTGTGCACAGGTTGTCCACCGAAAAAATATAAGCTATACCTTGCTTAATTCCACTTTTCCACATTATCCACATCACTACTGCGACTACTACTATCGTATTAATTCCCGTTGTACTGTAGCAGTTGTTGGATTGCCGCGCGCTTGCGTTTTCATCGTGCTGCCGCCAATCTTCAGGAAACGATCTCCCCGTAATCCGCCGCCCAACGGGCGCGCCGAAGCCCTGCGCTCAAATTTATATTATATATAAACAAAACTCCCGAATTCGATCGGGGGGCAAGCCCGCTTGCCGAGCGCCGCCGGATGTGCTAAAATCGCGGGGAAGTAACTCATATAGTCAACCTGCTTGACTATAAATCCGGAGGCAGCATGGATCTGCAACCAGCGCCCGCGTCAAACGGCGTCGCCGTACTGATACCCGCCTACAAACCCGATAATAATTTTATAGAACTTATAACAAAGTTGAGGGAGCTTGGCGTTTCGGTATGGGCTGTAAACGACGGAAGCGGCGCGGAGTTCGACGATATATTTCGGCAGGCGCGGCAGCTTGGCGCCGTAGTGCTTACACATCCCGAAAATCGCGGAAAGGGCTGCGCGCTTAAAACGGGGCTGCGCGCGCTGATAGAGGCGGACGAGCGGCTAGATGGCGTCGTTACCGCAGACGCGGACGGGCAGCATACGGTCGACGACATATTGAGCGTGGCCGCCGCGATGCGCGATCGACCCGGCGCGCTGGTGCTGGGCGTTCGCGATTTTGCCGGAAACGTGCCGCTGAAAAGCCGGTTCGGAAACGGCGTCACACGGTTTGTGTATATGCTCGTCACCGGCGTTCGCTGCCGCGATACCCAAACAGGGCTTAGGGGATTGCCGCGCGCCGCGTGGGGCGAGCTGGCCGATATCGAGGGCGATCGTTATGAATATGAAATGAATATGCTGCTGCGCCTTCGCGACATCAACTGCCCGCTCGTTCAGATTCCCATCCGCACTATATATCTAAATCAAAATAAAGGATCCCATTTCAACGCCGTTAGGGACGCCATGCGCATCTACTCCGTGATACTGCGCTTCGCGGCGTCGTCGCTCGCCTCGTTCGCTGCGGATTATTTGATATACCTTATATTGCTGGGCGCGGGCTGGGCGGTATGGGGCGCGTACGCGCTGGCGCGGGTTCTCTCCGGCTCGATGAATTTCTACCTTAACCGCAACTGGGTGTTCCATAAACGCGGCGGCTGGGGCGCGATAGCTCGGTACGCCGCGCTTTGGGCTGCGCAGCTTGCGGTCGGCGCGTGGCTGTCACATATATTTTCGGATGGAAACGCGAGAATTGGCCGATGGATTAAGCTGCCAATAGATTCCATATTGTTCCTGCTCAGCTACCTCGCGCAGCGGGAATTGGTATTTAATAATAGATTTATGAATGATAAAAAATGATATCGCATTATATATATGAATGTTGAGGAGATTTGCTTATGTGCGCATTAAACCCTGCAGCGTCCGCCGCGCCTGCTATGAAAGCCGCTGTACTTCGCGGGAATAACGATATTAGAATAGAACAAATCGCCCGCCCCGCCGCCGGGTATGGGGAGGTGCTGGTTCGCGTGCGCGCGGCTGGCGTCTGCGGAAGCGACGTTCCGCGCGTGCTGCATGGCGGCGCGCATTCGTATCCTATCGTGTTGGGTCATGAATTCGCGGGGGATGTGGTAGCGGTTGGCGAGGGCGTGTCGAAAGTGTCCGTCGGGCAGCGCGTCGCTGGCGCGCCGCTTATGCCGTGCATGCGCTGCGACGATTGCGCGCGCGGGAATTATTCGTTATGTGGGCATTATAGTTTTATTGGGTCAAGGCGCGACGGCGCGTTCGCGGAGTATATAGCCGTTCCGGAAACGAACGCGGTGCCGTTCGACGATGGAATATCGTACCGCCAAGGCGCGCTGTTCGAGCCGTCAACCGTCGCGCTGCACGGATTATTTATGGCGGATTATCGCGGCGGGGAGCACGTCGCAGTGCTGGGCGGCGGAACGATTGGTCAGTTCGCCGCGCAGTGGGCGCGCATATACGGCGCGAGATCGGTTACGGTGTTCGATATCGACGCGACGCGATTGGCTCTCGCGCGCAGGCTGGGCGCGGACGCGGGTATCCTCACCAGCGATCCCGATTTTATGAAGGACGCGCTCGCGCGCACCTCCGGCCGCGGTTATGGTACGGTGTTCGAAACGGCGGGTTCGCCGGTAACTATGCGCATAGCGTTCGCGCTGGCGGCGAAAAAATCCAGCGTATGCTTTATCGGAACGCCGCACGAACCGCTTACGTTCGAACCCGCGCTGTGGGAGCAGATGAACCGCAAGGAGTTTTTGCTCACCGGCAGCTGGATGAGCTATTCCGCGCCGTTCCCGGGTCGCGAATGGACGCTTACCGCCGACGAGTTCGCCTCGGGTCGCCTGCGCTACGACGACGAGCTTGTGCACGCCGCGCTGCCGCTCGAGCAGGCCGCCGAAGCGTTCGAATGGTATAAAACGCCGGGGCTTGTTTCAGGGAGAATTATATTTGAGCCGTGATGATTGTTGTGCAACTCGCACAATAATTTATGATTTTATGATAATATAGTTACATGCGCGGTTCAGTTTGAATAATTATATGATTATAGGAATTTGGCGGAGCGGAGCGCTGCCGCGCCTTCGGGCGCGGGACGCGGAAGTTAGTTGCGGCACACACTTAATGCTGGAGTTTAGGGTTTGATTTCTGCGTTAGGGTTTTGGATTTGGTGTGCGCCGCAGAGAGCGAGAGTTCGGGGGGATACGTTGGGTTTGGATTACGAGGGTACGAGGATACGTTGGGAGGGCTCTGCCCTCCCAAACCCTCCCGCCAAGGGGCCATGGGCCCCTTTGGAAACCCCTTCAAATAGCGGGCAGGCTTGCCGCACCGGGCGCGGAGGGCGCCCGGCGCGTAGGGTTTGGCGACGTATGGCGTTAGGGGCGTTAGGGGCGTTAGGGGCGCGAGGGGGGCGGGCGCTCATTTCCGATTGCAAATCACATTACTTGTGGTATAATAGATAAGGGATGCGTAAGCTGGTTTTTTTCATGCAACCTATTTTTTTGCCGGATTGATTCGCCGCCGAAAGGAGCGCCGCATGCCCATCAGCTTTGCCGTTTATCAGTTGAGGATCGCGCAGGAGCACGATATGATTGCGTCGCTGTATACGGACCTCAGCGACCCGGACGCCTTCTGCAGCGGATTCATCGAACAGGTGAACTCGCGGCATGTGCTGCTCGCCGCGCTTACCCCCTGGGGCTTTAGAGACGGCTGGCTGCTGTGGCGCGTGGCAGACGTGCGGCAGGTATTTACGGGCGACGAATACGAGGCGCGCCTTGAAATGCTCACCAAACTGCGCGGCGAAACGCATACTCCGCTGATATCGGAACCTCCCCCTCCGGACGCGGATTTGCTCCGCTGGCTGCTCGATTGGGCGCGCGAACAAGCGGTTACGATAAGCATCCTGACATCCGATGAATCCTATACCGGCCGCGTTATATTGGCGGACGATTTGCGCGTAACTATGGAAACATTTGATTTTTTCGGCGTCAAGAACCACCGCGCTACTGTTCTGCTAATGCGCGACGTCGAATCGGTTATGATAGGCACTGAGGAAGAAAAAATGTACGACCTGCTTAGCGCGTCGCCCGTGATTGGCATAACGGCGCCGCACCGCTTGGAGGACGGCAAGGAACCGACGTGAATAAAAAATATATTAAAATAAAAACCGCAGCACAAGCTAGCGGGCTCCGGGCGCGACGTTTGTTCGCCTTTTTTCTGCTTGCCGCCACGCTCGCGCTCGCGGCGGCGGCGCTCGCGGAACCAGAAAACGTAAACCTGCGCGTGATGTTCACAAACGATATTCACGGGCACGCGCTGCCCGGCGATACCGATTGGGGACTGGCGCGCTTCGCGGCCGTCGCGCGGCAGCTGAACGCCGATCTCATCCTCGACGCGGGCGATTTATACCACGGGCTGCCGTTCGCCACGCTCGACAGCGGCGGCGGTATGGCGGACGCCGCGCGCGCGGTCGGCTTCGACGCTATGACCGTGGGCAATCACGATTGGAGCTACGGACGTAACCAGCTGCTTTCGCTTGAAGCGCGCTCCGGGGTTCCAATACTCACCGCCAACGTGGTGGACGACAAATCGGGCAAGCCGTTTTTTAGCACCCGCTACCTAATTAAAGAAATTCGCGGCGTGAAAGTTGGCGTGTTCGGGGTTATCGACCCCGCGATTCAGCGCGCAACCGCCGCTTCGATATTGGATGGCCTAACATATATCGACGCGGTCGAAACCGCGCGCACCGTCGCCGACGAACTGCGCGCGCTGGGCTGCGATATAGTAATCTGCCTTACCCATACCGCGAACCGAACCCAAATAGCCGATAGGGTTCCAACTATAGATATCGTTATAACAGGGCATAATCAAATACTATCTATGGAACGGGTCAATAACACGTTCGTCGCAGAGAGCGGCTGGGCGTTGCAAACAATATGTTATATAGATATAATATATAATGCGCAATCGCGGCGAATCACGGAGATATTGCCTATCGCGATGACGCCGGAATATTTCGCCGACGTGCTGCCCGATCCGGATGTGGCCGCAGTAATCGACGAAATATCCGCCCGGTTCGAGCCTATCCTCAGCGAAATCGCGGGAAACACCCCCGTCCGGCTGGAAGGCGCCGCCGCGATAATACGCTCCGAGGAAACTAACCTGTCGCGGGTGGTTACAGACGCATATCTTTACGCGACCGGCGCGGAAATCTCGCTCGAAAATTCCGCCGCGATGCGCGCGACGATAGAGCCGGGCGATATAACGTTCGGCGAGATCGCCGCCGTGTCGCCGTTCGGAAACTATCTGGTGGTGAAAAGGATCGCCGGGCGCGCGATTGCGGAAGCGCTCGAGCGCTCCGCCGATATATTCACCCAGGCGCGGCTCGCGCTCGAACTGGACGATTCGTCGCTATGGCCTGATAACGACGGCAGCGGCCTGCATGTCGGCGGTATATCGTTCTATTATGATAACGAAATGCCCGAGGGTAGGCGGGTATGGGGAATCATGGTCGGCGGCGAGCCGCTTGATCCCGATAGATTATATACCGTGGCGATGTCCAATTTCATAGCGAAGCACGACGAATACCCGACCATCCGCGACGCGGAAACGCTGTTCGAGATGTACTCCTGCGAAGAGGCGATAAGGCGGTATATACAGGAAGTAGGCGTGGATAAATCGATCGGCGCGCCCCGAATGTCCGTACTGCAATATAAATATTTGCCGGATGCAAGCGACGGCCTTGATGTGGTTATAATAGGCGGAGCCGCCGCGCCGCAAACCGCAGTTATGATTTCGCCCAACATATTTCCGCCGATTGTAAACGCGGCCGGAATCGCGGGCTGCGTATATTTGCTGGCGGGTTTGTTTTTAAAATAATAATTATATTAATAATATTTTACCACATCACAAATATTTAAAAGACTGTATTCGGGAGGCGAGACGTTGGATTCAATCGCGCTGGTTATGGCGGCGGGCGAAGGGCAGCGCATGCGTTCGGATTTGCCCAAGGTGCTTCATCCGCTGTGCGGCAAGCCGATGCTCTGCCACGTTATAGAAACGGTGGGCGGCATATGCCGCGAGGTGATACCCATACTCGGCCACGGGCGGGAGATAATCCTATCAAAGCTGGGTAACATCCGCCACGCTGTGCAGGATTTTTCCACGGGCAAGGGAACGGGGCACGCCGTTATGTGCGCGGCGGACGCGCTTCGCGGGCGCAAGGGTTCGGTTATCGTGACTGCCGGCGACATGCCGCTGGTTACGGACGTATCCTATCGCGCGCTGTATTCGCTTGTCGGCGACGGGGCGGCCGCCGCGCTGCTGTACGACGTGCTCGACGAGCCGTTCGGCTATGGCCGCGTGCTGCTCGACCGCCGGGGCCGCGTGCAGGGCATCGTGGAGCAAAAGGATTTAACCGAGCAGCAAAAGGGCATACGCGCGTGCAACGCGTCCGTATATTGTTTCGATATCGACGCGCTGCTGTGGGCGCTGCCCCGAATAACTAACGGCAACGCCGCGAACGAATATTATCTGACGGACGCGATAGGCGCGCTCGCCGGCGCAGGATATGTCGTAAGCTCCATACAGGCGCAGGATCACGACGAGTGCCGGGGCGTCAACACGCGCGTTCAGCTGGAGCAGGCCGCGCGGGTGATGCGCGCGCGGATCAACTGCGAGCACATGCTGGCGGGCGTCACCATGATAGACCCGAACGCCACATATATCGACGCGGATGTGCGCGTCGGCTATGATACCACCATATACCCCGGCGTTGTGCTGGAAGGCAGTACGCAGATAGGGCCGCGCTGCGTACTCTATCCCGGCTGCCATTTGAAGGATACTACGGTCGGCGCGGACGCGTCGCTGCACTGCGCGTACGCGGACGGCGCGCGCGTGCCCGACGGCGCGAATATCGCGCCATTCACCGTAATAACGGGCGAATCGGCGGAATAATTATATATACCCCCGAAACCGCCCGGCGCTCCAACTCCCCCATCCTGCGGATCGGGGGTTTTCGCGCGTCCACTAGGTTATAATTATTAATATATAAGATGAAGGGGGACGGCAGATGCCGTTTTCGTTTCGGTTTTCCGGCGCCGCGCCCGATACGCTGCTGATCGGGCTGGGCAATCCGGGCGAAAAATATGCGCGAACCCGCCATAATGTCGGATTCGACGTGATAGATATAATATCCGCGCGCACCTCGATAAGCGCGTCGAAGCTGCGCTGCCATGCGCTGACCGGCGTCGGGGTTTGGCGCGGTGTTCGCGTGGCCATAGCTAAGCCGAACACATATATGAACGACAGCGGGCGCGCGGTAGCGGAACTTCTGGCGGCGTTCAGACCCAGGCAGTTCGCGGTTATATATGATGATATAGATTTGCCGCAGGGGCAGCTGCGCGTGCGCGCGTCCGGCTCGGCGGGCACCCACAACGGCATGCGTTCGATCATCGATTCGATAGGCCGGAGCGATTTCCCCAGAGTGCGGGTGGGCATAGGCAAGCCGCCCGCCGAGTGGGATTTAAAGGATTGGGTTCTCTCCCGATATTCGACCGCCGACGAGCGCCAGCTGGCGTTCGACGCGTACAATCGCGCGGCGGACGCGGCTCTTGAGCTGGCGGAGCGCGGCGTCGAAGCGGCGCTGCGAATAGGCAACGCCCCGGCCGCCGCTCCCGCAGCGAACCCGCCGCGCGGCTGAGCGGGTATGGGGCTGTGCCCCATTTAATTCGGGGCGGCGGGGCAGAGCCCCGCGCTAATAGGTTCGCCGCCGGCTAATAGGTTCGCCGCGCGATACGTTCGATATAATTCGATAGGAGGATGCATGCGAGAGGCGATCATCCAACCCATACTTGAGGATTCGAGCTTTCAATCGCTGGTAGGCGCGGCGCGGGAGCATAAGCTCGCGCTGGCATATTCGATGGCTGAACCCGCCAAGCCGTTTATCGCGCGCGCGCTGCGCGAGGCGCTGTGCCAGCCCATATTAATTATAACCGCCACCGAGCAGCAGGCGCTGCGGCTGCACAGCGACCTTACCCAGCTGATCGGCAAAAGCGCGTACCTGCTGCCGCCGCGCGAGATAACGTTCTATCACGCGGCCGCTTCCAGCAAGGATACGCTGTTCCGCCGCGCGGAAACGCTGCACGCGATAGAGTCCGGGCGCGCGGATATAGTGATAGCTTCCGCCGACGCCGCCGTAATAAGGCTCGCGCCGCGCGAATCGTTTAAAACGTTCGGCAGAACCGTGCGGGTGGGCGAGCGGATTCAGCCGGGCGAGCTGATCCGCTCGCTTATCCAGATGGGATATGAGCGCGTAGAGCGGGTGGAGGCTAAGGGTCAGTGCGCGCTGCGCGGCGGCATAATCGACGCGTATCCGCCCGACGCAACGGACGCTATACGCGTGGAGTTTTTCGACGACGAGCTGGATTCGATCAGATATTTTTCTACCGAAACCCAGCGCTCGCATGAGAATTGCCAGCGCTGCGAATTTACGCCCGCGTCCGAGCTGTTGCTGGACGACGTGGCGCGGGAACGCGCGGCGTCGAACATGGAGCGCGCGCTGACGGACGCGCTGCAAAAACGCGGATACGCGCTGCCATCGGATATAGGGCGCGCTCCTTTGGCAGAACCTGGAAAGGCCGCGCGCGCAGGCGATTCGCTTAATTCGATTGATTCATTTGATTCAGCAAAATATTCAGGCGATTCGGGCGATTTAGACGATTTCACCGAGCTGCCCGCGCTGGACGAGATGCGCGCCGTTCCCGCTATGGCGACGCGCGCGGGCACCGGCGACTCGCGGCTCGCGCATCATATATCCCGCATCGCGGATCAGGTTCGCGCGGGCGCGTATCCCGCGGGCATCGAACAATTCATATTATATATTTATTCGAAAACCGAATCAATATTCGACTGGGCAAGCTCATTCGTCGTAATATTGGATGAACCGGATAAAATCCGCGAGCGATGCGAGGCTCGGCTTGAGGCGTTCCGGGAGACTTTCAAGAACGCGCTGGAGCGTGGCGAGGCGCTGAGCGGGCAGGCGGGGCTGCTGCTGGACGCGGAGGAATGGTTCGCGGCCGCGCGCCGCGCACCGTCCGTTATCATGTTCAGCTCGTTCCTGCGCACGTTCGCGGGGCTGCGCGCCGAGGCTCTGATAAAAATGGAAAGCGTAGGCTCGACGGGCTATCAGGGCGCGCTGCGCGACGCGGCGGCGGATATAAAGCGCTGGCGGACGAACGGCTGGCGGATAGCGCTTCTCGCGGGAGGATCGGCGCGCGGCAGGCGGCTTTGCGAATCGTTATCCGAAATGGGCGTCTCCTGCGAATTATGGACGGACGCGGACGCGGCGCTGGCTTCGTCAAAGGATACATTCATTAGAGCGGGGCTCCGCCCCGCCGCCCCGAACGAAGTGGGGCTGCGCCCCACACCCGCTGATTTAACGTCGGCAGCTCAAGGGGTATCCGCGCGAGCCGCCGCGCCCGGGCGTTCGCTGGGCTCCGGCGTACCCGCCGTGCTGCCGCTGTCGATGGCACATGGATTCGTATCGGCGGAAATGAAATTCGCCGCGCTCACCGACGCGGATTTGTTCGGCGCGGCGCTGCGGCGGGCGCGGCAGCTTAAGCGGGCGGGCGAGCGGATAGCCGCGTTTACCGATCTTAAAATAGGCGATTACGTGGTGCATGAATCGCACGGCGTTGGCATGTATAAGGGAACGGTGCGGCTGCAAAGCGAAGGGCACTGGCGGGAATATTTATATATTCAGTATCAGGATAGCGACAAGCTTTACATTCCGACAGATCAGATGGATCGCGTGCAAAAGTATATAGGCGGGGACGCCGCCGCGCCGCGCCTTAATCGGCTGGGCGGCTCGGAATGGAACCGGCAGAAGCAGAAGGTTCGCCAGTCTATCCGGCAGATGGCGTTCGATCTTGTGAAGCTGTACGCGCAGCGCACCGCGATAAAGGGTCACGCGTTCAGCCCGGATACCCCGTGGCAGCTGCAATTCGAGGAGTTCTTCCCATACGAGGAAACGCCCGACCAGCTGCAGGCGGCGGAGGAAATAAAGCGCGATATGGAAAGCGAAACGCCCATGGATCGCCTATTGTGCGGCGACGTGGGATACGGCAAAACGGAGGTCGCGCTGCGCGCCGCGTTCAAGGCGATTATGGACGGCAAGCAGGTCGCCATACTCGCGCCTACCACCGTGCTCACCCAGCAGCATTTCCATACGATACAGGAGCGGTTCCAGGGCTTTCCCGTTCGCGCGGAGTCAATCAGCCGCTTCAAAACACCAGCGCAGCAAAAGGAAATTCTAAAGCGCCTGGAGCTGGGCGAGATAGATATACTCGTGGGCACTCATCGGCTGCTCGCGAAGGATGTAAAGTTTAAATCGCTTGGCCTGCTTGTGGTGGATGAGGAACAGCGCTTCGGAGTAGCGCATAAGGAGAGCATCAAAAACCTGCGGCGTGCGGTGGACGTGCTGACCCTCTCCGCTACACCCATACCGCGCACTCTCCATATGTCTATGGTGGGCATACGGGATATGAGCCTGCTCGAAACCCCGCCGGAGGAACGGTATCCCGTTCAAACGCACGTCGTAGAATATTCCGACGGGCTGGTGCGCGACGCGATACTCCGCGAGCTTTCGCGCGGCGGGCAGGTATATATGGTATATAATCATGTTGATTCTATAGAGAGTGTGTTCGCGAAGCTGAAGGATACCGTGCCGGAAGCGCGCGTGGCTATCGGGCACGGGCAGATGCGCGAGCATATGCTAGAGGACGTAATGCTGGATTTCTACGACGGGCGGTACGACGTGCTGCTGTGCACCACGATAATTGAATCCGGCCTGGACGTGCCGCGCGCGAATACGCTAATCGTATGCGAAGCGGATCACTTTGGTTTGGCGCAGCTATATCAGCTGCGCGGGCGCGTAGGCCGGTCGAACAGGGTGGCGTACGCATATTTGACGCTGCAGCCGGATCGCGCGGTATCGGAGACGGCGGATAAGCGATTGCAGGCGATACGTGAATTCACGGAATTCGGATCGGGCTTTCGAATCGCAATGCGCGATCTGGAGATACGCGGCGCGGGAAACCTGCTTGGCGCCGAGCAGCACGGGTTCCTATCTGCGGTAGGGTACGATATGTACTGCAAGCTGCTTGAGCAGACGGTGCGCGAGCTGCGCGGCGAGGAAGGCGCGGCGGCGGACGCCATCGAAACGCGCGTGGAATTCCACGTGGACGCGTACCTGCCCTCCGAATACGTGCAGGACGAGAAGCAGCGGATGGAGCTGTACCACCGCATCGCGGCGCTGGAGAACCGATTGGCGCGGGACGATCTGGAGGACGAGCTGACCGACCGGTTCGGCGACATACCCGAGGAGGCGACGACGCTGCTTGACATCGCGCTGCTGAAATCGTATCTGAACAAGTTGGGCGTCGATTGGATACAGCACAAGGCGGGTCAGGTGCGCATGCGATTCAGCCAAAGCGCGCGCGTCGATCCATCGCGGCTTATTCCGGCGCTGGCGCAGGCGGACAAAAGGCTGATAATCGAGCCGGGAAGCCAGCTTACAATGGTGCTGCGCGCGGTCGCGGATACGGGCGCGAAGGCGCTGCCCGATGCGCTGCACGCGATCGAGAAGCTGACTCGCGTGATGGACGGCGGCTCGTAATCCCAAAATGATTCTATAGATACATGCGGGGTGGAGCGCGTCGCTTCGCTCCTTTGGGAAGGGGATTGCGATCCCCCTCCCAACCTCCCCCTAGGGATTGGAACGAAGGAACGAGGAACGATGGAACGTAATTTGCTCCACCGTTTCAACCCCGAGGGGAGGCCCAGAGGAGAACCGCAGTTTAAGCGGAGCAAGCGGAGCCGAAGGCGCAGCGCAGCAAAGCTTCCACTCACTCAAAAAAACTCCGCAGGAGTTTTCTCCCCTTCCCAAAGGAGCGCAGCGACGCGCGCAGCCCCGCGCTAAATGTAAGGAATTTCCCGCGTTCCCGATTCATACGCTGTTGTGCAGCACCGAGCGAAAAGCTCGGCTTGTAAAACACACGGCGACTGTGAACGGGAGGCGGAGTATGCGCTTTAAGGTATGCGTCTACGCGATTTGCAAAAATGAATTAAAGTATATTGATGACTGGGTAAAATCGATGAGCGAGGCGGACTGGATATGCGTGCTGGATACCGGGTCGACCGACGGCACGGTCGAGCGGCTGCGGGAGCTTGGCTGCATAGTGGGTCAGCAGGAGGTGAAACCCTGGCGGTTCGACGTCGCGCGCAACCTATCGATGGAACTGATTCCCGCAGAAGCCGACATATGCGTTAGCACCGATATGGACGAAATACTCGAGCCCGGCTGGCGCGAAAAGCTGGAGCAGCACTGGAAGCCGGGTTCCATTCAGGGCAGATATAGATATACCTGGAATTTTAACGACGACGGCACCGAAGGCACTGTATTCCTATATGATAAAATCCATTGCAACCACGATTTCAAATGGGTTAATCCCGTGCACGAAGTGCTGCATTATACGGGAGACGCGCCCCATACGATGGTCGCGCTGCCCGGCATACAGCTTAACCATTATGCCGACCCAAACAAATCTCGCTCGCAGTACCTGCCGCTGCTCGAGCTGGCGGTAGAGGAGAACCCAAATAACGACAGGAATCTGCATTATCTGGGGCGCGAGTATATGTTCTATCGCCGCTGGAACGACGCGATAGAAATGCTGAAAAGGCACCTGGCGCTGCCCACCTCCACCTGGCGGGAGGAGCGCTGCGCGTCTATGCGGTTTATAGGCCGCTGCTACGAGGGGCTGGGGCAGCAAAACAGCGCGATGGAATATTATTGGAAGGCGATAGCGGAGGCGCCCGCGCTTCGCGAGCCGTATGTGGAAATGGCGAAGCTGCTGTATCGTCAGGAAGATTGGTTTGGCGTATTGTTTATTGTGGATAAAGTGCTGAAGATACGAACGCGCACCGGCAGCTACATATGCGAGGCGGACGCGTGGGGTTCGCTGCCATACGATATAGCATCGATGGCGTTCTTTCATATAGGAAATATACCTATGGCGCTCAACATGGCGCGCGGCGCGCACGACAAGGCGCCGTTGGACGCGCGCATAAATAAAAATATCGAATTGTTTGAACTGCTTGTGCAAAAGCAGGATGAGATAAACGAGCGAACCGCCGTCGCGGGGATACCGTCGATATCCATTCCGGAGCGCAGGCTGAACAGCGCGGCGGCATACGATTTAATAGGCAAGGACGGCGCGGCGGCCACGGCTGCGGATAACATATTGGCGACGTACGGCGGCGCGGAACAGCGCCCCTCAAGCGAGCGGACGCTTCCGACCGATACGCCCGCCGCCGATCTCAACACAAAAGCGGCTTTCCCGCAGCTGAGCGGCTCGCGGAAATCGGGCGGCGATATTTTGAGCGGGGATTCTGTACCCGCCCCGAGCGCGCGCCCGTCGTGCTCCGACACGCTGGACGGCGATACCAGGGCGGCGATGGACGCGGCGGCTGAAGCGAGTAAATCCGTTGAAGCGATGTTCGCGCAGTAGCCCCGTACGCGAACGGGAACAAGAATATAATTATAATTATAATCAAATCGCCCGTTTCATCGCCGCCTGAATAAACGCGTCGATAAGCGGGTGCGGGCGGTCGGGTCGCGAGAGGAACTCCGGATGGTACAGCACGCCTATATAAAACGGATGCTCGCTCCGCTCGATCGCCTCGACATATCCCTCGCGCTTTTCGGTAGCCGGGAATCGCACGCCCTTTTCAGTGAGCGGCTGAACATAGGCGGGATTGATCTCGAGCCTGTTTCCGTGCCGCTCCCTGGTTTCCCGCAAGCCGTCGTAGCATGACGAAAGAAGGCTTCCGGACGTGATCAGGCAGGTTTGGCCGCCCATGCGCACGCGCTCCGCGCCTACCTTATCCGCTCGATCCTTTGGCACCCTCGCGACGGGATCGGGCGTGCTGGGGTTCGCCTCCGTGGTGTTCGCCTCCGGCAGGTTCAGCAGAGATCGCGCGGCGGCGGCGACCGTCATTTGCATGCCGTAGCCTATCGCCAAATAGGGCGCCTTATGCAGATACGCCCACTGCGCCGTTTGGATAATTCCCTCCGCGCCGCTGCGCCCGTGTCCGCCCGGCGCTATTATCGCGTCAACATTATTCAGGCACGCGTCGGCGCCGCACGATTCCACGCGCGACGCGGCTATCCAAACTATCTCTACCCGCACGCCGCGCGCTATCCCTGCGTGGCTCAGCGCCTCCGCCACGCTGAGGTACGCGTCGTGCATCTCCACATATTTGCCCACCAGCCCTACGCGCAGCGAGCGTTCCGGATGCCGCGCCCGCTCTACCATAGCATTCCACACGGATAGATCCGCTTCGCGCGGCCCCAGCCGCAGTATCGACAGCACCTTCTCGCCCAGCCCCTCCGCCTCAAGGCGCAGCGGAATCTCATAGAGCAGAGGCGCGTCGATATTTTCGATCACGCGCTCCGGCGTTACGTTGCAGAACAGCGCGATCTTATTCCGCGCGTCGGCGGGAATCGGAACCTCCGTGCGGCAGATCACGATATCCGGCTGTATGCCTACCCCGCGCAGCATCTTTACGCTGTGCTGGGTCGGCTTTGTTTTTATTTCGCGCTCCGCGCCGACGGTGGGAAGGTATGTGACGTGCAGAAAGCAGCAGTCGCCCTCCGGCTGATCCCAGCGCATTTGGCGAATCGCCTCAAGAAACGGCGCGCCTTCCATATCGCCTACGGTGCCGCCTATCTCGATTATCGCGATATCCGCGTCCGCGTCTGCCGCCGTACGCGTAATCCGCCGTTTTATCTCGTCCGTTATATGGGGAACCATCTGTATAGTGCAGCCCCGGTACGCGCCGCGCCGCTCCTGCTCCATTATCGACAGGTGTATTTTACCCGTGGATACGCTCGCCTCGCCGGAAAGCTGCGCGTCTGTGAAGCGCTCGTAGTGGCCTATATCGTGATCGGTAGGCACTCCGTCGTCGGTAATATATACCTCGCCCCGCTGAAGCGGGCTGAGCAGACCCTGGTCGATATTGTAATAGGGATCCATCTTTTGAAGCGACACCCTGTAGCCGCGCGCCTTCAGCAGCCTGCCCAGCGACGCCGCCGTTATCCCCTTGCCCAGTGAGGACGCCACGCCGCCGGTTACGAACACATACTTCATATCCATTCCTTTCAGACTAATCATGTTATATTATATTATATTATATTGTATTGTATTATGATCATTGGCATATATATTATCATATGCCGAATAAATGTTCGGCATTTTTATAAAATATCGCGTCTTTTTCTTTGCTTGTAATATTTAGCCTGGTGATTCTGTTCACCTCGTTTTGGATATTCCAAACGGGGTAATCGGTGCCGAACATCACCCAATCGACGCCGAACGCGCGGATAAGGTTAAGCAGCTGCTCGTCCGTATTCCAAAACGCGGTGCTTGATGTATCCACATAAATTTTCTCGCCGCACAGAAGCTCGCAGGCCTGTTTCCAAACGCTCCAGCCGCCGAAGTGGCCGCAGATAATGGGCAAGCGCGGAAACAAACGGCGCAGGCCGAGAATGCGCGCGGGGCTTGAGTTATCGTATCTATAGTCGCCGGCGTGGGTGAAGAGTATCATTTGGTCGCCCATAGCCTCGTAGATGGGCAGCATGCGCGGGTCGTCGATTGGGAATTTCTGGATATCGGGATGGATTTTTATTCCTTTCAGGCCGAGCGAGCGCGCGCGTTCGACCTCGTCGACGCGCGAGGGGTCGTCGGGGTGCACGCCCGCAAATCCTATAAGTTTATCGGGATATAGCGCGACCGTACGCGCGAGCGAATCGTTGATACGGCATGCCTGTGCGGGGTTAGTGGCGACGTTGAGCACGGCGAATCGCGACACGCCCGCAGCCGCGCCCTTTTCAAACAGCGTTGAAAACGTACCGTCGTTGAATATATCGATGCCGTAGAACTCGCCAATCGCCTGACCGGCGCGCGATGCAATTTTATCGGGGAACGCGTGGGTATGCACATCAATAATGGACACGAAAATCGACGCCTTTCTTTAGGCGGGGGCTCTGCCCCCGACGCCCCCGAATTAATGGGGCTGCGCCCCATACCCGCTTATTGTTTCGATTTTGATGTATACCAAAACGCAAGGCAGTTGTCAACATTTAGTTATAGTCCATAATGCAAACCCACTCAAGAAGCACTCAGCAACTACATCGGAAGGGCGAAGCCCTCCCGATGTCCCAGAGCCAACCACCGACACCCCAGCTCATCTCACCCGCCACGCCTCCCCGGGCGCCCTCTGCGCCCGGGGGGGCACCATCACAACGGAAGGGGTTTCCAAAGGGGCCCATGGCCCCTTGGCGGGAGGGTTTGGGAGGGCAGAGCCCTCCCAACGTAACCTCGTAACCTCGTACCCAACCCCAACGCCCCCCTCGTCCCCCGCCGCCCACACCCATAGAAAAACCCTTATGCAGAAATCAAACCATAATATCTCCTATTCAAGTGTGGGCGGCAACTAACACACGTCCCGCGCCCGGAGGCGCGGCAGCACATCGCCGCACGCCACTTTGTCCATAAGCGCTATCCGACCACCGCCAGCCGTACTTTTCCCCAGCCCTATAAACCATAAGATAACATACACAAAATGTGACAAAGCGCGACATTACCCGCGTGATAAGCGTTCAACATGAATTAATATTCACAATATAAAATATTTCCTATAAAATTCAGTGAAGATGTATATGACAGAGAAGAAACGCAACCCACCCTACGCGTCTAATACAAATATCCAGTTAATACTAAACTCCGTTTAAACGGCGGCATCTTCGCGACCTCGTCGATGATCGGTGTTAATATACATATTAGACGCATCAGGCGACCTATCGTTTCATCTTCTTACATAAACATCCTCGATAAATTATCCAAGAATTATTGTACACCCATGCTCCGTTCGTTTACAATAACATAACATAAAAATTTATATTATATAAATAGCGTGCATTCAAATAAGGCGAAGCACTGCCCCACCGCCCCGAACGGATCGGGACTTCGCACTGCGCCCAGTTCTTTGACAAACGCGCTATAATTTTGTATAATTGAAATCGGTTTCGGCGGGTGTGGGGCACAGTTCCACCTCGTTTGGGGCGGCGGGGCAGAACCCCGCGTTATTATATGTTGCGAACCTTACACAAGGAGGCGATACCATGCAAACAATAGCGGTTAAAGAATGGGGCGGCTTAAACGTAAGCAGGCTTGGAATCGGCTGTATGCGGCTGCCGACGAAGCAGGAGGACGGGAAAAGCGCGATTGACAAACCGGAGGCGATCAAGCTAATCCGCGCCACTATCGACGGCGGGGTAAACTATGTGGACACCGCCTACGGATATCACGACGGGAACAGCGAGCTGGTCACTGGCGAGGCGTTGAAGGACGGATACCGCGACAAGGTTTCGCTCGCGACAAAGCTGCCTAGCTGGCTGGTGCACAAGGAAGAGGATATGGATCGCCTGCTGAACGAACAGCTAAAGAAACTGCAGGTCGAGCATATTGATTTCTATCTATTGCACGCGCTGAACAAGGCGCATATTGATAACTACCGCAAGCTTGGATATCAAAAATTTTTAGAGCGTGCGAAGGCGGACGGGCGTATCGGTCGCGCGTGCTTCTCGTTCCACGACGACGCGGAGACATTCCTAGATATTCTGAATGACTATGATTGGGCGATGGCGCAGGTGCAGTTCAACTACCTGGATGACGAGAACCAGGCGACGCTAGAGGGAATCCGCGCGGCTGGTCGCAAGGGCGTTGGAATTGTGGTTATGGAGCCGCTGCGCGGGGGGGCGCTGGCGAATCCTCCCGACGGCATACGCGCGATGATAGAGGAGCGCGAGCCGAAGCGCAGCCCCGTCGAATGGGCGTTTGATTATGTCGCGCAGTTCCCGGAGGTGAAGGTGATACTAAGCGGGATCAGCACACTTGAGCAGGCGCGCGATAATCTGGGAATTTTCTCAAGGCTGCCGGAGACGCTCAGCGCTGCCGACCAGGCGTTCGTGGCGGAGCTTAAACGGGCGTATCTGGCGCGCACGAAGATAGGCTGCACAGGCTGCCGCTACTGTGTGCCCTGCCCGCAGGGCGTTGCGATACCGGATATATTCCGCCCGTTCGACGATGCGTATAGGGTTAACTCGATGGGCAGTTTCGAATGGGGATACAAGGATAAAATTGATAAAGGGATAGATGCCAGCAAATGCGTGGCATGTGGGGCGTGTGAAGCCGCATGTCCACAGAATATCGCGATTATTGATAATTTGGCTATGATAAGGGATAAGTATAATTAATTTAGGATTCTCCCCTGTCCCCCCCAATTTCCTTTTGGGGTGGGGGACGGGGGACG
>JAISZG010000018.1 GCA_031269355.1 Oscillospiraceae bacterium | reverse complement strand
TGAGTGGATAAACGCGCGTCGCACATAACGTCCGCCACGTCCGAAACGAGGACAGGCGTTCCGGCGGGGATCGTCGCGCGCGGCTTAATTCTTAAAATAATCATAAATTCATCCTCCAGTTCTCGTACGAGTGTAGTTTGAACCGCAACTGCGGATTTATGCTATAATGGCGCGCGAATCATACGAATAATTCTTTCTGTTAAATCTGTTGAATTTTCATCGGCGCAATTTTTCGCGCGCATTTATTTTCGAGAGGGTATTATGTCACGCCCCGCTGAAAGAATGGAGTGCGCCAATATCCGGATGTTTTCAAAATTATCTTTTTATGATATAATCCAGAAAATATAATTCAAAGAAAGCGAATCAAAAGCTAATCATTATGATAACCTCAGTATGCTTGAACCCGTGCATCGATAAAACCGTTACCATTCCAAGGCTTGTCGTCGGCGGCATGAATCGCGTGCAAAGCAGCCGGCTGGATTACGTGGGCAAGGGCGTGAACGTCGCGCTGAACCTTCGCGCGCTCGGCGAGGACTGCGCGTGCGTGGGCTGCATAGGCCGCGCGGGCGGCGACGAGACCATCGCGCGATTGCGCGGCGCGGGCGTTGCGACGGAGTTCATTCGAGTGAACGGCGACGAGCGGATCAATATAAAGCTGATCGATAGCTCTACCGGTCGGATTACCGAAATCAACGAATCCGGGCCGCCGGTCGACGCGTCCGTTTATACGCAGATAGAGTTTTTGACGACGTCGTTCGCGCGGCGCAGCGAGTGGCTCGTCCTCACAGGCAGCTTGCCGACGGGGCTTCCGAAGGATACGTACGCCCGGCTTATCCGCGCCGTCCGCCGCGCGGCCCCCGATTGCCGCGTCGCGCTGGACGCGGAGGGCGAGGCGTTCGCCAGTTCCGTTCGCGAGAAGCCGGATTTTATAAAACCTAATCAATATGAACTTGAATTATATTGCGGCACGCCTTGCGCTGAGCGGGGCATGGCGGCGGGCGAGGCGCTGAAGCTTATTGAGCTTGGAATTCCGAACGTTCTCGTTTCGATGGGCGCGGACGGCGCCGTTTGGGCGGACGCGCATACGCAGGCGTACGCCGCCGCTGCCGACGTAATGGTTCGCTCCACCGCAGGCGCGGGCGACGCGATGCTGTCCGGCTGGCTGTCGGCGCACAGGCGCGGCGCGGGCGCGCTCGACGCGTTCCGATTCGCGGTAGCGGCGGCGGGCGCGAAGGTTATGACGGAGGGTACGCAGCCGATAACGCGCGGCGATGTCGAGCGGCTGCTAAGCGGCGTCGCGCTCGAGATGCTGTGACAAATATTGTGACAAGTGCGGGTATGGGGCGCAGCCCCATATAATTCGGGGCGGGTGGGGGGCTACGCCCCGCGATAAATGGTAATAGATCATATCTTGAATTCTCACAAAAGTTAGGCTATAATAGTGATGCGGGAAAGCAACCAATATTTGTATTGATTGAATGATTACGTTATAATATATGGTGTGAAAATCACAAAAAAACCATCGCCTGTGTATGGAAGTTTTACGCAAAACGTTATATTATTTAACGCGGGGTTCTGCCCCGCCGCCCCGAACGAGGTGGAGCCGCGCCCCACACCCGCGAAAGGCGCGCTATATGCGGAACGCGCGGAGGGACGGGCGTAACGGCCAACCCGCCTTATAATGTGAAGTTCATGCGAAGCTTCTTTTAACGCGGGGCTTCGCCCGCGCACTGGAATCCGCTGCAGCAGGCCACGCCGTTGGCTCCGCTGCTTCGCTTGTTACGCTTAAATTAAAGAGGAGGGCGGCGCTATGGTCCGTACAAATCCAATCAGGAGGCGCTCGGGCGTTTCGTACATTCGAAAAACCTGGATGCTCTACGCGATGCTCGCGCTGCCGCTCGCGTTCTTTGTCATATTCAGGTATATCCCTATGACGAATATAGTGATCGCGTTCAAGGAATACAACATGTTCCGCACCGTGTGGTCGGCGCCGTGGGTCGGCTGGAAGTGGTTCAGCAAGGCGCTTGGCACGGCCGATTTCTTCAACGCGCTGCGCAACACGGTAACGCTGAACCTGCTCGATCTCGCGGTAGGGTTTCCGGCGCCCATAATGCTTGCTATACTGCTGAACGAGCTTGCGTACCGCCGGTTCAAAAAGCTCACTCAAACGGTGGTATATCTGCCGCATTTCCTTTCCTGGATAATAATCAGCGGCCTGGCGCTGCAGCTGTTCGCGCCAAACACCGGGCTTGTGAATATGGCGCTGGCGAAAATTGGCCGCGCGCCCATTCACTTCCTGGATTCGTCGCGCGGGTGGGTGCCTACATATATAGGGCTGGGGCTGTGGCAGAGCGTCGGCTGGAACACCATCATATATCTGGCCGCGATAACGGGAATAAGCACCGAATTATATGAAGCCGCCGAGGTGGACGGCGCGTCGCGGCTGCGCAAGATATGGCACGTAACGCTGCCCGGCCTTCGCCCTACGATAGTCACCCTTCTTATAATGAGCCTTGGCCGCATACTCGGCAGCGAATTCGACCGCCCGTACGCCATGCGCAACTCGCTGGTCACGGACGTAGCGGATGTTATAAGCACATATGTATATCGGGTGGGCATACGCTCGAACCAGTTCTCGCTGGCCTCCGCCGTAGGGTTATTCCAATCGGTGGTATGCGTGTTCTTCCTGGTGATAGCCAATTCGATAGCGCGCCGCTCCGGCGAGCGCGGAATATGGTAAGGAGGTAAGCGGCATGACCGGCAGCAACATAACCGATACCGATCGTAAATCGGATTCCCCGGAGCCATTCGCCAGCCGCGTCGTTAAATCCCGCCATACGAAGCGCGTGGATTTTATCATCGCGTGCGTGTGCCTGCTGCTGATCATCGTATGCCTTACGCCGATGCTCAACATATTCGCCCGCTCGCTTAGCTCGTCTCAGGCGCTGATCAACAGGCGCGTGTTCCTGTGGCCGGTCGACTTTACCTGGGAGAGCTACCAGTTTGTATTCAAAGACGCGTCGTTTTCCCGCTCGATGATATGGACCGCGTTCCTTACCGTGGTGTGCACGATTGTGTCTATGATTATGACTGTGCTGTGCGCGTACCCGCTTACGTACGGCAACCTGAAGGGTCGGCAGGTTATCAACACAGCGATTATACTTACAATGTATTTCTCCGCCGGAACCATTCCCAACTATATATTAATGCGCGATTTGAAGCTGCTGAATAATCCGCTGGTGCTCATTCTCCCCGGTTGCCTCAGCGTGTTTAATATGATAGTGCTGCGCAGTTTCTTCTATTCGATACCGGAGAGCCTGCGCGAATCCGCCGAGCTTGACGGCGCGAATCCGCTGGTAATTCTCGTCCGCATATTCCTGCCGCTTTCCACATCCGTGCTCGCTACGCTCGCGCTGTTTTACGCGGTGGGTCGCTGGAACGGCTTCTCCGACGCGCTGCTGTATATGACCACGCCAAAATACGCGCCCATTCAATTAAAATTATATCAAATAATAAATAATCTTTCGGCTATCGAAACAGCGCAGAACGAGGGCATCGCCGCTGCGCCGATGGCGAGCGAGGGCTTGAAGGCCGCGTCCGTTATGTTCGCGACGCTGCCGATACTGCTCGTATATCCATGGCTGCAAAAATACTTCATCGCCGGGGTTACGATAGGCGCGGTAAAAGGGTGAACCCGATCCGGCAATCCGGCTCGCGACACCTTTTACGATAGAACCAATTGAATCATAGGAGGTTTGAAGCATGATTAGAAAAGCCCTTTCCCTGCTGCTCGCCGCGGCGCTGTGCCTGTGCCTGCTGCCGGGCGCGCTCGCCGAGGCCGCAAAGCCCGAGTACGCTGAAATCACCGTCGAGGTATTCGATCGCGGAACCGACGGCGGAAAAACCGACCCAACCAACAACTTCTACACCGATTGGATCAAGAAAAAGGTGCTGGAAGACGAGAACATCGGCGTTACGTTCGTAGCCGTTTCCCGCTGGGAAGAAACCGAACAGCTTAACAACCTGATGGCCGCGGGTACCGCCCCCGACATCAGCTTCACCTACAGCGGCGAGCTGATCACCAACTACAGCCAGCAGGGCGGCGTAGTCGACCTTACGCCATATATCGAGTCCGGCGTGCTCGACGATTTGAAAGCCTTCCTTGGCGCTGACCTCGCGAAACCCGGCAGCGATTTCATTTATCGAAATCAGATTAACGAAACCGGCGCCACCTACTCCATCCCAGCGCGCCGCATGAACGTAGCGCAGAACAACACGTTCATCCGCAAGGATTGGCTGGACAAGCTGGGTCTGCCAATTCCGACGACCACCGAGGAATACGTGGAAGCGCTGCGTCAGTTCAAGGCGCAGGATCCGGGCGGCGTGGGTCTGGACAAGGTTATTCCGTTCACGATGACCAACGATGTTCGCTGGCGCGCGTCTACCATTCTGGATTCGTTCATCGATCCCGAATTGTCCGATCGCGATCGCTGGGTTAACACCATAGCCGATCGTTATTTCCTGCTCCCCAATTATAAAGAAGGCTTCCGCCTGCTCAACCAGCTGTACAACGAGGGCCTCATCGATCCCGAGTTCGCGCTGTATAAGGACGACACGCCCTCCGATAACCTGATCAAATCCGGCGTGGTAGGTTCGTTCATCCACAACTGGGATCAACCGTACCGCGACACGCCAGGCCTGCTGCGCGATCTGCAGATAAATGTGCCGGAAGCCGAAATCGTAGCGATCGACCCGTTCGTCAACTCCGCCGGGCAAACGGCTAAGGGGCTGTACGACGCGGCCGGACTGAACTTCTTCGTTCCGATATTCAGCAAGGCGCCCGAGGCCGCTCTGCGTTACGCGAACTGGCTGTCCCGCGTTGAAAACCGCTACTATCTGCAAATCGGCGAAGAGGGCGTCACCCACGTGCTGGAGAACGGAATCCCGCGCCTGATATCCGCCGAAGGGCCGCAGATCATGAACTCCGCGCAGAACATCGACTATACGTTCGGCATAAACGGCCTGGATACCGGCAACCCGGAAACATACGTGCAGGCGCTCGCAAGCTCCTATACGGTTGATCCGCAGCTTATCGTCGACGCGTACGAGCTGGCGATGAAGGACGGTCGCCCGTCTATCGTAGTGCCCGGCGTCGAAATCCTGTCCGCAGGCCCGGTGAACCAGACGCTGGTCGATAAGGGACTTACGCTGATGGCGCGCGCCGTCACCGCGAAGCCCGAAGAATTCGACGCGACCTGGGATGCCGATATCGCCGATTGGCTCGCGGCCGGCGCTCAGGAAGTGCTCGACGAGCGCGCCGAGAAGTATATCGCGCCGTCCGCCGAATAATACTAAATCCATATAAAAGTTTAAACATTATAAAGCCGCCGCAGTTTCCGATGGGAGCTGCGGCGGCTTTTGTTATTATATGTTTTTATTATTGTTATTTAAATGAGGCTTTGTATCAAGCGTCGGCGGATGAATAGCTTCTGCGGAGCTGGCCGCACGCGCCTGCTACCTCGTCGCCCAATGTGCGCCGCCGCGTCGCGGAAACGCCAGCGCGCGTAAGCTCCTCCAGGAACAGGCGAATTCCCGCGCCGCCGGTGGCGGTCAAGCCGCGCTCGGGCACGCCGTTCAGCGGGATCACGTTCACATGGCAAGGCATGCCGCGCAGCAGCGACGCCAATTCCCGCGCGTGTTCTGGCGCGTCGTTTATATCCTTTATAAGCGCATATTCAAATATGATCCGCCGCCCGCTCGATTCGAAATAAATCCCGCATTCGCGCAGCAGCTCGCGAATCGGCAGAGCCGCCGCGACGGGCATAATAGTTCCCCGTATATTGTCGTTCGGCGCGTGCAGCGATACGGATAGGGTTACGGGCAATCCTTCCCGCGAGAACCTCTCGATCGCGCCCGGCAGTCCGCATGTGGATAGCGATATCCGCCGCGCGCCTATATTCAGCCCCTCGGCGTCGCGAACCGTTCTCAAAAACCGCAGCACGTTATCATAATTATCAAACGGCTCGCCGCTGCCCATCAGCACTACGTTGTGCACCGCCGCCCGCGCAAAGCCGCCGGAGGAATCCGATTGCGCCACTATCTGCCCCAATATCTCGCCGCACGTCAGGTTTCGCGCCAGCCCGTCCAGCGACGACGCGCAGAACAGGCAGCCCATCCTGCATCCGACCTGCGTCGAAACGCACAGCGTGTCGCCGTATTTGTAGCGCATTCGCACGCCTTCTATCAGGTGCCCGTCGCGCAGCCTGTATAAATATTTTTCCGCGTCCCCGTTTCGCGACGGGAACGCGCGCTCTATCGTAACGCCGTTCGCGACGCACGTTTCGTCCAACCGCTCGCGAAGCTTCGCAGGAAGCTGCAGCATCCCCGTGAACGGCGTTCCGCGCGCCAGCATCTGATAAAGCTGCTTCGCGCGAAACGCGGGTTCGCCAAGCTCGGCCATCAACCCGCGCAAAGCCTCCATATCAAAATCGAGAAGATCGCGCTTATCCATTAATCACCTGCAATAATCATATATACATAACTATATAAATATATTTATTTTACCCTAATCATTCGCGTAAAGAAGAAGCCCTCCACGTGATCGCGATGCGCGAGCAGCTGCGTTCCGTACGATCCCGGCGCGAACCCCGCGACGGGCGCGTTATCCAGCGAGAACTCCGGGTGCGCTTCGAGGAACTCGCGCACCTGCTCGCCGTTCTCCTCCGGCAAAAGTGTGCAAGTGGAATATACCAGCGTGCCGCCCGGCTTTACCAGCGGCGCGCACGCGCTCAGCAGCGCGCGCTGCGTATTGATAAGCTCGGCCAGCCGCTCGGGGGTCAGCCTGTATTTGGCGTCCGGCTTGTCCAGCGCCACGCCCAGTCCGGAGCAGGGCGCGTCTATCAGCACGGCGTCCATCGTTTGGAACCCGTCGGGATACGGCTTCGTCGCGTCGCGAACCACCGGACGGATGTTATCCAGCGACAGCCGCCCGGCCTGCGCGCGCAGCAGCTCCACGCGATGCTCATGAATATCCCACGCGATAACCCGCCCTGTTCCCTGCATCCGCTCCGCGATAAGCATCGTTTTGCCGCCCGGCGCGGCGCACGCGTCGAGTATACGCATGCCGCGCCGCACGCCGATCGCTTCTACCGCTAGCATGCTCGATTCGCCCATCACGCTGTAATATCCGCCGCGATACAGCGGATCGGCCCCCACCGCACCAATGCCGCGCACCCGATACGCGCCGGGGAGCAGGGCGGGCGTCCACGCGCGACCGCTGTCGGTCAGCCGCTTTTCGAACGCTTCCTTCGTTATGCGAGTGCCGTTCATGCGGATGGTGGTAACGCGCGGGTCGGAATGGTACAGCGCTATCGCCCGCGCGGTATCCGCGCCGTACGCCTCGATCAGCCGCTGGATAATCCATATAGGCCAGCTCGCGCGTATCGATAGATTCTCTACCGGATCGGCGGGTAACTTAATGCTGTCCCGCTGCTCGATAAGGCGATGCAGCGTCGCGTTTATAAGCCCCGCGAACGGCAGCGAGGCCGGCAGCGTTTTCGCGACGCTCACCGTTTCGTATGTCGCCGCGTGATCCGGAACGCGATCCATAAACAAAATCTGGTACGCGCCTATCCGAAGAAGGTCGCGCGTCAGCGAATCGATATTCTCGGGATCGCGAAGCAGCATGTCGATCGTCCAGTCAAGGCGTAGGCGCGTTTCGGTCACCCCGTATACCACGCGCGCGGCGAACTCCTTGTCGCGCTCGTCCAGCTTGCTTTCGGTCAGCCGCTTGTCCAGCGCGAGCGACGCGTACGCGTCCTGGCGCGACATATCCTGCAGCACGTTGAGCGCGACCGCGCGCGCGTTCGCGTCCAGCGATATCGCTCGCGCCCTCGCCGGGCGTACGGCGGGTTTTGGCTGGCCGAGCGCGCTCGCCGCCCTGCCGCTATCCGGTCGCTTTAACGGCGCCGCGTTCGCGCGCGGAACGGGATTCCGCTCCCGGGTTACTGGTTTATCGTTCATATAACCATATCTTTCTGGCACCAACGAGTAATGAAAAAGTTGGTGCGCATCGCCGTTGCTTGTTGTATAATAATGATAGCTGATAGGTCGGACTCATCCGCCGTCCACAGTTTGGTTATTTTTTGATGGTCTGTTTTATCAACCGCAGTTCAGTTACTTTAAAACTTTAGCCGCCTCCAAGCTTAATACCCAATGGAATCTGCCGTCCGCGCAGATACGCGCGCGCGTCCATTCGTTTGCCGCCGGGCGGCTGGATCTCCGTCAGCTCCAGCGCGCCGACGCCGCACGCCACCGCCAGGCCGCGCTTCGCGTCCGCCAGTATCACCGTGCCCGGCTCCTCCCGCGATTCCTCGTTTAATATATTCGCCGACCATATTTTAAGCGCGCCGCCCTGCATATACGTAACGGCGCCCGGCCATGGCGATACTCCGCGTATCCTGTCGCGAACGCGCCGCGC
>JAISZG010000095.1 GCA_031269355.1 Oscillospiraceae bacterium | reverse complement strand
GTCGACGTAGCTCCACTACGCCTCCCTCATGGCTCCTTGCGCTGAATAAAAATCCAGCACATTCAGCCTCGAGATATTTTTCGAACACGCCCTAGCGATAGAACAAACAATGCGCTATTCACGTTGCCAGATTTAGCGCGAGCGCAATATGGCCTTGTAAGCGCGGCGAGCCGAGCCAAAGGCACGGCGCGGCTAGCTGCAGCGGATTAAAAAACTCCGAAGGAGTTTTTACCTTATAGCATAATTGTACACATGCGCTGTTTAATTTGCAAGGGTTTTCCAAATATATCGAAATGGAATCGAAATAAATTTGACGGACAATCTGCGGTATGATATATTTAAACGATAAACTTCATCTATATAAATTGCAGAACGACCGAAGGAGCGTAATGTATGGCGAGCGTAACCATTCTGGCGGAGCGATGCAAGGGCTGCGGCATTTGCGTGGAGTTCTGTCCGAAGAAAGTATTGGGATTCGATAAGGAGATTATCAATTCGAAGGGCTACAGCCCGGCAACCGCGATTCAGCCCGCGCTTTGCGTAGGCTGCGCGGCGTGCGCGCGCATGTGTCCCGACTGCGTTATCACCGTCGATCGATAGCATACTGATTTATGCGGGTGTGGGGCAAGTCCCCATACTAACCAGGAGGAGAATATATCGTGGCGAAAATGCTCATGAAGGGGAACGAGGCGATCGCGGAAGCGGCCGTCCGCGCAGGATGCCGGTATTTTTTTGGATACCCGATCACCCCGCAAAACCAGATTCCCGAATATATGTCCAAGCGGATGCCGCAGGTGGGCGGCACGTTCCTGCAGGCGGAAAGCGAAGTATCCGCGATCAATATGGTTTATGGCGCGGCCGGCTCCGGCGCGCGGGTGATGACTAGCTCTTCAGGCCCCGGCATCAGCCTGAAGCAGGAAGGCATAAGCTATATCGTCGGAGCGGAGCTTCCGTGCGTTATAGTAAACATAATGCGCGGCGGACCGGGACTTGGCTCCATTCAGCCCGCGCAGAGCGATTATTATCAAGCGACACGCGGCGGCGGGCACGGCGATTACCGCATACCGGTACTCGCTCCGTCTTCCGTTCCGGAAGCGGTGGAGCTGACGATTAAGGCGTTCGATATAGCGGACGAGTACCGCACTCCCGTAATAGTGCTTGGCGACGGCATGATAGGGCAGATGATGGAACCCGTCGATCTTCCGGACGAGCTGACGCGGCAGCTCCCCGCGAAACCCTGGGCGGCGGGAGGACGCGGGGCGAAGCCCGACGCCGACGGAGCGGACGAGGGTCGGCGGGCGATAATCAACTCGCTTTATATAGATCCGCAGGTATTGGAAAATCATAATATAAAGCTTCAGGGAAAATATAGCCGCATCGCCGCCGAACAGCTTTTGTTCGGCTCGGAGATGGTCGAAGACGCGGATATAGTAATAGTAGCATATGGAACCGTAGCGCGCATAGTGCGAAGCGCGATTCGCCTGGCGCGGGCGGAGGGCATAAAGGCCGGCATGATTCGCCCGATCACACTTTGGCCGTTCCCGGAAGCGCCGATTGCCGACGCCGCTAAAACGGCCAGGGTATTCCTGACGGTTGAGATGAGCGCCGGACAGATGGTGGACGACGTGCGCCTGGCGCTGAACGGCGCGCGCCCCTCCCACTTCTACGGCAGAACGGGCGGCATGGTTCCCGCCGTGCGCGACGTGCTTGATCAAATCCGCCGCCTGGCGGGTGCGGGGCAGAGTCCCGCGATAAAGGAGGTGCTCGTATAATGCGCGTATTTGAGAAAACGAAAGCCCTCACCGACATGCCGCTGACGTATTGTCCGGGCTGCACGCACGGTATAATACACAGGCTGGTCGCGGAAGCGATCGACGAGCTTGGCGTTCGGGAGAAAACCATTGGCATCGCGCCCGTAGGATGCGCGGTGTTCGCGTATGATTTCTTTAATATGGATATGATGCAGGCGGCACACGGGCGCGCTCCGGCGGTCGCGACCGGCGCGAAGCGGGTGCATCCCGATAGCGTTGTATTTACATATCAGGGCGACGGCGATTTGGCGTCGATTGGCGCGGCGGAAATAATGCACGCAGCGGCGCGCGGCGAGCGCATAACCACGATATTTGTCAACAACGCGATATATGGCATGACGGGTGGGCAGATGGCTCCGACTACGTTGGTAGGGCAGGTGACCACCACCTCGCCGTATGGGCGCGACGAGGAGCTGTGCGGCAAGCCCATTCGCATGTCCGAGATGCTCGCGCAGCTTCCCGGCGCGGCGTATATAGCGCGCGTATCCGTGCACGACGTGCGGCATGTGCTGGAGGCGAAGAAGGCGATCCGCAAGGCCTTTGAAACGCAGATTGCCGGCGAGGGATTCGCGATGGTAGAGGTGCTTTCAACGTGCCCCACAAACTGGGGAATGACCCCGATAGAATCGCTCAAATGGGTGGAAAGCGACATGATTCCCTATTATCCGCTAGGCGTGAAGAAGGGGGCATAGATTATTTATGGAAACGCAGGTATTGTTCGCCGGATTCGGCGGGCAGGGCGTGCTGCTTATGGGTCAGTTGCTGTGCAAGGCTGCCATGCATGAAGATCTTGAAGTCTCCTGGATGCCCTCCTACGGGCCGGAGATGCGCGGCGGCGAGGCGAACTGCGGCGTAGTCGTGGCGGACGAGCCTATCGGTTCGCCGCTGGTTACCGAGCCCGACGTGGCCGTGCTGATGAATCGCCCGTCGCTGGATAAGTTTGAATCGACCGTCGCCCCCGGCGGCGCGCTGCTGTATAACAGCTCCCTTATCGACCGCGCGCCGAAACGGGAAGATATTCGCGTGGTCGCGGTGCCGTGCAACGAGATAGCGTCGGAATTGGGCAACGCGCGCGTAGCGAATATGGTGATGCTCGGCGCATATAACGCGCTGACAAAACAGCGCCCCGGCGGCGCGGGGAGCGGCGCCGTGCCGAATTGGATGGCTCTGCGCCCGATATCCCTGGAAAGCCTGGTATACGCGCTTCGCGCCACGCTGGGCAAGGAGAAGGAGCGATTGATTCCGATCAACCAGAAGGCGATGGAGGCCGGTGCCCGGTGCGTATAACATATAAGGTGAAAACTCATTGGAGTTTCTTTGAAGCCGCTGCAGCTAGCCGCGCTGCGCCATTGGCTCCGCTTGCTACGCTTAAAATGTGTAATACATAATTAACTACGAAGAACCTGATTGACAGATAGGCTCAGGAGGATTATACTGCTCTTCGTCGAAGTTGGCGGGTATGGGACGGCGGGGCGTTTTGCCCCGCTTCAATGAATGCGCCGTATCCAAGGCTTCCCGATTGAAGTCGGGACGGGGCGCAGTTCCGTCTAAATTGAACTTGCGGGCGTGGCGGAATGGCAGACGCGCTAGACTTAGGATCTAGTGCCATATGGCGTATGAGTTCAAGTCTCTTCGCCCGCACCGTTATTTTCGGCAGACCGGGTACGGGGCGCGGCCTCGTCTCGTTTGGCGGTGTCGGAGGCAGATCCCCATCTAAATGGAGCGCGCGGTAGTAGCTCAGTGGTAGAGTGCGACCTTGCCAAGGTCGATGTCGCGAGTTCGAATCTCGTCTACCGCTCCATACGCGGGTGTAACTCAATGGCAGAGCGCCAGCCTTCCAAGCTGGATACGTGGGTTCGATTCCCATCACCCGCTCCAAGAAACGGTTATCTTTTAATAACAGGGTGCGGGGTTCTGCCCCGCTTCGTTCGAGGCGGCGGGGCAGAGCCCCCGTTAAATGAAAGCCACCTATCATAGGTGGCTTTCGTGGGCATGGGGAGCGGCTCCCATTCTTTCAGGGCGGCGGGAACAAAGTCCCCGTTCCAAAGGGAGGGATAACGTTGATCGAAGTTTCAATCATGCCCGAGCCGTTTTATATCGGCTCGCTGAACGTAGGCTTGTCTGTGGTGGTCTCGTGGGGTGTGATAGCGGCGATTATCCTTCTGCTTCTGCTGGCGCAAAAGCGAATCCGGAATTTTACGGAACTGCCAAGGGGATTGCAGTCGGTTCTCGAATTGATGGTAGGCGCTCTTCACGATTTCGCGCGCTCGCAGGTGGGCGATAAAGCGGACTTCGTCGCGCCGGCTATACTTACGCTTATGGTATATGTTTTCGCCACGACTTTCATAGAGCTGTTCGGGCTGCCCCCGGCGACTGAGGATATCAACTGTACGCTCGGGCTGGGGTTGAGCGCGTTCCTGCTGGTAAACGTTACGGCGGTTCGCTCGCTTGGACTGCGCGGGCGGCTTGCGGCCTGGACGAAACCCTCCGCCGCCGCTACGCCGATACGCGTGCTTACGGATTTCATTACGCCGTTCTCAATGGCCGTCCGCCTGTTCGCAAACGTGCTGGCGGGCGGCGTAATTATGAAGCTGGTATATATGGTGGTGCCAATCGCCGTGCCGGCCGCGCTCGGCGTGTACTTTAATATATTGCACGTCGCGATACAAACGTTTGTATTTGGCATGCTGCCGCTGTTATATATCAGCGAGGCGACGGAATAATATCAAGTTCGGCTTAATCGAAGCGGCGCGCGCGGCCGGTCGCGGCGGATTCAAATGCAGCGTATTCAAAGAAACTCCGCAGGAGTTTTACCTTAAATATGTGGGAGGGTCAAAAAATGTCGACTATTGGTTTAATAGCGATAGGCGCGGGATTGTACGGGCTGGTCGGCGCGGGCGTCGCGATAGGTATGGGCATGGCGACAAGCCACGCGATGGACGCCATCGCGCGCCAGCCGGAGGCTTCCGGCAAGGTCAACTCTTCGCTGATGATCGGCTTTGTTATGATGGAAACCGTCGCCATCTACGGCTTGCTGGTATCCATATTGCTGATCTTCGTGCTGGGCGGCAGGGCATAGCGAGCGCATTGCGCCGCGAGTTCACGGCATGGGGCGGTTCCCACGTTCCGGGCGGGTGTGGGCGCGTTCCAGCTGCGCGCGTCCCCGCTCCATAGGGTTCGGGGCAGAGCCTCGCATTAAATAAAAGGAGGGCGAATCGGCATGGGCGGTCTATTTAATCCCGTAAGCATCGCGTTCCACATGATTAACGCCGCAATACTCGGCGTCGCGCTGTATAAGCTGCTTTATAAACCAGTGCGCGCGTTCATGCTGGGCCGCCAGGAAATGATTCGCGCAAAGGTGGACGACGCGGACGCGCTTATGAAACGGGCTGAGGAAACCCGCGAGGAGATCGCGCGCATCACGGAGGAAGCCGAGCGCAAGGCGGCGGGTATAATAACGAACAGTTCCCAACTGGCGGAGGCCCGCGCGGTCGAGATTCTCTCCCGAGCGCAGGAAGAAGCCGAGCGCACCGCCCGGCGCGCGAAGGACGACGCGGATAAAATGATCATACAGGCGCAGGAAACGATACGCGACCAGGCGGGCGACCTTGCGGTGAGCATGGCGGAGAAGCTGATCGGGCGCGGCATAACGCGAGAGGATCACGCGCGGTTGATAAACGATATGATTGAGGGGTTGTGAGCGGATGAAAACAGGCGTCATGCGCACCGCTTTTCCCTTAACATACGAACAGCGCGCGGCGCTTCGCGGGAAATTCGAGGCGCGCGCGGGTGAAACTATCGAGTGGACCGAGCGCGTGGAGCGTGGCCTGATAGGCGGCGTGCAGGTGGAGCTGGACGGAAGGACATACGACGGCTCGATTCTGGCGCAGCTCGAAGATATATCGCGATCGCTGCACGGGCTGGAACCGATACGCAGCCTCGACCTGTCCGATTATGATTTCAAGCGCATGGGCGACATGCTGCGCGGCAGGCTTGAAGCCATCAAGCCGGAAACCATAGTGCGCGGTTCCGGGCGCGTGCTGCGTTCCGGCGACGGAGTGACGTCGGTATCCGGCCTTGCCGGGTGCCGTTTGAACGAGATGGTCGAATTCGAATCCGGCGGCTACGGCATCGCGATGAATCTTGAAGAGAATTCGGTCGGCGTGGTGCTGCTGGGCGACGACGCGAAAATAGTCGCCGGGCAGCGCGCGTGGGGCACCGGCCAGGTGCTGTCGGTTCCGGTGGGCGGCGAGTTGCTGGGGCGCGTGGTGAATCCGCTTGGAATGCCGATGGATGGCGGCGCGCCGATTCACGCGCAGGAGCTGCGGCCGATCGAATCGCCCGCGCCGAACGTTCTCGCGCGCAAGCCCGTCGACCGCCCGCTTGAAACTGGGCTTATCGCGATAGACGCGATGATCCCGATAGGCCGCGGCCAGCGCGAGCTGATAATAGGCGATCGCCAAACCGGCAAAACCACGATAGCGATAGATGCGATATTAAACCAGCGCGGCAATAATATCGCGTGCTTTTATGTGGCGATAGGGCAGAAGGCGTCGTCAGTCGCGCAGATAGTGGAAATACTTCGCCGCGAAGGCGCGATGTCGTATACGTGCGTAGTGTGCGCCACCGCGTCGGATTCGCCTACGATGCAGTATATCGCCCCGTACAGCGCGTGCGCGATGGCGGAGTGCCATATGGATGGCGGCGGCGATGCGCTGATTGTATACGACGACCTGAGCAAGCACGCGGTTACATACCGCACGCTGTCGCTGCTGCTTCACAGGCCGCCCGGGCGCGAGGCATACCCCGGCGACGTGTTCTACCTGCACGCGCGCCTGCTGGAACGGGCGGCGCAGCTTAGCGACGAGCGGGGCGGCGGTTCGCTTACCGCGCTTCCGATAATCGAAACGCAGGCGGGGGATATTTCAGCGTATATCCCCACGAACGTTATATCGATCACCGACGGCCAAATCTTCCTGGATAGCGAGCTGTTCAGGGAAGGCCAGCGGCCCGCCGTAAACAGCGGCCTGTCCGTATCCAGGGTGGGCGGCGCGGCGCAAACCAAGGCGATGCGGAAGGCGGCGAGCCAGCTTCGCCTGGAATTGGCGCAGTACCGGGAGATGCAGGTGTTCGCGCGCTTCTCATCCGATATGGATAAGCAAACGCAGGATCTTCTGCGCTACGGCGAACGTTTGAACGCGCTGCTTTCGCAGTCCAACCACGCGCCTATGCCCATGCCGCTTCAGGTATCTATGCTGTATACGCTCACGCGCAGCCTGCTGCCCAGGGATTTTCCGATGGACGCGCTCAGCCGCTGGAAGAAAGCTTATCCGGAATATCTTAAATCGCGCTACCCCGCGCTGGTTCAGCGGATTGAAACCGATAAGGAATTGGATGAAACATCCGAACAGACGCTGCGCGAGGCTATCGCGCAGTGGAGGCGCGAGGCGGGAGTATGAGCGCATTAACCGAGATACGCCATCATATCCGGGTGGTTGAGGATACGCGCAAAATCACGCGCGCGATGTATCTTATATCATCCGCCAAGATGAAGCGCGCGATGCGCCAGCACGATCAAAACGCGCTGTCGTTCGAGAGAATCCGTTCGGAGATACGCTTTATACTGGAGAGCATCCACGTGCCGACGCGCAATCCGTTCTTCCGCCCGCACGGGGATAAAACCGCGTATCTTGTAATCGCGGGCGACAAGGGGCTTTGCGGCGGATATAATCACGAGATACTAAAACTGGCCGACAGCGTAATTAATAAAACGCCGCCCGAGGATCGCTCGCTGTTTACGATAGGCCATATGGCGAGCGAATATTTCGAACGGCGCGGCCAGCATCCGGACGTTCATTATCTGCACGTGATTCAGGATCCGTCGCTGCGCCACGCTCGCGCGATCACAAGCGAGCTGTGCTGGCTGTTTACGCAGCATATATTGGATAACGTGTACGTTATATATACGCAGTTGGATTCAAAGGGCTCGCTTCACGCGACGTCGCGAAGGCTGCTGCCTATATTAAAAGAGGACTTCGCGGACGCGGCGGAAACGGACGAACCGGTGCGCGTGCTGGCGTACCATCCATCGAGATTCGAAGCGCTGGATACGATGGTTACCCATTATTTAATCGGATGGATATATTCCGCGCTGGTTCAGGCGAACGCCAGCGAGCACCACGCGCGTATGAACGCGATGTATTCCGCCACAAACAACGCGGACGACATGCTCTCTCGCCTTAATATTCAATGGGGCCACGCGCGGCAGCAGGCGATCACCCAGGAGCTTACGGAGATTATAGCCGGTTCGGGCGCCGGCGCGGATTACCTATGAGCGGCGCGCGCGGCTAGCTGCGGCGGATTCAAAAAAAAACTCCGCAGGAGTTTTTACCTTTCGAAGGGAGCGGTGAACGAATTGGCGGAATCAAGAGGCGTGGTACTTCGTATCATCGGACCCGTGCTGGACGTGCGCTTTCCCCCCGACGCGACGCCGCCGATTCACTCGCTGCTTTATGTGATCGACGGAGACAGGCGCGTTCCGCTGGAGGTTTCGCAGTATCTGGATTCGTCCGTGCGATGCATAGCGCTTGGCGCGACGGAGGGGCTAGCGCGAGGCATGGAGGCGCTGAGCACAGGGGAGCCGATCAGAACGCCCGTCGGCCTCGGGCTGCTTTCGCGCGCGGTAAACGTGCTGGGCGACCCCATCGACGAGAAAGGCCCGATAGACGCCACCGATTATTGGAGCATCCACAGAGCCGCGCCGCCGTTCTCCAAACAAAAGCCGGTAACGCGGATATTCGAAACGGGCGTTAAGGTGATCGACCTGCTCGCGCCATACGCGCACGGCGGTAAGATAGGCCTGTTTGGCGGCGCCGGTGTCGGGAAAACAGTTCTTATATTAGAATTGATACATAACATAGCGACGCAGCACGGCGGGTACTCCGTATTCACTGGCGTCGGCGAGCGCAGCCGCGAGGGCAACGATCTGCTGCTGGATATGGCAAAATCGGGCGTGCTTGAAAAAACGGCGCTGGTTTTCGGGCAGATGAACGAACCGCCCGGAGCGCGCATGCGCGTAGCCATGACAGGGCTTACGATAGCGGAGTATTTTAGGGACGCGCTCAAGCAAAATGTTCTATTATTTATAGATAATATATTTAGATATATTCAGGCGGGTAGCGAGGTATCCGCGCTGCTTGGGCGAATGCCGTCGGCGGTAGGGTATCAGCCGACGCTCGCGTCGGAGGTGGGCGCGCTTGAGGAGCGAATCGCGTCGACAGGCGAAGCTGCGGTCACGTCCGTCCAGGCCATATACGTGCCTGCGGATGATCTGACCGATCCAGCGCCTGCGGCGATATTCACGCATCTTGACGCGACGACGGTGTTATCCCGATCCGTAGCGGAGATGGGCATATACCCGGCGGTAAGCCCGCTGGATTCGTCCTCGCGCATACTCGATCCGGATATAGTGGGGCGCGCGCACTACGACACCGCGCTTGGCGTGTTAAGCGCGCTGCAGCGCTATCGCGAGTTGCAGGATATAATAGCGATACTGGGCATGGAGGAGCTTTCCGAGCAGGACAGAACGATAGTGCACAGAGCCAGGCGCATACAGCGGTTCCTTTCGCAGCCGATGTTCGTGGCGGAAGTGTTCAGCGGGATTCCCGGGCGATATGTTCCGATGGGCGATACCGTCGCGTCGTTCCGCGATATTCTGGATGGCAAGGCCGACGACCTTCCGGAGTCCGCATTTTTTATGGCGGGCGATCTGGACGACGTACGCCGGGGCGCTTCCGACAAATTAACGGGAGAACGCGCCGCGCATTTGCCGCCGCAAAAGGCTGAGCAGCCTGTAATCAGGCAGGAGCAGCGGGAGCCGCAGGCGAGCTTAATCCGTGCGTCGGATGAATCCGCAGATCCGCCCCGGGGAGGCGGTTCGTTATGAGCGCGTTTCATCTTACGATTTTAACGCCGGAGCATACGTTTTTCGAAGGCGCTGCCGATTCGCTTACGTTCCAGACGGACGACGGTTTGTTCGGCGTGCTTGCGGGTCATCAGCCGGAGGTGGTAACGCTGGCGGAGGGAATGATTCGCATATCGTCGAACGGATCGATTCGCGAGGCCGCCGGGTCTGATGGATTCGTTACTATTCTGCCTGGCAACGTAACTGTTATATTGCAATCTATCGAATGGCCGGAGGATATAGATCGCCACCGCGCGGAGGAAGCCAAACGTGAAGCGGAGGAAGCTTTGCGCCAGCGCCAGAGCTTGCGCGAGTACACGCTCGCCCGATCCATGCTCGCCCGCGCTATGGTGCGCCTAAGGGTATCTGATCAGAACAGGGGCTGAGCACATGGCTCAAATAAAAATTAACCCGCCCAACGCCTCGTCGTTTTACGCGCGGCGCTTAAAGCGCGCGCTTGACGTTGCTGCCGCGTCCGCCGCGCTGGTTACATTTTCGCCCGTACTATTAATTATCGCGTGCTGTATACGCATGGAATCGCGGGGACCGATATTTTTTCAGCAGAAACGAGTAGGGGTAAATCACAGCTATTTCTACATAAATAAATTTAGGACTATGTATACCGACGCGCCGAAGGATACGCCCACGCATCTTCTGAATAATCCGGAAAGATATATAACGAAATGCGGGCGCTTTCTTCGAGCCGCAAGCCTGGACGAGCTGCCTCAATTGCTGAACATATTGGTTGGCGATATGAGCTTCGTCGGTCCGCGCCCCGCGCTTTGGAATCAGGATAACCTTGTGGAACTGAGGGAAGCGAACGGATCGAACGCCGTGCGTCCGGGGCTTACCGGTCTGGCGCAGGTTAACGGACGGGACGAGCTTCCGATTGCCGAGAAGGCGCGCCTCGACGGCGATTACGCCGCGAACATCTCGTTTCGCCTTGATATTCATTGCTGTGTTATGACGCTGCGCGCGGTGTTTCGCGGCTCCGGATACAAGGAAGGCGGGAGCGGCGGATAATTATCATCCCTGCCGCGCTGTCGGAGCGGGCGTATATTATCTGGTAAGCGGCGACATCAAACATAATTCATAATGATGATATACTATATAGATGAATTGACATATGCGCGCATACATCCTATAATGACGCTATAGACGAATAGCGTGTGCTTACGCGCGAAAGCGCCGCGCTTTGAAGCGCAAGGGAACACGGGTGAGATTCCCGGACTATCCCAGTAACCGTGAAGCGGACGAACGGACGGAATGCCACTGCCGAGTGCGGGAAGGCGTCCAAGTAGGATGAGGCCAAGTCGGGAGACCTGTTCGCACACTATGCTCCTGGGTAGAGGAAACCGAGGGCGTGTTTGGAATACGGCGCGAATTAATGGCGCCTTAGATTTCAGGCGCGCCGGATTGGCAGGCCGGTATATTAAGCCTGCCCATGTCGTTTCTCTATAGGGAGGCTGCTCTATAGGGAGAACGGCTTTTTTTCTTCCCCTTGGAGCGGGGATTCTCGCCCGATTCCCGCCGACCATGAAAGAATGGGGCCGCGCCCCTTGCCCGCCCATCGCGGCGGCTGTTCGTCTTACGCAGAATTTGAAAGGGGAGAAGTTTCTTGAAAAACCTGAAACCAATCGCGCTGGCGCTGTGCCTGATCCTGCTTGCCCCGCTTTTCGCGTTTGCGGAAAGCGCGCCTGCGATAGCGGTTACCGACATGGCTGGCCGCGCGGTTGCGCTTGATAAACCCGCGTCGCGCGTCGTAGCGCTTACCGCTTCCGACTGCGAGATAGTATATGCGCTGGGCGCGGGGGACGCGCTCGTAGGGCGCGGCGAGTACTGCGATTACCCGGCCGAGGTGCTGGCCGTTCCGTCTGTCGAATCGGGATACGAAACGAATATCGAGCAGATCATCGCGCTGGAACCGCAGGTGGTGCTTATGAATACAATGGCGCAGACGCAGGAGCATGCCGCCGCGCTGGAAGCCGCAGGCATCGCGGCAGTCGTAAGCAACGCGTCGGATATCGCGGGCGTATATGAATCGATAAAGCTTATCGGCGCGCTGCTTGGAAAAGCCGAGGAAGCCGACGCCATAGTCGAATCGATGCGGGAAGGGTTCGCCGAAATCGCGTCGAACGTTCCTCCGGACGCAGCGGGCAAGTCCGTCTATTTCGAGGTGTCGCCGCTTGAGCATGACTTGTGGACAGCCGGTGCCGGCACGTTTATGGACGAGCTAGCCTCGCTGGTAGGGTTGACGAACGCGTTCGCCGACGTGCAGGGCTGGGCTGAAATATCGGAAGAACAGGTGATCGCGCGCGATCCTGATATAATAATAACTGTATCGATGTACTACGGCGAAGGACCGACGCCCGTCGAGGAGATTATGTCCCGCGCTGGCTGGCAAAACCTAAAGGCGCTCGTGAACGGCGATATATTAAACGCCGATTCCAACGAGATATCGCGCCCCGCGCCGCGCTTGCTGGACGCCGCGCGGACATTGTACGAGTTTGTATACGCCGATCAAGCGGAAGAACCCGCCGCCTGAATCGGCTGCGCAGGGCGAGTGAGATAATCCTCGCCCTGCTTTCTTTATATATTCTTATGATTTTATATATTTAAAAAAAACGAGGCTCATAAATAATATGAGATCGAACGAAGGATACCGCGCGGTTCATTACATTATGTTTTCGATCGCCGCTTTAACCGTTATGGTTCTTTGCGTATGCGTGGGCAGCGTGAATATACCGGTGCGCAGCACGCTGCTTGTCGTGCGAAACGCGCTGCTGAACCGCGAGATTCCGGAAGGCATGTCAAAATCCATTATACTGAGCGTGCGGCTGCCGCGTGTTCTGAGCGTCGCGCTGGTCGGCGCGTCGCTTTCGCTTTGCGGCGGCGCGATGCAGGGCTTGCTGCGCAACCCGCTCGCGGACGGTTCCACGCTGGGCGTGTCGTCCGGCGCGTCGCTTGGCGCGGTGATAGCGATCGCGCTGGGCGTAAAGATTCCCGGTTTTCCGTTCGCGGATACTATGGGAATGGCGATGCTGTTCGCGTTTGGCTCGCTCGTCGCGATCCTGTCGCTTTCATATCGGCTGGATTCGTCCCTCGCCACGAACACGATAATACTCGTAGGAGTTATATTCTCCATGTTCGTAAACGCGCTGATGAGCCTGATCATAACGTTTTCCAGCGAAAATATTAAGGCAATAACATTTTGGACTATGGGTTCGCTGACCGGCTCCACATATTCGAACGTAATTACTCTTCTCGTCGCTATGGCGCTGTGCGGCGCGGTATTGATTTGCCGCGCTCGCGAGCTGAACGCGTTTGCCGTCGGAGAGGATAACGCGCGCCATGTGGGAGTGAACGTGAGGCGCGTTAAGCTTATAGTGATGATCGCGGTTTCCGCGCTGATCGGAGTATGCGTGTCTATCGGAGGGACGATTGGATTTGTCGGCCTGGTTACGCCGCATATGACGCGCATGCTCGCAGGCCCTAATCATAGGCGGCTGCTGCCCGCTTCCATGTTTATGGGCGCGATATTTCTTATGCTCGCCGATCTTGTCGCGCGCGTCGCTTTAAATCCGCTGGAGCTGCCAATAGGGGTGGTTACGTCGCTGATTGGCGCGGTCGCGTTTATAATAATATTTCGCGGATCGAGGCGCACGATATGAGTATGCTGGAGGTTGAGAACCTAACGGTGCGAGCGGGGGGCGTTACTATCGTGGAGGATGTCTGCCTGTCGCTGGAACCGGGAGACTGGCTGACGCTGGTAGGACCCAACGGCGCGGGGAAATCAACGATAATCAACGCGATTTCGCAATGCGTGCCGTATACCGGTCGAATAAAATTCGAGGGGCGCGATATCCGCCGCTTCAAGCCCGCGCAGCTCGCGAGGAGGCTGGGCGTGCTGGCTCAGGGGAACGCGGTCGGGTATGCGTTTACGGCGGAGGAAATCGTGCGGCTAGGCAGGTACGCGTATAACGCGAGCCTGTTTTCGTCTGGAAGCGACGAGGACGACGAGTTTGTGGAGCGGGCGCTGGAACTGACGGGCATGGCCGCTCAGCGCGGCCAATCGGCGCTGACGCTTTCGGGCGGGGAACTGCAGCGAACATTCCTGGCGCAGGTGTTCGCGCAGAATCCCAACGTGCTGCTGCTGGACGAGCCGACGAATCATTTGGATTTGATGTATCAAAAGCAGATATTCGAGATGATCGAAGGGTGGCTGAGAGAGCCGCAGCGCGCCGTGCTTTCCGTGATTCATGATTTAAGCCTTGCGCGGGCGTACGGCACAAAGGCGATATTGCTGGATAGGGGGAGAATAAAATCCGCCGGCGATATGCGATATGTATTCGCGCCTGATAATCTGAACGGAGTATACGCGATGAACGTATACGAATGGATGCGCGCCGTTTCCAATCAATGGCGCGAATAGTGCGAACCGGGCAGAGCGTTTGTGGGGCGCGACTGTTTCAGCCTTGCCGTTCCGTGGTATATTAGGGTAACACTTTTAAGGGGGAATCGTGAATGATTATCGCGGATTCCAACGCGCTCGCCAAGGTAAAATGCCTGGTATGCGGCGAAATTTTCGCGGAAGGCTCGCTGGTTTGCCCGGTGTGCGGCGCAGGAGCCGATCAATTCGCGCCCGTCGCGCCGGACGACGCCTCCTATCGGAACGACACGCGCGAGCTATTTCTTATCGTGGGCGCAGGTATCGCGGGCGTCAGCGCGGCAAAGGCGATTCGCGAGCGCAATCATACATGTTCAATCACAATTATAAATGGCGAAGAATCGCTTCCGTACAATCGACCGATGCTCACGAAAAATCTGTTCGGGCAATCGATCGCCGACCAGTTCGTGATATTTGATGAACAATGGTATATAGATAATAATATTACTCTCGTATCGGATCAGCGCGCTGCCGCGATCGATACGGTCGGCAGGATAATTACGCTGGAATCCGGCGCGCGCCTTATGTATGACAAATGCGTTCTCGCGCTGGGCGCGCGCAATTTCGTTCCGCCTATTCCGGGCGCGAACCTCGCGAACGTATTTGGCATTCGTACGCAGGCGGACGCGCGGCGGGTGCGGAACGCGTGCGAGGGCGCGACGCGCGCAGTGATTATCGGCGGCGGCGTGCTGGGGATTGAAACGGCGTCGGAGATGGTGAAGCGGAATATGGATGTGACGATCGTCGAGACAGCGCCGCGATTGCTCGCCGGTAAGATCGCGCCGCGCGCCTCCGATATGCTGGCGGAGATACTGCGCGGCGCGGGCGCGAATCTTTACTTGGGCGCGCAGGCTAGGGAAATAGCGGGAGATTCGCGCGCGACCGCCGTTCGCCTCGAGAGCGGCGCGGAGCTGCCAGCAGATATTGTGATAATATCTACGGGAATCCGCGCGAATATAAGCGTCGCGAAGTCCGCCGGTCTGGCCGCCGACCGCGGCATAGCGGTAGACGCGCATATGAAAACAAGCGCGCCGCGCGTATACGCGTGCGGAGACTGCGCCTCGTTCGACGGATTTAGCTATGGATTGTGGGCGGAGGCCGCCGCTATGGGAGACGCGGCCGGCGCGAACGCGGCGGGCGATGCGGTAATATATAAGCGCCCGCCTGCGCCTATAACGATCAGCGCGTTTGGAACAGTATTGTTCGCGGTCGGCGATTCGTCAAGCGATTCCGCGAAGTTATACCGAACGGTCGAACTGCGCGATCCTCAAAGGCGCGCGCTTGAATCCTATCATTTTTTGGACGACCGCCTGGTCGGCGCGACGCTGCTCGGCGATGTATCCAAAACGCGATTCGCGCTGGACGCGGTAGGCGCGCGGGTGAAATATAATGAAATTATAAATAATATCTTAAATTGAACGTTGTACTAGGAAGGGAGGGTGATACGAAAGAAATCTAAAGATGTCGCAAAATGGGTTGCGTCCGCCGGGATTCGATGCTATCGTATTTAATGTTATCGTATCTGTCGTAATACGTTTGATAGATTTCATCGATAGCTTCGCGGGGGGGAGGATGCGCATGAATACCGGCGGCAGGAAGTCAAAAATAATTCCCGTTGTGTTAATCTGCCTGGCGCTGCTGTTCGCAGTATTCTCAGCCTGGCATACCCATATCGACGGCGCGCATGAAACCTGCCCGGTTTGCGTGTTTATTAGCGGTATGAAAAGCGCGTTTTTCATGCTGTCGCTGATATTTTTCGGAACAATCCTCTTGAACGCGATCTGCGCGCTGCGGAAATTTTCCATATTCCCGCCGCCTGCTCGGAAGGTTCGAACGCTGATCACGCTGAAGGTTCGCCTGAATCCCTGAGAGCTTGCTTCGATATTGCGGTATATAGATTATCTCAAATTCGAAGGGAGCTTAAATATGAAACGTGTATCTCGTAAACAGCCGTTGAACGCGGCCGCGCTAACCCGCCGCGCGTTCGCGCTGTGCCTGTCGATTATGCTGGTATGCGCGGGCTTCGCGCCTTCGCTTGCCGAGGATTCGTCCAAGCTCAAGGTAGTTACGACTAACTTCCCTCCATATGATTTCGTTCGCCAAATCGCGGGCGACCTTGTCGATATTACGATGCTGCTGCAGCCCGGCGCGGAAAGCCACTCCTATGAACCGACGCCGCGCGACATCATAGCAATTGATTCGAGCGACTTGTTCATATACACCGGGGGCGAGGACGACGCGTGGGTCGATCGCATACTAAGCACGCTTGATAACGGACCCACAAACAAGCTTGCGATGCTCGACATGGTAGAAGCTGTTCCGGAAGAAATTGTCGAAGGCATGGAGCACGAACACGAACACGAGCACGAAGAAGAGGAAGAAGTATTCGATCCTTCCACGGTTAAGGATCGTTCGATTAGGGATTTCAACGGCGACTGGAAAACCGGCATGCCCTATCTTCTGGACGGCACGCTCGACGAATGGATAACCGCAAACGCCGAGGCGAAAGAGATATCGTTTGATGAAATGCTATTGACATATAAAGATCGCTGGCGGTCGGACTACGATTCGTTCTCTATCTATAACGGAGTCGCTGCGCTGGGCGGCGTTTCCGCGCTGTACGCGTACGACGGGTTCGCGACGACTGAAACGTCGGCGTGGTATATACTAAAGCTGGCGGACGGAACGCCGGGCGCGCCGACATACCTGATGTTCAACGATCACGGCACCGGCAACGCCGAGGAAGCTCACGATCACGGCGAGGAAGCCGTCGCGCACACCCATTTCCTGTATGGCGAAAGCGTTGAAGAAGCGCTGAGCGCGGATAACTGGTCGACAATGTATTACGACGCCGACGCCAGCGGCGAGCAGATTCTTCTGACAATGCTTGGCGTTACAAAGGATGAGCGCATCAGCGCCGGGTACTTTACCGAAAGCGACGTGGTAGATCGCGCTACCATGGTGGATTGGTACGGCGATTGGCAGTCCGCATATCCGCTGGTCGCGGATGGTTCGCTGGACTTTGTGTGGCCGGAGAAGGCGGAAGCGGGCGACGGCAGAACCGCCGAGGAATATAAAGAATATTACGCGAGCAGCTATAAAACGGAATGGGATCGGCTCGTTATAAAGGGTGATACGATCACCTATTATAAAAACGACGGCACGTCGATTACCGCGACTTACGAATACAAAGGCCCCACGCCGCTGATCTACTATGACGACGGCACCGCCTACATGCGCTTCAACTACGAGGCCGTGGGCGATCCGCAGGGCGCGCCAAGGTATGTTCAATTTGCGGATCACAATTGCCGCCCGACGTCGAATCTGGAGCACTTCCACCTCTATATGGGAGAAGACGGATTTGATAAATTATATGAGAACATGACTAACTGGCCCACCTATTATCCATCCGATATGAGCGCTTTGGAAATAGGCGAGGAGATGATCGGGCATGATAGCTCGGCTCACAGCCACAGCCATGATCACGAGGAAGAAGAAGTAGAATTCGACGAGCACGTATGGACTTCTCCAAAGAACGCGAAGCTTATAATAGCTCAGATTACTGAAGAATTGGCGTCTCTCGACCCCGCGAACGCGCAAACCTACCGCACGAACGCCGCCGCGTATCTGTCAAAGCTGGATGCGCTTGATCTCGCGTTCCAGGACGTAGTGAGCAAGGCCGCGCGCAATACGATAGTATTCGGCGATCGGTTCCCGTTCCGCTATTTTGCGGACGCGTATGATCTGGAATACTACGCCGCGTTCTCCGGCTGCTCCACAGAAACGGAGGCGAGCGCGGCGACTATAAAGTTCCTCATCGATAAAGTGAACGACGAGCAAATTCCCGTAGTGTTCCATATCGAGCTGTCGAACGAAAAGATAGCGGATACCATCTGCGAGGCGACCGGCGCGAAAAAACTGCTGATGCACACCGTTCATAACGTAACCCGCGACGATTTCGACAAAGGAATCGGCTACCTGGAACTGATGACGGAGGATATCGAGCGGTTGAAGGAAGCGCTCTGGTAAGCGCGGACAGCGGTTTGATGAACTTTTGCAAAGCGGAGGCGCCGAATGCGCGCCTCCGCTTTTCTCTGATTAAATTAATTATAATATAAAAATATTATGTTTTACGTGCGGCAGCGCGGCGCGCAATCCGTCATTCCGCAAATCGGAATACTATTCCGATAGCCGCAGAACAGGCGATGGCAAGCGCCGGATGTATTTTCCATTTCTTTATGTCGAGCGCCGCGAATATCGCGAGCGCGAGCGCGAGGCTCTTCCACTGAAATATGGCGAGCAGCCCCTCCGAGCTGGCGTCAAGGTTGAGCAGAGTTATCTTAAGCACTCCAAAACCAGCCGCCGCGATAAGCGCCACGGAGGCAGGGCGTATGCCGTAGAATATCGCCTTAACGGTGGGATTGACGGCGAACGCCTTCAGGAAGCGCGCGAGAAGAACCACCATTATCATAGAGGGCGCGATCTCGCCCAGCGTCGCGCATATGGCGCCGGGGATGCCGGCGGTCGCATAACCCGCGTACGTCGCCATATTGATGCCTATCGGCCCTGGCGTGGCTTCTGAGACGGCTATCATATCTACGAGCGTTTGATGCGAAAACCAGCCGGTCGCTTCGCAAACGCGCTCAAGGAACGGCAGCGTGGCTAGCCCGCCGCCGACCGCGAATAAGCCTATCTTAAAGAACTCATAGAATAATTGTAATAGAATCATTATGATGCTCTTCGGCGCGCGATTACGGTTTGGATCGCGATGCCCGCGAGCGCGGAGCAGATTACGTACAGGATCGGCGAAATATCGGTCAGCGCCGCGAGCGCGAACACTGCGGCGCACAGCAGGATAGCGGGTAGATCGACGAGCGCGCCTTTGCGAAGCTTCAGGATCGCGTTGACGATGAGCGCGAGCACGCACGCGCGTATTCCCGCAAACGCGTTTTGAACGATTCGAATATCCGCAAAATTATTTAGAAACGCGGCTATAATTGTTATTATCACCAGCGATGGGAATACGACGCCAAGCGCGGCCGCTATTCCGCCCGGCGCTCCTTTCGTTTTACTTCCGACGAATATCGCGGTATTGACGGCTATCAGGCCTGGCAGGCACTGGCCTATAGCGTAATAATCCATAATTTCCGCTTCGGTCGCCCATTGGCGGTTTTCCGCCACTTCGCGCTGGAGCATAGGCAGCATCGCGTATCCTCCGCCGAACGTAAGCCCGCCGATTTTCGAGAACGTTATAAATAAATCCAGGTAGGGATTCATTCGATCACACTTCCTATTGCCAACTATTCCTTAACGATAGCTATATGCACATCCTTAAGTTGTTTATCGGCGACTTCGCTCGGACTGCCCATCAGCGGTTCCTGCGCGTTTTTATTCATAGGGAACGCGATTACCTCGCGGATGTTCGGCTCGCCGGCCAGCAGCATCACGATCCGATCGACGCCCGGCGCTATGCCGGCATGCGGCGGCGCGCCGTAGCGGAACGCGTTGTACAGCGCGGGGAAGCGCTTCGCGACATCCTCCTTGCCATAACCCGCTATCTCAAACGCCCTCACCATCGTCTCCGGATCGTGGTTGCGCACCGCGCCGCTGGACAGTTCGATTCCGTTGCATACGATATCATATTGATACGCGAACACATCGAGCGGCGGCTTTGAGTTCAGCGCGTCCAAACCTCCCTGCGGCATAGAGAACGGATTATGGCTGAACATTACCTGTCCGGTTTCATCGTCCGTTTCATACATTGGAAAATCCACAATCCAGCAGAACGCGAACTGTTCCGCGTCGATCAGCTTCAAACCCTCGCCCATTTCCGCGCGCAGCATGCCGGAAAGCTTTACGATGCTCTCCTTAGGCTCCGCGAGCAGCACGGCGGCGCCGCCGGATTTTAGCCCAAGCGCCGATAGCAGTTCCGTCCTGGCGCGCTCGCTGAGCGCGTTCGTTATGCCGCCTGTCGGTTTCCCCTGATCGTCCACGCGCAGCCAGTACGCGTTGGCTCCGCCGGCCTCCTTGATCTTCGCGCCAAGCCCGTCGAGGAATTTTCTCGTTTGATCGAATCTGTCGACGGCGATCGCGCGAATCTCCTTGCCGATAAAGAACGGCGGCGCGTCCCGCTCAAACAGCGCGGTAACGTTGCGGATGATCAGCGGGTTGCGCAGATCGGGCTTATCCGAGCCGTACTGCTCCAGCGCGTCCGCGTACCGGATTCTCGTGAACGGCGGTCGGGAGACGCGCTTCTCGGTGTGCTCGCGGAACACTTCGTACATCACTGGCTCGATCGCCGCGAACACATCTTCCTGATCCGCAAACGCCATTTCCATATCCAACTGATAGAATTCGCCCGGCGAACGATCGGCGCGCGCGTCCTCGTCCCTGAAACACGGCGCTATCTGGAAATAGCGATCGAATCCGGAAACCATAAGCAGCTGCTTATATTGCTGCGGGGCCTGCGGCAGCGCGTAGAATTTTCCTGGATGAACGCGGCTGGGCACTATGTAGTCGCGCGCGCCCTCTGGCGACGAGTTCGTCAGAATGGGCGTTTGTATCTCAAGAAAGCCTTGCGTGCGCATATGGCGGCGGATCGAATCGATAACGCTTGCGCGCAGCGTGAGCCGCGATTGATTTAGCGGGTTGCGAAGATCAAGGAAACGATACTTCAGCCGCGTTTCCTCCTTGCTCTGCCTGGAGTCGCCTATTTGAAAAGGTAGAGGTTCGACGCATTTCCCAAGAATAGCGATATCCTCCGCGCCGCCGGGCCGCAGCTCCACTCCGCCCGTCGGAATGTTCGGATTTGGATTCTCCCGCTTTTGAACGGCGCCGGTTACCTGCAGCACGGACTCGATCGGAATTTCGCGAACGCGCGCCAGCACGTCGGGATCGCTCGTCACAACCTGCGTGACGCCGTAATGATCGCGCAATACAAAAAACAGCACGCTGCCAAGATCGCGCGTGTTATCAAGCCATCCGGCGAGGGTTACAGTCCGACCGGCATGTTCGGCGCGAAGCTCGCCGCAGGTGTGGGTACGTTTCATATTCAAGCGCTCCTTTGAAATAACAATATATTATATATATTATAATTAAATCACCGAGGCAGCCGATCGACCCGCCTTAGCGCCGGTGGAAAACGCGATCTGCAGATTGAACCCGCCCGTCAGCGCGTCCGCGTCTATTATTTCGCCAGCGAAGTATAGCCCGGCGATCTTCTTTGAGCACATAGTGCGCGGATCGATTTCGCGCAGATCGACGCCGCCGCGAGTGATCACCGCTTCGTCAAACCCGCGCAGCCTATCGATAGGAACGCGCAGCGCCTTGAACGTTTCCGCAACCTTGCGCCGCTCATCCTTCGTAATCTGCGCGGCCGCGCGGTCTGGCCGCACGCCGCATAACTCGGGAAACAGCTTTGCGAAACGCTCGGGAAGCATCGCGCATAGCACGGTATCCAAACGCTTGCGAGGATTATCGGCAAACTCCCGCGTAAGCCGCGCTTCGACCTGCTCTATAGAAAGCGCGGGCTTTAAATCCAGCGTGGTTGATAGGGGTTCGAGCGAACCCGCCGCGCCGGGAATCCTGCTCGACAGCGTCAGCGCAAGCGGTCCTGATATGCCAAAATGCGTGAACAGCAGCTCGCCTTGCTCGTCCATCACCCGCCGTCCAGACCACGACGCGCGCAGCGTCACGTTTCGCAGCGACAAGCCCTGCAGCTCGCGCACCCACGCCGCGCCGGATTCCAGCGGCGCCAGCGCCGGGCCGGTCGGAACTATCGTATGATCGAGCGAGGCCGCGATTTGGTATCCGTCGCCCGTAGAGCCTGTCGCGGGATAACTCAGTCCGCCCGTCGCTAGGATAGCCGCGCTGCAATCGATATTCCTGCCATCCTCAAGCATAACGCCCGACGCGCGCCCACCGTCGATTTTGATGGATTTCACCCGCGCGCGCAGCATAACGATAACGCCGCGCGCCTCCATCTCACGTGTCAGCGCGCGCGTGACGTCGCTCGCCTTCATGCTTGCCGGAAACACTCGTCCGCCGCGTTCCTCTACGGTAGGCAAACCAAGCGACTCCAGCCACGAGCGCAGCGCGCGGGCGTCAAACGCGGCCAGAGCCGAACGCAGGAAGGGAGCGCCGCGCAGTATATTCGCCTGCGTGCGCTCCGCGTCCGCCATATTAGTTATATTACAACGACCTTTTCCGGTTATATATAATTTTTTGCCCAGCTTCTCATTGCGCTCGGCGAGAGTTACGCTGGCGCCGCATTCCGCAGCAAACAGCGCGGCGGCCATACCGGCGGGTCCGCCGCCGATTACCGCGACGCGCGCGTCAGGATTTATCGGTTTCTGAATAAACATGATACGCGTCCCATATATCCTCCAGCAACGCGAAGTGGTCGGTCAATTCCTGCCGCCTGTGCAAGCCCAGCGCGACAATCAGCGCGTTTATCATGGACAGGGGCGCGGCGAGGGAATCGACGAACGACGCCATATCCGTATGAGCGGTCAGGCATATGGTCGCGGCGTCGACCAGCGGCGACATAGGCCCGTCCGTAATCGCGATCACCTGCGCGCCGTGCGATTTGGCGAAGCTCATCGCCTCGAGCGTGCGCGTGGAATAGCGGGGGAAGCTGATGCCGATGAGCACATCCTCCGCGCTGATCCTAGCGATGCGCTCGAATATGTCGATAACGCCGGTTGCGGCGACATGAACGTTCTCGAACACAAAGCTCAAATAGTATCCCAGAAACGACGCGAGCGGCGCGGCGGCGCGCACTCCAAGCACATAGATGTGGCGCGCGCCCAGCAGCCGCTCCACCACTTCGTCGAACACGCGCTCGTCTATTTCCTCTATCGTTTGGCGAATGTTCTGCATGTCCGTTCTAAGAACAGTGCGCAGAACCTCGCTTGGGTTGATGTCCGTTGACATTTCAAACCGCTGCACGACGGTCAGCCGGTGCCGCACCAGCTCCTGTAGCGCTTTTTGCAATTGCGGATAGCCTTCGTATCCCAGCGCGGCGGCAAATCGCACCACCGTCGATTCGCTGATCCCCACCTTTTCGCCCAGCTTTGAGGCGGTCATAAAGATTGCTTTATCATAATGTTCGATTATATATTCCGCAATCCGCCTGTGTCCTTTGCTAAGCCTTTTGCCGGAACGGTTGAGCTTACGGATCAAATCCTGCTTATCCGGATGCAGCGCGGGCTCTTGTTGTTCCGGCTTATCCGTCGTCTTGTCGTCCATGTTGGTCCTCCGTCAAATTCCTGGCGAAGCGCGCCCCATACAGCGCATATTGTACCAAGACGGCGGTGGAAACTCAAGCGGTGCCAAAACCCAAATTGCGATAAAACGCAAGAAAGGGTTATCTGTCTTGCATATTATTCCGTTTGAAGCGGGGCGTTATGCCTCGCCGCCCGTCAGCCACTTAAACAGCGCGCCGTGTTCGTCCCCCATCCACTCGGGATGCCACTGTATTAGCAGCACATTCCGCCCTTCCGCCGCTTCCGTAACGCCGTCCGGCGCGATGGCGCACGCGGCGAGCCCCTCGCCCGGCCGGTCGATTGCCTGATGGTGGCTGGAATTCACGCGAATATCTCCCGCGCCCAACAATAAGGCGAGGGCGGTGCCGGGCGCTATGCTCGCGCCGTGCCTGCCCAGTATATTGCGCGCGTGCCACAGCACAGGCTCGAAAGCGTCCGGAAGATGCTGGTGCAGCGTGCCGCCCATGAATACGTTGATCGCCTGGCAGCCCCTGCATATGCCCATAACGCGCTTGCCGCGCGAGTAAAACGCGCGAAACAGCAGCTCATCCGAACGGTCGCGCTCCGCGCCGTCATACGTGTTCGACGGATTGGGCGTCTGCCCATATATGGCGGGATCGATATCCATGCCGCCTGATAATATCAGCGCGTCAAACCCGTCGGCCAGCGCGGCCGCGTCGCTCTCGCTTTCCGCCGCCGCAACCGCCCCGATCGAGCCTACCGCCCGAACCCGCTTAATAAACTTCATAGAATCGCTCAAGTCGTCCCCTTTGATTCGTCCCGCGATCAACACCCGAGCCACACGCAATCCTCCCCAATATAAGGTAAAACTCCTGCGGAGTTTTCTCGAACCCGCTGCGGCTAGCCGCACTGCGCATTTGCGTCCGCTATCCGCGCGTAAATTGTCGTTGGCAGTATACGTGATAATGACGATGCTGTCCAGATTCGACGGCGCGCTTGCCTTCGGCGCGAAATAAGATTATAATGAAGCGAATGTTAAGAAGCGTGTCGCTTACCAAAGGAGGACGATTTTATGCAGCCTATTCGATTCGGACTTGTAGGTTATAAGTTTATGGGAAAGGCGCATTCGAACGCGCTCGCGCGGCTGCCGATGTTCTTCGACACGGATCGCCCGATAGAGCGCCGCGTTCTGTGCGGACGCGACGGAGCATGGGCCGCCGAAGCGGCGGAGAAGTTCGGCTACGCGCAGGTTGAGACGGATTGGCGCAAGCTGGTCGCGCGGGACGACGTGGACGCGATAGATATCACCGCGCCGTCCAACGTTCATAAGGAAGTGGCGATAGCTGCGGCGCAGGCCGGCAAACATATTTTTTGCGAGAAGCCGCTCGCGCTGACCACAGACGACGCCAGGGAAATGCTGGATGCCGCGCGCAAGGCGGGAGTGCGACATCAGATCGGCTTTAACTACCGGTTCGCGCCCGCGCTGGTATTGGCGAAGAAGATGATCGACGAGGGGAAGCTTGGCAGGATATTCCACTTTAGGGGCAGCTTCCTGCAGGATTGGATAATCGATCCTGAATTTCCCAAGGTGTGGCGGCTTGATAAATCTGTGTGCGGCTCGGGGTCGTTGGGCGATTTAGGGGCGCATGTGATCGACGCCGCGCGCTATCTGGTGGGGGATATCGAATCGGTAACCGGCCTGACGCGCACGTTCGTGAAAGAGCGCCCGATAGTCGAGCGGATGACGGGACTAAGCGGCAAAGCCGGATCGGACGCGCCGCGCGCGCCTGTGGACGTGGACGACGCGGCCGCGTTTATAGCGTCGTTCGAGAACGGCGCGGTTGGAGTGTTCGAAGCGACGCGTTTCTCGCAGGGGCATAAGAACGACATGCGCCTGGAAGTAAATGGCGAAAAAGGCTCGATACGCTTTGAATTCGAGAGGATGAACGAGCTTTGGTATTTCAGCGCCGAGGACGAGCCGGGGCTGCAAGGATGGCGGATGATTCAAGTATCGGAAGGCATACATCCGTATTGGGACAAATGGTGGCCGGCAGGACACGTGATCGGTTTTCCGGAGACGTTCGTACACGAATTTTACGAGTTCGCGCAGTGTATCGCGCAAGAGCGCGAATGCGCGCCAAGCTTTGAGGACGGCGTAAAGGTATCGCAGATAATGGACGCCGCCGAATTGGCCAGCTCGCGCAGAGCCTGGGTGGATATAAAGGAAATCTGACGCCGATATAGATTAATCAAACATAAAGATACTTATTGCATACTTTAATGCGGAGGCAGGATGCTCGCGACGATGCGGACCAGTCCCGGACGAATAAGGGAAAAGAACGAGGATGCCGTTCTGATGCACCCATGCGGGCTGTACGCTGTGGCGGACGGCATGGGAGGACATCGCGCGGGCGAAATCGCCAGCCGTATGGCAGTTGATACGCTGGCGGAATCCTTGCCCTGCGCCGTGCCTACCCCGCTCGCTTTCCGCGAGGCTATCGAATTGGCCAACAATCGCATATACGCGGATTCGCTTGCGGCGATCGATCGCTTCGGAATGGGAACCACCCTTACCGCGCTGTGGGCAGATTCTGCAACCGCGCTTATAGCGCAGGTGGGCGACAGCCGCGCGTATTTATATAGAGATAACCGCCTTCATCTGTGCACGCGGGATCATTCGCTTGTGGACGAATTGCTCCGCAAAAAAAAGATTACACCGGAACAAGCGCGCGCGCATCCCCAGCGCAGCGTTATAACCCGCGCGCTGGGCGTGGAGGAAAGCGTTCGGGCGGATGTTTTTGAGTGGGATAGGCAAATCGGCGACCTGTGGCTTTTGTGCAGCGACGGATTAACAGATATGCTGGACGACGCGCGCATAGGCGCCCACATTCGCGAACACATCGGATGTTTGCTTAAACACGCAAATACATATAGCGGCATAACCATAATAGAGGAAGCCGCCGACGCGCTCATCGCGGACGCGCTGGAGGCCGGCGGAGCGGACAACATAACATTGATACTCCTTCTCGACGATGGGGAGGAGGTGGGCGCATGATAGGCAAAGTACTGGTAAACAGATATGAATTACTGGAAATGATAGGCGAGGGCGGTATGGCGACAGTATACCGCGCGCTGGATCGCAATACAAAAAAGATGGTCGCCGTAAAAATTCTGCGCGAGGAATTGACGCACGACGCCACTTTCATCGCGCGCTTCGAGCGCGAGGCGACCGCCGCGTCCAGGATGACGCATCCAAATATAGTTAATCTGCTGGATGTCGGGATTGAAAACGGCGCGCGGTATCTGGTTATCGAATATGTATCGGGGACGTCGCTGAAGGATATGATCCGCCATGACGGCGCGCTGCCGCCGGATAAGGCCGCGAACATAGCGATACGCATTCTCGCCGCGCTGTCGCACGCGCACGAGCAGGGTATAATTCATCGCGATATAAAGCCGCAGAATATACTTATGGATAAAACCAATCTCATCAAGGTGCTCGATTTTGGAATCGCGCGCGTGGTAGGCCAGCCGGGAGATCCGAACGTACAGGAAAGCGCGATAGGTTCCGTACATTATTTTTCGCCCGAGCAGGCGCGCGGCGAGTTGGCGGATGAGAAAAGCGACATTTATTCCGTAGGCGTAGTGCTATATGAGATGCTGACCGGGAAAAAACCGTTCAGCGGCGATAATCAAGTGGCGGTCGCAATCGCCCATTTGGAAGACAAGCCTGTCCCGCCGATGCAAATAAACTCAAACGTGCCCATCGCGCTGGCGCGGGTTGTTATGCGCGCTATGGAGAAAGATCCGGATAAGCGGTATCCGAACGCGAAGGCCATGGCTGGCGCGATCCGCCAAGCGCTTCATTTTCCGAACGTACCCGCGCCGGAACCGAAGGTGGAAAAGAAGGATACTCCAGAGCAAATAGAGATAAAGCAGCGCCGATTGCGGCACTGGCGGCGCGCGATAACGATTACGTTCACAGCGCTGCTGTCGGTGGTTATAGTGCTATTGATATTGAGCGTCGCGCGCAACGTGCTTCGAGCGATGCTTGACCGCGTTATTATGCCCACCGTCACGAATATGTCGTACGCGGCGGCGTCTGAGTTGCTGGAGAGCAAGGGGCTTGTGATACACAAAACGGAGCGGATAGTCGAGATCGGCACCGAGGGACTGGTCGTAGATCAGTCGCCCGAACCCGGCGCGCTGCTTCAGCCGGGCGGGGAAGTGCTTCTTACCGTAAGCGTAAGCGAATACGATATGATAATGCCGGATCTTACTCACCAGACGCTGACTGCGGCGCTGGCGGTTATCCGCGAATCGAGGCTTACGATAAGCGTGCAGGAGATAGTCGCGTCGGAAGCGCGGGAAGGCCTTGTTATCGAGCAGGTGCCGGCGCCGGGCGTCAAGGTGCGCTACGGCCAGCCGGTGGTTCTTCGCATCAGCGGCGGGTTGGTGATAGTTCCAAATTTCGTTTCTATGCCGGAACAGACCGCTATGGCGAGCGTCACAGAAGCGCTGACTCTGTCGGAAGTAAAGCTGCAAACGGTGAACGATTCTAATCTTGACGGAGTGGTTATCGCGCAGGATCCGGAGGCTTATACCCGCGTTACGCTGGGCGAGCGGCTTACGCTTACCGTCGGCCGCCTGGAGCCGCGCATATACACGGGAGAAGCCAGCGTGCGGCTGTCGCTTGAGTCGGACTCGCTGATAAAGGCGACGCTGGTTAAAGCGGACGGAACGGAAGAACTTCAATACTGCGCGATTCATCCGAAGGGATACAGCGACGCCAATTTTCTGGTGCGCGCGGATCAGCCGGGGACATATACGTGCAACGTATACGAGGAGGATCAGTTTGTGCGATCAATTAGCGTGGACTTGAAGTGAACGAATGCTGGGGACGCTGATACGCGGCGTGGGCGGCATGTATACCGCCGTCGGCGACGATGGAGCGGAATACACGCTGCGAGCGCGCGGCAAGCTTCGGCATGAGCATATAACGCCCATGGCGGGCGATCGCGTTGAGATGTCGCCCGGCAGCGGCGAACAGCATGGCTGGCTGGAGCGAGTGCTCGAAAGGAGCAGCGTGCTGACCCGCCCGCCCGTCGCAAACCTGGAATTATTGATATTGACGATCGCGCCGACGCCGGAGCCAGATATGCTGCTCATAGATCGGCTTATGGTTATGGCACGGCTGGCGGGTGTCGATTGTTTGTTATGTATAAATAAAAATGATATTGATCCTTCTATCGGCGAGCGAGTGCGCGAGGAGTATATGGCGGCGCGAGTACCGATAGAAACGGTAAGCGCGCTGAAATCGGATACGCTTGCGGGTCTATACGGCGCCATGGTGGGCAAAACGTGCTGCTTTGCCGGACAGAGCGGCGTTGGCAAATCGACGATACTATCCGCGCTCATCGGCAGGCGGCTTAAAATAGGGGAGATCAGCGCGCGGACAGAGCGCGGGAAGCATACCACGCGCCACTCGGAGCTGTTGATTGAAAACGGCTTGCGCGTGTTGGATACGCCTGGGTTTTCTTTATTCGCGCTCGACGGCGTTCAGCCTCAGTCGCTTCAGGAAGCGTACGCCGAATTTGAGGGATTAAGCGCAAGCTGCCGCTTTCAGCCGTGCATGCACGACAGGGAGCCCGGCTGCGTCGTAAGGGAAACGATGCTCGCCTGCGGCGCGGCGGCGCGTTACGAACGGTATCGGGAGCTGCTCGCGGAAACGCGGCAGGCATGGAACGATCGTTATAAATAATATTTATATTGAACGGAGCAATCTTCAACCAAAATAAGCGAACGATCTCGCCGCATACGAGATCGTTCGCCGTTTATTATTCGATTGATTATTTTACGTCGTAATCGGCGTCGACCGTGTCGGAGCTGCCGGACGGCGCTTCTCCGTCGCTCGCTTCTCCCGCCTGACTATTTGTATTTTGATAAATTTTACCGAAGATGGAATATACTTTTTGGGTGAACGGTTCCATCGCGGTCTTTATCTCGTCGGCGTCGTTGCGGCCGCGGGTCGCCTTGAAATCGTCGAGCGCGGTTTGTATCGACTGCTTATCGTCGGAGGAAAGCTTATCGCCCAGTTCGCGCAGCTGCTTTTCCGTTTCGTATACTAGGTTATCCGCGCGGTTGAACGTTTCCACTTCTTCTTTGCGCTTTTTGTCCTCCGCCTCGTAGCGTTTGGCTTCCTCGACGCGCTGCTTGATCTCGTCCTCCGAAAGGTTTGTCGTCGTGGTGATGGTCACCTTCTGCTCGTTGCCGGTGCCCATATCCTTCGCGGATACGTTGACGATGCCGTTCGAATCTATGTTAAACGTTACTTCTATCTGCGGCACGCCGCGCGGCGCCGGCGCTATGCCGGTCAGCTGGAAGCGGCCGAGCGTCTTATTGTTGGCGGCCATTTCGCGCTCGCCCTGCAGAACGTGCACGTCGACCTGCGTCTGCCCGTCGGCGGCCGTGGAAAACACCTGGCTCTTCGAGGTGGGGACGCGGGTGTTGCGGTCGATCAATCGCGTGAACACGCCGCCCATCGTTTCGATTCCCAGCGACAGCGGCGTAACGTCCACCAGAACGATATCCTTGACGTCGCCACCAAGAACGCCGCCCTGTATCGCCGCGCCGATCGCGACGCATTCGTCGGGGTTGATCCCTTTGAATGGATCTTTCCCGGTAATCTTCTTTACGGCGTCCTGCACCGCCGGAATGCGGGTGGAACCGCCGACCAGTATCACCTTGTCAATTTGATCGGCCTTCATATCCGCGTCCTGAAGCGCGCGCTTCATCGGCGGGATAGTCGCTTCAACGAGGTCGCGGGTCAGTTCGTCGAACGTCGCGCGGGTAAGCGTCATGTCCAAATGCTTAGGCCCGTTGGCGTCCGCAGTAATAAACGGCAGATTGATGCTCGCCTGCATCACGCTGGAAAGTTCTATCTTCGCCTTCTCGGCCGCTTCTTTCAACCGCTGCAGCGCCATTCTGTCCTTGCGCAAATCGACGCCCTGATCGCGCTGGAACGTATCGGCGATATGCTTTATAACCCGGTCGTCGAAATCGTCGCCGCCAAGGCGCGTGTTGCCGTTGGTCGCCTTCACCTCGAACACGCCGTCGCCTATTTCCAATATGGAAACGTCGAACGTACCGCCGCCAAGGTCGTATACGAGAATTTTCTGCAAGCCCTGTTTATCCAAACCGTACGCGAGCGACGCGGCAGTCGGCTCGTTGATTATGCGCTGCACGTTCAGCCCGGCGATGCGCCCCGCGTCCTTCGTCGCCTGCCGCTGGCTGTCGTTAAAATACGCCGGCACGGTGATTACCGCTTCCGTTACCGGCTGGCCGAGGTAGCCCTCCGCATCCGCCTTTAGCTTTTGCAGTATCATGGCGGATATTTCCTGGGGCGTATAAGCTTTGCCGTCGATTGTTACTTTATGGTTCGTGCCCATTTCCCGCTTTATCGATATGATAGTGCGTTCCGGGTTTGTGACCGCCTGCCGCTTTGCTACCTGACCTACAAGCCGCTCGCCGTCCCTGGTAAACGCGACCACCGACGGAGTAGTGCGTCCGCCTTCAGCGTTTGGTATGACGACCGCCTCGCCGCCTTCCATTATTGAAACGCAGCTATTCGTTGTGCCCAGGTCGATGCCGATGATCTTGCTCATGAATGCAATCCTCCTTTGCTCCGCTCAGTTTTATATATATTGCAGTTACATGCGATTGATTCGCGGGCGACGGGCGCGGCCTCTCATTTTCGGTGGCGTTGGAGAGCCGATCCCTCGCGTTATGTAAACGCATTTATATGCGATCACACATCTTTTTATTTACTCGGAGCCTACCTTTACCATAGCGGGGCGCAGCACGCGCGAACCCATTTTATATCCCTTTCGCAATACCTGCAGCACGAGACCGGGCGAGCCTTCGTTCGCCTCTCCGCGCATAACCGCGTGCTCTATCTGCGGGTCGAACGGTTCTCCCGGGCGATCGATAGGCGATACGCCCCATTTTTCAAACAGGCCGTTCATTTGTTTTACTACTAGCTGAACGCCCTGCCTGGTATCGTCGTCCTTTGCCGAAGCAACGGCGAACTCCAAACTATCAACCACCGGCAGCATATCCTCTATCACCTTCGCGCGCCCGCTGTCGTATTGCTCCAGGCTTTCCGATCGGGTGCGGCGCTTATAATTTTCAAAATCCGCGCGCTCCCGCTTCGCGAATTCCAGATATTCATCCTGCTTTGCGACGGCTTCCTCAAGAAGCGTGCGAAGCGATTCCACAGAGTTTATGTCAAGCGTTTCCCCGCCTGCGGGTTCAGGCTCGACAGCTTCGCCCGCGCATTCCGCCGGGGACGCGCCTTCTGCGCCGAGCTGCGCGTCCGCCTCGCTATCCGGCGCGGCTGAATCACGTACGGTATTCTCCCTGTCGTTTGTTTCTTTGTCCTGGGGCATCGATATCACGCTCCTTTGGTTATGTTACCCGTTTAGTAATTCGCTTAGCGATTTCCCGACGCAATTCAATACGGAAAGCACATGCCCGTAGCGCATGCGCGCCGGGCCGATCACGCCGATCGTTCCAAGGTGATCCCCCGAGACCTGATACGACGCGGTTACAACCGCGCAGTCCTCCATCTCGGACATGCCGGTTTCCAAGCCGATGCGCAGTGTGAACGCCATCGATTGCGAACCGGTTAGCAGCGCGCGAAGCTTCTCCCGCGTTTCAAGGGCGTTCAGGAACGCGCGCGCTTTCGCGGTGTCGCTGTATTCTGGATAATGCAGTATGTTCGTTCCGCCGCTTACCGCTATTTCGCGCGTCGTCGTCGCTTCCAATTCGATTCGCCCAAGCGCGTCCAGCACTGTCTGCATCAATCTTGTATGTTCGCCCAGCACGCTGAGCAGCGCGTTAAGGCAGCCGCCCATATCGCTGATAAGCCTGCCCGACAGATGATCCGTAAGCAAGCGCGACACTTGGAACAAATCCTCCGGCGACAGCTCTGGATCTACGCTGACTGTCGTATCCTTGAACACGGCCGCGTCCGTCACCAATATCATCAGCGCGGTTTCGGAAGCCACTTGCACCAGCTGCACGCTTTTAACGCGCATATCAAGCGCTTTCGGCCCCGCGACGACGGTTGTGTAATTCGTGGCGCCCGCCACCGCGTCCGCCGCTCTGCGGATTAGCTCTCCCAGCTGGCGCTCGCGCGTTCGAAGGTGTCCGCGCAGTTTGGACGCTTCAAGCGCGCTCAGCTGAGGCGAATTTTGAAGCAGCGACTCGACATAAAGCCGATACGCTTTCGCCGACGGAATCCGTCCGGCGGAAGTATGCGGCTGATCAAGGTACCCCAGCGCTTCCAGGTCGGACATCTCGTTGCGGATCGTCGCGGACGACAATCCGCCCACATCGTATTTTTTTGTTATCGTGCGCGAGCCAACCGGTATGGCGGTCAATATATAATCGTCGATTATCGCGTGCAGGATGCGCAGCTTTCGTTCATCCATTTCCATTCCGCCCACCCCTTTCTGCAATATCTCCATAATAAGCTCTCGCACGAACCAAGTTCTCATGGTTAGCACTCTCGTTCGTCGAGTGCTAACCAGATGGTAGAGTATCACGCGGCAGCGATTTTGTCAAGAGCTGTCGGCAATAAAAGTCAGGAAAAGTCAAACATTAAATGGCAAACCACTGTATTGAAGCGCACGGAGGAATAGACGAACGCAAATGAAATGATATTTTTATAACGATATCCGCCGCTAAAAAAACGGGGCAGACACCATTTCCCGCTTCGGACGGATGGCTGCCTGGCTGCTTATTCAGCAGCGTGTGCGCCGTCCGCTTCGACGGTATTATTTTCCGCCGCGCGCTCATTTTTATATTTTATCAGCGCGCGCGCCAACTGATCGGGACAGCTGGTTCCGTTGCGGCATTGAATGCCCTTAAGCAATCCGATTACGCGATCGATCGGCTGGCCGATCACCAATTGACTTATACCCTCCAGATTTCCGGTGCATCCGCTTTCGAACGCGCACGACACAATAACGTCGTCGATAATTTCAAATTTAAGCTTGCGGGAGCAGGTGCCTTTCATTTTATATGAATACATAAAAAACACGCCCTTCATATAGCACAGGTAAATCAAGGTTCATATTCGCGCGTCGAATCAACGCATAGGCGCGCACCGAATCGACGTACAAAGACGTATCGAATTGAAGATAATATATCATACTATATGAAATAGTGCAAATAAGCGCGAAAAAAAACGAGTTGTGCGGAGGTTATTCATGCAGCAATTATTTTGGATTGCCGTCGGCATAATCCTGATATGTGGTATAATTTTTCGCGGCTGGAACGCAGCGCGCATAATTCGCGGCGCGTCGATATGGCTTGCGGCGCTGGTTGCGGTTCAAATAGCGCTGGTGCCGCTGGGCGGAGCGAGCATACTGCGAAACGCGCTGCCGTTCCATTTGTGCAGCTTCACCGCGATGCTGACTATACCGATGCTTTGGCGGCGCGACGAGCGATTGTTTCAATTCTGCTGGTATTTGGGTATGCCGGGCGCGCTGCTCGCGCTGATATTTCCGGCGGTTGGATATTCGCCGTGGCCGCAGCTCGCGCGCGCGCTGTTTCTGGCGATTCACGCGGTTTTGTTTATGGCGCCGATATTGCTTCGCGCGTTGGGCATGGTTCCCCGGCGCGAGGGCGCGTGGTATGCGTTTCTGATAGGTAACGCGCTGCTGATCGGCGCGCTGATCGCGAACCGTTTGGTCGATACGAACTATATGTTTCTATCTAGCGCGCCGACGGGCACGCCGTTGGTTTGGATCGAGAAAAACGGAAAGGCCGCGTATATCGCGTCGCTGGAGTGCGCCGCGCTGGTGTTGATATGGCTGCTTTCACGCGCGACCGCAAGGCGGCAGGTTACGGTTCCTCGGATGGATCGTTGAGCACCCGCAATATTTTTGCGTACATCGCGCCGGCTTTCTTCGTCCATTCGTCGCAGAATCGTTCGGCACGCTCGTCGTCGGGCGCGCGAACCGCTATTTCCATAAGCAATTCGTCTTCCTCCATTATGCTAAGGCGAACTTCCAGCGCTCCGTCCGGCAGCTTTGACACATGGTGCAGCACGTGCCGTTCGTGGGTAAACCGGGCGCGCCAACCCATCAGCGCGTCGTCCACGCTATGGCGGCTGGAATAGGGTATGCGGTTGCGGAACATTCGCAGAGTTTCTATTCCTTCCACAGACGGCTGGTACAGCACCCCCAGCGGATGATTATATCGATTTAACAATCCGCTTTCGCGCAGTTCGGCTAAAGAAAGTTGCAGATCTATATAATTCATTTGATCGCGGTCTACGAAAAATCGCAACAGTTGTTCCGCGGTGGCGGGCCCAAGCCCGTGCATCGCGTACAGCACAAGCAGCTTGTGTTCCATCGGGGAGGCTCTGTGCGAGATCATACGCTACTCCTATGATCAATGAATATAAAAGCGGCGGGCGGGACGCGCTTCCTCACAGATTCGCCGCGATCATATTGCGCGGCCTCTGCTATTGGATAAACGCGCCTGACGGTTCCGCCGCTCGTATGCGTCCGCAGGAAAATCTATTTTAAGCGTGTATGTGGCACAGCCGCATACAATTTGAAACGGCGGGACAAAACCCCGCGCGAAACTGAAGTACCGCCCGCTTCCTGCGATGTGGGCGGCGCGTGTGCAATTACGCCTTGAACGGTTGGATTTCCTCGAGCAGGTCAGCACAATCGTCCGAGTACACTTCCAACGTAATCGGTTTGGACAGATCCAGACTAAAGATACCCAGGATTGACTTCGCGTCGACCACGTGGCGACCCGCGCGAAGATCCATGTCATAGCCGTATTTGCTGACGATGTTCACAAACGACTTGACATTCTCCGCCAAACTAAGCTTGATGGCTACGGATTTCATGCATTCACTCCTTTCATGACGCAATTACAGTATAGCATTTTCTGGGAAAAAATCAACCCCGGTTAGAGGAGTTCATACAACTTCTTATTTTTGAATGTTATTATGATGCCAGCTTCAGCGCGCGCGAGTAGATATCATCATAATAATTATAGAGGTGAAAGTTAATTTCCCACTGGAATTTATTTGCGATACAACGGAAAGCTCGCTTGACATTTTCGCGCTGCAGAAGTATACTGCAAATGTAAAGCACGCTTTCTGTTTATTTCGATTTGCGCGAGGATAGTCGCCGCCGCTCAAACTGTACGCGACCGCGCCCAATATCCGCCGCGCGTCAGAACGCGCCAGAAAATGAAAGGATGATATGAAAAATCGTATTGAGGAGCTTCGCAAAGATCGAGGAATGACGCAGGAGGAACTCGCCGACCGGCTTGAGGTATCGCGGCAGACGATAGGCTCTCTGGAAAACGGGCGGTATAATCCGTCGATACTGCTAGCGTTTAAAATCGCGAGGTGTTTTGAAATGGCGATCGAAGACGTTTTCCAATATGAATACGAAAAGGAGGAATAATTATAATGAAAATGAAATATAATCACTTTGAAGCGCTGTTTATGGCCGGCGGCTGCGTGGCCGTGGTGGTATGGATCGCCAAAGCGCTGTCGCTATTTAACGGCGCGACTCGAGATTTTTTGAGCGGATTTGGCGCGAGCCTGCTGATATTTGGCGCCGCAGCGCAAGTTGTGATACGCCTTAGTCCGCGCGCGAAAAAACGCTTTGAGATGGACGTTGAAAGAATGGACGAACGCTCGCGGCAGATAAGCGAACGCGCGGGGCGTGCGGCTTTTCAGGCGACGAATTTCGCGCTGGTCGCGTTGATGCTGGCGTTCCTCGCGCTGGAGGATAATCGCGCGGCCGCGCTGATATTCGCGCCTTTATTAATCGGAACGGCTGTAAAACTTATTGCGGCCGCGCGCTTGCGCCGCACGATGTAGGCCGGATATCGGATTGCGGAAAAAAAAATAAGCATCGCGGCGGTGCGCGAATCATTAGGGCGTGTTCGAAAAATCTCTCGGTCTGAATGCGCTGTCTTTTTATCCATCGCGGCGTCGCGCATTCGGTCGACGTAGCGGAGCTACGCCTCCCTCATGGCTCTTTGCGCTGAATAAAAATCCAGCACATTCAGCCTCGAGATATTTTTCGAACACGCCCTAGATTTGGAATTGCTAAATCATTCATCATATTTCGCCGTGCAATTTCGTTGATTTACCATAAGATTAAATATTTTATTATATTTATAATACTATCATATTCCCCTTGTAGTGTCTACAGCCTCTACCGCTCAAATGCATTGCGAAGGTATTCGATCGACGCGTGCATCTCATCCTCGTCCGCCGTCATCCAGGAATAGGGCTCAAGCATAACGTCGCCGGAATATCCAATAGAT
>JAISZG010000092.1 GCA_031269355.1 Oscillospiraceae bacterium | reverse complement strand
GCGTGGGGGGTTACGTTGGGAGGGCTATGCCCTCCCAAAGCATTGCGTTGAAGGGGCATGGCCCCTTTGGAATCCTACTTCTGGTGGTTGGATTGGCGCGCCGGGCGCGGAGAGCGCCTTGTGTACTTGTGCTTACCTGCTACCCTTGTCGTAGGGCACGCCGCTGGCGCGGGGTGCTTGCGAGTTCTTGCTGGTGAGCGCCAATATAATCAGCGTGGCAATGTATGGAACCATCTTGTATATGTCGCTCGGAATCGGCAGATCTTTCATCAAAGGTATTCCCGAATATGCCGACGCGATCGTCTTCATTAACCCAAAAAATAATGCCGCCAGAAATATACGCGCTGGCTTCCATTGCCCAAATATCAATACCGCCACCGCCAAAAATCCATACCCCGATACCGTCGCGTTAAAATCCGTCGACGTCGGTATAACAAACACTAAACCACCCATCCCCGCCAGCGCCCCAGAAATCAACACCCCCGCATACCTGATCCTATATACGTTCACCCCCACCGAATCCGCCGCCTGCGGATGCTCTCCACACGCGCGCAGCCGTAACCCAAACTTCGTTCTAAATAACACAAACGCCGCTGCCCCAAATATCAATATCCCAATATATGTCGTAACATATGTATTCTGAAACAATAACTGCCCTAATATAGGAATATCGCCCAGCACCGGCACGCTGTATATCCGAAACGTATTCTTGAATACCACCTGCTGAACGTGGTTTGGCTGTATCATCCGCGCTACATATATTGCGGCGGCCGGCGCGATCATGTTGAGCGCCGTACCACTGATCGTTTGATCACTGCGCAAATTAATCGCTGCGTACGCGTGCAGCAGCGAGAACATCGCCCCCGTTGCCGCCGCCACTAAAACCGCAAGCAGCAACAATACTTGCCCACTCATAATATCCTGCAGCCTGTTTATAAATAAAAGCGAACAAAACGCGCCTATAACCATTATACCCTCAAGTGCAATGTTCACAACGCCGCTGCGCTCGCTGAACATTCCGCCAAGCGCGACTATCAGCAGCGGAATCGAAAAAAACCACATCTGCTGCACCAAAAAATATACCACGGACAGCCCATCGTTCATCGCTCGCCCGCCTCCCTGTCCGCGTCAAGCAGCTTCGCGTCACGCCTTTGTACAGCAGACATAATAAAATCCCGCACAAGCAGCGCGAACGCGCTGAAATAAATAATCACCGCTATTATAATATCAATTATTTCAGGCATATAATCCAGCCGCTGCAGGTAATACCCGCCCTGCGAAATATAGGCGACAAACAATCCGGAAAATATTATCCCAATAGGATTGGATAACCCCAGCAGCGCAACCGGAATCCCATTGAATCCCTGCGCGCTCAGCGTTTCGACCACGTTGATGTGCAGCCCGCCGACCGGCGCCAGATACATCAGCCCGCCGCCTATCCCGGCCAGCGCGCCCGCGATAATCAGCGAAAGAAATATGCTCCGCTTTTCCTTGATTCCCGCGTATCGGCTCGCGTTTCTATTGTATCCGCACGCCTTCAGCTCGTACCCAAGCACCGTCTTATTCAGCAGCGTATATATCAGCAGCGCGATAACCAACGCGATAATTATGCCCCCGTTCACGCTGGACGCGTCCACATACCTGCCCTTTAGCGTATAGAATATCTTATCAAGCCCCATCTTTGGAATAGCAGCCTGCGCCACGTCGATCGACTGGTTCTTCAGCGAATCATATGTATTAGTATTTTTTATAAGATAATTAACTCCATGCATGCCTATATAGTTACACATGATGCACGCGATAACCTCGTGCACGTTGAGCAGCGCCTTGAATAAACCGGGGATCGCGCCCCACAGCGCGCCCGCGAGCATAGCGGCGGTCAGCGCGACCGGCCATAAAACAGGCTGGGGTATCCACGTAAAATTGGTCGCCACCCAAATACCGGCAAACGCGCCTACGATAAGCTGCCCCGGCGCGCCTATATTGAACAGACCTGTTTTAAACGCGAACCCGACCGACAGCCCGGTGAGTATCAGCGGCGTGGCGTAATAAAGAACCTGCCCCACACCCTTCATTCCGCCGGTGAACCCGCCCGCCGCGATGATTCCAAGCCCTACCGCCGCCTGCCTGGGATTGGATATAATCAGTATCAAAAAGCCGACCATAAGCCCGGCCAGTATAGCGGTCACGGAGGACAGCGCGCTAGTCAGCCCGCCGCCAATCCGCATGCCTCGCTTATTTCCTCCAATACGCGGACGCGCCCCGCCGCTCGCTCCGCCGCTCATACAGCCGCCTTCTTTCGCGAACCCGCCATATACAATCCAAGCTCCTGCGCCGTCGCGCCTTCGGCGTCCAAATCCGCGACAATGCCGCCCTCGTATATCACCAGTATTCGATCCGATACGTTCAGCGCCTCGTCAAGCTCCAGCGATATCAGCAGCACCGCCTTGCCGCAGTCCCTGGCCGCTAGCAAGCGCTTATGGATATACTCGATAGCGCCCACGTCCAGGCCGCGCGTGGGCTGCACGGCGATAAGCACGTCCGGCTCCTCGCCCATTTCACGCGCGATAATCGCCTTTTGCTGATTGCCGCCGGATAGGCTGCGCGCGCGCGTCAGCACCCCCTGCCCGGCGCGCACGTCAAAATCGCGCATCAAGCGCTCCGCGTGCCAGCGAATCGGACCGAATCGCAAAAAGCCGCGACGCTGAAACGGATGGCGGTAATATCCCTTTAATATCAGATTCTCCGCAAGCGTATAATCCAGCACAAGCCCGTGCAGATGGCGATCCTCCGGTATATGCGCGATTCCCGCCTTGTTGCGTTCCCTCACCGACGCGCGGGTGATATCGCGCCCGCCAAGATATACGCGCCCACTGTCCGGCGCGATTAACCCTGTCAGCGCATATACAAGCTCCCGCTGGCCGTTCCCGTCGATGCCCGCGACACACACGATCTCGCCGCGCCGCACCGTGAACGATACGTCGTTCACCAGCGGCTTCCCCTGATGCCTGCCGCGCACGCTGAGCCGCTCTACTCGCAGCGCTGCCTCCTCGCTCGGATGCGCGCGCTGCTTGGTCAGCACAAGCTCAACCTTGCGCCCAACCATCATCTCGCTCAGTTCCTCTCGTGACGTATCCGCCACCGCGACAGTGCCCACACACCGCCCCTTGCGCAGCACCGTGCAGCGCTCCGCTACCTGCTTTATCTCATTAAGTTTATGAGTAATAAATAATATTGATTTACCCTCGGCAGTCAGGTTTTTCATTATGCGCAGCAGCTCTCCGATTTCCTGGGGCGTCAGTACGGCGGTTGGCTCGTCAAATATCAGCACCTCGCTGTCCCTATATAGCATCTTTAATATTTCGACGCGCTGCTGCATTCCGACGGTTACATCGCTTATCCGCGCGTCGGGATCGATACTAAGCCCATATTGCCTGGAAAGCGCCACCACCTGCTCGCGCGCCTTATCCATGCGCAGCACTCCCGCGCGCGTCGTCTCCACTCCCAGCGCGATGTTCTCCAAAACGGTAAAGTTGTGCACAAGCTTAAAATGCTGATGCACCATACCGATGCCCATCGCGGTTGCGTCGTTTGGATTGGCGATGTTAACCGGTTTCCCGTTTTTCAGTATCCGTCCGCCGTCCGGGCGGTACAAACCAAAAAGCACGCTCATCAGCGTGGATTTGCCAGCGCCGTTTTCGCCCAGCAGCGCGTGAATCTCGCCGCGCCTCAGCTGCAGCGTAACGTCGTCGTTCGCCCGTATCCCAGGGAAATCCTTGGTGATATGAAGCATCTCGATTACGAACTCCGGCATGACCTCCGGTATGCTCTCCGGTACTCGATCCAACGCCGTCACCTCGCGCAGCATCTATAAATTTTATATTATATCGCATTTATATATTATTGCCGGAATATAAGAACCCGGTCAGGCTCGCAGCCTGACCGGTATTTGCGCCGCTTGATTATTCTACTATCGTCACCTTGGTAAGCTCGACCGGAAGTTCCGCTGCGGAAGCGGCGTCGGTATCCTTCAGTATCGCGACTTCTCCGGCGACCAGCTTGGCGAATATCGCGTCGTAATCTTCCTGAGAGAATTTCTCGAATTTGGATGTTTCGATCGGCAGACCTACGCCCTGGCGATCCGCGCCGAGCAGCCAGCTTTCCCCGCCGGGGAAACTTCCATTATAGTGCGCCTCTACCGCTTGGTATACCGATTCGCGCAGTCCCTTCGTAGCGGAGGTGATCACTCGTTCCGATTCGTTGCTTTGATCCACGTCCACGCCTATAACCCATTTATCCTGCGCGGCTTCAGCAGCGGCCATAACGGAGTTGCCTACCTTGCCGCCGCACGCGAATATCACTTCCACGCCGTCGTTATACCAGGTTGCGGCGAGCGCCTGCGCTTCCGGGGTAGCGCTGAAGCCGCCGGTATAGTGATAGTTCACCGTAACGCCGTCGATACCAAGTTCCTTCGCGGCGGTATCCGCGCCCTGCACGAAGCCGTATCCAAAGCGAACTACCGCCGGAACAGCCATGCCGCCCATGAAACCGAGCTTTGTATAGCCTTCCTTAACGATAGCGTAGCCCGCCAGGAAGCCGGACTGCTCCTCGGCGTAAATTATGCCGACCGTATTGCCTTCGGTGCGGTATTCTGAATAATCCGCCGTATGCGGGTTGCCGTCCACCAGCACGAAGTCGACGTCGGGATACATATCCTGCGCGACATAGATAGGCGTTTCAAACAGGAAGCCCGGCGTCACTATGAGCTTCGCGCCGCCCTCCACTGCAAGCTGGATGCTGTCCAGATACGCGTCGTCGCTCTGTTCTTTGGGCTGATAATACTTATGGCTGATTCCGTTTTCCTCGGCGTATTTTACCAACCCTTCCCAGGAACCCTGGTTGAAGGATTTGTCGTCGATCGTGCCCAGATCGGTTATCAGCGCGAGTTCATACGTTTCCGCCGCAGCCAGCGCGGGGGTGATCAGCATCGCGGCCGCCAGGACGAGAAGAAGAAATTTCCCCATGATTTTTCTCATAGTATGGATGCTCCTCTCGGTTGATTGGTTAATCGTACAATGCCACGTCCCGTATCCGCATATATGTTATCTTTATATGTGAAAAATGTCAAGCAAAATTCGCGCGCGCCGCGCTTATTTCGACGATATGCGCGCTTTCTATGCAGCCGCGCGACGACCGCGCCATTCTTGTCCTAAATACAATTAAACAAATATAATTAAATTTATTGTTTGCATTTGCTGCAAACCGCCCGCTCAGCCGGAGGCGCATAACGCGCGCGGTCGCGCTCTATATGGTGGAATAACCGGCGTCTCGCATAATTCCTACGATGCGCTCTATATGCGCGTGATCCTGCGTTTCGAGCGTAAGCTGCAGCATCGCCTTGTTCAGCCCCGCCTCAAGATTCGTGCGATCGTGCGCGATTGAAACGACATTCGCCTCAGTCTGCGATACCACCTTAAGCAGCCTGTGCAGGCGCCCGGGCTTATCTTCTATTATCGTTTGCAGTGTGACCAACCGCCCGGCCTTCATCATCCCCTTGTCTATGATTCTGGAAAGCATTGTCACGTCGATATTTCCACCGGACAGCACGGCCGCGATTTTCCCGCTGACGGCTATTTTATTATATAAAAGCGCAGCTGCGGCGCATGCTCCCGCGCCTTCCGTTATTATTTTCGACCGCTCAAGAAGCAGCAGTATGGTCTGCGCGATCTCGTCGTCGTCCACGGTAACTATATCGTCGAGCAGCTCCGCGCAGATTTTATATGGAAGCTCTCCGACCTTTCGAACGGCGATGCCGTCCGCAATAGTGTTTATGGACTCAAGCTCGACCGGCCGCCCCGCCGCGATCGCGGCTTTCATGGAAGCGCAGCCTTCCGCTTCCACTCCTATAATTTTTATTTCGGGCTTCAGGCGTTTTACCGCAAGCGCGATTCCGGCGATCATCCCGCCGCCGCCTATTGGCGCGACGATAGCCCGCACATCCGGAAGATCCTGCAATATTTCAAGCCCTATCGTTCCTTGCCCCGCTATCACCTTCGCGTCGTCGAACGGGTGTACGAACGTTGCGCCGGTCTGCGCTTGCACCTCCCGAGCCTTGTGGTACGCGTCGTCGTAAGTCATTCCGCTGAGTATAACGTTCGCGCCAAGCTCGCGGGTTCCCGCGATTTTGGCCAGCGGCGCGCCCTCGGGCATAACTATTGTGGCGGGCGTTTGAAACATGCGCGCCGCGAGCGCGACGCCCTGCGCGTGATTGCCGGCCGACGACGCTATTACGCCCTGCGCGCGCTCATCGCATGTAAGGCTCGCAAGCTTTATATAAGCGCCGCGCACCTTGAACGAGCCCGTCACCTGCAGGCTTTCCGTCTTCAGGCACACCTCGCGCCCGTCGCCGGAAAGCACGGTGGAGGGCACTAGCTCCGTTGGAAAAAGGATCGGGCGAAGCCGCTCCCGCGCCTCCAGAATATCGCCGAGCGTGATATCCACAGATGAACCTCGCATATTATAATATATATATTATTCGGATTGTGTAAGCGCGTACATCAGCACGCCTGCGGCCACCGCCGCGTTCAGCGATTCCGCGCCGCCGCGCATTGGCAGCGCGATCGTATCCGTCGCGATATCGCGAAGCTCGTCCGATACGCCGCAGCCTTCGGAGCCAATAATCAATATCCATGGTTCCCGGATGCTGATATTATAATACGGAACGCCCCGAGCCGACGAGACGAGCACGCGCGCGCCCGCCGCCTTTATATCTTTTATTATATCCGCTGCGCGCGAATCCACGCGAATCGGCACCCTGAATATCGAGCCCATCGTCGCGCGGATGCTTTTTATAGAATAAGGATCGGCGCAGGCAGGGGTGAGCAGCGCGCCTGTCAGCCCGGCGGCGTCGGCGGTGCGAATTATTGTTCCGACGTTTCCTGGATCCTGCACGCCGTCCAGCGCTACGATTCGCGCGCCAAGCTGGCATGGCGCCGGAGCGTCCGGCAGCGATGCAACGACGAGCACGCCCTGCGGAGAGGGCGTTTGTGAAAGCTTGGCGACGAGCGAGCCCGCGAGCGGCGCGATCTCTACGTTTCGCGAGAGCGCAAGCTCGATCAAGCGTCCGAACGATTCTATCCGTTCCGCGTCTACCAGCACGCATTGCGCTCGCCCGCTCGTGAGCGCTTCCTCGGTCAGCTTTGCGCCCTCCAAAAGAAACACGCCCCGTGACGCGCGTTCCTCGCGCGTGCGGAGCGCGAGGAACGCGGCAAACCGCAGATTCCGAACGCTTGTGATTGCCGGTGGGAGCATGTCCGATGTTACGGGTACCGGACGCGGCTCCATCGGCTTAGACCCGTTGGCGGGCGGCACCGCGCGCGTATATTCGACGGAACTCAATATCAAGCGCCTTTTGATATTTCAACTAGCTTGACGAACGCGGGCATATCGTTAACCGCGATATCCGCGAGCATTTTCCGATTTACATCTACCCCGGCCTTCTTCAAACCGCTGATGAACACGCTGTACGACAGGCCGTTCATACGCGCGGCCGCGTTTATGCGGATGATCCATAAGCGGCGGAAATCGCGCTTGCGCAGCTTCCTGCCTATATAGGCGTAGCGCAGCGAGCGCATCACCTGTTCGTTGGCGGCGCGGTATTGTTTTGATTTCGCGCCGAAGTACCCCTTCGCAAGCCGAAGTACTTTCCTGCGCTTCTTATGGGCGTTAACAGCCCGCTTAATTCTGGCCATAGCGCTAATCCTCCTTTTAGAGCGGAGACTCTGTCCCAGACCCCTGAAAAAACGGGGCGCGCTCCGAACCTGCCTGGAGCGGGGGCACATCCCCGCCGCTTCGCGCGACGAGTTATATATTACATATATGGAATAAGCTTTCTGATAACCTTCACTTGCGTTTCGTCCACGAATCCAGGAGAACGCAGACCGCGCTTCTGCTTGGCGGTCTTATGACCCAGCATATGGTTGCGATACGCTTTGTACCGCTTTATCTTACCGGAAGCGGTTACGCGAAAACGTTTCGCCGCGCCTCGGTGGGTTTTCTGCTTGGGCAATGGAATCCCTCCTATCGAACGATCAATCTAAACATAACGTGCGTCGCACGTCGCTTCGCTCCTTTGGGAAGGGGATTGCGATCCCCCTCCCAACCTCCCCCTGGGGATTGGGACGAAAGGACGAAGGGACGGAGAGACGAAGGGACGAAGGAACGAGAGGACGAAGGAACGAGAGGACGAAGGAACACAGGAACGGAATCCGCTCCTACCGTTCCAAACCTCGTGGGGAGGGTAGGAGGGGAAAGCGTCGTGCGTGGCGCGACGCGCCTATCTGACTTGCGTCGGCGCCCCGGAAGGGCGCGGCGGTATCGAGCGGGCTGTTTCCTTTGAATCCTTGGGCGGATCCTTCGTCGGAATCGGCGCGAGCATCATTATCATGTGCCGCCCCTCAAGCAAAGGCCGACGCTCCATAACGGCGAAGTCCTTTACCATATCGAGGAACTGATGCATAACCTTCAGGCCGATTTCAGAATGCGTGATCTGCCGACCCCTAAAGCGGATGGTAACCTTTACCTTGTCGCCTTCCTCAAGAAAGCGGATCGCATTCTTAGCCTTTACCTGCATGTCGTTGTCTTCAATCGTAGCGGAAAGTTGAACTTCTTTAAGCGTAACGATTTTTTGGTTTTTGCGGATCTCACGCTCACGTTTGGACTGTTCAAAGCGGTACTTGTCGTAATCCATCAGCTTGCAAACGGGCGGATGCGCGTTGACGACTATCTTCACCAGGTCAAGCTGCTGCTCCTCCGCCAATTCCATTGCGCGTCGGGTGAGCATAACGCCCAATTGATCCCCGTTGGACGCAATGACACGTACCTCGCGATCACGGATTTCATCATTGATCATCAGATCCGCGCTGATACCGATACACCTCCTGACAACAAAAAGAGAGCGAGCCGCTCCGCCCGCTCCCCGCTCGACGCCGCGTGCAAATTGCACGCAGCCCCGTCAAGGACAATACGCATGGAATTATATCATTCCATAACATATTCGACCCGGCTGGCTTTGCCGCCAGGTGAGAAGCGGAACGCTTCTGCTTTAACTCGGCGCGGAACTTTGCCCCGCACCCGTATAGCACATATTAACAGATCGCCTCGGTTTTGTCAACTGCCATGACATACCAAAATTTTGGCAATCTCTTAAGCGATATAAAATTTATGTAAATCCAATTGAATAGAAAGCCTGCGGCGTATCGCGTCAAGCGCTGCGCTCAAGCGCAAGCTTATCCGCGACCAGCGCAATGAATTCGCCGTTGGTGGGCTTCGCCTCCAGCAGGCACACGTTATGGCCGAATACCTGATTGAGCACGTCTATTCGCCCGCGCCCCCACGCTACCTCTATTGCGTGGCGTATCGCGCGTTCAACCTTGCTTGAGGACGTGTTGAATTTGCGGGCGATGCCCGGATATAATTCCTTTGTGATTCGGTTGATCATATCCGGCGAGTCGATCACCATCTTCACAGCCTCGCGAAGGAACTGATATCCTTTTATATGCGCTGGAATCCCTATCTGCAGAAATACGCTTGTGATGCGCTCCTCCATGGATTTAATTGTCTGCGCTATCTGCGGCATGGCCACGGGCTGAGCGCGCCCATCCGCCACGGGCAGCGCGCGCCGCGATACCGCCTCGAGTATCCGCTGATACAAAACGCCCAAGTCAAAGGGCTTCAGCATGTAATAATATACGCCCAACGCGATTGTTCGTATAATAAAATCATCCCGGTTCAGCGCGGTAAGCGCTATTATCGCGGGTGGGTTTGTTATATTTTTTCGCGCGAGCGTTTCGAGAACGCTTAAGCCGTCCATCTTGGGCATTACCATATCAAGCAGCACGACGTCCGGATGCTCGGCTTCGATTAGCGATAGCGCTTCCAACCCGTCGTGCGCCTCCCCAACCAATTGAATACAGTCCTGCTTGCTAAAGTACTCTTTTAGCATCCCGCATACTTCCAGGCTGTCGTCTACTATGATTAACCTTACATCCTCCATCGCCGTTTCCTCCGTCATCTTTTGTGTACGCCGCTTTGTTCAAGTTGCGAAACTTGTCTTCGGCGGTCGCATGCTATATGGTTTGATTGAAACCTGTTTTATTCTAACATAAATTAAAGAATTTGGGAAGTGTCTTAAATGTTTTAAATTAAGGTTTTCGATACTTTTCGGGATTTTCGTTATTTATTTTATATGTTGTATTATGTTTATTTTTGTTGGTTTATGTCGGATTTGTATGAACCGGGTGCAGCGACGCGAACAACAGGGCTGCATAATAATACAATTCACCTGGAAGCTGGGACTATGAAGCGTGGGGCGAAGCAGCGCGCGCTCAGTGCCGCGCCATGTTTGGATTGTCGGCACGCGCCCAATATCGCCCTAGACAGCAAAACAGGCCGGACGCCGCGTCGCTTCGCCCAGCCTGTTCGCATTCGCATTTACGGAACTTTCGCCCTATATATTGGGCTAGAACTTCAGTGTATTCACCTTAACGCCCGGGCCCATAGTGGCGGACAGCACGATAGAGCGCAGATACGTTCCCTTCGCCGCGGAAGGCTTCGCCTTAACCACAGCGTCCATAAGCACGCTTAAATTCTCAAGCAGCTTTTCCTCATCGAACGAGGATTTACCCAGCGGGCAGTGAATAATCGCGGTTTTGTCTACGCGGTATTCTACCTTACCGGCCTTGATATCGTTTACCGCGCGCGTTATATCCTGCGTAACCGTTCCGGATTTCGGGTTGGGCATCAGCCCCTTGGGGCCAAGCACCCTGCCTAGGCGGCCGACCACGCCCATCATATCGGGCGTCGCGACGCAAGCGTCGAATCCAAACCAGTTGCCCTGGATCTTCGCGACCATATCCTCCGCGCCTACGAAATCCGCGCCTGCCTGCTCGGCCTCGCGAGCCTTGTCGCCTTTGGCGAACACCAGCACGCGCACGATCTTGCCCGTTCCGTTGGGCAGCACCACCGCGCCGCGCACCTGCTGATCCGCGTGGCGGGGATCGATTCCAAGCCTGATTGAAATTTCAATCGTCTCGTCAAACTTTGCTTTGGATGTTTTCTTAACCAACGCGATCGCGTCTGCGGGATCGTACGCTGTTTGGCGTTCGATCAGCTTTGCGCTTTCAGAATATTTTTTACCATGCTTCATCGGAATACTCCTTTATGTGGTAATAACGGTTTTTATTCCTCCCACACTACTGGGAAACATGCGGCGCGGCGAGCGTCAGTCGACCGCGACGATGCCCATCGATCGCGCGGTGCCGGCGATCATGCGGATTGCGGCGTCGATATTGGCCGCGTTAAGGTCTGGCATTTTAAGCTCGGCAATTTCACGAAGCTGCTGCTGGGTGATCTTGGCGACCTTATCCTTGTTTGGGCGCGCTGAACCGCTTTCGATATTGCACGCCTTTTTTATAAGTACGGGCGCGGGCGGCGTCTTCAGGATAAACGTGAACGAACGATCGGAGTATACCGTTATTATCGCGGGAATAACCATGCCCGCCTGCTTCGCCGTGCGCTCGTTAAATTCTTTGCAAAAAGCGGGGATGTTAAGGCCTGTCGGACCCAGCGCGGAGCCTACCGGCGGAGCTGGCGTCGCTTTGCCTGCGTTTATTTGCAGCTTAACGACTGCTGTAACCTTCTTTGCCATTTTCCTTCCTCCTATAGCGATGTGGTCTGCGGAACGATTGAATCGGTTCCTCCCACGCCAAAGCGGGATACCGCCTCGGCCCGTCGAACCTTAACGCGGGTCGACGGATTACGCGCGCACGATCTGGTCGTATTCCAGCTCGACCGGCGTGTTGCGTCCGAACATAGATACGCAAACGCGAACCTTAAGCCGCGCTTGATCCACTTCTTCCACTGTGCCCGTGAAATTTTCCAGCGGGCCGGATAGTATGCGAACTATTTCGCCGACATCAAAATCAATCCGCGCGGGGACGAGGTGACCGCCGCCGACCATGTTCTGAACTTCCGCTTCGGTCAGCGCGATCGGTTTTGATCCGGGGCCAACGAAGCCCGTGACGCCGCGCGTATTGCGCACGAGGTACCAGGATTCGTCCGTCATGAGCATGCGCACCAGCACATAACCGGGGTACAGCTTATGCAATACGCGCCGCCGCTTGCCGTTCTTTATCTCGTCGACCTCTTCGACGGGCACCACGATTTCCTGAATCAAGTGCTGCATGCTGTTGTTTTCGACAGCTTTTTCAAGGTTGGCCTTAACCTTGTTCTCATATCCTGAATAAGTGTGCGCCACATACCATTCGAGCGTGCTATCCTGTTCGGTCATTTTATACCCCAACCAGCAGTTTCACGACGCCCGACGCGCTGAGATCCAG
>JAISZG010000069.1 GCA_031269355.1 Oscillospiraceae bacterium | reverse complement strand
CATATTGCGCGCGAGGTGCCAATGCAGTTCGACATATTCGCTAATCTGCGCTATCTTAATGATTGGACTGCGTTTCGTAAGCTGCTGCTGCTGCTGCTCGGCGGTTTGGGAAATACGGTGAATATTTTTATTTGGACGATGATACTCGCGCTGCCGCTCGGATTGATTGTCGCGCTTGGCCGCATGTCCCGCCATGCGCTGATCCGCGAACCAGTACGCGCGTATATATTGGTTATGCGAGGCACGCCGCTCATCCTCCAAATATTCGCCATACATTTTCTGCTGCCAAGTTTATTGCATATTCGCCCAAATCGAATGCATTCGACTATCACGGCGTTCGTATTGAACTATGCGGCATACTTCGCAGAAATATATCGGGGCGGCATACTGGCGACTGAACGCGGCCAGCACGAGGCCGCGCAGGTGCTCGGATTTACGCGCGCGCAGACGTTTGTTAGAATTATACTGCCGCAAGTCGTAAAAAGAATACTGCTGCCTGCGAGCAACGAGGTGATCACGCTGGTGAAGGATACCGCGCTCGCAACGGTAATTGCGGTGGGCGAAATATACCGCGCCGCGACGAACGAGGCTTCCCGCACCGGTTCCGTCGAACCACTTATAATTGCAGGAGTATTCTATCTTATCATGAATACGATTATAACTCGTTTATTTGATTTGTTGATTCGTAAATTTGATTATTATAAAGTGTAGGCGAGGCAGCAGTGCTCACAGCAACGGATGTTCGAAAGAGTTTTAATAATCTGGAAGTACTCAAGGGCGTATCGGTAGAGATAGCGCGCGGTGAAGTCGTGGCGATTATAGGCAGTTCCGGCTCGGGCAAGAGCACGTTCCTGCGCTGTTTGAATCATTTGGAAACGGTGGATGGCGGAAGCATATCAATCGACGGGGAGACGATGGTCGCACCCGGTGAGGACGGCGCGCCGCGATATGCGTCGAAGGATACGCTGCATCGCATATGCCTTAAGATGGGCATGGTATTTCAAAACTATCATTTATTTCCGCATATAACCGTGCTGCGCAATGTGACGGAGGCGCAGATATATGTGCTGCGCCGCAGTCGGGAGGAAGCGGAACGTTATGGGCGCGCGCTGCTAGACAAGGTGGGGCTTGCGGATAAAGCCGCGCAGTATCCGTATCAGCTGTCAGGCGGCCAATGTCAGCGCGTCGCGATAGCGCGTGCGTTGGCGCTCGATCCGGAAATACTTTGTTTTGACGAACCGACTTCCGCGCTTGACCCGCAGCTTACTCAGGAAGTGCTCGCGGTTATCCGCGCGCTTGCGGATGAACGGCGCACTATGATAGTGGTGACGCACGAGATGAACTTTGCGCGAGAAGTCGCGGATCGCGTTATTCTTATGTCCGACGGAATAATAGCCGAGCAGGGTTTGGCCAAGGACGTGCTGGGATTGGATCGGTCGGAATTGATCCGCAAGTTTTTGGGAGACGCGTGATTTATTGATGTTAAAGTGATATAATGCTTGTGGATTTATATTCCTGGATTATGCGCGGGGTTTTGCGGATCACGCGAACCGCTCGCGCGGTGTATGCGACTAAACCTTGAGGATGAGAAATGCGATATATATTATTGATCGCCGACGGATGCGCGGATCGCCCGGTCGGTGCGTTGGGCGGCAAAACGCCGTTGGAATCTCTCGATCTGCCGGGATGCGCCGTTCTTGCCGGCGGGCTTATTGGGTTGGCGAGGACTGTGCCTATCGGCGTGAAGCCTGGCAGTGATACTGCTATATTAACTATATTTGGTAATGATGTTAAAGCGAGCTATACAGGGCGGGCTGCGCTGGAGGCCGCCGGGGCGAATGTAGAGCTAAAGCCGGGGGAGACAGCGTTCCGGGTGAATTTATGCACTATCGAACCGGCTTCCGATTCGGACGCTGATAAATCGTTTATTGGCTCTATGATGATATCCCATAACGGCTGCGGGATAGAAGGGAGCGACGCGCTTGATTTGATAGGCGCGCTGACAGCCGATGCTGGCTTTGCCGGTATGATGGAACGAATCGGTTTTGTTATACACCCGTCGCCCACGTTCCGCCAGATAGGCGTGCTGAACGGCGCTGATGAAACGCCCTTCGATTTGGCGGAGCCGCACGGGATACTTGGCCTACCGATAGCGGAGCATCTCCCGAAGGGAAATCGTGCCGACGATCTGGCAAAGCTTATGGTTGAATCGCATCGCGTATTGCGCGCGCATCCTATCAATATCTCCAGAGGCAGCCGCGCAGCGAATTGTATATGGCCGTGGGCGGCCGGTCGCGCGATGTCGCTTCCGAATTTTGAGCAGCTGCATCAGCATTACGGCGCGGTCGTGACGGCGGTGCCTCTTCTTAAGGGTATCGCTCGTATGCATGGCTTGTTCGCGCCCGAGGTGCCCGGCGCGACAGGCGATATAAATACGAATTATGAGGGCAAGCTAAACGCGATGCTCGAGAATTTTCGCGAAGGCGCGGACTTCGCGGTACTGCACGTTGAAGCGCCTGATGAATGTTCGCATGCCAAGGATGTTGAGGGCAAACTGGAATCGCTCCGTCGGTTCGACAGGCTTATTGTTCAGCCGATGCTGAACGCGATGCCGGCGATCGATCCAGAGTTTCGCGTTCTTTTGCTGAGCGATCATCTGACTTTGCTTGAGAACGGCGCGCACGATGGAGCGCCCGTTCCGTTCGCTATATACGATAGCCGCAAACCAGGCGAACCCGAGCGATTTTGCGAGGAAAACGCCAGGCAAGGCTGCTTTGTCGCAGACGGTTCTAAACTGATCGAGCTGCTATTCGAACGCGATTTTGGCAAAAATATTTTGCAATAATAAATATTAGGGGTGATGATATGGGAAACGCGTTGCGCGTAAGCTTTTCGACATTAGGATGTCCGCGCTGGAGCTGGCAGGATATATGCGCTACAGCCCGCGATTTGGGGTATGACGGCGTGGAGGTTCGCGGCGTCGGAAGCGATTTATCCGCTCCGTCGATACCTCAATTTTCGCAGGATCAGATACCTGCGACGCTCAAAGGGCTTGAGCGCATGCGCCTTACGATCCCTTGCCTTGCGTCCGAATGCTGCTTGCATTTAAGGGAGACGGCGGAGCGTACCGCTCGGGCTGTCGACGCGTATATAGAGCTTGCAAGCGCGCTTGGCGTGCCATACATTCGCGTGATGGGCGCGTCGGCGGTGCCTCAGCCGATGGGCGGCGTCGACGCGGGATTTGTGCGCGAGCAGGCGCAGAAGTTTGGAGAAATCGCGCAGAAGCGCGGAGTGACGCTTTTGATTGAAACGCACGGAGTATGGGCGAACAGCGAAAAGCTGGCAAAGCTGCTGGATGATATAGACAGCGACGCGGTGCAGGCGCTGTGGGATATACATCATCCATATAGGTTTTATGGTGAAAGGCCGCGCGTTACATATGAGAATCTCGGCAAGCGAATCCGGCACACACACCTGAAGGATTCAGTCGCGGAAGGCGATCGCTTTCGCTACGCGATGCCTGGCTTTGGCGACGTGCCGTTCGAGGAAGCGGTAGGATTGCTTGCCGATCAGGGATACGAAGGCTTCTATTCTCTGGAATGGGTTAAGCGATGGGATCTTACGCTGGAGGAACCGGGTATCGTATTCGCCCATACGATCAACCTTATGCGTTCGCTGCAGGAGAGATAGCGTATAAGCGTATAGTTAGTTTATAGGGAGATCGCGCAGATAATCGTCCAGCAGACCGGTTTCGTCCAATAGCTTCAGCAGCGTGTAGCGGGAGCGGTAATCCTTGCCGCAGCGCATGGAGAGCTTAAGCAGATCGCTGTCGACGCCAAGTTCGCGCGCGGTAGTTGGGGCGCCGAGTTTTAGCATAACGTTTCGAATTCTGTCGATTGAAGGAAGGCGCGCCAATTCCTCGCGAATTGCCAGCTGATTCGAAGCCGCGCGTTCGACGCGCCTGAGCTGCTCTTCCCACGTCAGAAAATCCTCCGGATTTTCCGCCATAAAGGTCGTTCCGATGCTCTCGCCAAACGCGCGCAGCATCCAGGCTTCCCGCTCCGGTCGGGTGAGCCTGTTCGCGCGAAGCGCCTCAATATATGCCAGGTCGCCAAGCATTGATAGGTTCTGCGTGCGAAACCGTTCGAACATCGGCCATATAAGCAGGGAAGCGACTCCGACGGACGCGCCGTGCGCAGGCGGCTTAACGCCGCGCGCCAGCTGCATCATCTCCCAATAATGCGCGATATTGTGTTCGACGGAAGCCACGGCGCGCGTATGACCTATGATCATCACCGTAAGTCCTGCGAGGAGAAGCGCTTCGATGAGTATGCGGGTTCCCTCACGGGCGCGCTCGCGGATCGGCTCCGGATTTTCAAGCAGTTTGTTTGCCGCGTCCAACGCGATAGAGCCGGAGGCGGGGCAATAGATTTCATCGTTTATTATGCCGCCTATAACCCAATCCGCCTTTGCGATGTACTTGCCAAGCACGTCGCCGACTCCGGATTGGAACATCTCAAGCGGAGCGGTGCGAAGGATGTCTAAATCGCACACGATGATTTCAGGGCAGTCGCCTTTGCGGTGAATCTTCGCGCCGCGCAGAAGAAGCGGGCATATTGCGGACGTGTACCCGTCCATCGACGGAGCCGTTCCCACGCATACCTGTGGCCGCCCTGTCAGATAGGATACCGAGCGGGTGATGTCGGTGATAGAGCCTGATCCGACGCTTATCAAGAATTCAGTTTCGGGACGGATGCTCAGCGCGACCTCTCCGACGGCGCGCTCGTCCGGTTCCAACGAGCCTGAACGTTCAAGGCGGCATAGGTCGATTTGGAAATTCGCAGATCGAAGCGCGGCAAGCGTTTGACTGCCGGCCACCTCGTATGTAGTCGGATCGCATATTAGCAAGGCGCGCGAACCCAGGCCGCGCCTGCGGATTATATCGGGTATCTGATCTATAAGGCCGGTTCCTACATAAACGTCCTGCGTGGGAGTTTGATGATCCAGCTGGCACGTGCAGTTCAGTTCGCTTAAGCACAGCCGCTGGTCGGCGTCGTATCGTATGGCGATGGCCATAGGTGATTCCCCTTTCTGATGATCCGTAAATTGGGGCGGATGTAATTGCGCGCTTGCCGTCATCATATACCCTGCATATCCTGCGGCGCAATATTTGGGCGTTTGGGAAGAAATTCGAAATACGTCGAAAAAAAGAAGGAATCACGCGTTCTTTGAAGAAATAATATTTTAGTTGCTTTCGCTGAGTTTCTGTTGAAAGTTGCTGCGGTTTAGCGGGTTTTTTCCTAGCTCTGAACCGTGTTGCGGTGGATTCACGCGTTATCGCGTCCGGATGCAAGTTTTCATCTGGAATATATTGATGCGATGCCGCGTGCCGTCGTTGCAATAAGGTTTTTCCATATAAACTATATGGAATGAAATGGGGGTGCGGTGTGTCCATATAGAGGATTATATCAGTATATAGTTTGACAAACTATAAAGGTATACAAAAGCAGGAAAAAACTGCTCGGTTTGATTGCCGTAATGGCGCGGAGTATCGGTTTTGATATATCCATTTTCTGATCGAGTTGTTATAAAATGAAATATGGTTGGACATGCTGAGCGCTGTGCAAGCGCTTAGCGTTGCGGAGTTCCAACCCAATATGTGTTTCTGCGGATGCGGGGGCATAGATGCGCGTTGTTCGGGGGATCGGGGGCAGAACCCTCGTCCAAGTGAGATTCAACCAAAGATGACTCTTCAAAATTCGATTCGCTTTTGGTGATGTTCGACTTTACGTTGATATTGGAAGCGGCATACGACAATACTTGAAGTACAATAGATAAATAATTGAGGTACGATATGATAGATAAAAGTAATAATATAAGAAGAATACACTATGCTACTAGCCGCGACGCTCATAGGCTTAAGGATGCGGCGGCGCGCGGCTGGATGTCGATTTTCCAGGACATGTCCGAGCGGCAGGATCCTGGAAGAATCCTTGGAAACGGAGGTGCGAACGGCATGAATCTGGCGAGAGTTTCGACTAACGGTCAGATCACAGTGCCTGTGGAGATCCGCAGGGCTTTAAAAATTAAAGAGGGCGACAAGGTACTCTTTTATCAAAAGCCGAACGGCGAGATAGTAATTAACAATGCGTCCCTTATCGCCATTCAGGAGGCTTTGTCGTCGGTGGGCATGGCGTCCTCATCAGAGGAAGATGTGCTTGCTGAAATCGTGCGGTTGAGGTACAGCGAAAATTCGGAGCATACTGATGGAGATGCGGCTGAGAATAAGTGATGAATTCATTGCAAGCAGCGCGCGTCTCAAATTAGACGGGGGTTCTGCCTCCGACGCCACTGAACAAAGCGGGGATTCACCTCGCACTCCTGTATAAAGAATGGAAGATATATTTATTATACGCGCTGTATATTGCTTGAATGACAAACTAATCGGCGGCGGACTGCATCGGGCGGACGGCTTTATTGCGACTATCCGCGTCATCGGGCGGCATCAATATGAACATACGCCCGGTTGACGCGGATTTGCGTAAGCGGAGGATTACTTATGCGCAGCGCTTCGTTTGTAGAACTCTATCGCGTGATTGAAACTTTATTGGAAAAGAAATTTATTGGACGCTCCCGCCGCCATACAAGCGCGGTGATGGAATATTTGAACGATCCGGAATCGCGGCCGGTGCGCGACGACTTGGAAGTCGCGCGTGAAATTCGGAACCTAATAATGCATAACGCGGATACGGACGGTTTGGCGGTAGTCGAACCTTCGGCGGCTACGCTTGCCGCGCTGGAAAGAATCGTAGAATATATTCGTAAGCCGCCGCTGGCTTTGTTGTTTGCGACTCCCGCCGATCAACTGCTGCGCGCGCAGCGAAACGATCTTGCGGTTCCGCTGATGCGCGCGATGAGCAAGCGCGGTTTTTCTCACGCTCCGGTATTGGAAGGCGATTCGCTCGTAGGAGTATTCAGCGTCGGTACGATATTCTCATATATAACTGCAAACCCGGGACGCGTGATTGACGAGAGCACGCGAGTGTCGCTGTTCAACGAGCTTCTTCCTATCGATTCGCATGAGCCGGAGCAATTTCGTTTTATGGATGGGCACGCGACATACGAGGATATAAAGCAGGCTTTTGAGGAGCGGCTTGGCCGCAACCACAGGCTTGCAGCCGTGTTCTTGACGGACACCGGAGATGGCGCGCATCCGCTTTTGGGTATGATAACCCCTTGGGACGCGCTTGGCAAGCGCGCCGTTTCTGCGGTTGCCGAGAACGCCGCTGATAAATAATAAATTTAATACTATTTTAATATATTAGCGCTGCATATAAATATCGCCAGCCAGAGCTTGCGATTATGAAATAACAAAACGAAGAGACGGATGCGCGATAGTGGCATACCGTTTCTTTTTTATTTAATAGTTACTATAATTATTTTATTCCATAATAATATTTCGAATAATCATAATAAATTATATAGCGCTTGACAATTCCACGCTTCTGTCATAGAATAAAAATGCGAAGAATACATATCTGAAAAATATGAAATAATGGCTTGAGGTGAATTGCGGCATGGCAAAGAAGATCAAACAGGTTGCAATCTATGGCAAGGGCGGCATAGGAAAATCCACTACTACATCAAATCTCAGTGCGGCGCTATCCAAGCTGGGTTTTAAGGTGATGCAATTTGGTTGTGATCCTAAAAGCGACTCCACGAATACGCTGCGCGGCGGAACCTATATTCCAACAGTGCTGGATACGCTGCGCGAAAAAGGCTCCGTCAGCGCGACTGATGTGATATTCGAAGGGTTCAACGGCATCTACTGCGTGGAAGCGGGCGGACCGGCGCCGGGCGTAGGTTGCGCGGGAAGGGGCATTATCACGGCGGTTGAACTATTCAAGCAGCAGCGCTCGTTTGAAGCGCTCGATTTGGATTATGTGATATACGACGTGCTTGGTGACGTGGTGTGCGGCGGATTCGCCATGCCTATTCGGGAAGGCATAGCGGAGCATGTATTCACTGTGTCGTCGTCGGATTTTATGAGCGTATACGCATCAAACAATCTATTCAAAGGCATAAAGAAATACTCCAATAACGGCGGCGCACTGTTGGGCGGCATAATAGCAAACTCGATTAACGCGGGATATTCCCGCGAGATTATAGATAGTTTCGCTGAACGAACGAAGACGCAGGTGATGGCATATATCCCAAGATCAATCACGGTTACGCAATCAGAACTGAAGGGTAAAACAGTTATAGAAGC
>JAISZG010000027.1 GCA_031269355.1 Oscillospiraceae bacterium | reverse complement strand
AGCGCAGCCTAGCTGTAACTCACTCAAAAAAACTCCGTAGGAGTTTTCTCCCTTCCCAAAGGAGCGAAGCGACGCGCCCTCTCCCCCCTCCCGGACCCACCCCTCACTCTCGAAGTCGTAGCCGTGCTCGGGTTGTCCTGATTGTTGGACTACGGGGAGCTGGTATAGGCAGCTCCGTTCGATAGAGCTGTTGCTCTTGTCCCTGAAAGTCCGCGCGCGCCTAAAGGCGCGCACGGACTTCCAAGGTTTATCACGCGGCGGTCGCTTCGCCTGTTTATGGTGTTATTTATAATTATCTTGATGGTTGCGCATGTGGAACGGAATTCGCTTCCACCGTTCCTCGTTCCATCGTTCCAACCCCGAGGGGAGGTTGGGAGGGGAACCGTAGTTCCCTTCCCAAAGGAGCGAAGCGACGCGCCCCCGTCCCCCAAAATCCCCAGGTGGAGGCTCAGAGGAGAACCGCAGTTTAAGCGACAGTGCCCTTTTAGAGCCTGCCTGCGCGGCGCGTTCCCCATCCCCATAATGCAGAAATCAAACCCTAATATCTCCTATTCAAGTGTGTGCCGCAACTAACTCACGTTCCGCGCCCGGAGGCGCGGCAGCAACTCGCAGCGCGGTACTTTACATACGCATGCAACCGATTAATATCAGCCGTAATATTCCCTAAATCAGCAATATCAATACTAATAAATTTTATACGATCTAAATAATTCATACAATTAACAAAATCAACATAATTGATATAAATAAAAATATAAAATATTAAACTGAACGCTTCGTCTCTTTGTGTGGCGCTGCGCGGCACACACTAGCGATAATTTTTCATATTCATAATTTAGCACCATTCATCATAAATAAGCAAACGCATCACACATCACTACACATACAACCATTATAAATTAATGTTAGCTATCATGCGCGCGTTGACGAACGTCGACGATATTGGTAGAATAGCCGTAAAATCCTCCGCGTATTGACGATTCCTCGTAATGAACGGAAGGAAGCAAGTTTGGCGAACCCGCAAAGGGTAATGTGATAAATGCGGCGCTCTCGCTATAACGGAGCGGGTATGGGGTGCAGGTTCATTCAATTCGGGGCGGCGGGGCAGAACTCCGCGCTGCAGGAAGGATCAGACCATGACCAAACAGGAAGCGCTGAACATACTCAAAGGCAAGATTGCGGAGACACAGGCTATCGGGCAGCTGAGCAATGTTTTTCACTGGGATAGCACAACAGACGGCGGCGCGCCAAAAACGTCGTTCGGGTATCGAAGCGCGTCTATCGCTTTTTCTTCAGGCGAGCAATATAAGCGTATTGTTGCTGACGATACCCGCGCCGCATTCGAGACGCTCGAAGGCGACGCTTCGCTGACGTCGGAGGAAGCGGCTATGGCTCGCGACTTCGCGCGCGCGTATCGTTTGAACAGTGCAATTCCTAAAGCGGAGTTGGAGAAATTTTCCGCGCTGACCACAGAGGCTGATAATGCGTGGCGCGCCGCCAAAGATAAGAGCGACTACGCGTCTGTGGAGTCGTATTTCGCTAGGATATTCGACTTCGTCAGGCGCGTGGCGGACTGGCGCGGATATAAGGATCATCCATATGACGCTTTGCTGGATGAGTATGAGATCGGTCTTACGGTGCGTACTCTCGATGGGTTCTTCGGCGAGCTGCGCGGCACAATAGTTCCGCTGCTGCGCAAGATAGCGCATAGCGATGCAAAACCAAGAAAAGTCAAGGAGCGTTTCTTGCCCGGACAGCAGAGAATTCTTACATACAGATTGGCTGATATGGTAGGATTCGACAGTTCGCGCGGACGTGTCGGCGAAACAGTTCATCCATATAGCATGATGATCAATCCGGATGATATACGCATAGCGATCGCCTATAATGGCGATCTGCTATCGGGCTTATATTCAACAATACATGAATGCGGACATGCTATATACAACCAGGGCGTGCGCAAGGATTTATATCCATACGGATTGAGCGACAGCATGTCTATGGGCATGCATGAGAGCCAGTCGCGCTTCTATGAGAACATCATCGGCAGGAGCCGCGCATTCACTGGTGTTCTGTTGAGATTGCTGAAAGTGCGATTCCCCTATTTCCAGGACTGGAGCGCAGACGAACTATACTCCGCCGTAAATATCGCCGATCCGTCGCTAATCCGCACGGAAGCCGATGAGCTGACATACTGCTTGCATATCATGGTGCGATACGAAATCGAGAAGAAGATACTGCAAGGCGAAGTCAATACGAACGAGCTGCCTGAATTGTGGAACGCGCTATATAAGGAATATCTCGGCATTAGTCCGAAGAAGCATTCGGAGGGCGTGCTTCAGGATACGCACTGGAGCGGCGGGGCGGTCGGTTATTTCCCGACGTACGCGCTGGGCACGGCGTATGCGGCGCAGCTGCTGAACGCGTTATCCAAGTCGGTCGATTGGAAAGGTGATATTGCTAAAGGCAATTTTTCAAAGGTGCACGGGTGGTTGAAGGAGAACGTACATGCGCACGGCGGTCTGTTCCTGCCCGAGGAAGTGCTGCTTAAGGCGACGGGCGAGCGATTCAATCCGGTATACTATACTAAATATCTGAACGAAAAGTTTGGAGCGATCTATAGCGTATAAGCGTCGAGAACCAGCGCGCTTTCCGGCTTTGGCGAGTTTGCTTATGGAGGAATTACTTGCTGGAGGGCGCGCCGGTTTTCATTCGTTTCGGCAATTGATATTACAATTGATATGAATTTAATTGATATGAATTTATAGGAAGGCGGAACGGACAAGTTATGACAGTCGCCGAAGTGCGCAGTCGCCTGCGCGACTATGACCAAGAAACCATCATCGAAATTGCCGCGCAGCTATATCGACGCGTGCCAAAGCAGCGCAGGGATGATGATCAGATAGACGCTATGATTTTGGATTATGCGCTTTCAAAAGAAGAAAAAGCAGTGAAGAAGGCCATAGCGGTAGACTTTGCGTCGCTTAAAAGTCATATTGAGTTATTTGTTGAATATGTACATAGTGGATACTACAGTGAGCCCAATCGTTTCATATCCAAGGCGCAGCGATCCAAATGGCGGTTTGTGGTCAGGGATTTACTAAAAAAGCTGCTCGAAGTCAAGGGCGAGGACGCGCCTGCTGCGGCGCAGTTTATGGCGACACTGTACACCATATTGTGCGAAGCGTGCCATAGGTATGTATTCAACACAGAGGCGCCATTCTCTGCGGTAGGATATCAACAGCGCGATTTATTTATGGTAGTAGTATCTAAATTGTTCTATTCCGGCGCGACTCCAGCTGCAATGAAAACAGCGGTCGAACTGACTATTGATCCACGGGTGGATCGCGATACTCTGACAAGTTATATGCGCCATGATTTTGTGAAATATCTCAAAACGCCTATGCTGAAGGAGATGGCGGCCGAGGAGTGCGTCGACTTTTTGGCGAGAACAAAGCCCAAGCCGCCCGACCCAAAGAAAAATCGGTACGATGCAGATGAAAGCTACCTGGAAAAGCAGCGGCGCAATCACGCGGTGGAGCTGTACTTCAGCTTGCAATGCGCGCTGTATGAGTATGACAAGGGCATCGCTTTCTACAAAAACAACCTAACCGAAAAAAGGGAAGAGGTCAAGTTGTATATGCTATTGGATGAGCTGAACCAACTGAAATTAACCGACCTATGGATTCGCGAATATGAAGACGCGGTGAGGCGCAATGTGAATCCGTATGAATCATTGAAACAAAAATATAACGATCAAGTAGCAAGAGCGAAATAAGGAAAGCGATACAATTCAAGGATTCATATTACATATCGCGAAATGTCCGGCGGTCTCGTGGCGGATATTCGCAGCCAGCTATGCCTTCGGTGGGATCACGCCGCCGCGCATATCAGATTTCCTGCGGCGGAACCCGTAACGCCGTCGAGATGCGGCGGTAAAACTTCCCTATCCATTCGCCTTGCGCATGAAGGGCGCATCGCTTATAATATAAATAAACGTATGATTATAAATCGGCAGCTCGCAGCAGGCGGGTGCGGGGTGCGGCTCCGGACGGCAGAATGCCGCCCCTGCGTTGGGGCGTCGGGGCTGGCGTCCCGTTTATCGGAAGGATGAAGCATAATGAAAAAGGCGCTTGCGGGCGTCGGCGCGTCGCTGGGCTTGATCGCCGCGCTATTGGGACTTGCCGTGCGGTTTTTGCCTATATATACGATCGTCGGCGCTGCGGCCTGGCTGGGATTTCTCGAAAACGCGCTGGTACTTGAGCCATATTGGCTGACGCTTACAATCGCGGGCGGCGCCGTTGCGCTGGGCTTGGGCGCTCTGTTTTTTCTGCTACGCCGAAGGCAGGCCGACGCGGAGGCGTCAGAGCCAGCGCCGATACCGCTCGACCAAATCTATCGCGCGGATAATTTAGATATTCGCGCGCGGGTGCGCGATTTGCTCCACCGCGCGTGGGGCGGACCGCTGCTCGCGCTGCTGCTGGGCGCGCTGCCTATCGCGGCGGTTCATGGCGGCGTGTATGTTTTTCTTAATCCTTTTCAGAAAATATATGAGGCGATAAAGACGCCGTTTGATATTTTCGCCGAACAAATGGGAGACGTGCGCGTCGCCCTCGCGCTGATCGCCTCCGGTACGCTGCCGGATTTTTCAGGAACTCCGGAAGCTTTGCTTAAATGCGCGCCCGGTCTGATCGTGCTGATGGGCGCAGGGCTGCTCGCGTTTAATCCTATGCGGGTGTCGCGCGCGGATTATTTCACGCGGCTGCTTTTTGGGCGCAGACCGTCGCCGCTGGACGCGTATGGCTGCTTTGTCAAATCGTACGAGCGCGCGCTGGGCGGTATGGCGTACCACTCCTTGTGGCTTACAATTTGGGGCGCGCTGTTCGTCGCAGCGCCGCCCGCGATATATATTGGCGGCGTCGCGTTAATAAACAGATATCCCGAGCAGGCGACGCCTCATTTGCTGGTTCTCTTCCCCGCGCTGATCGCGCTGACGGTCGTCGCGTTCGTCGCGCTGGGGCTGCGCCTTATCAACCGTTGGCTCGCGTACAGCCTCGCGCCATGTCTTATCGCAACGCAGAAAAATTTGACGGCGCGCCGGGCGATGCGCGCGAGCCGCTGGCTGATGCGCGGGCGAAAGACGCGCTTGTTTGGCATGTGGATGAGCTTCCTCTATTATTTCCTGCCCGCCATCGGCTCGCTAATATTGCTGCCGCTGGTAACGCCGCTCGGAAATACGTTTGGCTTTACGGAATATCTATCCCAATCGCTGCGCAGATTTTTTATCGTGGTCGCCGCGCTCAACCAATTGCTGCTGGTATATGTCGCGCCCGTCGCGTACGCGAGCTTCTACGCGTTCTACCTTGAAATGAAGCGCGATTTCCGCGACCGGCATCCGACGCTGCTATATATAATAGGCATGGCGAAGCCTCCGCAAAGCTCGCGGCAGCGGAACCCCTCCGTTGAGCTAAAGCCGCCCGCGCCCGACCTGCCTACCGTGTCGTCGGAGCAGGCTGAGGATGAAACCCCGTTCCAATATGAAAAAGAAAATTCGGATGAACACCCGGCGCCCGCCGATGATAAAAACGGGTAAGGCATAGCCGGAAACAAAGGATAATCGCGTTGGAGGAATTATGTATAATATTGACACGCTTGGGCGGGTGCGCATCAAGGCGGAGGTGCGTGCTCGCATGCGCGGCATTTGGGGGTGGCTGTTCGTCGCGTGCTTGCTGCCGTCGCTTACCATTGTTATTACCGGCGCGCGCGGCAGCAGCATACTGTTTCAAAACGAGAGCGGATCGGTCGACACAATCACGGGGGTGCACTTACTCAGTCTCGCCGTGAATATATTGCTTATCGCGCCAATGCGCGTTTCGCTTTCTCAGGTGCTTTTGCATACGCTGGAGACATCGGAAAAGCCGCGCGTGCTCGGCGTGTTTTCTTGTTTTGATTCGGGATATTTCAGGATAGTGCGCGCGATGCTGCCGATGCAGCTGCGCCTTGAAGGCTGGGGCTTGCTTTTGCTGATCGTGCAGCTGACTATACCCGGCTCGTTAGGCGCGATACTGAGCGTCGCGGTGTTCGCGTGGTCGCTCAATCGATCTATCGCGTATTTGTTTACGCCGTATATCGTCGCGGAGAATCCCAGAATATCCGGCGGCGAGGCGGTCGCGCGGAGCATTAATACGACGCGCGGCCGGCGGCTGGAGCTGTTCTTCGCGCTCGACATATCATTTATAGGATGGGCGCTGCTTACCGCAGTTACGTTTGGCCTCGCTATAATATATACTCTGCCCTATCAGATGCTGACGGAGTGCGCTTATTATACGACGCTGCGCGGCGAGCCGACGATAACGGGCGAGGTTCGCTGAATCGTGCGCGCGCGCCTGGATCGGCTGCTTTCCAATTTGGGGATCGCAGGGCTTGGCACGCGAAGCGAAGCGCGCTCGGCTATCCGCGAGGGGCGCGTGCGCGTGGACGGCAGGGTCGAATGCGCGCCGTCCGCTTATATCGAATCGGAAACCGCACTCGTCACGCTGGACGGGCGGACGCTTTCGCTCGCGCCCGCGCCCGCCGTCATGATGAACAAGCCTGCGGGCGTTCTCACCGCCGCGCGGGACGCTTCCCGTAAAACCGTGGCCGACCTTCTGCCGGACGCCTGGCGCGCTCGCGGCTTAATGCCTGTCGGACGGCTCGATATGGATACGACGGGCCTGCTGCTATTTACGGATGACGGCACGTTCGCGCACCGCATACTGCATCCAAAACGTCATTTGGATAAGCGGTACCACGCTATTCTTGACGCGCCGATTGCCGACGCGGACGTCGAGTCGTTCGCCGCAGGCATGCGGCTTCGCGATTTTCAAGCTCTGCCCGCGCTGCTTAAGCGCGATCCCGAACGCGCGGACGCAGCGTATGTTATAATCCAAGAAGGAAAATACCATCAGGTAAAGCGGATGTTCGCGGCGCGAGGGCGCGAGGTTTGCGCGCTGCGTCGGCTATCTATCGGCCCCATAACGATCGATCCGCTTTTGGAGCCGGGCGCATGCCGGGCGCTAACGGCTGACGAGGAAGCCGCGCTGCGCTCGGCGGTCGGCATCTCATTATAAATAATAAAAACTATTAAGGAATACGCTATTGATGCGGGATCAATTTTCCCATTACTTTACCGGCGGCGCGCAAACCCAGCATAAGCCGCATACTGTCGTAATTCGGTCGGGTACGCGGGAGCTTGCGTTTGAAACGGATTCCGGCGTATTCTCGCGCACGGAGCTTGATAAGGGAACGCGCGTACTGCTGGACGCACTCGAGGGGCGATCGATGTCCGGGCGGCTGCTCGATCTCGGTTGCGGGTGGGGAGCGGTTGGCGCGGCGCTGGCGGCGCGATATCCCGGGCTGTCGGTCGTATGCGGCGACGTAAACCCGCGCGCGGTAGAGCTAACGCGCGCCAATCTCGCGCGCAACGGGATCGACGCGGAGGCGTACGTATCCGACGGACTGGCCGACGTGCCGGGCGAGTTTGATTGGATAGTGATGAACCCGCCTATCCGCGCGGGCAAGCAAACCGTTTATCGGTTGATTGAGGAGGCGCGCGCGCGTTTGACGGAGCGCGGCGCGCTGGTTCTCGTATGGCGCAAGCAGCAGGGCGCTGAGTCCGCCATGCGCTGGCTTGGCGAGAGGTTCGCAAGCGTGGAACGCGTCTCGCGCGAAAGCGGCTACTGGGTGATTGTTTGTTCCAATCGATAAAATTCTGATCGATAGATTGCTGACAGCTTGTTATTAAAGTTGGTGGTTACAATGGATAATCAATTATTTGAAAAAGAACTGAAAAACTTCCTTGATAACGAGGGACGGCTAATAAGCTATCCTTCAAAATTAAAGCTGAAAATCATCGCTCTTTTTTATCTTGCGTCGAAGTTTGAATCTGGAAAGAAATATTCTGAAAAAGAAATTAATCAAATCTTACAAAACTGGCACACGTTTGAGGATTGGGCAATGCTAAGGCGTGACATGTATGACAGGGGATTTTTAAGTAGAGAGCCAAACTGTTCGGTATATTGGCTGGAAGATAATCAACCGACAATCGCTATGTTCGGCTTGGATTGACGGCAATGCGTCAGTTGTTGGTGATCGTATAAATGTCGAGATATACACTTTATATGGCGAAATGTTTTTTATCGCACTTTACGTACGGCTGGGTTTGCGATATAATTATGTAGAAATTGTATCCAAATTGTATTCATTGAAGAACGGAAGAAGGAACCGTATGCCCGTCCAATCCTCCTGGAATCGCTCGCCGCTTCGAGCAAACCGCTTTACGCCGCTTCCGATCGGTGCAGTACGCGCGTCGGGCTGGCTTGGCGATAAACTCAGCGCGCAGAACGAACGATGGCTGGAGACGCTTGAGCAGAACTCCGCGCGGGATGAATCGTCCCTGCCGCGCGCGATGGAAGCGCTGCTGTACGTATCTCGCGTCACGGGCGACGCATCGCTGCTTCGGCATACCGATCGAGCGTTCGCCCGTTTGTTCGATTTGGACGAGGCTGGCGGCGGGAATCGCTCGATTGTCTCCATCGCGCCGGAATCGTACGTCGCGCCGCGCGCCGCGCTCCATTATTTTGAAGCGACCGGCGACGCGCGCGCTATCCAATATGCGCTTCGCCACTGCGCGGATCAGCTTGGCGCGCTGGTGAAATCTGCGCCCGGCGATCCGGAATCGCTGGCGGTTTGGGGTGAGTTCGCGTATATCGCGCTGAACGCGTATAATCATACCGGCCGCGCTCAATTGCTGAAGCTGGCGCAGAAGTGGTCGCGTATCGGTTTGGACTGGACGGGCTGGTATCACCGCTTTCCCCAGATTCAGCCGATGAACCGATCGATACCCTCGGAACAGCTCGCCCGCATTGCGCGCGAGGAACGAGCTCAGATGATCGGCGCGGTTCTCCCGTTCCATACGCATCTCTCGCTCGCGGCTCGCGGCGATATGGCGGCTATGGGTCTGCGCGCGTGCGCGGTGAAGAGCATGTTCACCGGAGGCCTGAAGGACGAACAGGCGTTTTCGATAGGGTTTGAGAAACTGATAAAGAATCATGGCGTCGCGGCGGATATGTTCACATGCGACGAATATCTGGAAGGGCGCGATCCGTCGAAGGGGATATCTAGCGCCGCCGTCTGCGAGACGATGCGCGCGCTTATCACTGCGCTATGGGCGACGGACGATGTCGGTTGGATCGCGAGATATGCGGATATACTTGAAAGGTTGGCGTTCAACCTGATTCCCGCAGCCATATCGCCGGACGCGCGCTCCGTTCAGGAAGCGCAACGCGTGAACCAGATAGAGTGCTCGGCGGTTGCGCGCGCGCATTACAGCCTGAGCGACGACGCCGGATTATATATACGCCGACCGCCGACCGATCCCGTCGCTTCGAGGCTTTTCGGCGCGCTGCCGGAGTACGTCGTATCGCTATGGATGCGCGCGGAGGACGCGGGATTGGCGATGATGGGCGCGGCGCCCTGCGTGGTGAGGCATCGCGTCGACGGGCGGCTTATACGCCTGGATGTCGAAACGGCGTATCCGTATGAGGAAACGGTTCGCATTCGCATATCGTGCAAAGATCCGGTAAAGCTGCCGATTTATCTGCGCATACCCGCCTGGGCTAACGGCGCTTTCGCGACGCTGCCGGACGGTCAAACGCTTGAATGCTCTCCGGGAACGTTCGTGCGCGTCGAGCGCGTATTCCGCAGCGGCGACTGTATTCGCCTGACGCTGCCTATGCGGCCTGAACTCGTCGAGGTAAGCCCGGCGAATCTATCCGTAGCGATCGGCCCGACGCTGTACGCGCTTCCGATAGAGGCGCGTGAAACGGCGGTTTCAGCGGCGGCGGGCGAGGAAGCGTTCGCGTACTCCGCTTGTTCCGAATGGAAGGTAGCGCTTGCCGCAGATGCTGAGCTGGAAAAGGTTCCCGCGCTTCGAACCGGCGAACCGCCGCTGGTGCGCTGTTCAACCGCTCAAGCGCCCGGGTGGGGAGTGAAACATAAAGCGGCAGCAGCGCCGCCCCGCGATCCGGAAATCCTGGCGGATTCCATATGCGAGCGAACGCTGACGCCATACGCGCAAACGCGCCTGCGCATAGCCCAGTTCCCGGCCTGGTCTGCGCAAACGGCTTGCGAGCTGGCGCGAAACGCAGCCTTATGAGCAAGCGGCTGCGGAAGACGCCGCAGGTTGGCGTGCTCGTCATCGCCTGTCTTATAATAAAAGGCGCTCGCATATAAATTTTAGTCCGTGCGCCGCAAACGCCGTTCGTTACGTCGGCGGGTATGTGGCGCAGCCCCATTTAATTCGCGGGGCGGCGGGGTGTGAAACCCCGCGCTAAAGGGAGGAGCCGTTCAGTATGCTTGATAAAATACTTGTGCTGGATATGGATACATATGGGAGCATATCCATTGCGAGGAAGCTCCGCTCCCAGCATATCTACTGCAAGATACTTCCGGGCGATTCTGCGGCCTCGGAGGTTGCGGCGCAGGATGCCAGCGGGATTGTGTGGGCGGGTCAGGAAAGCGACCTCAGGCCGTTGGACGAGGGCATACTGAACTTGGATACGCCGATGCTCGCGGTCGGCGCCGCCGCGCTGCAGCTTGCCGACATGCTCGGCGCGCAATCCGACGGCTCGATATTAACGGACACCACCGCGCCAGTGGAGTACGACGCGCAGCTGTTGTTCGAGGGCATATCCTCGGGCGAGCGCTGGTTCTCCCGCGCGGAGCGGCTTACGCTTTCCCCGAATCTGATGTCGATAGCGAAGGCGAACGGCGTAGACGTTGGGTTCTGCGACAAGAACCGTTCTCTGTACGGGCTGCAGTTCTCGTTTGAGCGCAACGATCCGGACGGCGTAGAGATGCTCGCGAATTTCTGCGTGCAGATATGCGGGTGCACGAAGTGGTGGTCCACGGAAGCGTTCGTCGAACGCGCGACGTCGGAGCTCGCGCGCCTGGCGGGAAACGGCCTGCTGATATGCGCGCTGAGCGGCGGCGTCGATTCGTCCGTATGCGCGATGCTGTGCAAACGCGCGGTCGGCAGCCGAATGCGGCCTGTTTTTATCGATACAGGGCTGATGCGCCAGGGCGAGGACAGGCGGATCGAATCGTTTTGCAGGCAGCAGTTAAACTCCGATTTAACTCGCGAAGACGCGCGCGAGCTGTTTCTTGATCGCCTAAAATGCATAAGCGATCCGTGCGGCAAGGAGCAGGCCGTAAACGGCGCGTTCTGGGAGGCGCTGACCAGAAGCGTCGGCTGCGAAGCCGAGAGCGCCACGCTGGTTCTTGGAACAAATTATTCCGAGGTGCTGGACGGCGATGGAAGCTCCGATATAGATAGGGAGTATGCTCCGTTTAGGGCGGTGGTCGAACCGCTTATAGAATTGTTCAAGGATGAGGTGCGCGCGGTCGGCGAGCTGCTGGGGCTGCCTCAATCAATTATACAAATGCAATCATTCCCTGCGACGGGTCTGGCCGGGCGCATACTTGGCGAGGTGGACGCCGGGCGCCTTAATATATTGCGCGCTGCGGACGTGATATTTCAGGAAGAAATAGAGGCGGCCGGGCAGGAGCGGCGGCTTCGCCAATATTACGCGATGCTGACGGATTCGCGGGATACGACGCTTGTGCTGCGCGCGCTTTCAGGGGGCGAGAAAGCGACCGCTGCGCGGCTTCCGTTTGATTTGCTGGGGCGCGTAGTCGAGCGCGTCGGAGCCGATCTTCCCGGCGTTAAGCACGTATACTACGAATTGACCGCCGAATGACTCAGTTTAGGCGCGTCCCCGCAAACGAGCTGCCGCCGCTGTATTCGATTGTGTTCGTATGCACGGGCAATACCTGCCGCAGCCCTATGGCGGAAGCGTTCGCGCGCGACTGGCTAAAGCGCAACTGCCCGAGCTGCCTGGCGCGATGGCGGATATCGTCCGCAGGAATTTCCGCGCCGATAGGCGCTCCGGCGTCCGACGGCGCGTGCGGAGCGGTTCGCGTGGCGGGGTTATCGCTGGACGATCACAAGACGCGCAGGTTTGCCGCCGAGCAGGCGGAGGGCGCGCTTGTGCTTACTATGACCCGCGCGCAGGCCGCCGTCGCGCGCAGAATAGCGCCGCGCGCGCGCGTAATGACTATCAGCGCCTGGGCCGCCGATCAGGACGGCGACGTATGCGATCCATATTGCGGCGGCGCGGCTGAATACAGCGCGTGCGGGGCGCAGCTGCGCAAGCTTATCGACGCGGGACTGCGCAGGATGATCCGTTCGCTTCCGCCGATCGATTCCGCCGTTAACGAATCACAAACGTCGCGATCAGAGCCAGCACCATAAACAGCGCGATCGCGCCCGCGATTCCCCGCGCAGCCAGCGTAGCGCCGGACGCGCGCTTTTTTTTCGCCATATTTCATATCCTCCTTTTAATAAGACTTTCCAGAACATTACGAAAATTCGATATATGCCGCAGATTCGCCCGATTAGGTTCGATGAAAACCGATTCGCTGCGCGCTTCTTCGCGCCCGCGCGGAAAATCGCATCAAATCAAGGCGAACCGAGGCGAACGATTCTCAGCGCCCGTTTGAAGGAGTTCCCGCCCGGATATCGAAACGCGTTCTATACGGCGATATACGAGCCGATGTACGATCCGACATATAAGCCGATGCGGGAACTAATAAAAAACGAACAGCGAGGGATGCGATTCGTGACGGCGCTTCGACATTTTCGCGCGAGCGAGCAGGCCGGCCGCTCCTTGGCGGCACATGAGCGGGAGATCGCCGCAGACAAACCGCAAAGAGCGTTCTCGGAACCGCCGGAGGCGGAAAGCGCGGCGCGGCGCCAGGTGCGCTGGCTTCCGATTCGCCTTATCGGAGAGGCGACCGGCAAGCTGCGCGGCGCTATAGACGAGCGCAGGCTAGACGAGCTGGCGGCGTCCATTCGCGAGCTTGGCCTATTGCAGCCTATCACGGTGCGGCTGACCGTTTCGGGAAGGTTCGAGCTAATCGCGGGCGCGCGTCGGCTTCGCGCGTGCGAAAAGCTGGGCATGACCCATATAGACGCGATAGTGCTGCCCGCCGGTGAAATCGACAGCGATCTGCTGGGCATTGTGGAAAACCTTCAGCGCGAACCTTCGCACTATATCGAGGAAGCTGAAACACTCGACGCGATACTAAGAAAGAGCGGGCTATCGGTTCAGGAAATGAGCGGACTGATAGGCATCAGCGCGAACGCGCTATCCGCCAAGCTGCGCTTGCTGCGCATACCCGAGCCGACGCGCAAGCTTATCCGCGAGCTTGACATATCGGAGCGGTACGCGCGCGTGCTGCTGAAGCTTACGGAGGAATCCAAACAGCAATCCGTCGCTCGAAAAATTTTCGAGAACCAGCTGACGCTTCGGGATGCGGAATCGCTCGTCGAATCGATACTGCGCGAAGCTCCCGCCACCCGCCGCAGGGTTACGGGCGTAGTGCGGGATCATAGGCCGTACGTCAACGCGATGCGCGATCTGACGGATCAAATGCGCCGCACCGGCATCGACGCGGCGATCGAGGTCGGAGAGACGGACACGGCGGTTGACGTTCATATACGCATGGCCAAGCGCGGCGCGGCGAGCGTTACGGTCGGCGCGGACTAGAGTTCGCCTTACTTGCAATCGTACCATGTTCTGCCGACGCCTATATCCACCAGCAGCGGGACGCGCAGCTCCGCCGCGCCTTGCATCTGCTCCCGCAATATCGCGGCGACCTTTTCCGCTTCCTCAATCGGGCACTCGACTATCAGCTCGTCGTGCACCTGAAGGATCAGCCGAGCCGACATATCGGTCAGCTCCTTCGCCACGCGCACCATCGCCAGCTTTATTATATCCGCCGCCGAACCCTGCACGGGCGTGTTCATAGCGGCGCGCTCGCCAAACATGCGGATCGAGCGATTCGCGGACGCCAGCTCCGGCAGCGGCCTGCGCCTGCCCAGAAGTGTGCGCGCGTATCCGTTTGCTTTGCCTTGCGCCACCGATTCATCCAAATATCGTTTAATGCTCGGATATCTGGCGAAATACCGGGCGATCATATCGCCGGCCTCCGCGCGCGTCACGCCGATCGTTCTAGCCAGCCCGTAATCGCTCTGACCATATACGATTCCAAAGTTGACCGCCTTCGCCGCTGAGCGCATCTCGGGTGTCACCTGTTCCACCGCCACGCCGTTTACCTCCGCCGCCATGCGCGTGTGAATATCCTCGCCCCGCTCGAACGCGCCGAGCATCGACGGATCCTCCGCGAGGTGCGCGAGTATTCGAAGCTCTATTTGCGAATAGTCCGCGTCTACCAGCGTCCATCCCGGACGCGCGATAAACGCGCGCCGTATTTCCCGTCCCTGTGCGGTGCGCGTGGGGATATTTTGCAGGTTCGGCTCGTTTGAGGAAATGCGGCCCGTAACCGCAGCGGTTTGAAAGAACGTGCTGTGCACGCGGCTGTTGGAGTCCAGCTTCGATAATAATCCGTCGATATACGTGCCTTTCAGCTTTACCACGTGCCGCCAGTCCAATATGCCCGCGACTACGGGGTATCGGTCGGCGAGCGATTCCAGCGTATCCGCGTCCGTCGAATATCCGGATTTTGTCTTGCGCCCGGTCGGCAGTCCAAGATCTTCAAACAACGCCTTTCCCAGCTGCTTCGGGCTGTTCAGATTGAACGGCGCTACGTTCAGCCGACGGAATATATCGCCCCGCAGCGACGCCTCCCGCTCGTCCAGCCGCGCTCCGATATCGCGCAGTTCGTCGGGGTCGATCAGGAACCCCTCGCGCTCCATATCGGCAAGCACGCCAGTAAGCGGAAGCTCTATCTCCTCATATAGGCGCGTCGCGCCCATATCGGCGATCGACGCGCGCTGCCGCTCGTTTAGGTCGTACAATGCGGCGGCGTCCGCTCGCTCGCCCTCGCCCATCAGATCGGACAGCCCGCTCGACTTGCTCAGCGCGTCGATCAGATACGCGGCTATCCGCGCGTCTCCGCCCGCCCGCGCACCTGGCCGCGCCTGGATCAGCGACAAATATGGCTTCGCGTCGTACAATATTAACCCTTCCGGATTGCGAAGGAGCGGCAGTATCGCGTCCTGCGCCATGTCGGGGCGTATTCCCTGCGCGATCAAATCGACGGCGAGCGGCGCGCGCCATATGCGGCTCGCGTCGGCGAACGTCAATTCTTCCTGAAGCGGAGGCTCTATCCCCGTCGCTCCTGAAACGGAACCGCGCACCGCACCCGCGCCAAACACAAGCGCGAGAGGGGGGTCGGGTGGATCGGCGACGAACGCCTCCAGCTCCTCCGGCGTCGACAGGTAGATAGTCTGCCGCGCCGCCGACAGTTCGCGCGGCGCTTCGCCATATTCGGCGGCGTCGGCGCGGGAACCGCCGTCTAATATTATAGCGTCGAGCCTCGCGATAAGCGATGTGAAGCCGTGTCGTTCGAAAAGCGGTCTCGCGCTTGCGAGTGTAGGCATTCGCAGTTTCGGCCAATCGATATCAACCGGCGCGTCGCGGTCGATCGTCGCCAGGCTCAAGCTCATCCGCGCCTGATCGGCGTATGTCTCCAGCCGCTCGCGGAGCTTGCCCTTTTGCTCGTGCGCGTGCGCCAGCGCGTTGAGCAGCGTTTTATATTCGTTTAGAAGTTTGACGGCGGTTTTGTCGCCGACGCCCGGCACGCCGGGTATATTGTCGGATTTGTCGCCCGTCAGCCCTTTCAGATCCGGTATCTGATCGGGCGATACTCCGTATTCCTCGGCTAGCGAAACTGGATCGTACTCCACCGTTTCGCTCACCCCGCGCTTCGTAAACAGCACGTGCGTCCGCTGTGTGATCAGCTGAAACGCGTCCCTGTCGCCGGTCACAAGCAGCGCGTTTATCCCCCGGGCCTCGCACGCGCCGCCGACGGTTCCAAGCAGATCGTCCGCTTCCCAGCCAACGCTCGTCAGTATGGCGACGCCCATCTTGGCGAGCAGCTCCTTTATCAGCGTGAACTGCGGGCGCAGCGTTTCTGGCGTCGGCGGGCGGTGCGCCTTATACTCGTCGTACTGAATATGCCGCCGCGTAGGTCCGTGCACGTCGAACGCCACCACGAGATAATCCGGCCGCCGCTCGGCCACCAGCTTTAGCAGCATCATCAAAAATCCAAACACCGCGTTTACTGGATTCCCATGGCGGTCCGTCAGCTCGGGAAGCGCGAAAAACGCGCGGTACATCAGACTGTTGCCGTCGATGCAAACGCACAATTCGGATCTCTCGCGGGATCTATCGTCAATATCCATATTATTCCTTTCGATCGTTCCGACCGCCGCGGATCGCTATTTTTTTCGAACCGCGCTCATAAACGCGCTCAGCCGCGCCGCGCATTCGTCGGCGAGCAATCCGCCGTTCGCGGGAACGAACACGCCCAGCGCGCGATCCTCCGTTATCCTGTAAACGCTGCCGCAGCAGCCCTGCCGTGTGTCCGGCGCGCCGTACCATACCTCGTCCAAACGCGCCAGCGCGATCGCTCCGGCGCACATCGGGCATGGTTCGAGCGTTACATAGAGCGCGCAGCCGGCCAGCCGCCAATCGCCACGAGCGCGAGCGGCCTCTCGCAGCGCGATTATTTCAGCGTGCGCCGTCGGATCGCAATCTATCCGGCAGCGGTTGTGCGCGCGCGCGATAATCGATCCTCCGCGTATCACCACCGCGCCGACGGGTATTTCGCCCAGCGCGGCCGCGCGGTCGGCTTCGGCCAGAGCCGCGCGCATATACGATTCCCTCGCCGATATAATATCGACAGCGCGCTTCGCGTCGTCCGTCATGAACGCGTCGCCTTCCTGATCAGGCGGGAAATAAAGCCCATCTTATCGGACGGAGGCGCCGCGCCCGACTCGCCGGAGCAATGCGATGCCGAGCCGCGCTGCATGCCGAGCTTGTATTCTATCCAGCCGAGCGCCTCCGTTACGCGCGCCTTAGCGGCGACGCGCCCGCCCGCCGTTCGGACTGGCACGCCCCTGGCTTGCAGGCCGATGTCCCTGCATACCGCGAGCGCGCGCCGCATATGCGATTCGCTCGTGACGATCAGCGCGGACGTACCGCCCCAACCCATAATTATCCGCTGCGCGCCGCGCAGATTCTGCTCGGTATTAAGAGACTCCGTTTCCGGATGGATTGCGCTTATGGGCAGCCCCATGCGCGAAAGCTGCTCCGCCATCCACCGCGCTTCCGGGAACGGTTCGTCTTCCCGCTGGCCGCCGCACGGTATCACGGCCGGCGCGCGTCCGTCTATCCAGCACTGCGCGGCGACGCGCACCCGCGCCGTTAGCTCGTCGGGCGGAACGCCGCCCGGCATGTGCAAACCGAGCACTATAATCGCGTCATAAAACACCGCGTTATTCCTCCTGTCGAACGGGTGCCGCGCGCCGCGTCCTGGATATATGCGCCGACAGCACCGCCGCGTCCGCAGGCGACACTCCGGGTATCCTGGACGCCTGGCCGAGCGACGATGGGCGAACGGCGGACAGCTTCTGCCGCGCCTCGATGCGCAAGCCAGGCAGCGCGCCGTAATCAATATCCACGGGAATGGGTCTCGCCTCCAGCGCGCGAAACTTAACCGCCTCGCGCCGCTGCTTTTCGAGATATCCCTCGTACCTTGCGGTCAGGCAAACCTGCCGCTCGACGGACGGCGCGAGTTCCGGAAGCTCCGGCCGCAGCACGCGAAGCGCGGCGTAATCGACGCCGGGTCTGCGAATTAGCTCAAGCAGCGATATTCCCGATTGAACCTGCGGCTGCCCAATCTCTTCCAGCCACGAGCCGAGCCGCGCGTCCGGAGGAACGCGCGAGGATCGAAGCAGCTCGAGCGTTCGCGCAGTTTGTTCTTTTTTGTCGATCGCGCGGGCAAGCCGTTCCTCTCCGGCCAGCCCGATCGCGTGCGCGCGCTCCGTCAATCGCAGATCGGCGTTATCCTGGCGCAGCAAAAGCCGGTATTCCGCACGCGAGGTCATCATGCGATAAGGCTCGTCCGTGCCTTTGACAGTGAGGTCGTCCGCGAGCACGCCTATATATCCCTCATCCCGCGCGATCGTAAACGGCGCGTCGCCCCGCAGGTACAGCGCGGCGTTGATTCCCGCGAGCGTTCCCTGCGCGGCCGCCTCCTCATATCCGGATGTTCCGTTTATCTGACCGGCAAGGAACAGTCCAGGCACGTCATGCGCCGCCATAGACGCGTCCAGCCGGGTTGGATCGATGCAATCGTACTCGATCGCGTACGCCAGCCGAAGAAGGTTCGCGTCCTCCAGCCCGGCGATGGAATGGATCAGGTCTATCTGCACATCCTCCGGCAGAGATGTAGATACGCCCTGCACATACCATTCCGGCGAGCGCAGCCCTTCCGGCTCAATGAATACCTGATGCCGCGCTTTATCCGCGAAGCGAACTATTTTATCCTCGATCGACGGGCAGTAGCGCGCGCCTGTTCCGTGAATCGTCCCTTGATACATCGGCGCGCGGCTCAGATTCGCGCGGATTATGGAATGCGTGCGCTCGTTCGTCCAGGTCAGATAGCACATCGCTAGGTTTTCCGGCGGAACGTCCGTTAAAAACGAAAACGGCGTGACTGGCTCGTCGCCCGGCTGCGGCTCCATTCTGTCGAAGCGGATCGTTTTGCCATCCAGCCGCGCGGGCGTTCCGGTTTTAAATCTGCGCAGTGTAAATCCCAGATCGAACAGCGCGCCGGACAGCGCGGAGGCGCATGTAAGCCCCGAAGGTCCGCCATCGCGCGCGTATTCGCCGATGATTATTCTGCCGTTTAGATATACGCCCGCCGCGACCACGACCGCCCGGCAATCGACGGCCTGTCCGGTCAGCGTGACTACACCGGAGATTTTGCCGTTTGCCGTGGCGATCCGCCCAACTTCTCCCTGGCGCAGCGTCAGGTTTGGTTCGCCTAGCAGCGTTTGCAGCATGCGCTCATGATACGCGCGCTTGTCCGCCTGCGCGCGAAGGCTGTGCACCGCCGGACCCTTCGAGCGGTTTAACATTCGCGATTGAATAGTTACGGCGTCGATGCAGCGACCCATCTCGCCGCCCAGCGCGTCCACCTCGCGCACGAGATGTCCCTTGCCCGTGCCGCCGACGGCGGGATTGCAGGGCATCAGCGCGACCGCGTCCAGGTGCAGCGTGATAAGGAGAGTCCGCATACCCATGCGCGCGCAGGCGAGCGCCGCTTCGCACCCCGCGTGCCCCGCGCCTATTACCACAACGTCCGTCGGCGAATGCTTTTCCATATGCGATATTCTAACATAGCGGCATTCGCGGCGCAATTCTCGGCGCGCGGTTCATGTGGAATTCCCGCTCGGTTGGATTTTAATTAATAAAATCCGGTCAAGTTGCGGACAGAGTATTGGTCAGCCGCCCATTGACCGGATTTATTTCCACCGATTTTGCTTCATTCAAATTTGCGTGGGCTTCGCCCAGCCGGTGGGGATTATCGGTTATTCCCATCCGCCGCTTTCGCTTTTGTTTCAGAGGATTCGATCACTTTTTCGCTTTGGTGGCTTTGGGTTCTTTTTTTGCTGTTGTTTTTGCGTCCGTTTTCTTGCCGTCGGATTTTTCTTCAGGCGCCTTTGTTTCGACGGGCTTTGGTTTCAACGGCGTCTTCTTCGCTTTTGCTTTCGACCCCGTTTCGGAAACGGGCTTTGCTTTCGGCTCCTTCGCCGGTTTTACTGCAGCTGCGGGTTTTGCTGATTTGACCGATTCCTTTTTCTTTTTCTCAGGTTTGGGTTTTATCTCGGCTGCGGTTTGAGGCGTGGGTTTTTCGGCTTTAGGTTCCTTCTTTTTCTTAGGCTTTACCTCCGCTTTTTTCTTCGGCGGCGCGGCGACCGCCAGGGTTTGCGCGGGCGGCGCTTCCTTACAGCTCGTTAGCTTGGCGACGCACTTGCCGTACTTGATTAAGTACAGATCCTCCTGCGTCGCCTGCGCCAGATACTGTTTGATGTTTTTCTTGAACATTGTGATAGTCAACAGCATGACGATCCCTCCTCAAGCGAATGGGGGCGAATTTGCCTATTCGCACCTTCCGAGGAACTCTATGATATATCAACCGTTTGTTATTCATAAAAGCGTAAATATTTTCGCGCAATGTTGCTAAAATTGGCCGATATAGTTGACAAATTTTGGGCGTGTTCGAAAAATCTCTCGGTCTGAATGCACTGTCTTTTTATCCATCGCGGCGTCGCGCGCTCCAACCCGCCTTCATCCGCCACAGGCGGCGGTGGGTTTACGCGCAGTCGACGTAGCTCCACTACGCCTCCCTCATGGCTCCTTGCGCCTCATCAAAATCCAGCACATTCAGCCTCGAGATATTTTTCGAACACGCCCTAAATGGAAAAAATCGAAAAAAAACGCTGCGCGTTTCTGGAAAATTCAAAATGCTCAATACTGCCTATGGCGATACGAACACGCCGACGCAATGGCGCGATTGCGTCGGCGTGTATAAACAGTGGTATCTGTTAAACGAACTTCACCAATTCCGCCAGAGCCTTGCGGGCTTTGGGGCGAACGACCGGATTCTTGGGATATCCAAGCGCGATATAATACGCGATAGGCTGCCAATCCGGCAGGTCGAGCAGCTCGCGCAGCTTGGGACGGTCGAATAGGCCTATTATGCAGCTGCCCACGCCATGATCCTCGGCCGCGAGGCACGCGGCAAGCGCCGCGCCGCCGATATCCCCCGCCGCGAAGTACTGGCTGTCAAGCAGCCCGCCGATCTGCGGCATCAAGCGCGCGGGCTGCTCCAGTATAAGAAGTATCGCCTTCGCGTCGTTCAGGAATCCGTTGATGCCCATCGCCTGCCCGCACCTGGCCGCTTCCGCAACTTTTTCAGGCGATTCAACCAGCACGAACGACCACGGCTGGCTGTTGCACGCGGATGGCGCAAGCCGCGCGGCTTCCGCAACGGCAACGAGCGTATTATGGTCGATCGGCTGATCGGAGAACGAGCGGCAGCTCTGCCGCCTGGCGCATAAATCCAGAAAAGAGCTGGTCTCCTGGGCGGGAGTATGGAAACTTGACTGCACTGTGGTTTGCATCGATTTGCCTCCTTTTAGAGTTATAGCGGAGTTTCGCGCCTCGCCGCCCTGGCGGAACGGAGCCGCGACCCATATCCGCAGCGTGTCGGTTGTATGTTCTCGACGTCGTATTATCATATTCCGCAGACGGCGGGACATGCATATTATTTGCCTACGCAAAAGTTCGCGAACACCGCGTCGATTACCGCCTCGTCCGCCGTTTCGCCGGTGATCTCGCACAGCGCGCGCAGCGCCGCGTTCAGGTCGACGGTCGCCAGATCGATCGCCGCGCCGCCCATCGAGGAATCCAGCAGGCATGCCTCCGCTTCGGCAAGCGAAGCCGCCGCGCGCCGCGCGGCTTCCACATGGCGCGCTCCGGTAAGCGAGGCCGATTCCAGCGGAAGCGCGCGCGCGAACTTGGCGATCAATTCGCGCACCCTCTCCAAACCGTCGCCCGTAGCCGCGCTGACGGACAGGCATGCCGCGTCCGGAGCGAGAGCCGCGATTTCCTGCGGATTAATCCGAGCGGGCAGGTCGGATTTGTTGAGTATCACCGCCCGCCGCCCTACCGGCAGCGAAGCCGCCGCGCATTGAATATCTACCGAGAACGGTTCCGACGCGTCTATCACCAGCAGCGTAAGGTCGGCTCGATCCATTCGCGCCTTCGCGCGCGTCACTCCGATCATCTCGACGGGATCGCTCGTTTCGCGAAGCCCCGCCGTATCGGACAGGTTGACGCGAAGCCCCGAAATATCGAGCCTCGCGGTCAGCACGTCGCGCGTGGTTCCCGGAGACGCATGCACAATCGCACGCTCCTCGTTCAGCAGCGCGTTCAGCAGCGACGACTTGCCCGCGTTTGGCGCGCCGACGATCGCTATATCCAGCCCCTCATCCAGCACGCGCCCGGCTCGCGGATCGCACTCCCTCTCCAGGCTGCGGCGCAAAAGCGCGATATGCGCGGCGATTTCTCGTGAGACGCCGCTCTCCTCTATTTCATCCGGAAAATCAATCGCCGCCCCCAGCCGCGCGAGCAGCTCGATAAGCCGTGATTGTGCGTCCTTCACAAAGCGCGACGGACCTCCAGCCAGCGCGCGCAGAGCCGAGCGGGCGGCCGCTTCTCCCGACGCGCCTATCAGCCGCATAGTCGCTTCCGCCTGCGCTAGATCAATTCTCCCGGATTCAAACGCCCTGCGCGTAAATTCGCCCGGCTCCGCGACCCGCGCGCCTTGCGCCAGCGCGGCCTCAAGCGCGCGGCGCGCCGTCTCCGCGCCGCCGTGAACGTGCAATTCCGCGACGTCCTCGCGCGTATACGAGCGCGGCGAGCGCATCAGCACGGCCATAGCTTCGTCGATTGTCTCGCCTCTATTATAAACATAACCATAGTATAAACGATGGCTTTCCCAATCGGACGATGCCGCCGTTTCGCCGCCCGGACGCCGAAATATCGCGCGCAGTATCGCCTCCGCGTTCGATCCGCTGACGCGCAGTATCGCTATGCCGCCCGATCCGGGAGGCGTCGCTATCGCGGCGATCGTATCCGCCGTTTGATATGTTCGCATGCTACACGTTGAACCGGAACAGCGCTACGTCGCCGTCCTTCATAACATAATCCTTGCCCTCCGAGCGCACAAGTCCCTTCTCCTTGCAAGCCGCCATTCCGCCCTCGCGCATAAGCGCGTCGAACGCGACGATTTCCGCGCGTATAAATCCGCGCTCGAAATCGGTGTGAATCTTTCCGGCGGCCTGCGGCGCGCGATCCCCTTCGCGGATAGTCCACGCGCGCACCTCGTCCGCTCCGGCAGTCAGGAACGAAATCAGCCCGAGCAGCTTATAGCTCGCCTTGGCGAATCTATCGAGTCCGGGCTGGCCGATCCCCAGTTCTTCCAGAAACAGCGCCTTATCCTCCGGTTCCATCGCAGCTATATCGGCCTCGACCCTCGCGGAAATCACCAGCGTCTCGGCGCGTTCCTTCGCGGCGAGCGCCTTAAGTTCCGGTATGCCGGGCAGCGTATCCTCCGGCAGCCCTATTTGATCCTCGCCTATGTTCGCGGCGTACAGCACCGGCTTGTCTGTAAGCAGGAACCATCCGCGCGCGATCTCTCGCTCCTCGCTTGTAAGCGCGCATGTGCGCACGGGCTGTTCGCCCTCCAAATGGGCGCGGATCTTTGCCGCCGTGTCCGCCTCAAGAGCGGTCTTTTTATCTCCGGTTTTAACGGATTTGCGCGCGCGGTCTTCCCTTCGCTCCACCGTATCCAAATCGGCGAGTATAAGCTCCAGGTTGACGACCTCCGCGTCCCGCACGGGGTCGACCCGTCCGTCGACGTGCTGAACGTTGGAATCGTCAAAGCAGCGCACAACGTGCACCAGCGCGTCCACCTCGCGTATATGGGAAAGGAACTTGTTGCCCAGCCCCTCGCCCTTGCTCGCGCCCTTCACCAATCCGGCGATATCTACGAACTCGACCAGCGCGGGCGTTGTCTTTTTGGGATGGTACATATCGGTCAACGCGGCGAGCCGCGCGTCCGGCACCGCCGTGACCCCCGTGTTCGGTTCGATTGTGCAAAACGGATAGTTAGCCGCTTCGGCTCCGGCGCGGGTAATGGCGTTAAACAGCGTTGACTTGCCGACGTTGGGTAAACCGATGACGCCGCATTTCATAAATAAACGTCCTTGTAATTATTTTTATATTATATATTTAACCGCGCGCTTTGACGCCGCGCGCCAACCACAGTATACATTTATGAATATGGCGGCGTCAACTTGCGAAAACGCGCCGTGCGGTGTTCTGCACACAACCCTGCCGCCGCGCATATATTATAACAGCGCGTATTCCGCCGTTTTCCAAATATCGCGCGTATGCGCGCCGCCAAGCGCGATATGGCGCCGGACGCTTCCCCGCCTTGCTCGCTGGCGTAGGGGGCATGCCCCCGTTTAAATGGGAGTGAGAAAATGCCTGACAATATGCCAAGATTGCTCGCGCCCCAATATATGGCCTATTGGGAATTGAAGGCCTTCTTCCGATGCGATTCAAGCGTCGCCGTAAGCACTATGACCGACGACGATGGTGCGGCTTACGCCGTTTTGACAGCGACTACTCCCGCAAAGGCGCAGGCGCTGGCAAATGTTATAAGCCTCAACTATATCATAGACAGTACGGTTATCCGAGTTTTCGACAATAGCGGAACGGAATATTTCCCGCAGGATATTCCGGCGGACGACACGGCCGCGTGGCTTGCTCAAGCCAACGCCGCGTTCGCTGGAAATTCGCGGATAAGGCAAATATTGCTTGTCCAAGGAGCGTTGGGAGTCAGCAACTATATCTTCATCGTTGCGGAAAAACAGGTTATTCAGGTTTGGATTGACGACCTGTTCGATTTGTACGGCAACGAAAACCCGTCGGTTTCCGAACTTCTGAACGATAAGCTGCTTCGGAAGGTTATGCCCGACGGAATCGGCCTGCGCGCGACGACGGTGCTTTGCCGCGATGTGCCGCAAATTTAATCAGGCTGATAAGGCTGATAACTGTAACGCGCGGCGCGTCGGGCACGCCGCGCGTCGCGCTATCAGCCGCGTTTCATTTCGGGAGGCAGTGGCAAAGCCGCGTTTAAAATGTTGAAAATATTGTCCGATTGTGTTACAGTCTACATATGGAGGTGTAACCACATGAAAAGACTTTTCGCGCTGTTCGTATGTACAGTACTGCTATTAAGCGCCGCGCCTACATTCGCGCTGGCCGACGGAGGAATTCTGCGCGTGGGAACCGACGCCGAGCCGATTGGCTTCGATCCGCACACGATTTCCGCCGTCGCGTCCGCTCGCGTAATGACACAGCTGTACAACCAGCTCGTCGACGTCGACGGCGACTTAAACGTGGTTCCCGAACTTGCCGAGAGTTGGGAACAGCCGGACGATACCACGTACATTTTTCATCTGCGCGGCGACGTAACCTTTCATAATGGCAGGTCGATGACCGCCGAGGATGTCAAGTACAGTTTCGAGCGTATCCTCGACCCGAACGTAGGCGCGCTGGGCAGCAGCGCGAGCTACGCGGGGGATATAGAGTCGATAGAGATTATCGACGATCTAACCGTGAAGTTCACGCTCAAGCAGATTAACGCGCCGTTCCTGGCCAGCCTGTCGAGCTGGTACTGCTCGATCGTCGCGAAGGAAGCAGTCGAGGAAAACGGCGATCTTCTCAGCGCCGACGGCGGCACCGGTCCGTTCACGCTTGGCGAATGGATTCCGGACAACATGGTGTCGATTAACAAGTATGACGGTTACTTTATTCCGGATCAGCCAAAGGTTGACGGAATCGAGTTCTATGTGATGACCGACAGCTCCGCGCGCCTGGCAGCGCTGCGCACGGGAAGCGTCGACCTGATCGCCGCCGATACGTCTATGCTCCCGCTGGTCGCGGGCGACGCGAATATCAATACGCTGTCGTATCAGTCGCGCAACTACGCGGCTCTATGCCTTAATACAACGCTTCCGCAATTCTCCGACGTACGCGTGCGTCAGGCGATTTCGCTGGCGCTGAACCGCCAGGATATAATCGACCTGGCATATAACGGCGAGGCGGAAGTTTCCGGCTTCGTACCGGCGTCGTTGGGTCACTGGGCGGTCGACGTGACGGAGCATCCGCTGTACCAGCAGGATATCGAAAAGGCGAAAGCTTTGATGAGCGAAGCCGGCTATGCCGACGGATTTGAAGTGACGCTGATCGTCGGGCTGCTCGACAGCCTGCGCGACATCGGTGCAGTGGCTCAGCAGCAGCTGGCCGAGATCGGCATCACCGTAAACGTGGTAAATAAAGAAAACGCCGAATATGTCGCGCTGTGGAGCGCTCACGATTTTGAGATAATGGCCTGCCAAAACGGCGCGGGTTCCGATCCGAGCAGAGGCGTGGCGTTCTTCTTCAAAACGGGAAACAGCGCGAACATTGCCGGATATTCGAACGCGCGCGTGGACGAGCTGTGCGAGCTTGGCGCGGGTACGACGGACGTCGCCCAGCGTGAGGAGTACTACAAGGAAGCGATAGAGATTATACTTGACGAAGAGCCGAACGTTGTAATCGCGAGCCCTCGGGAATATTTCCTGTCGTCCGCTAAGCTGCTGGGATTTGAGCCCAGCGCTGCAGAGCCTTACAGCCTGGCGACTGCGTACCTCGCGGAATAGACATAAGCCATGGGCGCGCGAATATCCGCGCGCCCTTTATTTTTATTGGCATATCGGCGCGAGTCCGCGACCATATCCTCGTTTATTCCGATTATAAGGGAGAAAGCGATGCGCGATTATATACTGCGCAGGCTGCTGATGCTTATCCCAATACTGCTTGGCATCAGCGTATGCGTATTTACTATTATGCAGCTTGTCCCCGGCAACGTCGTAAACGGCATACTCGGAATCGAACAAACGCCGGAGCTGCGGGCAATATGGGAGAAAAAGCTGGGACTCGACCAGCCGCCGCTTATACAATATTTTCGCTGGATGGGCAACGTGCTGCGCGGTGATTTCGGCGAATCGTTCCGAACGGGCGCGCAGGTGTTCCCGGAAATAATCAGCCGCTTTACAATAACGGCGGAGCTGGCGCTGCTGTCGTGCCTAACCTCTCTTATCATCGCGATACCGTTGGGAATAGTCTCGGCCCTAAAGCGCAACCGTCCCGTGGATAAGGTTGTGCGCGTCGCCGCGCTTATGGGCGTGTCAATGCCGTCGTTCGCGTCGGCCACTCTGATCATATTATTTTTATCGAAGGCGTTCGGCTATTTTACTCCGGTGAAGTATGTTTCGCTTATACAAAACCCTGGAACAAATCTTGAAATTATGATACTGCCCGCGCTGATACTCGGCACTACGATGGCCGGGTCGGTGATGCGCATGACGCGCTCGTCCATACTCGAGGTTATGCGGCAGGATTTCATTAAGGCGGTTAGGGCGAAGGGCGCGCCGGAGAGAATCACTATATTCCGCCACGCGCTGAAAAACGGCTGCATCCCGATAATCACGCTTGTGGGAATGCAAATGGGCGGCCTGCTCGGCGGCACCGTTGTGATCGAGCAGATCTTTTCGATCCCGGGCTTGGGTCAGTATGTGCTGACAGGCATTTCGCAGCGGGACTATCCGGTGGTGCAGGGGTGCGTGCTATTCATCGCATTCATTTATGTTATTATAAATTTATTTGTCGATATTATTTATACATATGTTGATCCGCGAATCCAATATGCGTGAAGGCGGTGTTCGATGAGTAAGCAAGCGATACTGAGGCGCGCGCTGCCTGGGGCGGGCGCTGCGTTGCCGCGCCAAAGCGAAAGCGCGTTTATATTGGTATGGCGCGATCCGCTGGGGCGCGCAGGTTTATGCGGCGTGGCGCTGATCGCGTTAATGGCGATATGCGCGCCTGTTATCGCGCGCTACGGCGTGGCGGAGATGCATCCGAAGGCAAAGCTTACGGCGCCCGGCCTGACGTTTTTCTTCGGTTCCGACAATTTCGGACGCGACGTGTTCAGCCGAATTGTGTACGGGGCGCGGGTTTCGCTGATCGTCGGCATAGTGTCGGTTGGCATCGCGGCGGGGCTTGGCTATTTGCTCGGCATTCTCGCGGGATTTTTCGAGGGAAAATGCGAAAGCATAATAATGATGGCGATGGATATAATTTTCGCATTTCCGTCGATCCTTCTTGCGCTGTTCATCGTATCGGCGCTGGGTCCGAATATAATAAACACGATGATCGCAATCGGCATAGTGAACGTTCCGGTGTTTACCCGAACGGTGCGCGCGTCCGTTAAATCGGTGAAGTCGATGGATTATATAAAAAACGCTATCTCTATTGGATTGACGCCGCGAGGGGTGCTTCTGCGCCACGTGACGCCGAACGTTCTCGCGCCGTTCACAGTGCAGGCGACGCTGGCGCTATCCGGCGCGATTCTGACGGAAGCGTCCATGAGCTTCCTTGGCCTTGGCATACAGCCGCCGCAGCCTTCATGGGGCTCGATGCTGTCGGACGCGCGCAAATATATGGAAATCGCGCCGTGGCTGGTTATATTCCCCGCGCTGTTTATAATACTGACGATATTGTCGTTTAACGTGCTCGGAGACAGCCTGCGCGACGTGCTGGATCCGAAGCTGAAGCTGTAGGAGGGCGCGCGGATGGATCATCTGCTTGATATCTGCGGCCTTCGGATAGAAACGCGAAGAGGCGGCGGCAAGGCGATGCTGCTGGATAAGGTCGATCTGTCGGTAAAAAAAGGACAGAGTTTCGGAATTGTTGGCGAGAGCGGCTGCGGCAAGAGCATCACAGCGAACGCGCTGATGCAGCTTCTGCCATATCCGCTTCGCGTGTCCGACGGCACGGCGCGCTATCAAAGCCTGAACGGCGAGAAGGAATTGCTGTCGCTGCCCGCCGAAGAGATTCGCGGCCTGCGCGGTCGAGAAATCGCGATGATATTCCAGGAGCCGATGACGTCGCTCGATCCCATATTCACGGTGGAGTATCAAATGTTCGAAGCTCTATCATTTCATAACAAAAGGATAGGCAAGCGGGAGATGCACGAGCGCGCGCTTGAAATGCTGCGCAGCGTCAAAATCCCAAGGCCGGAGCAAACGCTGCGCAGTTACCCGCACCTGATCTCAGGGGGGCAGCTGCAGCGCGTGATGATCGCGATGGCTATGCTGAACAATCCGCGGCTGCTGATAGCGGACGAACCTACGACAGCGCTCGACGTTACGATACAGGCACAAATACTCGAGCTGATGAACGGCTTGAAGGCCGCCAACGGCACGTCGATAATTATGATTACGCACGATTTGGGCGTTATCGCGGAAACCTGCGAGGAAGTGGCGGTGTTCTATGCCGGGCAGGTGGTAGAGCAGGCGCCCGCAGCCGAGCTGTTTCATAATACCGCCCACCCATATACGGAGGGCTTGCTGCGCGCTGTGACGTCGCTGGACGGCGATCGCGCGGATATGGGGCGCAGTACCAGCCAATCAGAGGCGGAAGCCCCGCACCAAAATGAACTGTATACTATTCCCGGGATGGTGCCGCCGGGCGGCGAATGGTCGAGCGGCTGCCGATTCCGCGATCGGTGCGACCGCGCCGCGCCGCGCTGCGCCGAAGCTTTGCCAGCGCTCTGCGAGATAGCCCCCGGCCACCTGTGCCGCTGCTTTCGTACCGGCGAGGAGGTGGAGGCGCGATGAGCGAGCCGCTGCTTTCCGTACGGAATTTAAAAACTTATTTCCCTATAAAATCTGGCCTATTGCGCAAGACTGTCGGATATGTTCACGCCGTGGAGGATATAAGCTTTGATGTGAACGACCGCGAGGTATTGGCGATCGTGGGCGAAAGCGGATGCGGCAAGAGCACCGCAGGATCGAGCATACTGCGGTTGATCGAGCCGACGGGCGGAAACATCGTATTTGACGGCGCGGACATACGCGCGCTGACTCCGGAGGAAATGCGCGTGAAAAGACGCGACATGCAGTTCATATTTCAAAACCCGTACGGCTCCCTTAACCCGCGCATGAACGTGCGCGCGCTGCTTTCCGAACCGCTGCGAGTGCATTTCAACCTATCCGAAGCTCAAACGCGAGAGCAGGTAGATGAGATGCTGGAGCTTGTGGGTATGACGCCCGATCAATTGACGCGCTACCCGCACCAATTTTCAGGCGGTCAAAAGCAGCGCGTTTCGATAGCCAGGGCGTTGATCAGCCGCCCGCGATTCGTCGTCGCCGACGAGCCGGTTTCCGCGCTCGACGTATCTATTCAGGCTCAGATATTAAACCTGTTGATGCGGCTGCAGCGGGATATGCGCCTGTCTATGATTTTTATATCGCACGATCTGAATGTAGTTCGCCATATCAGCGCCAACGTATGCGTTATGTACCTTGGCCGTATTATGGAACAGGGAAACACCGCGTTGGTATACGATAGGCCGCTTCATCCATATACCCAGGCGCTGCTGTCGGCGGTTCCCTCGCGCGATCCACTGCTTAAAAAGCGCCATATAGCGCTAGAAGGCGACGTGCCGAACCCTGCGAATCCGCCCGATGGCTGCCCGTTTCATACGCGCTGCGCCCGCGCGAAACCGCTGTGCTCGCAAAAAATCCCCGAACCGGTAACGGCTGAGGAAGGGCACGTCGTAGCGTGCCACCTATACGATAAATAATATTACAATATAAATAATTTTGATAATGGAGACCAATGTTATGGATTACGCAATCGGCCTGATAAGCGGCACGTCGCTAGACGGGTGCGACGCCGCGCTGATAGAGATCGACGGGAAAGAAGTACGGCTTGCGGCGTTTATAACTGTGCCCATGCCTGAGTCGCTGCGAGCGAAAATACTCGATTGCTGCGATATTGCGCGCTCGAACGTTCGGCTTATATGCAGCGTAAACGTCGAGATAGGATATTGGTTTGCCAAGGCGGCCATGGCTGTTTGCGAGCAAGCGGGGATCGCTCCCGCGCATGTTGCCTGCATAGGCTCGCACGGGCAGACGGTATACCATATTCCGGAGGACGAAGGCGAATTTCTCGCCTCGACGCTTCAGCTTGGCGAGCCGTCGGTGATCGCCTATCAAACGGGAATTCCGGTGGTATCGAGTATGCGCGCGATGGATATGGCGGCGGGAGGGCGCGGCGCGCCATTGGTGCCGTATGCCGAATATCTGCTGTACCGCGGCGAGACTCCGCGCGCGCTTCAAAACCTCGGCGGCATAGGCAATGTAACCGTATTGAAGGAGAACGCCGAGCTATCCGATGTTTTCGCGTTTGACACCGGCCCGGCGAACATGATAATCGACGCGCTCGCAAAGCGCTTTTTCGGTGTGGAGTTCGACGACGGCGGCAAAATCGCGGCGACAGGCGCGGTCGACGAAGCTCTGCTGGCAGAGTGGATGGCTATTCCGTACGTCTCCGCGCCGCCGCCAAAGGCGACAGGACGCGAATTATACGGCGCGCAGTTCGTGGAGTCCGCGCTGGCAGCGCGTCCGGATATACGCCCCGAGGATTGGCTGGCGACGGCGACGCGCTACACGGCGGCGGCTATCGAGCTTAACTATCGCATGTACGTATTCCCGCGCTGCCGTGTAAAAGAGGTGATACTCTCCGGCGGAGGCGCTCATAACGAGACGATGCGGCGAGAAATAGCCCGCGCGCTTCCCGAATGCGAAATATTGACGCAGGAAGATTTGGCGCGGGCGCGGGGCGCGGGATCGTCTAAATATAATTCCGACGCGAAGGAGGCGGTTGCCTTCGCGATGCTGGGCTATGAGACGATGCATGGCAGGCCTGGCAACGTTCCGGGCGCGACCGGCGCGCGCGGCCAGGTTATTCTCGGAAATATCACTCCGGCGCCGTACGGCGGGTGAGGTCGTCGATCGCCTCGGATACGCGGCCGCCGCATGCGTTCAGCGCGCGGCGGCAATCGTCCGCCGCGCGTCCCGTTTTATGCATTACGATTGCGGTTTTCGGTTGATGCTCGCACGCGGCCAGCAGCGACTCGGCTTCGTCGCGGGGCAGTTCCGTCGCCGCCATCACGATGCGCGCGACGCGGTCGCGAAGCTTGGCGTTTGAAGCGCGGACATCTACCATGAGGTTTTGATATACCTTGCCCAGTTGCAGCATAACGCCGGTGGAGATCATATTCAGTATCATTTTTGTAGCCGTTCCGGCTTTTAGCCGCGTGGAGCCGGAGAGAATCTCCGGGCCTGTCGGCGCTTCGACGGCGATATCGGCGTCGCGGGACATAGGCGCGTTTTGATTGCACGCGACGGATACGGCCAGCGCGCCGATCGAACGTGCGTGGCGCAGTCCGCCGACGCAATACGGAGCGTAACCGCTGGCGCTTATCGCGACAAGCGCGTCGGCGGAGCGGAAGCCTGCCGCGTCAAGATCGCGCGCCGCAGCGTCGGGATCGTCCTCCGCTCCCTCCACCGCGAAGCGAATCGCCGTGTCGCCGCCCGCGATTATTCCCCGCACGAGATCGGATGGCACGCCGAATGTGGGGGGGCATTCGGATGCGTCCAGAATGCCAAGGCGTCCGCTGGTACCGGCGCCTATATAATAAAGGCTTCCCCCGGCGCGCAGGCGGTCGGCGATAATGGAAATCGCCTCGGCTATAACCGGAAGCGCGGTTTGAACGGCGTCGGCGGCCTCGCGATCAAATGCGTTCATCAGCTCGACAAACGCGGCGGGCGTCAATGTGTCGATGTATCGGCTTCTCGCGGAGACCGTTTCGGTATCAAGGGCGCGCAGCACGCCGGTATCCGGCATAGCAAAACCTCCTCGGGATTCATATATCGCTGAGTTTTATTGGCCGAGCATGCTATTTGGGGAGGCATGTCCGGCGCATAACGCGCGGTCGCTTGCACATAATCCAAACGGCGCTTCCGCTAATTATATTCCATGTAGCGATCACAAAATAATTATCGACATAATCATATATAAATATATATATGAGAAAATATACGCGTTTGTTGCAAACCTTTTCATTTTATGATACACTTATCATATAGGGAGGAGGGACGACGTGTCTGCTGAAAGCCTGACTATTTTGGATATAGCGCGAGAAGCGGGCGTATCGTCCGCAACGGTTTCAAGGGTGCTGTCCCAGCATCCCAACGTGCGGCCGGATACCTTTCAAAAGGTTAAGGCCGTAGTTGATAAATATAATTATAAACCAAACAGCATTGCCCGCGGCTTGCTACAGCGCCAATCGCATACGCTGGGAATAATACTGCCGGATATAAAGCATCCTTATTACGCGAGCGTGTTTTCCGCCGCGCAGCGCGAAGCCATGAGCTCTGGATATGTAGTGCAATTTTATCGTTTAGCGTATAACTCTACCATAACGGACGACTTCATTAACCAGCTGATCGAGCGGCGGCTCGACGGAGTGCTGCTGTGCGGCGGGTTTATCGAGCCTACCTGCGCGAACGATCTGCCGGACGTGCTGCATCGGCTGCAGCGGTATATGCCAATAGTAACCATATGCCCGCCGATAACGGGGCTGCGCTGTATAAATATATATACCGACCTGCGCAGCGGGGTGCGCAAGGTCGTTCGCCACCTAAGCCAGCTGGGGCACAGGCGAATCGCGTTCATAGGCGCGACGCACGAAACGCGCAGCGTCGGCGAGCGCCAGCTCGGCTTCGAGGAAGAGATGGCTCAGCTCGGGCTGGAACCGATTCTTCTTGTGGAAAACATACATACTCCGGCTATGGGCGAGACAAGCGTTCGGCGGCTGCTGGCGGAAGAGGGCGGCGATCGCGCGCCTACCGCGCTTGTGGTGGTAAACGATCTGGTCGCGCTGGGCGTGCTGAAGGGACTGCGCAAGCTGGGCATATCGGTTCCGGAGGAAATGGCCGTGGTCGGGTGCGATAACCAATTCTTCTCAGAATATACGAATCCGCCGCTGACGACTATCGATCTCGCGCCGGAGGAGCTTGGCTTGCTCGGCACGCGCGCGCTGCTCCATGCGCACGATTCGAACGCCGCGTCGTTTAATCAGGCGCGCGAATCGACGCTTATCATTCGCGAATCCTGCGGCGCGTATCTTCGGCGAAAAATAGACGTTTCGGCGGAATAATCTCGCGAAGGGGGAGGCCGAACGCTCCAGCCTGCCGATTTAAGCGAAGAGGCGCGCGCGGCTAGCTGTAACGAATTCAAAGGAACTCCGGAGGAGTTTTCATTTATGTACGATAAAACAATATATATTGTCGGAGATTCCACGGTGGAGGACGGCCGCGCGCCGTTCTTCGGATGGGGCGGTCAATTAGCGCGCCTGCTGCCGGATTCGATACGGGTGGTGAACGGCGCCAAAAGCGGACGCAGCTCCAAAAGCTTCCGGGACGAGGGATTGTTCGATCCTATATGCCGGGAGATTCGCGCGCGCGATTTGCTGCTTATTCAATTTGGACATAACGACGAGAAGGACGACGCCGCGCGGCATACCGATCCCGACGATACTTTCCCGGAATCGCTGTCGCTGTATATGGACGCCGCCGAATCTGCTGGCGCGACGCCCGTTCTTATAACAAGCGTCAGCCGCTGCTTTTTTACGGACGACGGCTCTTTGATGTATACGCACGGCGAATATCCCCGCGCGGTGCGCGAGCTTGCGCGGCTGCGCGGCGCGCCGCTGATCGATTTGCACGCGGCGACTCGCGCGCTTTTGATTCGCCTGGGAGCCGAGGAAAGCAAGTCGCTGTTCGTTAACGTGGAACCCGGCGAATATCCAGAGCTGCCCGACGGCTGGCATGACAAAACCCACTTTAATATGCATGGAGCGCAAACCGTGGCGGAGCTGGCGGCGAGCGCTCTGAGGGATTTAAAGCTTATATAATAATATAAAATATACAAGAAGGGGATTAGCAAATGACGCTAGACAAAGCGGAGTTAAAAAAACTATCGGACTCCGTGCTGAACATGCTGCGCGGAGAGCGGGCGGAAAACGAGGCGAACGCCGGACATCTTACTATGGAAAATTGGGAATGGCCCACGGGCGTGGCGCTGTACGGAATATGGAAAACCTACGAGCAGACAAGCGACGCGCAAACTCTGGCGTACCTGACAGATTGGTATGAACGATGGCTGGCGAAGCCCTCGCCGCATCATAACGTAAACAGCGTCGCGCCTATGCTCGCGCTGACCTGCCTGTACGAGCGAACGCACAATCCGGCATATTTGCCCCATATCGAATCGTGGGCGAATTGGGTGGCGAACGAGATGCCCCGCACGGAGTTTGGCGGGCTGCAGCATATCACCGTTTGGAATAAGCATTATCAGCAGCTTTGGGCGGACACGCTGTTTATGACCGCGCTGTTCCTTCTGAAGGCGGGGTTGACTCTGTCGCGAGCCGATTGGGTTGAGGACGCTAAATATCAATTCATAATACATATAAAATATCTTCAGGATAAACGCACGGGTTTGTGGACGCACGGCTGGACGTTCGACCTTAGGCACAGCTTCGCGGGCGCATACTGGGCGCGCGGCAACGCGTGGTTTACGGCGGCGTCCGTAGAGATGCTGTCGCTGCTTCCGGAGCACGACGCGGCGTGCCGGTTTATTATAGCAGCGCTGCGGGATCAGGCGCACGCGCTATGGAAGCTGCAGCGCGAGAGCGGATTGTTTACAACACTGCTGGACGTTGAGGAGACATACGAGGAAACTTCCGCGACGGCGGCTATTGCGTACGGCGTGCTAAAGGGCGCGCGCTTAAGGTACCTGAGCGAAACATACGAGGAGATGGGATTTGCGGCCGCGTCCGCAGTGATCGGCAAGATAGCCCCGGACGGCGCGGTGAACGGCGTATCCGGCGGCACTGGAATGGGGCACGATTTGGAACATTATAAAAAAATAAAAGTCGCCCCTACCGCGTACGGGCAGGGGCTGACATTTTTAATGCTGACGGAGCTTATGACATGGGCAGAGCGAAGGGGATAAATTAGTTAATACTAGTATAACATATCAAGCGCCATAAAAATGAGGAAGACCGGAGCTTTCCTCGGTCTTCCCGCGTGATTTCTCAAACGCGCATCTGCGGCTAGAGTTTGCCGCGCTTAGCGCTCGCCGTCATTCCGCCTTCGCCGCGTCCTCGGCGGCTTTCCTCAGTACAGCCTGCTCTTGCGTAAACGCGACGCACTGGTCATACCCATAGGCCTTGGCCTGCGCGGTCATATCGGATACGATCTTGTCGAACTCGGCGTCGGAGGCCGCGTAGATGGCCTTCCATGAACCATCCTTGACGGCGGTGACGACCTGCGTCCAAATCGTGTTCATCTCGTCGCTGCGCGGCGCGAACGAGAAGCTTGTACCGATGGCGATGGATATGTGCCCGTTGCCCTCCAGGTAGTCGTCAGCCACCTGCGCGCCCGTCTTTTCCTGCCAGTCCCGCATGATGTCGGATGGGGCGGATGCCAGCGTAGACGGCCAGAATGTCTTGTTGAACGTGGTGCCTGGGGCGTCCGGGTTGGACGCGTCCAGCGACCAGGTGGTGTTGTTCATCTTAAACGAACCGTCGTCGAATGTGCCGGAGTACGGCGCGGGCATGGGCGTCGTGTTATCGGAGCTTGTCTTTAGACCAAGCTCGGTGAACGTCGGCGCGCCGTCGTCGCCATACTCCCATGTGACGCCAAGTGGGCCATAGTTATACGTCATTACGCCCTCGGGCGTCGCAAGCCAGTTGATTATGGCCATGCACAATTCGGGGTAGTATGTCTTTGATCCTATCGCCCATATGCGATTTCCGCCGTTCACGTTTAACCCGTAGCACAGGTTCAGCGCGTCGTCGGCAGTTACGGCGTACATCATCTTACCTTGATCAATGTGTTCCGGCGTGTTATACAACCCGCTGCCCATCCATTGGAAAAGGTTGAAGAACGCCGCGCCGGTTTGATAATCCTCGGATACGTCGTTGAAAGTCTGCGTCATGCTGTCGGGGTTAAGCAGGCCTTCGCGGTAGAGCGTGTTGTAGAAGCGCAGCGCGCGAAGGTACATACCGTCCGGCGCGAGCGCGTCCTCATATGTTTGGGTGTTCACGTCGTATAAACCGATGCCGAACTCGTCGTATCCATACAGCGCGCCGGTCGCCTTTACGAACATCACCATATCGCCGTCCCAATCCGGGAACAGCGATACGCCATATGTCCTGCCGCCGGTATCGGATTCGGGGGCGATCTGCTGCATCTGCTTGAGTACGCCGACGTAATCCTCCAGCGTAGCTATCTGCGGATAGCCTATTTGCTTATACAAATCCCAGCGCAGGTCGGGATAGTAGAAGAACGCTTCGTGGTCGGTGACTGACGTTCCAACGTTGTGACCGAATCCATAAAGCGTGCCGCCGGACAGCGCTTTGTTTTTCTCGAGTGCTTTCGACATGTTGGCGGATATGTACCCGCCGTACGCCTGTAATAGATCCTCATCCTCCCAGGGGAACAGCATCCCGGCGTTTACGGCTTGCAAATATTCGTCGCCGTCGTTGCCAAACAGTATGATGTCGCCCAGGTCGCCGGACGCCATGCGCGTGGCGAACGTGCCGTCAGCCTCGTTGACGATGTTCAGCTTCACGTTGAATTTGTCCAGCATCACCTGAGCGAACCAGCCGACCTGCTCGCCCGAGTAATTGGCCAGCTGCGAGTATACGTTCAGGGTGAGCGTGCTGGACGGGAGGACATCCTCCGGTATCTCATACGCGCCCGATGCGCTCGCAGAGGATATGAGCAGCGCCAGCGTTAGTATGAGCGTGAGAAGAACGGTTCGATTCTTCATGGGCAGCCTCCTTAGCGTTCCATTGATTTGATATATCATAACGGCCCAGGATCAACCCTTGACCGCGCCGATCATTATTCCCTTCTGAAAATACCGCTGCATAAATGGATATACGAATAGTATTGGCAGTATGGTTACCATGGCGACGGTAAGCTGCATGGTGCGCATGTTTAGCGTTGAGGCAATGGCGCTCTCTGAAATCGTGCCGCCGCTTCCGGCGCTCATGAGGGCGCCCAGGTTGCTGGAGCTGTTCAGGTATATATATAGCCTGTGCTGAAGGGTGTATAGCTTGGGCTGGCTTGACATCAATATTATAGAATCGGTGAAGCTGTTCCAGTGACCCACCGCGCCGAATATGGCGATGGTCGCCAATACGGGTTTGCACAGCGGGAACACGATGCGCCGAAACACCGTCGGATACCAGGCCCCGTCTATGGTCGCGCTTTCTTCCAGCTCTTTGGGCAGCGACTCCACGTACGTTTTAACCAATATGATATTGAACGGCGAGACGATCGACGGAATGACGTACCCCCAGAAATTTCCGGTTAGCCCGAGCATGGACATGTTCAGAAACCATGGAATCAGCCCGGCGTTGAAGTACATTGTAGCCACGAGCGCACGATACACCACGCGCCTGGCGAACATTTCCTGCTTGGTAACGAGGTATCCCATAAACGCGGAGGCCGCCACCATCAACGCCGTACCCAATACGGTGCGGTAGATCGTTACTATGAGCGAGCGGCCTATATCGGAGACGGAGAGCAGCTTGACATAGTTGTTGAAATGAACGCCGCGCGGAATCAGCTTGATCGCGCCGATCCGCACCAACTCGTTATCACTTATCGTATTAATAAATAAATAATAAAATGGGAACAGGCACGCGAATGCAAACAGCATGAACACGGTATAGTTGACGGCGTGGAAGACCGCGTCGCCCGTCGTGCGCTTGAATCCGGCGTGCCGCGCACGCGTTATGGCGTTCATACGATCCCTTCCCCTCTGATCAACTGCGAGGCTTTGTTCGCGCCGAACAGCAGCGTAACGCTGATCAGCGATTTGAACATCCCGACCACCGTCGCAAGCGAAATGTTAGAATTTCCGCCCGAGGCCAGACCCAGCGTATATACGTAAAGATCAAGCACCTCGATCGGCTGCTTGTTCATCTGGTTACGAAACACGAGATACTGATCCATTCCGTTGGACAGCACGTTTGCGATGGCCAGCAGCAGCAGCACGCAGAACGTGGGCATAAGCCCCGGCAGCGTAATGTGACCCATCCTGGCGAACCTGCCCGCCCCATCGATCGACGCCGCTTCGTATAACTGCTGGTCGATGCCGGATATGGACGCGATGTATATGACGGCGCTCCAACCCAGCCCCTTCCATACTCCCCAAAGCCACATCTTAAGCCAGATATTGTTAGCGCTCATCAGGAAGTTGCTCCCCGTAGTGATCACGCCTAGCCGGATGAGCATGGAATTGACAAAGCCCTCCGTTGAGAACATGGCGAATGCTACCGCGTACACAAGCACCCAGCTGATGAAGTTAGGTATGGTGGTGATGGTTTGTACAAGCTTGCGGGGAGCCAGGCGGTTCATTTCAGTCAGGAATATAGCGAACACCATGGGCAGCCATGATGTGGCGATGCCTATGCCGCTCATGACCAGCGTGTTGCGCAGCACTCTTAGTATGTCCGCGCGGCCGGCCGAGTTCTGAAGAAGGAAGCCGAACCACTTGAATCCCACGAACCGGTCGGGCGTCAGCGCGAAGCCGGGCTTGTAGTCGTAGAACGCATACCGCCAGCCCAGAAGAGGAAGGTATGAGAACACAACAGTCAATGCGAAGAACGGCAGCGCCATTAGAAACAACGCGTATCTGGCGGGCATTTGATATTCTTCGCCCGGCAGCGGCCTTTCGGCTGTGCGCAGCGTGGCGAACGCGAGCGTGCCCGTCGCGGCGAATACGCCGAGATATACCCATATTCCGACGGGGAGCAGCGGTTCGATGCGCCCGACGTCGGCGGCGCCCCGAAACCGCGCCGCCAAAGCAAACAGCGACAGCGCGGCGGCGGCGCCCGCAGCGGACGAAGCGAGCGTTACCGTGAAACCTAGCCTTTTTAAACGCAGATTCCCTAGCGACAAGCACACCCCGGCGGTAAGTCCGGCGCAGGAGAGCGCGAGCAGCAGCGCGGCTGCGTACGTAAACTTCAGCGACGCGGCGTCAATCCATCCCCGAAGCAACGCGCGGGTGAATGGTTCAACCACTGCGGCATAAGAAACGGCGCAGGTAAACAGAGATGTATTCGCGCTGATAAGGCTGCTCAGGCGAACCGGGTTGCCTACGGGAATAAACAATCCCGCCGCGCCTAGCACGGCGACGATACGAAGCGGAAGCAGCAGCCAGGGACTTACGCCGTTTTGAGACGAAGGATTCGGTCGGCGTTTAGCGAGAGTAAAATCAGCCATACAGGGCACAGCCTTCCAGAGCATAGAGCTTGTACAATAGATTGACCGATTTCGCTGCGAAATCGATTAACAATTTGTTTAATTGTACTATGCAAAATGTACGTTGTCAACATACCGCTATATGAGAGTAAATGATTTCGCTCTCCATTTGACCAATCCCAAAAAATATTGTACAATTCAACCACGAATAGAATATATATCATATGCATACATATAAATCCATACAAAACCCAAAATATATAAATAGAGGAACTTGATGCCAAAAAAATATGACTCAAGCGATATACAGGTTCTCGAGGGGCTGGAAGCCGTTCGCGTTCGGCCAGGCATGTACGTTGGCTCCACAGGCTCGCGCGGGCTGCATTACCTATTATGGGAAATCGTAGACAACGCGATAGACGAGGCGTGCAACGGCTACGCGGACCGCATAACCGTAACGTTGCACGCGGACGGCAGCGCGTCCGTGGAGGATAACGGACGCGGCTTGCCCGTCGACCCGCATCCGCAGCTTGGCGTGTCGGGCTTGGAGGTTATATTTACAAAGCTGCACGCTGGCGGAAAATTCAATCACGAGCAATATCAATATTCCGGCGGGCTGCACGGCGTCGGCGCGTCCGTGGTGAACGCGCTGTCGCGGTGGCTGCAGGCGGACGTATACCTGGACGGCTCGCACTACCGCATGCGCTTTGAAAGCGCGTATAACCCCGCCACGCAAAAGACGGACGCGGGAAAGCCGGTAACGCCGCTTGTGCGCGTATCCGGCACCAGGCAGCGCGGCACGACCGTGCGGTTTTTGCCTGACGACACGATTTTTGAGGATTGCCGATTCCAAAGCGAACAAGTGCGGCGGCGCCTTCGCGACCTCGCGTATCTGAATAAAGGGCTGCGCGTCGCGTTCGTAGACGAAACCGCGAGCGATCCCGAGCAGCGCGAATCCGTATATTTATATGACGGCGGCATCGCCGACCTGGTGGCCGACCTCAACCGGGATAAAACGACGACGCATCCCCACCCCATCGTGTTCGACGAGGTAAATCAAGGGGTGCGCATGTCCGTCGCGATTCAATATACCGACGGATACACGGAGAATCTTTTCTCATATGTAAACAATATTCCCACCGGCGAGGGGGGCTCGCACGAGGCCGGCTTTCGCGCGGGATTTACAAAGGCGTTTAACGAATACGCGCGCAAGATTGGCGCGCTGAAGGATAAGGATCCAAACCTCAGCGGCGAGGATACCCGCGAGGGGATAACCGCGTGCCTGTCCGTATACGTGCCCAATCCGCAGTTTGAGGGGCAAACGAAAAGCCGGCTGGGCAACACGGAGGTGCGCCCGATTATCGAGGCTATGATATTCGGGAAGATGTCCGCGTATCTGGAAGATCTGAAAAACGCGGAGGTCGCGCTGGCGATCGTGGAAAAAGCCGCGCGCGCGGCAAAGGTGCGCGACGCCGCGCGTAAAGCTCGCGATCTGGCGCGGCAGAAGAATCAGCTGGAAGCCGCGCCGCTGGTGGGCAAGCTCGCCAGCTGCACCGGACGGCGCGCGGAGGAAAACGAGCTGCTGATAGTGGAGGGCGACTCTGCGGGCGGTTCCGCCAAGCAAGGCCGCGACCGCAGGTTCCAGGCGATACTGCCGCTGAGGGGCAAGCCGCTGAACGTGGAGCGCAAGCAGCTGGACAAAGTGCTGGGCAACGAGGAGTTCCGCTCGCTTATCACAGCGCTCGGCGCGGGCGTGGGTGAGGATTTTCAAACCGCCGCGCTGAAATATCACAGGGTGATAATCCTATCCGACGCGGATCAGGACGGCGCGCATATCCGCGCGATATTGCTGACGTTTTTCTTTAGATATATGCGCCCCCTTGTAGCGCGCGGGCATGTTTATATAGGCCTGCCGCCGCTCTATCGCGTGCAGCGTGGGAGCACCACCCGCTACGCGTACGACGATACGGAGCTGCGCCGACTGACAAACGCGTCCGGCAGGGACTATACGATACAGCGATATAAAGGCCTGGGCGAGATGAACCCCGAACAGCTTTGGGAAACCACCATGAATCCAAAAAATCGCAAGCTGCTGCAGGTTACGCTTGACGACGCCGCCGACGCCGAACGCATGGTAAGCCTGCTGATGGGCGATAGGGTCGATCCGCGCCGCGAGTTTATCATACGTCACGCGAATTTTAACCGCGAGGATTCGTTCGAAAAATTCGTTTGAGAAGATTATCACGCCTCAGCCGCCGTTTAAACTGTTGATGGAGACGAGTTGATATGCCAAAACGCCCGGTAAAACCGCCGACGATTCCCGAAACGCCCGGCGAGCGAATTCAGCCCGCAGGGTTGGAGGACGTGCTTCGCGACGCTATGATACCGTACGCGGAGCATGTTATACTCGATCGCGCGCTGCCCCGCGTGGAGGACGGGCTGAAGCCCGTGCAGCGGCGGATACTTTATACGATGCTGGAACTTGGCCTGTCTCCTGATAAGCCGCATCGTAAATCCGTGCGCATCGTAGGCGATTGTCTAGGAAAATTCCACCCGCATGGCGATTCCTCCGTATACGACGCGATGGTGCGGCTTGCGCAGCCGTACGCTATGCGCGCGCCGCTGGTGGACGGGCACGGCAACTTTGGATCGATCGACAACGATTCCGCCGCAGCGATGCGATATACCGAGGCGCGGCTTACCCCGCTGGCCATGGAAATGCTGCGCGACCTGGAAAAGGATACGGTGCCGCTGCGGCTGAATTTCGACGATACGCTGAAGGAGCCGGAGATACTGCCAAGCCGATATCCAAACCTGCTGGTGAACGGATCGAGCGGAATCGCGGTCGGGCTGGCTACCAATATTCCGCCGCATAACCTTGGCGAGGCGATAGCGGCGGTTATCGCGCGCATCGACAAGCCGGGAATGACGCTGGACGAGCTGATGAATATTATGCCCGGCCCCGATTTTCCAACCGGCGGGCAGCTGCTTAAAACCGACGAAATTCGCGCGGCGTATCAAACCGGCCGCGCAAAGATTCAGCTTCGCGCGCGGGCGCATATAGAGGACGCATCCGCCGGGCGCAAGCAAATAGTGATAACGGAGATGCCATACCAAATCGCGAAGGCCGCGCTGCTGGAGAAAATCCTAAAGGCGAGCGAGGAGAAGCGCTCGCTTGGCACATGCATACACGATATACGCGACGAATCTGATCGCGACGGGCTGCGCGCGGTCGTGGAGCTGAAGCGCGAGGCAGACCCCGCCCGTACGCTTGCACTGTTATATAAATATACAGATTTGCAGATAACGTTCGGGGTGAACATATTCGTTATCGCGGACGGCAAGCCGCGCCAGATGGGCTTGCTCGGGTTGATAGACGCATATATAGAGCATCAAAAGCGAGTGCTGACGCGGAGGATACGCTACGATCTGGAGAAGGCGCGCGCGCGGGCGCATATCCTGGAAGGGCTTATACGCGCGGTGGATTGCCTGGACGAGATCATCGCGCTGATTCGCTCGTCCCGCGACGCGAAGGAAGCGAAACGGCGCCTCGTCGAGCGATTCCAGTTTACCGAGATCCAGGCGCAGGCGATACTCGATTTGCGATTGCAGCGGCTGACCGGCCTTGAAATCCTGGAACTGCGCGGCGAGCTGGATCAGCTGCGCAAGCAAATCGATAAGCTGCAATCGATACTGACCAGCGAATCCAAGCTGCGCAAGCTTATTCAATCAGAACTAAGCGATATAGCGAAGCGGTTCGCGAACCCTCGGCGCACGGAGATAATCGCGCCGCCGAATGATATAATAGAAGAAGCTCCGGAGCAGCCCGAAGCCGAACCTACGCGCGTATTGATCACGCGCGGCGGGGCGGTAAAGCGTCTTCCGGTTACCGCGAAGGGCGGCGGGATAGGGCGGGATAAAGCGCAGGCAGAAACTCCGTCGCTGTCGGAAATGCCGCTGGCTCGCTTCGATACGAAGATGGACGATATTCTTTTATTATTCACGAACGTTGGCAATATGTATCGCTTGCCGGTGTCGAGCCTGCCGGAGGCCGTAAAGCCCAGGGATCGCGGCGCGAATCTAAGCGCGCTGCTCGCGGGGCTGGAGGAAAACGAGGCGGTGGTTCGCGCGCTTTGCGTTCGCGCGGGCGACGGGGAGGCTATGCCGGATCTGCTTTTCGTGACGCGGCGCGGAATGATAAAGCGCACGGCGTTTCAGGAATACCGCGTCCGCAAATCGAAGATAGTGGCGATAAAGCTTCGCGTCGGCGACGAGCTAGCCGCAGTGCTCGAGCTGCGGGAAGATATGCCGCAGATGCTGTTGATGGTAAGCATACAAGGGATGGCGCTGCTCAGCGATCCCGCGTCGATCGAGCCTTCGGGGCGCATTTCAGCGGGCGTTATCGGAATGCGATTCGATCCCCGCGATCAGTTGCTGGACGCGTTGCTCATTCCACCAGGCGAGGGCGAGCTGCTGATTATGACGGACAGAGCGTACGCGAAGCGGATACTCGTCGCGGATTTTGAGCCGCAAAGCCGAGGCGGGAAGGGCGCGCGCTGCATATCTTTCGGGAAAAGCGGCGCGGACGGAACGCGCCTGGCGCAGGCGATGCACGTTACAAATTCGTACGACGTCGGCGCGTTCACCGGCGCCGGGCTTTGCGCGCGGCTGTCCACGCAGGAGGTGCCGCTGGCCAGCCGCTCGGGCAGGGGGCACGCGGCGGCGCTGATACCGGCGGAGCGGCCCATAGTCGCCGTCGTTCCGCTGGAATCGTAAATCGGCGGACGCGTAAGCTGCGGGAAGAATACGCGCGCGCATATCGTCGAATAAGTAGGATTTGCGGAATTTGTTTCCAGTTATAACGGGGGATAACCTATGCCTGACGATGATAAACGGAAATTCACCGACGCGCTGCGCCGGCACGCGTCAAGCGGCCTGCGCGCGGTCAAAAGCTGGCTGTCGCCCGACGACTTCGAGCCGGAGGAAGGCGCGGAGGATATGCCCGTGCCCGGCGAAAAAATGCATGACAGGCTTTTGAGATGGTGGCATACGCTTGTACCGGATTTCCATCCTTTAGAGGGCGAGGATGATCCCGACGAACCGGCGTATTCTCAGGAATATGATTTTGATTACGAGCAGTCCGACGACCGCGCAGACGCGCCATCCGACGCGCCCGCTCGTTCGATACCGGAGCTTCGCAGGCCGCGCTTCTCTTTAACCGGCGCGGGCGCTAGCCGCAAGCCCGAGCGGTTGCGCGGCGGTTCGAAGAAGCGCGCGCCGAATATTCACTCGCCGTACGCGCGGCGCGTAAGGATTCTTGGCGCAAGCGAGCCGCTTGTGATATCGAATATGTATAACACGCTTCAGTGGAGCCGGGCGCAGGGGCTGCTTGTTATATCGGAAACGACCGCGCAGGACGCGGAGGGGCTTGTGCTTGAGACCGCCTCGGTGGAGGTTAGCGCGCGGCTGCTGACGGAGCGGGTTATTCCGGTGCTGGTGGGGATAATGGAGGCGATAGACGGCGCGCCGCCGCCTGTGGAAGGGGAAAGAAGGCGCGTTAGGCGTTCTGACCGCGCGCGGCATCGGGAGACATCCGCGCCATGGTGGGAGAAGGATTTGCCCTATATGGTGGAATCGGGGCAGAACACGTTTATATGGTATCGCGCGAGCAAGAAGCTGCAGGTATCGCGGGAGAAGTATGTAGACGACAGAGGGTTGATGCTTAACGCCAAGTCGGTGATACTTCATGTTGACGCGCTTGACGCTTCGGCAAAGGGAATATTTGAGGAGATGTTGAATATCCGGGGATTCGGGGGATCCTTCTTGGCGGGTATGGCGCGCGGCCCCATTTAATTCGGGTCGGCGCGCGCTCCGCTATTGCGTCCAAGGCTTGTTTGCCTTATGAATGCATAAACCTTATTAATATAATCCTATTTGATCAACGCTCCCGCGACATTATGCGGCCTGTACAGTTCTTCGAGATATGCCGTCTCGTCTTTTGAAAGCGTAAGCCGACGGCTCTCGCTGCTGCGCGGCGGGGGCTATAGCGCTCACCATAGGTATAGAGGGGGACGCGGCCCCTGGCTCCGGCAATGTTTTGCCCGCGCGTCACGTATTTTTGTGGCTACCTTATTGACTATGGTGCAAACATTACCGACAATAATAACGGAAGCGATTTTTGTCGCTCCCGTCGTCGTGTATCAGGTTCGCTTGCCGCCCTTAGCCCTTTCGGCTTTTTCACGCTCTTCTTTGAAGAAATTGTATGTGTAGTCGCCGTTCGCGTAATGCTTCATCATCTCGCGCATCGGTTTGTACATGCGCCAAACGCGACGACACAGCAGCACCGAGATAGGAATGGCTCCCGCGAGCACGCAGCCTATAGTCCACCAAGCCACAAACGCGCTTCCCTCAGCCATACCCGGCCACCTCCCTTTTACTATCATTATACACAAGTAGGAAGGCGTCGGCTACCTATCGCGCAGGGCGAAATCAGCTGGTCGACGTATACGACGTCCACGTAGTATCCCGAATTCTGTATATCATAAGCCAGTCAGGCTGAATATGGCATTCAATGTACCCGGCATAACCGCCTTTCAGCGGATGCGCCTTGTATGACGCGTCAAGCTGATCGCCATATGCTAGAATGCGAATGGCCTCATTAATCCTGCGCATGTCTTTTCCGCGTTTTTTCGCGAGCTTATAATCGGACTTGAACATACTCGTCCGTATGACTTCATACTTCATCGTTCAAATCCGCCATCAATTCATCGTAGTTGGAAAATCTCTTCGCGCCGGGATCGTTCAATAACCGCTCGGATTCTTCGATAGCCGCCAGCGTCGCGGCGTTCGGTCGCCGGTTTGGCGTGAACGGCAAACCCGCTTCATACACCGCTTGGCGCAAAAACATATTTACCGCCGCCGTTAAAGTCAAACCAAGCTCGGAAAATAACATCTCCGCCTGCTCTTTAACCTTTGCGTCCATGCGCATACTTATGTTAACCGTATTTGACTGCACAGCAATCACCTCCGCACCTATTGTACTACGTAGTATATGCAACGTCAATACGCTGTTGAGCAGCAATTCCAAATTTGAGAATTAAAGATGGTTCGGATCGATACCTGCGAGCGTAGAGAGAAGAGAAAGCCAGTTCAGGTGAAGGCAGCGGCTCATCTCGTATTGCATAGCCCCAAAGAAGGCGTCGCCACACTAAAAAACAGGCTTCCTTGCGGAAGCCTGTCCATTTTGTAAGCTTGTCCAATTCCAGATTAGGAATTGTACTGACCAGCAAGGTGCGGCTGCGACCAGTTCGGCATTCCCAGCGCGTGAGGCAGGGTGGCGCCAACGTGGGCGAGAGAGAGTTTAGTTTCTGACATCCACGGGCAGTTGCCATCCGAGTGAGTGCAACCAGACTGCGAAAGTTGAATATAAGCTCCACCGTTGTAGTCATAAAGATCTGAGCAAGCTTCACTCAAAAAAGCCTGTCCGGGTGCTTTTGATCCGTCTACATAGTATACGTCCTTAACTCCACCAGTCCCAGTGTTTTCAAAACGAATGACATTTTTAACTTCATAACCGCTCGACAAATCGGGTACTGCACCTGGTGTATAAGAAATCTTGGCAGTTGCAGTAGGAATATACAGCTTATAGTGATTCGACGGCGCAGTGGCATAACTACCAAGAAGATTAAGAACCACCGGGTTTAAACTAAAACTCCTATAATCCTTAACGATCGTTCCGCCATTGAGTGGGATAAGCGTAGTCACAAGACCATCCGTCTTTTGATCGTAGCAGCACGCGGACGCAATGGATTCATTCATCAACATTTCGTTGAGAACGACTACCGGCTTTTCAAAAACTTTCATTGTTTCCCCTCCTGAATATATGTTGTGTGAAGTTTCATGCATATGATAACACTGCAGCCACATTCTGTCAACAAGAATTTGAAAAAAATATCAAACATAGGGAAGAAAGGAAACAGATTCACCGTTTTATTGTTCTGTGATTCGTATACGGGAAAGTCAAATTTTACATAAAAATCAAGCGGTGCAGCGCAGATAGGGCGTAGCGACCCGCCCTAACCATCGTAGGTCTCTCCCGCTTTCCGGCCTTCGGCCAGCGCCTTGGCCGCCGCGTACGCCGCCGCGCGCTTGTAATCCTGGTTCCACCTGTTCACGCCTATGTAATCAAATATCACCGCGCCGGTGTGGCGGCAGAATCTATCCATCTGTTCAAGGCATGTAAGCAGCCCGTTGCCGGAACCGCCCGGCGACGCGACCAGCAGCACGGGTTTCCCGGCGAGTACTCCGTGAATAAATTCGCAGCGGCGGAATCTGTCGAGGAACGACTTCAGCCCCTCGGCCATTTCGCCCCAGTATACGGGAGTGACGACGCACAGCGCGTCCGCTTCCTTAATAGCGGCCTGCGCCTTGTCGAAGCCGTCCTTTGGCGCGAGCACGCATTCATGCCGCTCGCGGCACGTGCCCCAGCCATCCCCGCAAACCTGGCAGCGCAGGTACGAATTGGTATCCAGCGCGTCCACGTCGGCGCCGCCGTCCCGCGCGCCGCGCGCTAGCTCCTCCTCGATGGAGCGGCATAGTCCGTCGGATTTCGGATTCCCGCTGATTATAAGAAACTTCATGCTGCTCACGCCCTTCTCGTTTGTTATATAATATGTTATATTATATCGACTCCATATAGCCGCGCTATCTCCGCCAGACCCTCGCGTATCTCCGATCGATCGTAACCGGCGGCGGACAGCGCGGCGTCCGTCCAGCGATTGAGCCGATCGTAAAACTTTAGGGCGATCAGAAGCTGCGCGCGGTTTGGCGGATCGGCGCGCAGCTCGAGCGCGTCGAACAGCGCCTGCTCGGCTTCGTTCACATTCCCGCGCTCGAGCAGCCTGCCCAGCTCCTCGAGCAGCGGATCGCCCGCTCCCGCTCGATCCTCATCAAGGCTGATAATCCCAGGCTCTTCCTTGCCGAATATTATGCGCGCGAGCGCGCTTATGGTAGTTTCTATCTGGCGCAGTATATAATCCTTTTGATAAAACATAAGGCTCCAAGCATCGGCAAATTTCGTCGATATGCGCTTGTCTAGCGCACTGTCAGTTTCTGGTCGCCAGGGCGAATCCAGCCGATTTTTCGCAGACCTTCGCTGAACGCGAGCGACAGCGCGGCGGGCAGTATAAAGTGCAGCGCGATAATTTTCAGCAGCAGCGGCCATGGCGCGCTCTCGCCGATCATCGCGCTCCACGTGCCGATCTGCCCCACCAGCCCGGACGTGCCCATGCCGGCAGCCGCGCCGGCGTTGCGCATGTCGAATATCGTCGCGGCGAGCGGGCCTAAAATCGCGGCGGCGAGCGTCGGGGGAATCAGTATCGCCGGGCGCCTTAGTATGTTTGGCACCTGCAGCATGGATGTGCCAAGCCCCTGCGCTATAAGCCCCGAGACGCCGTTGTCGCGGTAGCTCGACACAGCGAAGCCGATCATCTGCGCGCAGCAGCCGACGGTCGCGGCGCCCGCCGCAAGCTGCAGGCCGATCGTAAGCGACTCGCCTTCAGCCACCGCGAACACCATCGCGCACAGCGCGGCGGATGAAATGGGCGCGGTCAGCACCAGCCCCACCACTACGGATAGAATGATTCCCATCGGAATAGGCTGCAACAGCATGGCGGTATCGATAAAGCCGCGCAACGCGTTTATAACGGACAGCACCGCCGGCGCGGTCGCCATGGCGGTTAAGCCGCCCGCCAATATCGTAACGCTCGGCACTACTATAATATCTACCTTTGTGCGCCCGGCGACAAGCCGCCCAAGCTCCGCGCCGACCACAGAGCTTATGAAGCAGCCCAGCGGCTGGCCGAGCGCATACCCGACCGCGCCCACTGCGGCGTTCGAGAACATCGCGAGCGGCGGCACCTTCATGCTCCACGCGACGGCCACGCCGATCGCGGCTCCGACTACGGGCGCGGACTGCGCGGTTTTTGCGAAATCGGCTATCATGGATAAACCCGGTATTCTGCCGATTTGCTGAAGGATCAAGCCGATAATCAGCGACGAGAAGAGCCCCAGCGCCATCGCGCTCAACGCGTCGATTCCATAGCGCTTCCACGCGCGCCCCCACAAACTGGCGCGTTTGATTTCATTCGGCGGCGGCGTTTGAGCGCGTTGCGTTTCGGGCATACGAATCACTCCCATTCTATTTAAAACGATATAAGGATAGCCCAATTGCTGGAATGTGTCAATCGACGAACGCACTCCCGTACGGCTGGCCGATCAGGCCCAGCTGCAAAATTTCAGCTGCGCGCTTTTATGCAAATGTATACGAGAAAAATAAAGCTTGCATTTTTATGTTTAACGTGTATAATGTAAGGACATAAGGTCATAATGTCAACCTGAAGTTTGCGTAACGAGGTGCCGTCGGAATGAGTATATTTGAACTGACAATGTTGTGCTGTTTTGGATTCTCCTGGCCAGTTTCAGTTTTTAAAATTTGGAAAACAAAAAGTACGGCGGGAAAGAGCCTCGTTTTTACGTTCTTTATATGGATAGGATATATCGCGGGTACTATACACAAGCTGCTGTATTCCCGCGATTTCGTACTCGCTATATATCTTTTTAATTTGATAAACGTATCCGCCGATCTGGCTTTGTATTTCTATTACCGGCGTTTTCCCGGCGGGCGAAAGGCTGCGGCGGAAAGTATCGCGGCAAAAACCGCGGGCTGAATAATATCACGCGACGACATGGAGGTATTTATGTTTTCTTTCGAGCATCTGCCGTTTTTCGACAACCACACGCACAACATCCAAACGCAGAACCATGTGCTTGAACCGCTTGACCTTGTGCTGGCGTTCATCCACGGCTATGGAGATATCCCAGACGCGCAAGGCCACAAGATGGAAGGCTCGCGCGGGAAACAATGGTGCAGCCCGCAATATGCCCAGCATGTGCGGAATACCGGCGCCGCCAAAACGCTGATACACCTTCTTTCCCAGAAATTCGGCTGCGAGCCCACGCTTGAAGCTGTGGCAGCCGAGCGCAATAAGCGATCCTCCGTCGATATGTTCGGCTACGCGTCGGAGTTATATAAGGAAGCGAACGTGCTGGCGGAAATGGTGGACAGCGGCGTGCCCTGGGGCGACGATTCGCTGAACTGCTTCCCCGCGCGCATACTGAGGCTTTTCCAGATGGATCCAAAGTTTGATGAGCTGTTCGCGAAGTGCGGCGGCTTTGAAGAACTAAAGGATGCGTTCGACGCGGAGGTGCGCCATGCGCTGGCGCAAGGCTTTGCCGGAGTGAAGTGCCACGTGTTCGAGCGGCTGACGCAGCATCCTCATAAGGTAGACGACGCGCGGGCCGCGAGCCTGTACGCGGCCGCTAAGGCGGGAGACGCGATAGCGCTGGAGGATGTTTATCTCGCGATATTCGCCCACGCGCTAATACTGACGCAGGAACTGAATTTCCCGATTCATATACATACCGGATGCACGGGCAACCCCGGCAACGGCCTGATCGGCAACTGCGACCCGTACACCATCGTGCCGTTTCTGCAGGACGATCGGTTCTATCGCGCGAACATCGTGTTCCTGCACGCGAACTATCCCGATATCGAGCATGCCGCGCTACTTACCCACAGCTTCCCCAACGTGTGGATCGATCTGAGCTGGACTCTTCCGTGGACGTCGCTCAGCTTCAGCCGCAGCATAGAAGAGGCGCTGGGCATTTGTCCGCACGATAAACTGATGTTCGGAACAGGCCAGCACCATCATCCCGAAATGGTGTGGATGGCTTCCAAGATAGCCAAATCGTCCCTGGAATATGTGCTGGAAAAAGCTGTGAACACCAACCTGCTGTCCAAACCGCAGGCTTTGGAAACGGCCGAGCAGCTGCTCTACAAAAACGCCGTCCGTTTGTACAAGCTGTAACGCGATGTTACGGGGAGCGTCGGGGCAGAGTCCCCATCCAAGGAGGGGAAGCGTATGACGGGCGACGGCGCAGTGCGCGACGGCTTCCGCCAATCGCGCGGCGGCGGTTTCCATCGCCGGGCGCGTTGGTGCGCGCGCAATTATCAGCTGTATGTATTGCTGCTGCCAACGCTTGCGTACTTCGTCGTTTTCAGGTACCTGCCGATGGTGGGAGTTCAGCTGGCTTTCCGCGATTACTTTCCGCCGCTGGGCTATTGGGGCAGTCCGTGGGTAGGACTTAAGCACGTAGTTCGGTTTTTCAATAGTTATTATGCTAAGCGTATAATTATTAACACATTAACGCTTAGCTTCGGCACGCTGATTCTTTCGTTCCCGGTTCCGATTCTTATCGCGCTTACGCTGAACGAGGTGCACTCGAAGGCGGTCAAACGCTTCGCCCAAACTATCACGTACGCGCCGCACTTTTTGTCCACCGTCGTGGTGGTGGGGCTGCTAAGCTCGCTTACGAATCAGAGGTACGGCATCATAAATACCGCTCTGCTGAACATGGGGGTGGTGAATGAACCTATCGCCTTTATGTCTTCACAGCAGTGGTTCAAGCCGCTGTACATATTGTCCAGCATATGGCAGGAATCCGGCTGGAACGCGGTGATATATATGGCCGCGCTGTCCACCGTGGACGTGCACCTGTATGAAGCCGCCAGGGTTGACGGGGCGGGCAGGCTGAAATCCATCCTTCACATTACGCTGCCCTCTATCGCGCCCACAATGATAACGCTTCTGATTCTCAACTGCGGCAAGGTGATGAACATAGGCTATGAGAAGGTTCTTCTTATGCAAAATCCGCTGAACATCGCCTCTTCCGATGTTATTACAACATATGTTTATCAGGCCGGTCTGCGCAACGGACAATACAGTTACGCGACGGCGGTGGGGCTGTTTAACTCTGTAATCAATACCGTGCTGATACTGTGCGTAAACACTCTCTCAGGCAAGGTGAGCAGCACCAGCTTATGGTGAGCGGGAGGAAGAGCGATGAACGGCGAAGGCTTTGCTAAAAAAGCGCGCGGCGATACGATTTTCCGAGGAATAAAATCCAAAGAGGATCGCGTTATCAGCGCCGTGGTGTACGCGATATTGCTTATCATATTGCTTATAACAATATATCCGCTTATTTATGTGGTGAGCTGCTCAATTTCAAGCCCTATGGCGGTAATGCAGGGCCGGGTGGTTTTACTGCCCATACGGCCTACCGTTATGTCGTACGCGAAGGTATTCTCGGAGAATCGGCTGACGCTTGGTTTTTATAATACGATAATATATACCGTATTGGGCACCGCTATCAATCTTCTGCTTACCACTACCGGCGCTTACGCGCTGGTCGAGGAATCGATGCCGGGGCGAAAAATAATCACGCAGCTAATTCTATTCACAATGCTTTTCAGCGGCGGATTGATTCCGACATACTTGGTGGTTCAGCGGATGAACATGGTAAACACCATATGGGCGATCGTGCTTCCGAACGCGATCAGCGTCACAAACTTCCTCATAATGAAAAACACGTTTCAGGTGACGATACCCAGGGAGTTGAAGGAGGCCGCTTGCATCGACGGGGCGACCCATATCGGAACGCTCGCGCGCGTCGTCGTTCCGCTTTCAATGCCCATCATAGCAGTAATGGCTATATTCTATAGCGTAAGCCACTGGAACGAATACTTCAACGCGTTGATATACCTTACGGATAAGCCGCTTCATCCGCTGCAGGTTGTGCTTCGGGATATACTCGTATCAAACGAAATTAATGAAACCATAAGCAACAGCAATTCGATGCTGGGCGAGGACTATTTCGCCGTAGCGGAGGGAATTCGATATGCTATAATAGTCGTTTCAAGCTTGCCGATGGTTATGCTGTATCCATTCTTTCAGCGTTATTTTGTGAAGGGAATAATGGTCGGCGCGGTTAAGGGTTGAGGAAGGGAGGCGCAAACAGTTTTTCCACGCAATCGCGCGGCAAACTCGGAATAAAATATAAAGGAGATGTAATTCGTGAAAAGAATGTTTTCCGCACTGCTAACCCTGACTCTGTTATGCGCGCTCGCTTCATTCGCAAGCGCGAACACCGCCCAGCCGTGGTCGTTTCCGCTTGTGGAGGAGCCTATAACCATAAAGGCGATGGGGCTGCAATCGCCTCAGGGCGGAGATCACAATACGATGGCGGCGTGGCAGGAATACGAGAAAATGACAAACATTCATATTGAATGGGAAAACGTTCCGACCGCAACCTACGAGGAGCGTTTCAGCGTAGTTATGGCTTCGAACGACCTGCCGGATATGTTCTGGGCGATGGGCATATCCACAGCCAATTTAGTTCGATACGGCGCGATGGGCGTGTTTGCCCAGCTCGATCCATATATCGCGAGCAGCGCGTATAATTTCCAAAACATAATCGATGAAAACCCATCCGTGCGCGGCGCGATTACGATGGCGGACGGACATATCTACGGATTGCCGAACATGAATATAGGCGATAACATGCGCACAAATAAACTGTTCGTCAACCCCGATTGGCTTAAGGCGGTAGGCAAAGAGGTTCCCGAATCGATAGATGAATTCACAGACGTTCTCCGCGCGTTCAGAGATAACGACGCCAACGAAAACGGCGATCCGAACGACGAAATCCCATTCATCGTGCGCTATAACGACGGCCATTTTCTGCCGATACTGTATACGTTTTTCGGGCTTGGCAACCGCGGCGTCGGCCACCGCTATGTGGATTGGGATTACGAAAACGAAACGCTGCGCTTCATTCCAACCTCAACTCAGTTTAAGGATTTGCTGACATGGGCGAATATGCTCTATTCCGAAAAGCTCCTCGATCCGCAGACGTTCGAGAATAAAACTTCCCGCGAGATCGTAGCGAAAACATCCGCTAACCTGGTTGGAGCGCATGGCGACTATGTCACAAACACTGGCTCGGTTATGCAGGAGATATTCCGCTGCATTCCAGTTATGACGAATTACTATGGCGAGAAAGCGTACACGCGCACTAGCGCCATGGTGACCAATCAAGGCTCGTTTGTAATAAATGCGAAAACTCCCTATGTGGAAGAATTGGTGAAATGGGCGGATTATTGGTATGGCGCGGACGGCCAGCTGATGTCAAACATGGGCATCGAGGGGCTGACATACGTTAAGAATGAAGACGGAACGGTTCGATTCACCGACTTGATGATCAACAACCCCGAAGGGTTAACGTTAACGCAGGTTCGCGTCAACTACATGGGCTACCAGGGAGGCGCGGTTATATATTCCGATCAGTATTATCAAGGCGCCGAAACCTATTGGACGGCCACGGAACTGATGGAACAATATAGACCTTATCTGAATGAAGAGATTTGGGAATCCTTCAATCCGACGTTTGAAGAAAACGAGGCGATGGCCGAGGTTTGGACGGACATCAAATCCTATATCGATGAAATGGTCGCGCTGTTCATCACGGGAGGAAGGCCGCTCAGCGATTGGGACAACTATGTCGCGGAGTTTGACAGAATGGGCGTCGATCAATATATGACCATATATAACGCCATGTATGAGCGTTACGCATCCCAGAAATAAGGCGGCGGGTACGGGGCGCGGCAACAAGCCCCGCTCTCGCTCGGTGGTCGGGGGAAGAACCCCCGTCTAAAGAAAAAGGGCTGCCACAAACGCGCGGCAGCCCTTTTATTATATTATTATATTAATTCTTACTGCTTCAATTCCATTGTAAACTTGCTGCGTTCGCCTCTATAATAGGCTATGTTGTATTCTGCGATTATATTGTCCTGATCATATGCGGTATTGTGGACAAGGCAGATGGCCTTTCCTTTTTGTATGCCGAGGTATTCCGCCTCGCGCTGCGAAGCGTTGATCGCTTCGATTTGGCGGGTTACGCGGGTGACGGTTGTATGAAAGCTCTTCGCGAATATTATATAAAGCGAATAGTTAGTCAAATCCTCATGGACGATGCCTGCAAACCGCTTCGCCGGCAAATATGATTCCATAAGCGCTATGGGAGAATTATCTCCGAAACAAAGCCTTATGAGCAGCACAAGTTCCTCTGAATCTGGGATATTAAGCGCCGCGTTAACGGCCGGGATAGCCGGAACTATTTCAAGCCGAATCACTTTTGTCATGGGTTGAACGCCCAGGGCGAGCATCTGCGCGTGAAAGCTCTCCAGCTTCTGGATGAAATTCGCCTCAAGCTTTGGCCTTGATACATAGGTACCCTTGCCTTTAACCCTTTCCAGGTATCCTTCTTTTGTAAGTTCCATTAGCGATTGACGGATCGTGGGGCGGCTCAAAACCAGTTCGCTGCATAATTCCGTTTCCGTAGGCAGCACATCTCCGATGTGATAATACCCGGTCTCAATGTCTTCCCGGATGCACTGCTTGAGCTGATAATACAAAGGGATGGGAATACTGCGATTGAGTTTTTCTTTCCAAACCGTTAACGGCATAGATAAACACCATCCTGCCACACATACTTAAACGGCGCTCATATTGTATTTACATTATAACATAATGTATCGTTCTGTCAAGCCCCACATCCGATTGCGCGCGCGCCCATAAACGAGCGCGCCCTAGACAAATCATTAAAAATGTCTGCAAATCTTTCCAATAAAATACGGTTTTTCGGTTGCGTTTCGTTCGATATTCGTTTATCCTTTAGTCAATGAAAGCGAGGGGTTTTGATAGATGATCGCTTCCGCCGCCCAATTATGGACGGATACATATGATAGAATTGCGCCGAAGCACGCATCCGCTTTTTCGAATTCACTGCGCTGCGGTTTAGCGCTGAACCAGCCGAATACCTCCCGCATGGACGCGAGCAATGATATGTTCTCCGTAAGCTGGCTGCTCACCGGCTCGGGTGTATATAAAGAATCGGATAAAACCTGCGCGCTTAGCGGCGGCATGCTGGTGGTTCGCAGGCCGAATCATAACGGCGTGTTCGCGTTGGATGCGCACGCGCTTCACCGGCGCTTATTCGTTCATCTGGATGATGAACTGGCGAAGTTGTTTTCTTATATGCTTCCGGAAATTAATCGGTTGAACAGCGTTATTGAGCAGCCCTACGACGGTGATCTGTTCCTCCAGTTCCTATCGTTTGTGGAGGCTACCGAGAAGCTTGGCGATTCAGATCCGGCGGCTGTTCTCAAGAATTTGCGCTCGCTGATGTTCTCGCTGTTCTATTCACGCGAGAATCGATTTGACGAAGCGATCAAAGCCGCCGCGCAATTGCTTGCGACGATTAATATGAATACGCCGCTGCCGGAGATCGCCCAGCGGGTAGGCATACCTTACGGCCAATTCCGAAAACATTTCCTTGAAATGTACGGAATGGCTCCCGGGCAGTGGCGCATAGTCCGCAGAATTGAGCGCGCCAAGCAGGAACTCGCCAGCGGCGAACCGATACAGCGGGTCGCGGAACGGCTTAACTACGCCGACGTGTATGCGTTTACTCATCAGTTTAAAGACGTGGCGGGCGTTACGCCAAAAACGTATCAACTGAACCATATAGACTGATTGGATCATGTTTATATGTTATATCGATCCATCTGCTAGATGGGTCGTTTTAATATAATGAATATGATGAGCGCGTCGATATTTGCCGTCGGCTGTTCGCCAAATAAATCAGCCATCTTATAAACCGTCTCGACTGCATATACTCTTTACCGGGCGCTATGATTGTAATTCAATATGCTTGTTCAAAAGCCGATTGATTCCCGGAGGTGTGCATGCGCAGCAATTCCAATATGAAATCCGCCGTTATGAAATCTGCAGTTATGAAATCCGCCGTTTCTTTAGTGGCGTGCGCCCTTTTCTTTAGCGGCGCTCTCCTGTATAATAAAGATGCGCGCGCGGAAAGCGAGCCGTATTCCAGCGCGAAGTCCGCCTATGTGATGGAGGCTTCGACCGGGCGCACTTTATTTAGCTGGAACGCGCGCGAACAGCTTCCTATGGCTTCCACCACCAAGGTTATGACCGCGCTGATCGCGCTTGAACGCGGCGGATTGGATGAAATCGTCACCTGTTCGAGAAACGCGTTCGGAGTAGGCGGCACCTCTATCTACCTGCAGCTGGGCGAACAGCTTACGATGGCCGACATGCTGCTTGGCTTGATGCTGGCCTCCGGGAACGACGCGGCTGTGGCGATCGCCGAGCACGTGGGCGGCGACCTCCCTACTTTTTATGAAATGATGAATACCCGCGCGCTTCAGCTTGGCGCGTATGATTCTAATTTCGCAAGCCCCAACGGACTGCCCACCGACGGGCATTATACCACCGCGTACGATCTTGCGCTGATCACTCAGGCCGCGATGCGTATACCAAAGTTTCGTGAAATCGTATCCACCCAGCGGGCTGCTATCCCTTGGGCGAACCACGAATACGACCGCGTGCTGGTTAATAAAAATCGGCTGCTCTCGGATTATTCCGGCGCGACGGGCGTCAAAACCGGGTTTACCCGCGCGGCGGGGCGATGCCTGGTGTTTGGCGCGGAGCGCGACGGGATGGAAATAATAGGAGTAGTGCTCAACTGTTCCGATTGGTTCGACGAGGCCGAGCGGCTGATGAACCTCGCGTTTGACGGATATTCGATGGTCGGCATGCTGTCGGACGGAGATATAATCCGTTCGCTGCCTGTAGTCGACGGATTGGAGCAGAGCGTGCGGCTGCGGCTCGACGGCGATCTCGCAGCGCCGTTCTCGAAAAACGAAAGCGTTCGCGTCGAACTTGATCTGCCGGATGTGGTGAACGCCCCTACGTGGCCGGGCGAGGTAATCGGGTTTGCGAAACTATATGCGAACGACGCGCTTGTCGCGGAGCGTCCAATAGTGGCCGACAGCACGATAGAGCGGCGCTCGTTCGTCGGAGCGCTTAGGCAGATAATACGGAACTGGCTGCTGATATAGAAACCGCCCGGCGCGCGTACGGCGGTTTGGCAGGACTTACGCGCGTCGGAGTATCCGTGTTCGAAATCAAACGAATGTCGCGCAATGAATCCGCTCTCCTGGACGCGCTTGATAATAAGCATTTGGCGGGGGATACGGTAGTCGTGCGCATTGGCCGAAACGGATTGGAGCTTGATTTTCGAGCGGGCAGGCAGTCGGACTGGCTAAGCCCATTGCCGGACGCGTACCGCCGCCCGGACGCGAAAACGCTTATCGCGGGCACGGATGGCGCGGCGTATTACGCGTGGGATGAAACCAAACTGATCGGACAAGCGGTCGCCGCCAAGCATGAATTCCGGTTCGCTAAAGTGTGCGATATAAGGGTTTCGCTGAGCGAACGCAAGAAGGGCGTCGGCCGCGCGCTGATAGAAGCGCTGGAGCGCTGGGCGTGGCAGCAGGGCTATTCGGGCATAACGGCGGAAACGCAGGATAATAATCCCGGCGCGTGCCAGTTTTTTCTCAAATGCGGATATAGATTCGGCGGGGTTGATATGTTCCGCTATGCCGCGCTTCCCGAGCGAATAGGCACTCCCGATTCGCTGCGCGAAGCCGCGATGCTGTTTTATAAATTATTTAAATAATATAGCTATTATATGATTGGAGCTGACGCGATGCAACCCGAGCCATCCTACCCGCGCCTGCAGAAATATATCGCGCAATGCGGCATATCTTCCAGGCGCCATGCGGAGGAGCTGATACTAGCAGGGCGAGTGCGGGTGAACGGCCAAGTCGTCGATACGCTCGGCTCGCGAGTGCGGCCTGGCGACGCGGTCGCGCTGGACGATCGGCTTATCGAGCCGGAGGCAAGGCGAATCGTTATTCTATATCATAAGCCGCTGGGCGAGGTATGCACGGCCGACGATCCGCAGGGACGCGTTACGGTGCTGGACAGGTTCAAATCGCTAGGGCTGCGGGTATATCCGGTTGGGCGGCTCGATTATGACAGCGAGGGCGCGCTGCTGCTGACAAACGACGGCGCGCTGACGGAGCGGCTGCTCCATCCGCGGCATACGGTGAAAAAAGTATATCTCGCGCGAGTGGAGGGACTTGTTGATCCGGCCAAGCTCCGCGCGCTCAGCGTCGGTGTCGATATAGGCGACGCAGTAACGGCTCCGGCAGATGTTCGCCTTATTCGCCAAACGGATACGGAATCGGTTTTATTGTTTACGATTCATGAAGGGCGCAACCGCCAAATACGGCGCATGGCGGAGGCGGTGGGGCATCGCGTGCTGAAGCTTAGGCGCGTTCAGTTCGGGCCGGTTCAGTTGGGAAATCTTGCGCGCGGCGAATGGCGCGAGCTTGACGGCGGGGAAATCGCGCGGCTCTACGACGCCGCAAAACCTGACGGCAATTGCGATTAGCCGAACATAATATACAATTAAATATTATAATTAAATAAAAAACATACGGAGATAAAAGCATGGCCAGGATCATAATGCATAACCCAATCGCTGAACTCGACGGGGATGAGATGACGCGCATACTATGGCGAAAAATAAAGGATACGCTGCTGTCGCCATACATACAGCTCAATACTGAATACTACGATCTTGGGCTTTCGCATCGCGACGAAACGGGCGACGCGGTAACCACGGAAGCGGCCGAGGCGATCCTGCGCCTCGGGGTAGGCGTAAAATGCGCGACTATCACGCCAAACGCGCAGCGCGTCGAGGAATATGGCCTGAAAAATATGTGGGCAAGCCCAAACGCCACGCTGCGCGCTCTGCTCGATGGCACGGTATTTCGCGCGCCGATCGTCGCGCGAAATATAAAACCTTCCGTGCGCACGTGGAAGAAGCCGATTACAATCGCCAGGCACGCGTACGGCGACCAATATAAGGCGGTCGAGCTGCGCGCGGAAGGCGCGGGCGAGGCGTTCCTGGTATTCCACCGGCAGGACGGGAGCGAAAATAGAGCGCCAATTCACAAGTTCGACGGATCGGGCATACTTCAGGCGATGCACAATACGGATCAATCGATCGATTCGTTCGCGCGCTCCTGCATGGAATACGCGCTGTCGGTCGGTCAGGATCTTTGGTTTGCGGCGAAGGATACGATTTCCAAGAAATACGACCACCGCTTCAAGGATGTTTTCGCCGAGTTGTATGAAAAAGAATACCGCCCGAGGTTCGAGTCTGCGGGCATTGAATATTATTATATGTTGATTGACGACGCCGTGGCGCGGGTAATCCGTTCGGAAGGCGGATTTATATGGGCGTGTAAAAATTATGATGGCGATGTGATGAGCGATATGGTGTCCGCCGCGTTTGGTTCGCTCGCGATGATGACGAGCGTGCTCGTAAGCCCACGCGGATGCTTTGAATATGAAGCGGCTCACGGCACGGTTACGAGACATTATCGGCGGCACCTTATGGGCGAGACGACCTCGACAAATCCGATCGCGACCATATTCGCCTGGAGCGGCGCGCTGCGAAAGCGAGGCGAACTCGACGGGACGAACGACCTGCGCGCGTTTGCGGACGCGCTGGATAAAGCATGTATTGATACGATCGAATCAGGCGCCATGACCCGCGATTTGGCTGCGCTGTTCGACGCTGCGGAACGCCCCGCCGCGTTGACTACGGATGAATTTCTAAACGCGGTGAGCGCGAATATGCGGATGCTGGGAGTTTGATAAAAAGCAGGGGCGCTGGCGGACGAAGTTTGCGGGCGAGAAAGTTTGGAGGTAGATCGTTAAAATTTATCGCGCGCATCTTATACATATTCAAAATGCATCTAACATATATTAACTCCGATATGGTTTGACGGCGAGGAGCTCGTAAACAAACTTATACCGGAGGTTTTGCTTATCATGAGTACAAGCAGGCGGCACTCCAAACAGGAAGAGCGGAGAACGGCGTGCATACGCGCGCTATCATTGGCTGCGGCGTTCATTATGATGTGCGTAGTAATAGCACCGCTTTCCGCAAGCGCATCAGTTACGGGAAGCTATCCGTCGGTACGCTTCATGCGCGACGCTCCAAACGACAACGCGACCGTTATTAAAAATATTCCCGCCGATACGCGCCTTACGGTCGAGCTGGTGGAGGGCACGGACTACGCAAAGACCACGTATAAGGGAATTACAGGATATGTAAAGCACCTCAAATTTATTAGAGAAAGCGGCGGCGCTTCTTCAGCGTCCTCGTCGGCGCCCGCTGCGAAGAGTGATTATTATTTATTTTTAAATAAATCCACTCATACGCTGACCGTATACCGCGCGGACGAAAACGGCAGGCGCACCGATACCGTAGTTCGATCGATTACGACGGCCATCGGAAAACGATCCACGCCCACGCCTTCCGGAAAATTCACGCTTACCACTCGCGAAACATGGCACAGCTTTGGTTCTTCGTACGCTCCGTTCGCCGTGAGATACGCAAGCGGCAAGTATCTTCACGGGCCGCTTTACAAGAGCAAAGATATAGATACGGTGATATCCAGTTCCGTATCGGGCATAGGCAAAAACGTTACGGGCGGCTGCCTGCGAATGAGCTATACTAATATAAAATGGATATACGATAATTGTATAAGTGGAACGATATTGGAAATTGTTAACGGCGAATAACGCGGCGCGATTGGGCGGCTATATGGTAGCGGCTTCCAGTTACACGAATTGGAGATTTTATGGAATGCGGGCGGCGGAAGCGGAGATATCTCCGTAGATCCACCGCCCGCACTCTATTTATAATATTGAGAGGTTATAACAACTTAGACTGGGGCACCGCCCCCGGCGCCCCCGAACGAAGCGGGACTTCGTTCCGCGCGCTGGCAAGCATTGTACGCATGGCAGAATCAGGAGGGAAACGATCGATGGCGATTACGGGTTGCTTATGCAAACACCGCCCGAGAAAGCCACGTCTAGGGAGAAATCAAGAGTACCGGTGCCGGTCGATTCCAGCGTTACGCCGATGAAAACGCGCCTTCCGGCATTTATGGGTACATTCATAGCCGGGGAAGCCAGCGGTGTGACGGTATTGGCCGGCCTTGTGCCGCTGAACGCGTATTCTAGCCTCGCGTTTGGAAGCGCGTCAAAGGAGGCGCTGTCTCCGGCCGCCGTATATATCTGCACAACCAGCGTGGCGTTTATGCCTGTCGGAGTAGTCACGGCGGCTGTGTTTACAAGGGAAGCGTAGAAGCTTTCGATAACGCCGTTATATGGCATAGAGAAAACCATCTGCGCATCTTCCGGCATAACAACGTTGCCGGGGCGGGCTGACGTTACCATAGGAGGGGATGTGACTCCGTAGCCTAAGGCGAAGCAATTCGCGCTTGTGCCAATTGCGCTGGTGCTTACAGGCACTACATTTCCCGACGCGAACGGGATGATTGTTAAAGTGCGCGACTGGCCTCTCAAGCTGCCTCGGCTTGCCCAGGCCGGCGGATTTAGCGTGGTATCCCACACATATAAATCTCCGTCCACCAGGTAACCGTCGTCCAGCGAGCCTGAAGGGTGCGCTTGCAGAAGTTCGGCCAGCGTTCTGTAGCTGTCTCTGATTATTGTGCCTAAACCGGTCGGGCCGGTTACGCCTGTAGGCCCGGTTGCTCCGGTTGGCCCCTCTGGTCCTCGCGATCCTGTCGGTCCCATAGGTCCAAGAAGCGTGCCGACATTCTTCCAAGTGCCGGTTGATGTATCCCAAGAATACAAGTCGCCGTTTATAAGGTAGCCGTCTCCATCTTTTCCAACGGGAATTGCGCTTTGAAGGTCGGTCAGCGATGAGTACGAGCCTTTAATTACTGTGCCGGTCGGTCCGAGGGGGCCTGTTGGTCCGCTAGGGCCTGTCGGACCGCTAGGGCCGATAAGCGCGCCGACATTATCCCAGCTATTATTAACGGAGTTCCAGGTATAGAGGTCGCCGTTTACAAGATACCCGTCTCCTGCGTTTCCAGTGGGAATCGCGCTTTGCAGGTCGGCTACACTAGTATACGAGCCTTTTATGACGGTGCCGATTGCGCCGGTGGGTCCAGCGGGGCCCATTGGCCCTACGGGGCCTTCCGCGCCGGTTGGTCCCATTAGGCCTTGAGGCCCCTGCGCCCCTTGCGGCCCTGCGCATCCCTGCGGGCCCCTGGTTCCTTGCGGCCCTAGAGGCCCTGCGGCGCCTTCCGGTCCCATAGCGCCCGGCGCGCCCGGGGGGCCGGCAGGGCCTTGCTGACCTTCAGGCCCCGGATCACCCTGCGGGCCGATCGGGCCGGGGTCGCCCTTTGGGCCTACCGCTCCGCGCGGTCCGGCGGGTCCCATAGGCCCGATGTTTCCCTTTATGCCTTGCGGCCCCTGGCATCCTGGATCTCCTTGCGGGCCTATGTCTCCGCGTACGCCTTGCTTCCCCATCGGCCCCATCGGACCGGCGGGGCCGGGCGAACCTGCGGGGCCAGGGCATCCGGGCGCGCCCTGCAAACCGCGGTCGCCTGGATCGCCTTTCTGACCTTTCGGACCCATAGGCCCCTGCGGCCCTGGCAGACCCATCGGGCCGGGATCGCCTATATCGCCCTTTGGGCCGGGACAGTTGTTATAGTATACGGTGCATCCTGCGTCGGCGTTTGCAACATCGGGATTTGTTCCGTCGCCGCAATAGCGGCATCTAATCTGATTATTGGGGTACTGGGTATTCTGGCATTGATTGCCCGAGTACAGGTTGGTTGGATACGGATTACTTGTAGTAGTCATGTTCATTACTCCTACACAATATTTTTTCGAATCCGAGCCATGCTCATCGCGGATTCTAATTCACATTATTCTCAAAATCATTCTTGTTTCTGAACAGTTTTTGCGATGTCGCGCGTTGTGACGCATTTAAAGTGAAGATATCATTTAACATATTTAAATAGTAAAGTGAATGTCGCGCGTTAAAGGTAGTGCTAAACACCGCGAACGCGCGTAATCGAAACAAGGCGTGTCGAACGAATGGGATATTTATAGAAAAACAGCGAATATCGCGTGCCCGCCCATATATTGTGCGATGATGCAGCTTATGATAAAGGAAAAACAAAAAAGGACGTATACGGCGCGGATGAAATGTTTGGAGCCATCAAGCGGGTTTGAACCGCTGACCGCATCCTTGCCAAGTGCGCGCCCTGCCTGTCATACAGCAGCCGCAACCCTTTGATATGGCTGCATTTTTCAATTCCCCCATTCTCTCGAAAATCCGATTTGCCACCATTCGCACTGCGGCAATACACTAGGGCGTGTTCGAAAAATCTCTCGGTCTGAATGCACTGTCTTTTTATCCATCGCGGCGTCGCGCGCTCCAACCCGACTTCATCCGCCACAGGCGGCGGCGGGTTTACGCGCAGTCGACGTAGCGGAGCTACGCCTCCCTCATGGCTCCTTGCGCCTCATCAAAATCCAGCACATTTAGCCTCGAGATATTTTTCGAACACGCCCTAGAAAATCCAATGGGCATATATACGCTATATACGAGAGCGTGTCCGAAAATATTTTTTAAGAAGTTCTTAATAAGTTAGAATTTTGGGCCCGACGTCTCGTCTTAATAGGTGAGGAGGTGAGCGCGTGGAATTCGAGAACAACCGAGGCCATGGCGACGCTTCGCCTGCGGGTATGGGGCGAGGGCAAAAAAGCCCTGCTTTGTTCGGTGCGGCGGGGCGGAACTCCGCGATAATCGAAGAATGGATGAAAGAATACGGCACCATGATATTGCGGTGCTGCTATATTTACTTAAAGGATTACGCGCTCGCCGAGGACGCGTCGCAGGATACGTTTATCAAGGC
>JAISZG010000066.1 GCA_031269355.1 Oscillospiraceae bacterium | reverse complement strand
TTGCATGCGCGCATAGCTTACTTACGCATAGCTTGCTTAGGGCGTGTTCGAAAAATATCTCGAGGCTGAATGTGCAGGATATTTATTCAGCGCAAGGAGCCATGAGGGAGGCGTAGTGGAGCTACGTCGACCGAATGAGCGACGCCGCGATGGATAAAAAGACAGTGCATTCAGACCGAGAGATTTTTCGAACACGCCCTTAATTCAATATCTGGTAAAATATGATCTCAATCAGAAGAAAACTATCTGCAAGATATAATATTGATATATCAGGGAGATGATAAGCATTGACAATAAGAACGATGAACATTTCCGATTATGACCGAGTATTCGAGCTGTGGACGCGCACGCCCGGGATGGGGCTGAACAACATTGACGATTCGCGCGTCGGGATAGATCGGTATTTGCGCCGTAATCCGGAAACTTGCTTCGTCGCGGAGGAAGCGGGGGAAATCGTGGGCGCGATACTCGCCGGGCACGATGGCAGGCGCGGCTATATACATCATACAGCCGTCGCGGTATCCAGCCGCAGAAAAGGCGTCGGCACGGCGCTAGTGGAAAACGCTATGGAAGCGCTGAAGAACGAAGGGATTATAAAGACCGCGCTGGTCGTGTTCGCGCATAACGAAATAGGAAATGAATTTTGGGAGAACCGTCAATTCTTAAAGCGAATAGATTTGATCTATAGAAATAAATCAATGGCGGTAATAGGAAGAATAGATACATGATGTTAATATAAATATCGTCGACGCACGCAGGATATTTGTCACGCCATTGCGGACATGCTATACTATCAACATATGTTAGGAGGGCGTGGGAGCGCCCGCCAATTAGCTGTGGAGGAATATTATGAGCATAACACAAACGGCAATAATCGGGTGCGGCACGATCGCGACTGCCGCGCATATGCCGGGATATAAAGCCGCGTCCGATATCGCGAACGTAAAGTATTTCGTGGATATCATACCTGAGCGCGCCGAGAAACTGCGCGACGCGTACGGTTCGGGGATTGCGTTGACGGACTATCGCGACATGCTTGGAGATTCTGACGTGACATGCGTATCGGTATGCACGCCAAACTATCTGCACGCGCCTATTACGATAGACCTATTGAACGCGGGCAAGCATGTTCTGTGCGAGAAACCCGCATCCGTAAACGCGAATTACGCCGCCGCAATGCAGCGGGCGGCAAACGAAAATGGACGCATACTCAATATAGGTGTGGTCAACAGATATAATACGGCCGTGTGCCGTTTGGCGCGGCTTATCGAAGAAGGCGAACTGGGAGAGCTGTATCATATATATTGCTCGTTCCGGGCACATCGTTCTATTCCGGGACTTGGCGGCCCGTTTACAAACAAGAAACTGGCGGGCGGCGGCGTGCTGATAGATTGGGGCGTTCACTACCTTGATCTGATACTGTACTGCGCGCGCGAACCCAAGGTGCGCTCGGCGTCGGCGGCTGCATATAATAAACTCGGAAAAGATATAAATAATTATGTTTATACTTCGATGTGGGCGGGACCGCCGGTACTTGATGGACTAAACGACGTGGAGGAATTCGTAACCGGATTTATACGCACGGACGGGCCGACGATCAGCCTGAACGGCGCGTGGGCGCAGAACATAGGCGTGAAGGATACGTATATCGATTTCCTGGGCGATAAGGGCGGCGCGCGGCTGACATACGGCGGGGACTTCACGCTATACTCAACGCGCGACGGCATGCTTACGGAAACGTCGTTCGCGTTTGAGAAGGAGGAAATGTACAATTCTGAAATACGCGATTTCCTGCTCAACGCGCAGAACGGCGTGAAAAGCAAGGCGAATATCGATAGGGCGATCGAAACGTCAAAGCTTATGGATTTATTGTATGAATCCGCCGAGATCGGCAGGGAGATACAGGCGGGCATATGAACCTTATATGGATCATCGGACCCGCCGTGGGCTCGGTTATCGGCTATGTGACGAACGACATCGCCATCAGAATGCTGTTCCGACCGCGCGCGAGCGTGTTTCTGTTTGGAAAAAAGCTGCCGTTCACGCCTGGCTTGATACCCAAAGAGCGCGAGCGCATCGCGAAATCGGTGGGCGGCACGGTAGCGTCGGAACTGCTCGGCGGCGAGGTAATGGAGCGCGCGCTGCTTACGGGCGGCATTCGCGGACGCATCGAACAAAACCTGGACATTCTGTGCGATAAAGCCGCCGCTGAAACACGCGCGGCGCGCGAGTTGCTGCCGGGCGGAATCGGCGGAACGGTCGACGTTCGGCTAGACGACATAATCGATTCGATATCCGCCGTTCTCAGCGAGAGGCTTCTCACAAGTTCGTTTGAGCAGTCGATCGCGCAGAGGGTGATACTTGATTTGCGCGATCGGCTGACCCAATCGCCCATATCGCCTCTGCGCCTTTTTTGGGACGATAAGTTCAATCAAATGCTGACGGATCGGCTTGCGCGCAGTTTGCGGGAGATGGCGGGCGCGCGCGCTAAAGAGATGATCCGCGATATGCTGGGGCGCACCGTTGGGGATATGCTGGATACTCCGGTATGCGAATTGTATAAACAATATGAATCGAAAATCCCTGAAGCGCGCGCGGCTTTGATGAGTGCATATGAAAAGCTTGTGCGCGAGCAGCTCGGTTCGCTGCTTGGAGCAATAAACATAGGCGGAATAGTTGAAGGACGCATAAACTCGCTGGACGCCGCAGAATTGGAGGCGATGCTGCTTCGGCTGATGAAGCGCGAATTGAGGGCGATAGTATGGCTTGGCGCGCTGCTGGGCGGTATTATGGGAATCCTTAACGCGCTGCTGCCTTTATAGTAAACATTATATTTGAGTATATTTATAAGCAATGCGTCGGCACCCGATAGGATGTCGACGCAGATTTAGCAGCAGCTTACGCAGTGACAATCAAGCTTTTTTTAAACATGTTTTTGTTTGTGCGGGCAGCGTGTCGTATAGTGGGAACGCGGTCGCGTCCGCATCGGTGCGCAGTGTGTCGCCGTCTCCGGCGTTTACCTTAACGCCGCCGCTTTCAGATACCGTAAGCGTAACCGGGCTGATCATCTGCCAGCCGACAGGCGAGCTTATCTGAGTGATGGTATATCGACCGGGCGTAAGTCCGCATAGAATTATTTCGCCGCCCTCGCCGCTCGTGGCGGTTCTTGTGATAGCCGCACGGTTTTTTCCGCGCGTCAGCGATCCGGACTCATCAATAGGTCCGATTATTTCGAATGTCGCGCCCGCGATCGGAACTGAAGCGATGCGCGATAGGAACCTGATTTCCGTGCTGGGTGGCGCTGGCGGGAGAGGCGGAATAGGCGGAATAGGCGTGGGTCCGTCGCCGCAGCCCATATCCGCAAGCTTTATATACGAACCGATGGAACCGCTAACCTTGAACGCGCTTTTCTTACCGGCATAAGCGATGCCTGAATGGCGCGTCACAGTACGCTTTGCCGCGCCCGATGCCGAACGAGAGCGGCGGGAATACGGTTGCGGGCATGAACTTGCGCTAAGAACGCAAGCGAGGCATTTGTTCATCGTATATCCGGAGCCACAGGCGCGCACATCTTCGCCATGCTGCTTGTTCGAACCGTACCACGGATCGTTTTTATCAACCGGTTCATTTGAATAACTAATCGATTCGCCAGATACTCTCGATATATTGTCGCCGTTCTCGGAGTCGTCGTATGGATCATAATATGGATCGTCATACGGATCGACGTATGGATCGTCTCCGGAAGAAAGGGAGTTCGTGCCGTCGAGCCTCATACTCGGATTGGCCTGATTCGAGCGCATCGTCAGGATCACGCCCTGGCTCGCGTTCAACGTCGCCGCAGCGTCAGGGTTGACGGCGGGGGCATCGACGTCGTTATCATTGCCATCATAAATATTTCCCGCGATTCGATATACATCGTCAACCGCGCTGACCAAATCGCTGCCGACGACGTTGTTGGATAATTCCACCTCGAGCAGCCTGTCTGAAGCGAGCGTATACCGTATCGAACCAAGTATACCCGCGACAGCGCGTTCCCCCACGATGTTGGTTCCGGTGCACACGCGGTTTCGTTCGATTAAATCCGCTTCAGAGCTTTCCGCGTGTTCCAGCGCGCGCAGCGTTCCGACGATCCCGCCGACGTTTATGCGACCCTGTACGCTGGCTTCCTCCAGGTTGTCGCTTACTATTGACGCGCCGACGTTCGCGTCGTCTACCAGCGTGCCGACTATACCGCCCGTGCCCGAAGTGCTGCTGCTGCCTTGGCGCGCGTAACCATATATGGCGGAAGCGTTGCGATTCCCAAACACTACCGAGTGTACGGCAAAGCCCGCAATGCCGCCCGCAGCTACAAGAGAGTGGGCAGTATTGCCGACATATTCGCCGTCGCTTCGGTTATCGAGCGCCAGCGTATCCGTCGGATGCCCTACGATTCCGCCTACGTTCAGTTGATCGTCCTCATCGAGCGTCTTCACTATGCCGTCGTTCCGGCACGCCTGTATGATGCATTGCGTCGTAAGCCCGGCGATTCCGCCAACGTTGTCATGGCCTTCCACGCGCATTTTATTCTGGCAGAATAATAAACATGTGCCGCTTGCGTTTCCGCAAATACCGCCTATCGCCGACGACCCCGCGCGAGTTCCGAGCACGGCGGTTTCGTTTTTGCATAGGAAAAAGCGGCAGAAATTTGCTCGACCGCAAATTCCGCCCGCGTTATTCTTCGCGAATATTTCCGAGCGGTTCGTGCATCCGCGGAACAACGTGTTTTGCGCGCGGCCTACAAAACCTCCGACGTTCTTGGCGTTGTTGTGGATTGCTCCGTATACCGCGCAGTCGTAGAACGCAGCGCGTGCCCGCTGTACGTTTATGAACGCGCCTATATCGCTCCTGGAACCCTGGTACGTAAAACGAACGCTTATGCGCTTGAATTCAGAACCATCACCTACGGATGAGAACAACGGGCGATCTGTGGTTATCGTGTGTCTGCCGCCGTCGATTCGAACCGCTTCCGTCAACGCGGGAGTGTTCCATGTCCTGGGCAGGGTTATATCCTTTTTTAGGATGAGATCTTTATTACCGCTGGTTTGAAACGCCGCGACAAATTCCGCGCCGGTGTTTATGTTCAATGGCATGTAATTGCCTCCAATTCCACAAGAATATTATATTATATTAAAATTTATGAATATGCTCTTTTCTCGGGGCTATCTGAAGTGTGAAAAGAATAGTTTATCCGTGAACATCCTATGCTGCAAGTACAGGTTCTGTGAAACGGAACCGGGATGTTTGTATGTTTGTTTATAGGGGGGGGGTTATGTTTAGATAATAGTAGGCAACAGCGGTGTGCAATGCGAATTATAAACGGGTGGAAACAGCAACGCCGCTCCGATAGGAAGAGCGGCGTATTATTGAAGCACCTAAAACCGCGAATCGTTTCTTCGAATTCGGCGGATCTCTTTAATCTGTATGTTTACGGAACAGATATAATATCCGCTCGCTGTCGGGCACGGGTTGCTTTTCCAATAAATCAAACGCTTCGCCAAATGCGCTTTCCAAATGTTCGGCGTCGTAATCCTCGAAAATATCCACGCGCGTTTTTAATAGCAGCCGTACTTGAGAATCTGCTTTGGGCACAAATTCAAGGATAAGAAATCGGCATATGCCTGAAAGCCAACGAACCAGTTCTTGAAATGGCAGATTATTTGATATGGTCAGATGGTGGATAACCGCCAGCATCATAATGCAATCCGGCTTTTGACGTTGGTCTATGGTTCCGCGCTCGCGGTTTGCGAAGCCGATCGCGGGGCTGGGCGCGGTTAAATCCAACACTAAGGGAAGCATCGATTCATGCGTGCGCCGCGCTTCAAGGTAATTGCGCTCGACTGCGACGGCGTCGATATCAAAAGCCACAACGTGCGCGCCGAGTTCAACCGCTAACTTAGAGTAGGTGCCGTCGTTCGCGCCAAAATCCCAAACATGCTTTAGCGTACCGGCGCGTTCAAGGAAGCGAGCGACCAATTCCTTCTTCGCTACCTGTGCCGCGCCCGAATAGTTTGTATGCGCATAATATTCGCCCCACTCCGTTTGAATGTTCCGCGGTTTTATGCGCGCGACACCAGATTGAAGTGACCGGGCAATCGAGGCGAACGCCGCTTTACTTATCGTGACCTGTTTGCCGGAACGCTTGCCGTCCTGCGCGTGGCGTTCTATCATGCGTGCGTGCAATATGATGTGCTGCCATGCGAAGCCACCGACGCGCTTCCCTTTCAGCATGGCGGAAGCCATGTCCAACGGAATGCCATCTATGAAGGATTGCATAAGCTTCGCGGCGCGCTGATCAACCTTACTCATCAGTAGGAGAGGTGCGAGAAAATGCCGACAGAACTGACCGTACGCGACCCATGGCATACCCTCTTTGTAAAAATCGAACGAGCAGGTGTCGATGAGAACTGCATACCCGCTCAAAAATTGAATGTTATATGCGCTCGCGTCTTTTAGAATCATTCCGTATTCCAGCGCGGTTAAGTGGATCGCGAGGGTAGCCAACGCGGCGTCCTTGTATTGCTCGAAGCACCATTCATATGGGTATGAAATATAAGGAACGCGCTTGGGCTGAAGCACCAAACCGCCTGCCGCGTCGTGTCCCTTCGGTTGCGCTTCTTTGTGAGGGATAATCAATCGTTTGGCGACGAGCGCGCTATAAAGCCCGCTGTCCATCAGGTGTCGGTATTGCGGAAAATATGACGGCTGTATCTGACGATAGATAGTGTCTGCGCATTCGAACACAAAGCCGGAACGATCCCTGAAAGAGCTTGGCTCTTTATGAATGCACATCGTCTATATCCTCAAAACCATCATTGCTTAGTTGCATGTCCGGCTGAACGGCGATTGGTTCCGGCTGCACATTTTTCTGTTTCTTGAAAATTTTCCTCCAGAACGCTATGAGCGTTGCTCCAAGGATAGGAATGAGCGCGATTAACCCTTGTATAAACATGCTGCCCGTGCCTGGATCAATATACATAATCTTTCTCCTTGCATATAATTTTGCTTAATCGTCGTCCGCATCCAGCGCGCGGGGCTTCGGGTTGTTTTTCCTGTGCTTGACGGCGTTCCAAACGCGCGGCAGAACAAGCGCCAATATCAGAGAAGTAAGCGCGTATTTGAATACGAAGCTGGCGTTGAATATTGTTGACGCGTTCGAACCTGAAATCTCGGTTGAAAAAGAAACGATGCGCTTCGTGTAGGTTATAAACAGGAAAGCGTAGTTCAAGAATAGTATGAAAAAAGTATAGGTGAAATAATCGCACAAGAAAACGAACCAGTTTGCGGGCATGGGTTCGCGACCGCTCCAGTGAATGCGCGCCGCGATCAGACCGGGAATAGCCAGCAGAATAAAAGCAACCAGAAACATAACGAACCTCCTAATTTTTACTCTTCGTAAAATAGATACTCATAATTTTCGCCGACGAAGTGATTTACCAAATACCGCGTGATATCCAGCGGATCCAGCGGCTCGCTGAGCTTTCCATATTTTTCCGGTATCCGCACCGCGCTGACGGTGCTGAGATTCAAAGCGAGGATGTCGTCGTGATCATACCCCTGCTGGTTCATAGACTGCACGGTATACGAGTGTATGCCATGATCCGCCTGCATCACGATAACGGCGTCCGGATCCTGCTCGAGGATCATATCGATAAATTTGAGTGTTAATTGCATTGAGTAATGGTGTTGAGGCAAATATTTCTCGACGTCAGGCACGACGCCCGGTCTCGCTTTGACGACTTCGCCTTTTTCATTTAAGATGATATCAGTGGATGATCCCATATGCGTCATAATATTTTGGAAGTAGATTATACGGGGAGCGTCGATTTGCATTGCATCGACCAATACCCTAACGAGCCAGCGCTCGTTTCTGCCCGGAGATGTTTTTTTCTCTACCTGGGGATCAATCAATGAGCTAACTATATCTGAATGCTCCTCAATTGCCTGCCATTCGGATGAAACTTGCATATTGCTCACAATACGATCTAACCAATCCTCGGCGAGAATTAAAGCACTTGCGCGAGTTAACACCGCAATGAGATTATCTAATTCACCGTTTATAATTGGCTGCGCGTGCGTGAACGGTTTTTCCGTGTTGGAGTACTGGTAAAAGTAATCGATTGGCACCATCCCATAATTAGGGTTACCTATTGTTATTTCATTATAGCCCGCGCACATGAATGATCTGAAAAGCTCGTAATAAGGTTCGACAATATTGAAGCGAAATCCTTCGCGAGCGAAAAACTTTTCGTTTAGAGCTTTTCGTCTATCGGACACTATAAGATCTGATACGACGGCCAAGCGTTCGCCCAAATAAGAATCATATAAAGTTGGAGAGGTGAGGGTAGGAACGGCTATTTTGGTATATCCGGCGTTCAGCTTCGCAGCTTCGTTTATAACGAAACCGCGCTTTTCCAATGCGGCTTTGGTTTCGCTTTGATCGTCGCCAAAGTAGGTTTCGATCATATCAAAGCCAATCATTCCATCCATATGAAACCAGTAGACGTTTGGATGTTGATATTCCGGATCTACCGTAAATTCCTTCTTAATCGAATACACCGGAGTAGACGGAACCTGTGCGTTAGTAAAAGCGGCGATCACGCCGGGAGCGACATTATAGAGGAACAACGCGACCAAAGTGAGCGCCAGGGTATTGACAATCAAACGATCGATGCGGATATATGTAAGTCCTACGGCAATTGCGGCGATTGCAAAAATCCCGGCAAAAAATATGGCGTTGACTTCCGCGAACTGATATATGTAACCATGCAGCGGAACGCAGAACCAAAAAAGCAACCAGAACAGAAAAACAACAATCAGCGACCTCCTGCGTTTGATAAACTTACAAAGAACGAAATATAAAGCGGCGCTGAAAAACGCTGCAATTCCGCCTACGATAACAAAGTGATAAAACAGTATATCCTGCCATGCATTCTTATTATATAAATAAAACAAAACAATTGAGGGACAACAAATGACTGTAAGCCAATAAAGAAGCCTCTCAAAAAAGACGACTCTTTTGTTTAACGAATAGTTATGAGGGGGGTAGTTATGGATTGAAACATTTATCTGCCACCATTCTTTTGTTGGAATAGCCATTCCTATTGCTTACGCATAATTCGATCTTTTTTTCGTAAATCCTGCCTATCTCTTAAATATTTTGTATGAATGCAGCGCAAGTGGATTGATCAATAAATATTATGCCAAATGTTATAAATAGAAAATGGGCAAACGTGCATAATAATTTAAGTTGTATTTAAGTTGTATTTAAGTTATATGAGCAAATGATTTTGCCGCCATAGTTCGAGAGCGATTGACCCAATTCGCGAGCCATGTTATAGTATTGCTGTTTATGAACGCGAAACTTGAAGTATTGTCCCGCGTGTTTGGATACGCCGCATTCCGACCCGGGCAGGAAATCCTAATCGACGCGCTGCTTGATGGGCGCGACGCGATAGCCGTGCTGCCGACGGGCGCGGGCAAATCGGTGTGCTACCAAATACCCGCGCTGATGACAAACGGGGTTACATATGTTATCTCTCCGCTCGTGTCGCTGATGCACGATCAGGTAGGTGCGCTTAGGCAATGCGGCGTCGCGGCGGCATATCTGAACAGCACGCTCACGCCGGGTCAGTACCGCAAAGCGATAGCGAACGCGGCACAAGGTATGTATAAAATTATATATATTGCTCCGGAACGATTGAATACCGATAGCTTCCGATCGCTGATAGCAGCTCAGCCGCCAACGCTTTTAGCGGTTGACGAAGCGCACTGCGTATCCCAATGGGGGCATGATTTCCGCCCGAGCTATCTTGAAATTCGCCCGTTTCTCGAAACGCTGCCCGTACGTCCGACCGTCGCCGCATTCACGGCGACCGCTACTCAAAAAGTGCGCGGCGATATCGGCGAGCTGCTTGGATTGCGCGATCCGATACGATATACCGCGTCGTTCGATCGCCCCAATCTATTCTTTGATGTGAAGCGAGTGCGCGGCAAGGCCGACCGCGATAAAGCGCTGCTCTCCGAAATCGCGGATGCGAACGGTCGCAGCGGCATTATCTACTGCGCGACGCGCAGGAATGTCGACCATGTTTTCGAAATGCTCACCGATCTTGGATATCCCGCCGCTCGATACCACGCCGGTCTTCCGGACGACGAACGCCGCCGCGCTCAGGATCAATTTCTGCTGGACGAGCGACCGATCCTCGCCGCGACAAACGCGTTTGGCATGGGCATCAACAAATCCAACGTATCATTCGTTATCCATTATAATATGCCGGGAGATTTGGAAAGCTACTACCAGGAAGCCGGGCGCGCAGGCAGGGACGGCACTCCCGCGCGATGCGTGCTGCTTTTCGCGGCGGAGGACATATTCACGCAGCGCGGGCTGATAGAGTCGTCGGAGAATGGCGTAAAATCTCCGGACGATCTGCGGCTATCGCGGGAACGGTTGGAGCGGATGATCGCTTACTGCACCGGCAGTCGCTGCCTGCGCGGAAAAATACTGCGGTATTTTGACGAGGCAAGTCCGGATGCGTGCGGTAACTGCGGATGCTGCGCCGCAGCGCGGGAAAGCGTGGACGCGACCGACTTCGCCCGAACGGCGTTCAGCCTGATAAAGGCGACGGGCGGTTTCTTCAGCGTGGGAACGCTTGCGCGTCTGCTCAAAGGCGGCACCGCGCCCCGCACAGGCGAAAAATATCGCGGCGCGGTCGGCTTTGGAGCATACGAGCACTGGACGCTGAGACGCGTAGACGCGTGGGTTAACGCGCTTGCGGATAATCTGTATCTGCTTACCGAGAGCGAGCCGTATCATAGGGTGCTCCTGACGCAGCAGGCGCTGGAAGTTCTAAACGGCGTGGAGTGCCATATAGATATTCCCGCCGAACATACGACCGAACATCCGGAAAGCGTATCGCGCATACAAACGCGCAAATCGTCCGTTAACAAGCAAGCTCCACATGGCGTAGAGGGTGCCGGGCTCAGCCGCACTTCGTTTGGGGGCACCGGGGGCGGAACATCCGCATACAGCGAAGAACTGTTCGAACGGCTGCGCGCGCTGCGGCAGTCCATCGCCAAAGATCAAAAAATGCCCGCATATATTGTGTTCAGCAACGCTACTTTATACGATATGTGTGAAAAAGCGCCCGTTACTATAGAGCAGTTTCTCTCCGTAAGCGGCGTGGGCGAGCATAAGGCGCGCCTGTACGGGCATCGATTTCTGGAGGAAATAAGGGCATATTCAAAGAATCGATCGAACTGAACGCAACATAAATATTCAAAACGATAACGACATCATATATAATAAAAAATATTGAGGTTGAATATGGATAAAGAATTGTTAATTCGCATCACTGATTGGATGAACGACCATCGAGCCGACATAGTGCGCGATCTTAGCAGGCTTGTGAAAATCCGCAGTGTTTCCACCTATGACGAACCTCCCGCTCCGTTCGGGCAAGGCGTCAAGCTCGCGCTTGACGAGGCACTTGCGCTTGGTGTCGAAAAAGGGTTCGCCGCGCGCAATTATGAGGATTATTGCGGAAGCCTGTGCATAACGGACGAACCGCCGTTCATTGGATTCTGTGGGCATTTGGACGTAGTGCCGGAAGGCGGCAACTGGATATTCAAACCGTTCGATCCTATCGAGAAGGACGGTTTTCTTATAGGGCGTGGAGTGACTGACAATAAGAGCGCGGTCGTAGGCGCAATGTATGTTATATCCTGCCTGGCGGAATTGGGAACACCGCTGCGCCACAACCTTAAGTTGTTTCTTGGATGCGACGAGGAGCACGGCATGGCTGACGTCGCGTACTATAGCGCGAACTATCCCAATCCCGAACTGACGCTGATACCCGATTCCGAGTTTCCGGCGGCATTTGGCGAAAAAGGAATCCTCGAAGCGGACGTCGTAGCGGATCAGTCCCTGTCGGACGACGTCGTATCGTTTGCCGGCGGCGTCGCGTCGAACGTGGTTCCGGAAATCGCGACATGCGTTCTTCGATCGAGTGAGCGAGTAGACAGGGCGATGGCAAATTTACCGGATAGCGTTACCGCAAGTCGGGACGGCGATATCGTTACTCTTACCGCAATTGGCAAAGCGGCTCACAGCGCGTATCCTGTGAAGGGCGTCAACGCTATCGGATTGCTTACGCGCGCGCTAGTCGACACTCATGCGTTGCGACGGGAAGACGAACGCATATTCGCTTTTATCGCGAAGATAAACGATACTACGACTGGCGACGCTATCGGCATCGCGGGCGTCGACGATTTATCAGGCGCGCTAACATGCGCCGGTACCCGCGCCGGAATACGAAACGGGCGTATGTGGCTGCATCTTAACATACGTTACGGAGTCCGCTCGAAGGGCGGCGACTTGCTCGCGCTTATGAAAGAACGCTGCGAGCCGGAGGGGTTTTCGCTTGAAGTTATAAGGGACAGCGCGCCCGCGTATTTCCCGAGGGAGAATCCAATCGTGGACACGCTAACCGACGTATTTAACGAGATCTCGGGAAAACACTTAAAACCATTTGTTATGAGCGGTGGAACATACGCGCGCAAGCTGCCAAACGCGCTGGGCTTCGGATTGGGCGGATTAGATCAACCCACGCCGGAGTGGATGATCGCCGGACACGGCGGCGTACATGAACCGGACGAGGCGTTATATATAGATAGTTATTTAAAGGCGCTGGTTATTTTTGCGATGGGAGTCGTTGCTGTGGACGCAATGTTATAATATGCACGATATAATCATGATGGTTTCTATATTTTATTGATGTTAGCCATTTTCCTGTTATTGTTTTCCAAGGCTTGCGCCGCTCCTCAATAAATGTTAAAATATGTTTATGATGGAGAATCACTCCATTAAGAAGCGATGCGTTCCCTCGTTCCAATCCCAAGGGGAGGTTGGGAGGGGGATCGTAATCCCCTTCCCAAAGGAGCGAAGCGACGCGTTCCAATCCCTAGGGGGAGGTTGGGCGGGAGATCGCAATCCCCTTCCCAAAGGAGCGGCGCCATTATTATGAAAAACTCCGCCAAGCGCGTGGGGAGCATTTTATATCTGCTGTTCACCCTTGCGCTGGTGGTGGTACTGGGTACCGCGACGGGCGATGTATGGGGTGCCTGGCATGCATTGCTGCGAGTACAGCCGCAGTGGCTGTTAGCCGCGCTTGGCTGCTGGAGCGGTTTTATTTTGTTTCGCGCGGCGGCGCTGATGTTCTATTGCGGTCAGCAGAATCGCCCGCTCACCTTTTTTGGTGCAATGCGCGTTACAATTATAGGACAGTATTACAGCGGCGTCACGCCGGCGGCGACTGGCGGTCAGCCGATGCAGGTATACGAGTTGACGCGCTGCTCAATCTCGCCCAGCATCGGAACAGTAGCCGTTCTCGTGGAGACGTTCGGGTTTCAAATAGCGCATATGCTGCTCGCGACAATCCTATGGATACTGTACCGCGCTCCGATTAGGCGCCTTCTCGTAGGCGTACATTGGGTTATGGTTCTCGGATATGCTGCCAACATGCTATGGTCTGCGCTGCTCGCCTTGATATTTCTTAAGAGCGGCTCAGTCGGCGGCGTACTTGACAAGTGCGTTCGCCTGCTCGCAAGGCTGCGCATAGTGCGCGATCCCGAGAGAATAACTTCGCGAGTGCGTACGCATGCCGAGGATTTTCATCAAGTTGTGCGCTTGCTTCTCAAACGACCTGCGCTGATGGTTGCCGCACTTCTGTTTTCCACCGCGCAAGCGCTTTCTTACTTTAGTATTCTGTATTTTATATACAGAGGATTTGGCTGGGACGCGCGCCCGTACGGATTGATTCTGGCGATACAGACGCTCATGCACCTGTCCGCATCGATCGCTCCGACGCCCGGTGCGTCAGGCGCGCAGGAAGGCGCGTTCTATCTGTTCTTTCGGTGGATTTTCCCGGAGCGCAGCCTGTTTCCCGCATTATTGGTATGGAGGTTCTTCACGTATTATTTTATGCTGCTCGTAGGCGCGGTTACGATCGCGTTTGGCGTATTAACCGGCAGCGGACGTCGGAGGCGGAGTCCGCGCTAAATATTAAGTCAGGCGCTGCAAGCGGGTCAAACGCGCAGCGCGGCTAGCTGCAACGGGTTCAGAGAAACTCCATAGGAGTTTTTATCTTGATTAGGAGAATGTTTATCGAATGAGTATAAAGAAGATTGCACGCTTATTGCTCGCGCTGTGTTCAGCGTTCGCGCTGATTTGCGCGTCCTGCGTAACCGTAGCTATCGCGCTTGTTCAGCCGGTAAGCATGAGAAGCGTTGCGTCAGTGCGTCTCGATCTGGATGGCGACTCGTCTGCGGACGACGTGCAGGTGGTATCGCGCGACGGCCTTACGTGGCTGGATGTATCATATAGCGCTGGCAGTTCAATGTCTTGCTCGCTTGGATCGGCATCCTCTGTTGAACTGGTGAAGATCGGCGCTGCGCCTCTCACGGAAAGCGGTAAGTCTGACATTGTAGCTCTTACATATGACACAACCTCCGGACGCTACGCGGCGCTTGTTATATCGGTAGGAGACGGCGGTTACGTCCTTTTGCCGATGCCTAATCCCGACGCCGACCCCCAATACCGCATTACCGCAGCGTTTGCTCGTAATTATATACTTGAAATAAATAATGAAGCCCGTGATTTTTTAATAAGCGCCAAGTTGTCTGAGAACGATTTCCGCAGTCTTTATCGACCCGACGGCACTGTTCCTGAAACACTGCGCGCGCAAGTTTCGCGATTCCAGGATTTTGCAATCGCCCGAACACAGGATGGATATGCGCTGGAATTGATGCAGTTCATCCGCGCAAACTCGATCGACAATCCTATAGGCGTGGTTATTTCTACGATACAATGGCGCGGCGGCGGATTAAAACTTGTCAGCCAGCGATATGAAGCTCGGTAGCTCTCGAATTATCCGCCCGGCTTTCGCATAAATAAGTCAATCGGGAAGACTTCATGATAAAGGGGTTCGTCCCCCCGACGCTCCCGGGCGAAGCTGGGCTTATTGCCCTCGCTCCGCACTCGCACGCGCTTTCGTCTCATTGCGGGTACGGCGCTTCGTCTTGTTTAGGGGGAACCCCCCATCTTAGAGGAGATTATATGGCACGTACTATTATTATGGCAGATTCAACTGTCGATCTGCCGCGTTCTATGCTAGATGATTATGGAATAATCATAATTCCACTTTATGTGACATTGGATGGCGCAAGTCTTCAGGATGGAGTAAATATTACCCCGGAAGATATGTATGCGTATATCGCGAAAACTAATAAAATCCCCAAAACTTCCGCCGCTACTATCGTCGATTTTACCACGGCATTCGAACCGCACATCGCGGCGGGAAATGAAATTGTATATATTGGGATATCCGAAAAAATCAGCGCAACCGTAACGCAGGCACAAATAGCGGCTAAGGAATTGTCCGCGCAGAGGATTCATGTGGTGGATGGGCGGAGCTTATCTACGGGTACGGCGCTTAGTGTTTTAAAAGCAAGCGAGCTGGCTCGTGAAGGAAAGAGCGCAGCGGAAATCGAGTCGCGATTAATGGAATTCATTCCGCGCGTCCGCACAAGTTTTGTGTTGGATACTCTTACATATCTTTATTATGGCGGACGCTGCTCGGCGATACAAACGGTGGGAGCAAAGCTTCTCAAGATTAAACCTCGCATCGATATGATCGACGGAGAGATGAGCCCGACGGAGAAGTATCGCGGTTCGATCTCGCACGCGGCGCGGCAGTATACGCTTAGCATTCTTAAAAATGTTGACCGCATTGATCCTGAACGCGCGTTCATCACGTATACGCAAGGTACCGACGCGTCGATCATCGCCGCTGTGCGCGAGGAGGTGGAGCGCGTAAACCATTTTAAAGAAATAATTGAAACAGTTGCGGGGTGTGTAATCACAAATCACTGTGGACGAGACACGATTGGTCTGCTATACTTAGAACGGTGAGCAGGTAAGGGGCATAGACCCATCCTTACAGGACGTCGGGGTGTGAAGCCCCGTCAAAATTGTGGAACGTCGATTAGCAACCGTCCGATTGGACGGTTCTCGCGGAGGGTTACCGAAGTGGTCATAACGGGGCGGTCTTGAAAACCGTTAGCGGGTTACACCGCGCGTGGGTTCGAATCCCACACCCTCCGCCAAATTACAGAGATTGGGCATTACGCCCAGTCTCATTTTTTATACTAATATCCCATTAACATATAGAACAGAGGCACTCCATGTGATCGATCGCGTGTTGCATCGCTCGTTGCACGAGATGCAGAAGCGTATGTTGTTATTGAAATATAAATAGATTATACTATAAGGAATGGGAAGGGCAAGCATATAAAAAATAAAGTCGACCTACATGATCGGCTTTATTCTCTGTATTAGGCTGACAAAAAAGATGCCAGCGGATTTGCTTTGTTTAGTATAGCAGACCCGCGATAAAATCACAAGCAAATTTTTTCATCGCTCGCCATTTCGTCATTCGATAAAAGCGCGTTAGTATACCCACGAGGCTCTTGCGGCCTTGCCCTGTTTTTGTTCGGCAAACCCTGTCATACCAATGGTTCGCGGCTGGAAGTCAAGGCCGAAAAGCTGCCTAAATCTCTGCGGTCTTGAAAGGGCAGAGTGCGGTCTTGAGTCAGGTCATTGTCATCCCCTCGCTCTCGTCCGCGTCGCTTTGCATTTCAGCGACGCACTCGTCCAGCCCGGCTTCCCGCAACTTGGCGAGGATAGCTTCGCGCTCGCTGTCGGCAAGCTCCACTGCGACAAAGTCGCTGTCGGAACCGTCCGCGTTGATCAGTGTGTATCCGACCTCCAGTTCTTCTATTTCGGGAAAATAATTCGCATACACATTGATATAGTCATCGGTGTCATGCGTCTGCGTTCCGAAGCGGGCGTCCACATCAAACCACGCCGCGATATATGCGTTGATGTGGTTGTCCTCGATGAACAGCTCCCGGTCGATTTCGATGTTCTCCTTTGTGATCAATGTGCGCCCTTCGGTGAGAGCGGCGTTTGCCGCCGCGACCAGCGCGGTCTGTGTTGCTCCGGTGCAGCCGTTAAAATCGCCGGGGACGGTTTTGAACATCTCGTCATAACCGGCGAAGTCGTCCGTACCGACGTCGATCAGATACTGCTTACTGCAACCGCCGATTTGGTCGAAGAAGTTCTCCGCGTCGGCGGCTTCGCGTATCAGGTCGTAGTCGAATACGTTCTCGACGTATTGTCCGCCCGCGTCGCTGTCGGGGTTGTAGTAGAGCCAGCGGACGGCGCCGCTTTCTCTGTCCAAATAGAATTTGTCCTCCGCTTCTTGAGGGATTTCGGAAAAGACGACGTCTTCGTTTTCAATGTCATCCTCCGCATATCCCTGCCCGCGAAGGAATTCCAGTGCGGCGGATTTATCCGCAAAAATCATTTCATAGCCCTTTTCAGCCAGCACATATTCCAGCCCGTTGAGTGAAATGCCATTAATCGGGCGGCCTATCTTAACCATATCGTGATTCTCCTTCCCAAGCTGAACAGCCCCCGCGAGAGGGCTGTTCGTGTATTTCTATGTTTACCCCAGCGGCATCTCCACCTCGCAGCCCATGCGGAAGCTGACGCTGATCCGCTCTTTGCCGAGTACCCGCACGCGCTCCACCGTCTGCCGGATGACCGGCTCGCTCCATTCGAGGGGGCGGTTTCGGATGCCGTCAACCACCGTGAAGAGTTCGGTCAGCCGCGCTTGCTCGGCTCCGGCGTGGGCGGCGGTGGCTTTGGTCTGCGCCAGCTTGTCTATTAAGCCGTTGCGCTCGGCGTACAGCCGCTCAAACTCGCCGCCGTAATCGCCCTGCGGGTTTTCTTTCTGCCGCTCGTACAACGAGTCGATTCGGGCGTCCAGCGCGGCGATTTTTGCCCCAAGTGTATACGGGTCGTCACCGCTGTCATCGCCAGCCAGCGCGATGCCGATGTCCTGCTTGATCGCGTCGAGGATGGCGGGGTCGGTTTTGGCCTGCTCGGTCAGGGCTTCGAGGATGGAGCCCTGTAACACACTTTCTTCGATGGATGGCGAGTCGGCGCAGTATTTTTTGCCGAAGTCGAGGCGGCTGATGCACCGCCACACCACCTTTTTCTGTCCATTTTTGCTCCAAGTGACGCGGCGGTAGGGCTTGCCGCAGGAATCGCAGACCAGCAGCTCGGTCAAGGCGTATTTGCCGGAGTATTTGCCCTGCCGGGTTTTGGTGCCGACCTCCTTGACCTTGCGCTTGCCGCCCCGCCGTGCCAGCTCCTCCTGCACCCGCTGCCATGTGGGGCGGTCAATGATGGCGGGGTGGTTGTTTTCGACATAGTATTGCGGCAGCTCGCCGTTGTTGATCTTGGTCTTGTGGGTCAGGCAGTCCTCGACGAAGGTTTTTTGGAAACGGTGCTTGATATTGATAAAATGCACCGCTCGTCTGTGTCTTTTAACGATTACATTTGAAAATGCACCGCTCGGATTAAAAATGCACCGAAGCCGACTGTAATTTAACGATTACCTGAGAGCATAAAAAAACAGCCCGTGCCATCTGTCGCACGAGCCGTTTCTAATCGCCGTTCACACCGTGACCTCGGAGCCGTTCTTGAACTTGAATGTCACTCCGCCGTCCCGACCAACCGTTGCTGTGTCGACAACCGCAATACGCAGATTTTCGTCAAACTCCGTGACGGCAAGCGGTCGGCTCTCAATTATGGATTATATAGGATAACTAATTTTTGTTAATTCTTCTGATACAGACCATAAACGCTCTGCTATTTGCACGTCCTGCGCTTGTGGATTGATTTTCGCCAAGGTGGGGTATCCTGATGTTTCACCAAATCCGTTCGGGCCATAGTGCATACCGCCTACCGCGTATGGAGAAGTTGCCGCAAACAAAGTAGGCAAAGCTCCCTTGTCTGCCGGTTGTCGCATAAAAGGGAAAATTCTAAACATTACGCGCATACCTGCAACCATTCCCGTATTTGACCCGGCTTGTTTCGTTATTAAATCCGTAGCGGAAAGTCCGGGGTGCGCTCCCATACTTGAAATTCCCCACTTGTTCCGTTCGCTTAGTCTTTGCAGATGCAATGCAAAAATCAACTCCGCCAGTTTGGATTGCCCATAGGAGACCCACGCACTGTAGTGATTTTCTGATTGAAGGTTGTTAAAATCAATGCTGTACTTACCCGGAAGCGTAGCCAGCGTGACGACACGCGCGCCCTCTGTTTTTCTGAGAAGCGGAAGCAACTCGCCGGTGAGCGCGAAGTGCGCGAGATAATTTGTCCCAAATTGCAACTCGAAACCATCTGTTGTAAGCTTTCGTTCGGCGGGCATCATAATCCCCGCATTGTTAATTAAGATGTCCAATCGGCTTAACTGCCCGTTCATTTGCTCTGCGAAAGCCTTAATCGCTGATAGATTACCCAAGTCGACAGAGAAAAACGAAATGTCCGCGTTTGTATCAATTTCCTTTATTCGCCGGACAGCTCCGGCTCCTTTTTCCTGATTTCGGCCTATGATTATTACCTTAGCGCCTTTGGACGCAAGTGCCTTCGCGTCGGCAAATCCTAACCCGCCGGTTCCTCCGGTGATGAGAGCGACTTTTCCGCCTTGGCTCGCTATCTTGCGTGCGTCCCAATTCTTTTCGGGCTGAATCGTTTTATCCATACTATTGACTCCTTTTAGCATCAGTTGCATTTGTTACGTTACAAATGTAACTGTATCATGTAGAATAAGCCCTGTCAAGAGCAAAACCCCCGTATGTTACGTTTTAAGAAAACTGTAACACCCCCATCTTCTGTTACACTTGTAACGGAGATGGAAACGTGCTATAATCATGCCGAGGGAGGTAGCCGAAATGAACGAATCTTACTCGTATACACAAAAAAAGTTAAGCAAAGACAGCATTTGCACAGCGCTCATAAAGTTGTTGGAGAAGAAATGCTATGCTGAAATCACAATTACGCAAATCACCAAGCTGGCGGGTGTTTCCCGTATGGCATTTTATCGGAATTACCAAACAAAAGAAGATATTATCAAAGACTACGTCGATACTCTTTTATGCGGATTCACAAATGGAATTGGAGGGATTGAAGATGCCGATAAATACAAGGTTACGCTTCTCTACTTTTCATTTTTTAAAGAAAAGAGCGAATTTATCAAGTTGCTAATCAAGTCAGACCTTACGCATATATTCTGCGAACAACTCTGTACTTCGATAGCAAGTTTATTCAAAACGCAAGAGGATAAAATTCGTGACGACCCCGCTATTACAAATTATATATCACAGTTTGTTGCGGCCGGGCTATTCAGAACACTGTTAGAATGGATTAAAGGCGGTTTATCAGAAAGCCCCGAAACAATGGCGGCTTTTGTGTGTGAAATCACCTAATATCTGTAATGCTCGCGTGGGCATTAGAGGATAGACTCCAAAACAGCCCGTGCCATCTTTCGCAGGAGCCGTTTCTAATCGCCGTTCACACCGTGACCTCGCTGCCGTTCTTGAACTTGAATGTCAGCTTGCCGCCTACCCCGACCGTCATGCTTTCCACCGTCGCCGCCCAAAGGCTCTCGTCCCAGTCGGTGATAACCGCCGCCTGTTTCTTGATGTCCCGAATGAAAACCTCCAGCACCTTGCTCTTGCCGAGCCGCTCCGATTTCAGCTTGTCAAGCGCCTCAAGCTGCTTGGTGGCTTCTGCGTGGCGGCTCAAGTATTTGCCGTTGCGCTCTGACCATTCCGACTGGTCGATTACCTCGCGGGCGTTGGTCTGTATCGCCTGACGCGCCAAGCCCTCGACAACCTCGACCTCTTGCTCCAGTTCGGCGATTTCCTTGTCAATCTCGGTTGTGTCGCAGAGCATAGCCTGAACCATTCGGCAATCCTCGATAAGTCCGTCTCGGAATGTCATCAGCTGGTTGAACGCCTTAACGAACCCAGCCATCAAGGTTTTCTCATCGACCTGCGATGTCCGACAGTCACGCTTGCCGCGCTTGTTGTAGCGGTCGTTGCAACGCCACACGACCTGCCGCCACTTTGTATTGCTTTGCCACACTTTCCGCCCGAAAAACGCTCCGCAGTCGCCGCAGATGATTTTGGTTGAAAACGGGGTCTGGCAGCTAATCGGGCGGCCGAGTTCCTTTCGCCGGGCGATTTCGGCTTGAACCGCGTCCCATTCGTCGGGCGGGATTATCGCGGCGTGGCTCTCCTCGATATAATAGCTTGGCAGCTCGCCTTCGTTCGGCTTGGTGGCTTTCGTGAGGTAATTGGTCGTGTAGGTCTTTTGTAGACGCTTTGAGCCACGGTGGGTCTCGTTGGTGAGAATGTTGCGGATAGTGGCAAGTGACCATTTGTCCTTGCCCGTGGGCGACGGTGTTCCCTGTGCCGTCAGTACCTTGGCGATTGCCGAGTAGCTTTTGCCTTCCATGAAAAGGCGGTAGATTTGACGCACGATTTCAGCTTCTTCAGGTACGATTTCTGGCAGGCCATCCTCGCCTTTTTGGTATCCAAGGAATGCCGACCACGGCAGACTGATGTTGCCGTCAGACATGGATTTGCGCTTTCCCCAAGTCACGTTGTCCGACAGGGAGCGTGACTCTTCCTGCGCGAGGCTCGCCATGATTGTAATTAGGAGTTCTCCCTTGCCGTCGAACGTCCATATATTCTCCTTCTCGAAACTGCCACTACCATTCCGTATCGTAACTTATCATGGCATAAAGCCCGATTTTGCGGGGTTTCTTGGGCTTCGGCGTAGCGTATCGTATTGCAGAATATCGCCCCTTTTTGCAGATTAAAACACCAACTAAACACCAAAAACAGAGCCGCCTGCCCGATTTCTGTACTTTGCACAGTTCGGGCAGACGGCTTTGTTTGTCCCGCATATCTTCCCAATTCCGGGGGAATGCCTATGACATCAGCTTCAGCGGCTGACACTCTCGTTCCTCCCACTCATTTGCCGAGGGCAAGGCTGATGGCTTCGCTTGCCTTGGAGCGCGTGGCGGCGAAGATATGAGAGTAAACCGCCTCGGTGGTTCTGGTATCGGCGTGTCCCAAATGCTCACTGATAATCTTGACGGGTATTCCGCTGTTAATCAGCAGGCTTGCGCAGGCGTGGCGAAGGTCGTGGATATGGACGTCGGGGAAGCCGTGCTTTTTCAATAAACGCTTGAACGCTGTGTT
>JAISZG010000030.1 GCA_031269355.1 Oscillospiraceae bacterium | reverse complement strand
CCGGTCTGTTGGCTCAGTTGGTAGAGCACATCGTTCACATCGATGGGGTCACTGGTTCGAGTCCAGTACAGACCACCACAGGAAAGCCTTGAAAACGCTCAGTTTTCTGGGCTTGTTCTTTTTCTTGAACCATAACGGAAAGGCGATTTGCTGGAACCAATACCGGAACTAGCTTTTTTTCTCCTGTGTGAACGCTCTCTCAACCCATCTGCGACACCCGCTGCGACAAAAAATATCAAAATGCGCCGACATAGCCGACATTCCCGACATGACCATCAAAAAAGTTAGATATATCAACGAATATGGCGATTTCTCAATCCCGACATTGACCGACATTCATCATTCAAACAAGTTTGCGGTGTCGCGTGAATGTCGAAAAGCAGTATTATCAAACACTATTAAGTCCTAAGATAGCTTCGGTTTCAGCTTTTATTTCATCTCCATTTTAAATCCCTAAATCCCCATTGACAATGGGGGTTTTATGCTGTATACTTCAGAAGAATCAAGTCATATAAAACATATCTTAATAATATGTTTTATTGTTGCGGGGGAGGTGATCATAATACACGACAGGCAAGCGCCAAGCGCCAAGCGCCGCTCGCCGTATCGTTTGAACGACAGCGGCAAGCGGATAAAGGCATCCCTGCGAAACGCATAATTATGAAACCATCAAAGGAGTGATCGTCATAATGAAAAAAAGTCTTTCGATACTGCTGAGCATAGGCATACTGCTGCTCTCCGTGCCCGCGTTTGCGTCTTCGCTGATCGCCAGCGAGGAAATCGCCGCGCTTAGCGACGAAGCGTACGAAGCCGCGTACGCGTCTGAACCCGCGTCGCAGCGCGCGATACATATCGGCTACGACGGCGGACTTTGCCAGGCCGCAATACCCATCGCCCAGGAAAAGGGATTCTTTGCGGCGGAGGGATTAACCACCGAGCTTACGCGCTCTGAATCCGCGCGCGACGCGCTCGCCGCCGGCAAACTCGATACGTCTGCGGGAATGATCGCCGCATGGCTGGTTCCGATACGAAACGGCGTGGACATAGTGTTCACAGTCGGCCTGCACACTGGATGCGCGTCGGCGGTCGTATTGGCGGATTCAGACATACAGTCATTTGATGATGTGAAGGGCGGCAACATCGCTATAACCGGCGGTATCGGCGGCGTATATCATAATATAGGGTACCGCTTCGTAGCGCACGACGGATTCAAGGCGACAGACTTCCAGTGGCGCGATTTCCCCGCAGATCAGCTGCTGCTGGTGCTGCAGCGCGATGAGGCCAAGGCGGCTATATTGTCAGATCAAATTGCGGAAAACTGGGTACAGGAAGGCAGCGTGCGCCGCATCCGATCGCTCGCGCTCGACGATGATTTCGTTCGCGAGTCCTGCTGCGTGCTTGGCATATCAGGCCAATTCCTGAGGGAGAATCCCGTAGCCAGCGATAAGATAGCGCGAGCCGTATACAACGCCAGCGTGTGGATTCAAGAGAGTGAGGAGAATCGCAAAGAAGCGGCGCAGATACTGCTCGATAACGGGCACATCAGCGGCACTGTAGAGTATGCGCTATCGTTGCTGAACCTGTATCAATTTGGTCTTGATAACTCTATAACGGAAAAATCTCTGTATGATTCTGTTGACGAATACAAGGCGCTGGGCGTACTCGACGCCGAGACCGATCCCGACGCGCTGAAGGAACAAATTTGGTGGGCGCCCGATCTGTCGCGAGGAAACTGAGCTGCCGTACTACGCGAGGAAGGGCGGCGATTCCGGAGATGAATATATCCCGGAACGCCACCCTTTATATCGCGCTGCAGCTAAATATTACGTATCGTCACAGAAACATTTCTTTCTAATAACATTTAGATTCTATATAGACAGGATGTGGGGCAAATGACTTCCGGCGCTAATCCGCTGCCAACATTATGGGAATTAAAAGAGATGGAATCCAAACCCAAGACGCGAATGGCTAGATTATTCGATCGTATAATCTGCGCGCTTCCCATACTCGCTGCGGCGCTTGAACTGCTGCAGTATAAGCTGCGTCCCAACTTCCGAAACTTCACGACGACGGATGCATATACGGTTTTTGTATCGTTCTTCGCCGTATTGATACTTGGTTTATTTGTCGCTTCATTCTTTTCAAAACGCGCGTTCGAAAAGCTTCGCGCTCAGTCTCCGCTGTATACCGTCGTGTTTTTGCTGTTCGCCGCGTACGATCACGCAACGCTTAAAACCGGACTGCTGCCCCTCCCTTATTTCCCCTGGCCGGATCGCATACTAAACGCCATTATAGACGATCGCGTTCTGCTGCTGGACTGCATCGGCAATTCATTGCAGCTTCTATTTCTTGGATACATATTTGGAGCCGCCGCAGGGCTGCTTACCGGGGTAAGTGCCGGCTGGTCGAGGTCGATACGCTATTGGGTGATGCCTCTGATACGTATTCTTGGCCCGATACCGTCGACAACGTGGCTGCCTATAATATTGATTGTCGCAGCATCGTTGTTCGGCGGCAGCGTGTTTCTTATCGCTCTGGGCGTATGGTATCCCGTTACCATGACATCCATGAACGGCGTGCAGAATATTCGCAAAGCGAACTTCGAGGTGGCGCGTACTCTTGGCGCTTCGAACGCCCGACTGGTGTTTCGTGTAGCCGTTCCCTCCGCTATGCCCTACATATTTCAGGGGTTGACGCAAGGGATGAGCGTCGCATGCACCGCGCTGATGGTGGCTGAAATGATGGGCGTTGAATCGGGGCTTGGCTGGTATATAAACTGGCAGAGAGGCTGGGCGGAGTTCGCGAAAATGTATGCGGCTATAATCGTAATCTGCCTCACGTTCACAGTGGTGAACATGGCGCTTACGCTTATCCGCAAACGGGTGCTGCGCTGGCAGGAAGGTGGTGCAGGGGTATGAGCGCTGGACATATTCAAATAAACAATATAAAAAAGATATTCGCGCGGGCGGATCTCAACTCAACCCTTCTCGTGCTCGACGAGGTTAGCCTAGATATTCGTCCCGGCGAATTCGTATCTCTGGTAGGCACGAGCGGCTGTGGAAAATCAACGCTGCTGCGGATCATCGCGGGGCTTGAAACGGCGACGGACGGCGTCGCGCTCTGCGACGGCGAACCGATAAACGGCACCAACCCCAAACGCGGCCTTGTGTTTCAGGAGCACTCGCTGTTCCCCTGGCTTACCGTGCGTGAGAATATCGCGTTTGGATTGCGCGCAACCAAGCAATATTCGTTTAAGAAAGAATTGGTTGACGCGCTGATATCTATGGTAGGTTTAGAAGAATTCGCCGATTCGTTCCCACACCAACTATCAGGAGGCATGCAGCAGCGCGTCGCGCTGGTGCGCGCTCTGGCGATCTCTCCTGATGTACTTCTTCTTGATGAACCGCTCGGCGCGCTGGATTCATTCACTCGCATGGTAATTCAGGAAGAATTGGTGCGGCTCTGGCAAGAGCGGCATAACACGATGATACTGATAACACACGACGTGGACGAAGCGATATATCTTTCGCAACGCATATTCATTATGACACCACGTCCAGGCCGCATTATACGCGAGCTAACGCTGAACATGTCATATCCGCGAAACCGCAGCGATTCGGCTTTCGTAGACATCCGCAACATCATATTGAAACAGCTGCACTTCGCCACCGACACACACGAGGATTATAATTTATAAATAAAAATACAACATAAACAATCCCCGCCGAAATCGGGGGGATTGTTTATGTTTATACATATTCAATTTATCCGTGAGAAAACGTCTCCATTGCTTTGCCGTCATACAGCTGCGAGCTTAAATCCGATTGCCCCGGTATTCCGCACGCGTCCGCGCGGCAATGCTTGCAATGCAGGAACTGCTGTATGTATTCGCCTGCCTTGGCGCGCGCGTCGTTTATCTGCTGGCAGGTAGGCGCCGGTATATCGCGCAGCTCGTGCTGGGGAATCAGCGGCAGAATATTATGGAGCATAGCTCCGGCGTCCGCGATTTCACGCGCGATCGACGCGATGTGCTCGTCATTCACTCCTGGGATGAGAACCGTGTTAACTTTTACGATTATCCCCGCATCGCTGGCCTCGCGTATACCCCGCAATTGGTTGCGGATCAATATTTCGCCAGCTTCAGCGCCGCAGAGCAGCCGCCCGCCATACACTATATGCGATACGATTTTTTCCAGTATTACAGGATCGACGGCGTTCACCGTAACTGTGATAGTCTTCACGCCCACCGCCTGCAATTCAGGGATTTTCCCCGGCAGCGCCAATCCGTTCGTGCTCATGCACATGATAAGTTCCGGGTACTTCGCGTGCACGCGGCGAAACGCCTCCAGCGCGTGAGGCGAAGCGAGCGAATCTCCCGGCCCCGCTACGCCTACCACCGTCAATTCCGGGCAGAGCGCAAGCGCCTTCTCGACAATCGCGTCCGCCTCTTCCGCCTGAAGAATACCGTTTGCCACGCCGGGACGATCGTCGCAGGCGTTGCACGCGCGTTGGCAAAACCGGCATTGTATGTTGCACGCCGCGCTTACGGGAAGGTGCACCCGCCCCTTATTGTTTGGCGCGCTTCCGCAGGATAAGCACGGGTGCGTCTGCGCAAGCGCTCGAAACCGCTTCGCGCGCTTCTTCTCTTTTTCTTTTTTTAGATATATTATATATTTTTCTATTAATGTTTCCACCGCACCGCCGGTTTCCAGCACCTGAATTCCCCGCCGTTCCAATTCCATACGACCGGGAGTTCCAATGCGCAGCACGAATACAACGCCGCAATCAGCTATATTATCGATGCTGCGCGCGAACGCCTCCGTGTCATGCTCGCCACCCTGCCAGCAGGCGGCGTCATTTTCCCGGCGCTCTGAAAACGCCCACGTCTCCGTTGATTCATCGATGTCTACAATTCTAAAAAACGGGCTGTGGCCAAAATGGTGGGTGATTGTGCGGTCGTCCGCCGTCGCGAGTGCAGCGCGCATCGTTATCCCTCCTCACGATTTCAAGTAGCTGAACGGATTCTTTTCATACCATGATTCTTTATAGGGCAGCCGCGTATGGGCGGCAAGCCGCTTTTCATACGATGGATTTTCCAGCGCCAGCGCCATCCGGCTGATAATTGTAAACAAACCGTTATACGCAAATCGCGATTCCATCGCGTTGAACAGCTGCACGGATGGAACGCCAGTCCGCGCCAGCCAGCCGTGCGTGCCCGCGTGTGAAACCATCAGATCTGGTTTATATGTATTTACCTGATTTACCAATTCGAATATCTGGTTGCTGACGGCGACCTGCATATCCGGCAGATTATCCGCCATATCTTCAATAATGGGATCCGCGCCCGTATCGTAATGATACAGTCTTGCGCCTATCACATCCATACCAAGCTCTGAAAGCATCACCGCTTCCACGCCCACTCGCACTATCCCGCCGCATAGCAGCACCCTTTTGCCGCGTAGCTTTGGCAGGAACGGTTCGATAGCCTCGTTAACACGCGCTTCCTCCGCATCCGCCAGTCGATTTGCCTGCTCCTCCAAGCCAAAATGCTTTGCTATCGCCAGCAGCCATTCGCGCGTAGCTTTCACGCCAAGCGGCATCCCCGCTATAACATACGGCATGCCGTACTTTTCTTTCAGGAACGAGAGCATGTAGTCGTCGTGAACGTTGCACATGCTCACGTTCAGCGCGGCGTGCGATATCATGCGCATCTTATCCAAGCTGGAATACTCCGCGAATATCCTCACTTTCAAACCCAGCGCTTCCAGCAGTCGCGTCAGTTCCTGTTCGTCCTGCGCCCCGATGGACGTCGCGTTGAATATGTTCACCGTGCGCCGCTTCTCAAACTGGAACCGATGCATCGTCCGTTCGTATTCCGGATTGTTCTCGTCCAACGGAAGAAAATCCTTATACGGCTCCGGCTCGAACTTCAAGTGGCGCAGCAGCCCATGATAAAACGCGTCGTACGCGCTCGCGACCACGCGCGATTTAAAGCCCGGGCAGTGCAGCCCCACGACCGTGGCGGCCGTAGTTTCCTGTGCGCGGCATACAACTTCTTCCACATCGTCTCCGATAATGTTAGGCGCGCAAGTCGATATAACAAATATTATCTCGGGCCTGTACTCGCGGTCGGCAAACTCGATCGCCTCTCTCAGTTTTTGCTCCCCGCCGCCTATTACGTCGCTTTCCTTTAGATTGGTGGACAGCCACGGGCGAGGCGCGATCATAGGCAATCCCCGCGATACGCGTCCGCGATTCCCCTGCGCCACAAGTCCGTTCATCTGCTGACCGCATCCTATCGGCCCATGCATTATTATCTGCGCGTTCTCAACCGTACTTGCCATCATAATCGTCAGCGCCATCTGGCATGCGTTCGCCTGCCAAAATCGGCGGTTCTGCCTTAACGCGCAGCCGCTGCGCGCGCAGTCCAGCAGATCGCATCCTCCGCCGCAGAAGCTGTCTATTATCGTCAATCGCTGATCGCGCACGGGCTGGATTTTTTGATCAAAATAATTCATCGTATTCCTCCCGTCATACATTTGGCACGCGTTCGCCGCCAAGTATATCCTCAAATAAATTCAATCCGCCCTTATACCCGGCGTACCCTCTGTTCAGTATCAAGCGTCCCGCCGCAGGATAGCTGATTGTAAGATGAAACGCGCCGCGCTTTACGGCGGTTTCGCGCTCGAGCGCGCTGCCCAATATAAACACCGGCTTTTCCGCCGCGAAAAATCGTTCGCCATGGCTTTGCGGATGGCGGTTCGTTATCTCCTTCGCGATCTGCGTTGTGTCCGTCTCGAATATCAATTCAGACGAAAGCCCGCTGGCGTTGAATGCGTCGCGCAGCAATCGCTGCTGCGCAGGCAATGCCTGGTCGGTGACGAACGCTTCGCGCGCTACCCATCCCAGCTCGCGTTCTATATAAGAAGTAATAGGTATAGCATAGTTAGAGTTCGTAACCGTCTCCGCGTAAAACTTGTAGCCCGCGTTGCTGAACATATCCGCCGCGCGTTCGAAATAGCGATAATAATAATTATTTTCAGATTCGATTACCGACTGCACCAGCGCTTCCGAAACGCCCATCAGCTTGCCCAGTTCGATTAAGAATCGATCGCTCGCCTCCGCGCCTATAGGCAGGTCGGTCGTCCAGTATGGCGTTCGATGTTTGCTCTCGAATCGCTCGACAAACGGCACGCCCCACACATGAGAGAACACTATGTTAAGCGACGCCGCAGGCGCGCTCAGTATATTCTCAAACGTTTGATCAGGCGTAAAGAACGTATTGGCGCGAAGCCCAAGCCGTTCGATCAATCGCGCCAACTCTTCCAGATCGCCACGGAAGAACGGATCGTACGCTGGAACCAAGCCGAACAAGTTGACCAATTTTTCATCCTTCAGCGGAATTTTAGGCAGGTATCTGTTGAATATTCCATCGAGAACAATCTCATATCCCGTATACGAGTCTCCCTTAAAGCTAGGCGTGCTAACGGCTATGACAGGCTCTCCGTCAAATTCATTCACCACGCCCTGCACGTCGTCGCCTATCATTTCGGTCATGCACCCGGTAGCCACTACGAACAGCTTTGCGTCCAGCAGCTCCAGCGTCGATGATATCTGCTCGCGCAGTCGATCCGCTCCGCCAAATACGATTTCAGTTTCCGTTATTCCGCTGGTAGGAATGCTCGCGCCACCGCAGTAACCGCTGCCCAGCGACCCGCCTCCCATCGAGATCGCGCCGCTAAGATTCCCCGCGCAGCCAAGCGACGCGTGAACTATCGGGATCACGTCCGGCATCATGCCAATAGTTATAAGCGCTCCGCCCAGCGCGCATGAGGAACGCGGGTTTTCTATGAAGCTTTTTTTATGTATGATTTGAGTAGCCATACAGATCACACCTCGTTCTTTGCGAAATCATATTTATATAAATCGGTTGAAAGATAACGCTCGCCCGTATCCGGAAGCAGCGCGACGATCACCTTTCCATGCGCGTCCAGCCGCTTCGCGTATTGCAGCGCCGCGAACGCCGCCGCGCCGGAGGATATGCCCACCAGCAGCCCTTCCTCGCGGCCAAGGCGGCGCGAAGTTTCAAACGCCTCTTCGGCGCGAACTTTATATATTTCATCTATGAATTGAGAATCATATACCATTGGTATGAACCCCGCGCCTATTCCCTGAATCTTATGCGGACCTGGCGCCTGCCCCGAAAGCACCGGCGATTCAAACGGTTCCACCGCTATGATGCGAACGCCCGGCTTCTTTTCTTTTAATATTTTACCCACGCCGGTTATCGTACCGCCGGTGCCGACCCCCGCGATGAACGCGTCCACCGCGCCTTCCGTATCGCGCCAAATCTCCTCCGCCGTGGCTACGCGATGTATCGCAGGATTGGAGGGATTTTCAAATTGCTGCAGTATAACGCTTCCGGGAATTTGCGCCTGCAGTTCCTCCGCCCTGCGCACCGCCCCGCGCATACCCTCTGCGCCCGGCGTCAGTACAACCTGCGCCCCAAGTGCGCGAGCCAGCGTGCGCCGCTCTACGCTCATAGTTTCCGGCATGGTAAGTATCACATTATATCCGCGCGCCGCCGCGACAAACGCGACTCCGACGCCCGTGTTCCCGCTAGTAGGTTCTATTATCGTACCGCCGGACGTTAGACGGCCCTGCTCTTCCGCATCCAATATCATTGAATACGCTATGCGGTCCTTTACGCTTCCGGCAGGGTTGAAATACTCCAGCTTAAAATAAAGGCGCGCTCCCGGCGCTTCTTCTTTTAGAAAGCGGTTTGGCTGAAGAAGCGGTGTATCGCCTATCAAGTCTGTTAGAGATTGCGCTGCCTTAACCATGGTTGCCCTCCTTACTTATAAAAGGCACTCTCAGATGCCCGCCCATATGCCCTCTCAGATGCCCGCGCGGTCGCCGCCCGGGATCACTCCGGTTTCAAGCGCGAGAAGCGCGTCGGACCAGGAAGCGGCCCATGCCTGCAGTTCCGCCAATTCCAGCGGCGCCGGCGTCGTCGACAGCTCATGGGCGGCGATGCGTTCCGCAAGCTGCGTATACACCTTCGCCTGTTCGGAATCCGGAGCGGCTTCTATAACTGTTTTACCCTTCAGTTCTGATTGCGTAACCGTGATTGATCTTGGGATATATGCCATCACCTGCGTCTTCGTTCGTTCAGCGAAACTATCTATAATCTCGCGGGAATA
>JAISZG010000045.1 GCA_031269355.1 Oscillospiraceae bacterium | reverse complement strand
ACTCTAGGATTTACTACCTGTTCGTTACTTCTTATTCCTGTATCGTTTTCAAGGTCCCCGCTGTCGTGACAGCTTCGTTAGATTACCACGTCTTCACCCTCTTGTCAATAGACTTTTTTAAGTTTTTTTATTACAGCTCAGCATGCGCGTTTCATCTCAGCAGCGATCTGCATCTCAGCAGCGATCTGCATAGCAATACGCTTTACCCAATTTGTCAAGTTATTGGATAAATTGTCATTTGCGCATCGTTTATTATGTGGCGGCGCGATATCCGTTGCCATTAGATCGTTAACTGGAGGTTCAATTGTGAATAGTAAAATACGCATAATAGTTATCGTTATCGTATTAACGATCGGTTTATCTTTTAGCGCAGTCGCGTCCGAGGAAGCGGCGGTCAATTCTGAGACGTCCGCAATTGTAAATAACTACAACCATATTGGCCTGCTCAATCTTCGCGCGGAACCAAGCATATCCTCCGAACGGCTGATGCAATACTACACCGGCACGGAAATCGCAGTTATTGAAGACGTCTCCGCCGAATGGGCGAAGGTGCGCGTAGGATACGCGGACGCGAGTTTTCTTGAAGGATATATGATGAAGGAATACCTCGCTTTCGGCGATGACGCCTCAAAGGTGGAACCCGAGCTGCTTTATTACAGGCTTGCCCAAAATTCCACAACGCTGGTGAAAGAACCCGTGGCACAGGCGGCCAACCTTACATATTCGCTGGGCGAAGAAAGCGGAGAGGGCAATACTGGCGGAGATATTATTCTTCAAAATACCGATATGCTAACTGTTATGGGTATAATGAATGGTTGGCACCACGTTCAAGCGCGTGTGCACGACCCGCTGCATCCCCGCGCGGACGAGAACGGCTACGTGACTATCACTGGATTCATCGAACGCACAGACGGTGACGGAATGTGGCAAGACGTCGAGGGACGTATGATTGACGCGAAAATGGATTTTCGATCAAGCCAAAAATTCAGCGACGTGGTATTAAACGCGGCTGCGTCCAAGATTTTGATTGAGTTCTCTCGAATCGATTCCATCGCCGCCGTTGACGGACTTCGATACGACGAAGCCCGGTCCGACGCTCTGGTCGCCCCTTTCGCCCTAAGCGAGGAAGACTCATCGAACTGGATCGCTTTCTTCGCTGACTTCCGCACCGGACCTAACGCGGACGCCGAAGGCTTCGAGCCTAACACCGAGTACACGGATTGGATATGGATCCTTTGCCGAGAAAACGCGACAAGCCCTTGGGAGATTGTGTATATGACGTTGACTGAATAAAATACGGCGAAGTTGAGTATTAATTATATAGCGCTCGCCGTGATTTGATGCGCCCCTCTAGCACGTATCCAGAAAATCTGAAAGCTATAACTTTCAGATTTTTCGCTTATGTTTTTATTAAAGCATATAAAAGGAGCCACCGCCATGAACGATGTAATCCGCTCGCTTTACCTACGGAAGAGCTGCCGCTCATTTACGAATGAGCCTGTGTCCCCCGAAACGAAACACACGCTGTTTGAAGCGGCATTCCAGGCGCCGACCGCCGGAAATCAAATGTTATACACAATTTTGGATATAACTGATGCGGCGGTCAAATCGGAACTGGCCGATCTATGCGACCATCAGCGGTTCATAGCCACCGCGCCGGTTGTGGTTGTGTTTCTTGCGGATTGCCGCCGCTGGCTGGAGATGTACCGCGCAGCCGACATAGAACCAACCGCTCCGGAAACTGGCGATCTTATGCTGGCGGTCGCGGATGCGGTTATTGCCGCGCAAAACTTCGTCGTCGCGGCGGAAAGCCTTGAGCTTGCTTCCTGCTATATTGGGGATATACTTGAAAATCGCGAACGTGTTCGCGAATTGCTGGCGCTTCCCGTCGAGGTGTTTCCGGCCGCGATGATTGTCGCCGGGCATCCGACAGCAGCTGCTTGCGCCAGAAAAAAGCCGCAGAGGTTTAGCGAAGAATCGATCGTTTTCGAAAATCGTTATGAGCCAGCGTCCGTCGAATCCGCCAGGCTTTCGTACTGCGCGCGCGAGGGAATCGCTCCGACGGATTTGCAAGAGTTCAAACGGCGAATGACTGCGTTTTATAACCGCAAATACGCCAGCGATTTTATGAGGGAGATGAATCGCTCGGCGAAAGGTTATCTGAGTGAGTTTGCCAAAAGCGCCCCATCGGATTGAAACCCGCCAATCGCTTCGATTAAATAGGCGCGCTTAAAATCATTATATATATTTTTTATATTATTATAATTTTAAGCGCGAACAGTCATTGAGCAATTAACTTCAATGCCGCTGCGCTTCAGATAATCTGCGCCCCATTTATACATGGCTTCCAAAATGGGGCGTATGCTCTCGCCAAGTTCGGATAGCCTATATTCTACCTTGGGCGGTACGACGGGGTAGACCGTGCGAATAACCAGATTGCTTTCCTCCAACTCGCGAAGCTGCTGCGTCAGCATTTTGGGCGTTGCTTGCGGGATTAGCTTGCGCAATTCGCCAAAGCGAAGCGTGTTATTTATAAGATGCCACAGTATAAGCGATTTATATTTACCCCCTATCATATCAATAGTAGCGTCGACAGGGCAGTGAACGTTTGCGCCGCAATCGCATTTCACCGTGCCAATCCTCCATATTACAATCTATAATACTCCACATGTGTATACTTAAATAATAATCAAGTTGGATGATATCATTTATGTTCAGGTTTGTCAAGAATTGCCAACTCCGGCTATGCCAAGCGCTGTGCTTTCATTGACAGCGTTTCTATTTTCTTTATTTTCTTGGCGCAAGCAAATTGAGACAGCCTATTTATTTGGTAAAATTTGATCTGGTAAAGCTCAGAAGGGAAACGCCGCGATGCATATTATGCGTCCATTGGATGATAATAATGAATATTATCCGTATCAGCGTCTGCTCGACTATTGCAAAATCCCCTCCCTTACCGATACTGCTAAGAAGCGTTGGCTGATCCCCCTTGACGCTTTACGGTTCCATATCTCTATTGGCGCGCCTGCTGAGCTGTAGCTGAGAAACCGTTGTGCTTATGGAAAACGGATATTTCCGTATTAATAACGGAAATATCCGGTACTTCCACCATGATGCCCACAGCGCGCTCCGACGTGTAATCAGATAATCTCAAGATCATCGGGCGTACCCAATTTGGGCAATGCGCATGAGGGCTTATCAATATAAAAGTAAGCGACGCAACTTATGTCATCCTGCAAAGGCAGGTATCTGCCGACGCTTCTCCAACCCAACGCCTGTATGGTTACACGAATATCTTCACTAAAGTATATCGGGTCGGTTATATGCCAGCGGTACATGCCAAACCGCATCTGCGGACGATACAGCGTATCGGGACGTATTACCTGCGGCAAACCGCAGTAAGGGGTGACGAACTCCTCATACTGGTGAGTCTTCTGATTTTCGAAATCATAAGAACCACAGAAGTAATCCTCAGTTCCTGTATAACAAATAGACGGATACTCCGTATCACCGTCAATGAATATCTTTACTTCGCCTTCACCCCACCAAAGGTTGTTGTGAACGCCCCACGTCATATACGTACCGACATACTGTCCCGCGCCCTTAATGCCATCCAGCATTACAAAATCCTTCATGTATGGCAGTGGATTCTCCCGCCTGAACTGGGCGTGGAAATACCCCGCGTTTTCGCTTACGGGTTTACGGACGTACGTGATTTGGTAGTATACGCAGACCTGATTCTCATTTCTGTTCTCAAGCGTTATACGAAAGCCCTTCCTAAACGGCATCCTCCAGTAGCAGTTAAACGCAGAGCCGGGGTTCACGCATACAGGAACAGATACGACAGGCGCGTATTCGTTAAGCCCGTTTGCGAAAAAGTCGCCAAGCGGACACTCTACCGCAGGAATATCCGACCCGTCCCAGTAAATGCGCAGTATCTGTCCGCGCCATACGCCTGTCGGCGTGAGCCATATGTGCCGGATTTCGCCTTGGTCAGCCACGTCGGCCAGCGTCAACACAGCCCCTGCTTCAATGAACATACGCGGATTGACTTTCCAGCCTGTTCCCAGATCGCGCGCGGCGTCGCGGGAAGTACCCAGCTCCAGCGGTATCGCGCCTCCCTTGCCCTTCGCCCCGTCAAGATTCTCAGGGGAAATAGAGATTGTTTTATAACGATTCAGATTGGAGATTTCGCCTAGCATGTAACACGTCACCTCATATTTATTATTGGGTTCACTCAATCGTAAGTTCCGCCTTCATCCACATTATGTTATAGATTGGGAAGAACTGGCTCATTGCGAAGTAGAACGTCTGGCCGTCGTTCTCCACATACTTATCGCACATGAACCCGCCGTACAGCGACGCGTACTTCGTCCCGCTCGCAAGCATCACTTCGCCGCCCCATTCGCCCCAAGGCATAACGCCTTCACGCATCACTATGCCTCGCCCTTCATGCAGGTATGTCATTATGAAGTTGCCGAGATACTCGTTATATATAACTGATATTTCGCCAACAGGAGCGTTAATGATAGCTTTCGCCCGATATATACCCTCACTGCCTTTAACCCAAACAGGCTTGCCGTTTTCATCATTACCCGTATAATAGCTGTAAGCCTCAAAATCCTCCAGCCCGTCAACAGGCACCTTCATTAGCGCGACCCCGCCGTATCTGCCAGACGGTATACCCCATATGTACATTGTATCGCCAACTAAGCAGTTTGCCGTCTGGCAAAAGTTACTGTCACCTTGCCACTGCACGTTATTCAGCTTCTGCCATGTCTGCCCTTTATCTTCAGACTTTGCAAGCCCTGAATAACCGCACTCCCACATTCCGCCTTGCGGCAGCCAGTGCTTAACCGACATATAGACACAGTACAACGTATCCCCGATAGCAAATATATTGGTCGGTATAATTGTTATTTGAATATTGTCAATCTTTCTGCTAATCAGCAATTCCTTGGAACGTCCCCATTTATCCTCAATCGTTCCGGTTATTGTCAGCCCGTTGGAAGGATCGTCATCTTCTATGAGAAAAAGGACGTTACTACGCCAATCGTCACTGTCCTTCGTAGAAAAGGTATCCCCGCAGAACATATATACGATGCCTTCCATTTCAGTCATAGAACCCAAGTCAGTACCCCAAACGTTAAAGCGCGACTGTGTCTTGTTTGCGCTATCTTCCCCCGTAATCTGCGCCATCTTACTAACTTCGGCAACCAACAGACCGTCCGTCAGATGAGAGGACTTATTCGGCAGGCCGTATATGTCCGCGTCTTCCGCGAATACACAGCCGACATCTGACAGCATCATTAGAGCCAAGAGTATCAGAACGCACTTCTTCATAGTTTACACCTTTTCTTACTTAATGCCAGATATGAGCATTCCCTTAATGATATACCGCTGGAATATCAGGAACACTATAAGCGGCGGTATCGCGCCGATCGCCGAGGCTGCCATAACCACGCCAAACGCCTCGCTATACATATTGCGGAACGAGCGAATAACCTGCATCACCTGATACTTCGTGGGGCTTGTAATAGTTAGAGAAGGCCATATGAACGAGTTCCATACGCCGATAAAGCTACCTGTCCCCAAAAGCACCATTGGGGCTTTCGCGTTTGGCAGGAACACATTCCAATAGATCCGAAACCGAGACGCGCCATCAACCAGCGCCGCTTCCTCCATCGAAAGGGGAATATTAAGGAAAAACTGGCGGTAGAAGAATATACCGTAAGCGCCTGCCAGCGAAGGTATTATCAGAACCCAGAAAGTATCCAGCATGCCCAACTGCTTGACAGTTACGAACGAGGTAAGTAGTATTGCTATATTAGGTATAAACATCGTGAACAGCGTCACCCGCCACATCAGCGTCTTAAAGCGAAACTCAAGACGCGCGTATGCATACGCGGACATCGTCTCAATCGCGAGCTTTAACGTGACATGAATGACGGCGACGAACGCGGTATTTAGAAGCGCTTGAACGTAGTCGACGCGCTTTGATGTGAACAGCGTCTGATAGTTGTTCGGCAGCCACTTATTCGGAAAGAACCTAAACGGATACGCCCATACTTCCCTGTCCAGCTTAAACGAAGACACTATCATCCAAATCAGCGGAATAAGGCATAGCAGTATCAGAAGAAAACAAAACACATATGAAAACACCGTAAACGTTTTTCTCTCTACAGCGCGCATCGCTCTTCCTCCTTCCTACTCAAGAGATTTATCGGGTTTGATGAGGAAAAATACGATGCACGTAAAGGCGCTGGAAAACACCATCATTATGATAGAGCAAGCCAGCATATATCCCATACTGACAGCGGAATCGGAGAACATTTTATATATATACATAACCGGCGTGATGGTAGCATTGTTAGGCCCGCCGTTTGTCATGAGCAGCGGCAATTCCATCATCATCAACGTTCCGCCGATACCATTCACAAGACACAGCAGGAATATATTTTTCATACAAGGTATTGTTACATATATCATCCGTTTAAAGGCACCTGCGCCATCCAACATAGCAGCCTCATAGTATGAGTCCGGAATATTGTTAAGACCCGCAAGCTGATATAGAGTACTGTATCCAAACCCTCCCCAAAAACCCGTGAACACGATAGAGAGCATAGCGGAAGTAGGCTGCGCCATAAAGTTTACGCGCGTCATTCCTAATGAACGCAGTAGGTTATTGATGAGTCCGCCTTGGTAATCGAGTATGAAAAGAAAGATAACGGAGCTGATAACACCTGAAATTATGCTGGGTATATACAAAGCTGTCTTTATTGCCGCGCCGTACATGCCCTGTAAACGTTTTACACAATGCGCGAACAGGAACGGAAGCACCACGCCGATGGGCACCGAGAACAATATATACAGCAGGATATTCTGAAACGCTCTATGGAACGTGGGATTGCGCAGCGCGACTGTGTAGTTCTTCAACCCCACATACATTGAGTTGTAGAAGTTCCAGTCGGTCAGCGATTTTGTTATGGATGTATATAGAGGATACAAAACAAACACGCCAAGCAACGCGAGGGACGGGATGATCATCGCGTACGCGGTTATGTGATCCATACGGCTGGTTGGCGTTCTGCGCCGTTTATCGACAGAACTATTTACGACCATTATAGAAACTCCCTTCAGGTTCGGCAGGGGGGGAACGTAATGCGTTCCCCCCTTAACAGGAGTTATTGCGCCTTCGGATTCTTACCCGCAAGACCATTATCCGATATGTATGCATTAATAAGCTTATCAGCCTCCGCTATCGCGTCGTCAATCGGGACGCCGTCTACTGAAACTGACGCGAGCATATTAAGCCCATATTGAGTAATTTCCCACGGATAAATAGGTTCTGCGATTACGTAAGGCATGATGTCAGACTGAATTGTTTGAATCCGTTCGTCCGTGGACGCTGCGGTGTTTGCCACGAGATATTCAGCGACAGACTTACGCGTCGTAAACTTCGAGAAATTTGCGGCCACAAAGAAGTCTGCGACATTTTCTACGGTCGAACCAAGCATATAGTTGATGAAATCTGCCGATTCCTGCGGATGATCGCTATGCGCGTCAACGACAAACGACCAGCCTCCAGACGTGCTGCGGAAAGGCGATCCATCCTTCGTAGGAGCCGCCGCCACACCGATAGAGTTTATTTTTTCGGGATAGTCAGTGTTTATACCGCCCACGCCCCAAGAGCCTGAAAACGCGATTGCGGAACGTCCTTCAAGAACGGCATAAACGCCTTCATTCTGAAACTTAAGCGGCGTTTGAGAAGCATAGCCGTCATTGCGGAAGCTGCGATAAAACTCCGCAAGATCCCGCATCCCCTGCGAATCAATGTTCGCCGATGACCAATCATCAGTCAGCAGATACTGATTGTCGTTCGCGGTATACATCCAGCCCCAAAAGTTATAGGTCAAGTCAACATCAACGCCGAATCTGTCGGGCGTGGTCAGTAGTTTCGCGTATTCGACCAGCTCTTCCCATGTCGTGGGCGGGCTGTCGGGGTCAAGGCCGACTTCGGCAAACGCGTCTTTGTCATAATACATAACGACAGCCGGTTCAAGCATCCATGGATAGGCTACATAAGCATCGCCAACCGTAATGAATTCTCTGGCGGAGTCCAGTAGATCATCCCACGAACTTTGCGGAATAAGCTGCTTCAGATCGAGTATGTAACCATTATTGTAATCATTCGCAACATTGCCGTAACTGCCGTTAATAACATCCGGCATGGTGTCTGCAGCGCGCGCGGCGGCTGTCATCTCGGCGAGAGCCGCGCCATCTACCAGCGTCAGTTTCACATAAAACGGACGATCTTCACGTGCGTTCCAGCTGTAGACTTGATGGGTCACCCAATCTTGATTCCAGCCTTCAAACATTTGGCACCAGAACTCGACGACAGTCTCGCCGTCCTTAGCGGGCGGAGCTTCGGCGATAGTCGTTTCAGCAACGGCAGCAGTGAGCGTTAAGCTCATCGCCATCATAAGTACTAGGACGAGTGATAGTACGCGTTTCATAAAGATTCCCTCCTCGTTTATTGTGCATGCGCTCGCACGCATAGCTTACTAATTGATCTCCAGCATGATAATCTTGCGCGTCGGCAACGCAATAGATAGCGACAATGCTCCTTCTTTAGGTATGTGCCCTAACGTTGTTTTGGTTGGCTCACACGCGGGATCAAAAGATACATACTGCGTTACTATGCTCGCGCCGTCATAGTCAACGGACGACAAACTCAGCGTTACGGCTTGTTCATCCAGCTCAGTGTTCACAAAGAACAAAGCGTAAGACTTCGATTCTCCCCCACATGTTTCCCAGCGGGAAGCGCGTACGGCAGGCAGGTTAATTGCGCCTGAATAAATCTCCTTCAGACCGTGATTATAGTGATGATAGTGCTTCTCACGTTCAGAAACATTAATACTAAGCGGCGGCAGCATACGGCCATACGCTAGGTAGCGGTTGCCTATACCGGTGCGCAGCGCCGCGAACTGTCTCAGGTAGCGCGCTCTGCCATGCGAGTATTCATAGCCAAACTCGCCGAACGGATAATAATGTTCGTCTCCTCGTGTTTCCACCCCGTCAAACGCTTCAGCGGGGCTATATTCATAATTCAACTCATACAGACCACCCCAAAGATAGATCTTCGCGACAGTATCGTAGAAAAGATCGCCTATCTCCTCGACGAGCTTCCCCCATCCGTCCATGCGCACTACGCCGTATTCATGATAGACAAAATCAAACATAGGGATAAGTTGCGCCTCTCCTTTGTCCAGAAGCTTTTTATACGGCCACATCTCAAGCGCGGAACACGGCTGACCGCCGGCGCGTGATTGATAAAAGTCCAGCTCAGGCAGAAACACTTCGTTTACCATTTCAGTACCGACAGGAAAATACCGCCCCTTGACTTTGGCGCACGCGTCTTTCGTGTCGCGGTAAAGTTTCTTGTACGCCCTTGTCAAAACATTTCCTCCGCCGACAGGGTGGTCATGGTCTTTTGACAGGCATACATGTAACAGATTGCTTGCGGAAATGTCATAATACATCGCGTCAGCATCCGCCTCGCGCGTGATCTGCTCGTCGCGCTTAACATGTATATAATGAGTGTATGGCTGGCATGGGCACAGCATATGAAACTCATACTTATCGCAGCTGTATGTAAACGGCGGCGCGGGGAACACATGGCGGTTCGCCGCCACTTCTTCGGCTTCCGCTTTGTTAGGCAACGCCATCATGTCAAATTCAAACGGCGCAAAATAATCGCCGACCTCATGTATAGCGGACAACGTCTCAGCGTTAAATTTAGTTGGAACCCAGTCCGTTAGACCACCCGGACACTCGCCGGTGAACGTTTGAGGCGTATTCGTCCAGTCAGGACCTAGAACGTGAAATATACTCGTACCCACATCATTATGATATTTCTTAATATATTCTGAGCGATCGCGTCCCGCGCTAATGCCGAACGTAAACAACCCTACATCATTCATAAGCCAATCGCAGTGCTCACGTTCCGCCGCCACGCCTTGCGCGCACCAATCCTGCTTCACAGCCCAATCTTTATACATCTGCGCGGCTTCCCACCAACCTTTTCCGCCCAAAAACCTCACGGCAAATGTATACGGGGCATGAACGCTCTTTCCTTCCCCTATGTCCTCATATCCATACATCATCGAGGCTTCCATCGCGCCGCAATTGCGGTATAGATTCAACCACTTCTGATGAGACTCGCCATCTTCCGATGCGAAACAAAGCCCGCCTTTATCAAGCGCGTAATACGCGTACAACTGCATAGATGCGCCAGAGAAGCACTCAGGATAAGGCGCAAATCGCACGCCTTCTCCATCAGCGAAATTATCCAGTGGATTTTTCACTAATAAACCCGTCGCGAACGAATGCACCATCTCGCATTCATCGCTCCACCGCCCCATGCCGCCGATAACGGGATACTCGACCGTCTCAACAGTCACATCACCGCCGCACTCGGCTTCAGAGGTAACGCCAAAACCATCTTGAAGCAAGCACACACGAGCCTTAAGCGTTACGTTCTGTTCAAGCTTCCAACAAAGAGACAGTCCCTCAGTGTTGGCAGTGTATGAAAAATCCTGAATCTTAAGCGTCCTCATGCGGCGCGGATTCTCCTGCACATTAACGCGCAAAGGCGTTTCCGCCGCCGCTTGAATGAATTCCATACCGCTTTGCTTATCGAGCAGTCGTATAAACACTCCCGTATTGTCGGCGAGTTCCAGCAATACACGTTCGTTTTGAAGTATCATTATACTACCTCTTTATTGTTCCTTATAATTTAGGCCATACGTTTTTACGTACTCTTCACCGACGACGGAAGAGGAAACGGTGAACACGCACTCCCCCATTCCATCGAACGCGCGCTCACCGATTCTGGCAAGCGGTTGACTTAGTGTAAGAGATTTCAGCTTCGCGCAATTCATATAAGCCCCAACGCCAATATCCGTCATGGTATACGTGGTATCATAGTCGAACAGGTTTGCGCAGTTCGCGAACGCGTAATCTCCAACTTTCCTAAAATTGATTGTGAACTTAACGGATGCGAGTTTCGGGCAGTCCGCAAACGCATATGATTCAAGCTCAATCATTTCCTCGCAAGCGGACGCGTCGAAGCTTTCAAGGTTCTTCGCGCCTTGCAGGGCGTTCGCCGTTATCTTTTTGGCTCCGTACGGCATAACATAAGACGTTGCGGTACTTGATGCAGGATACCAAATCAGATACTTCCGCATATTATCGTACAGAACGCCCTTGTCCGACACAAACGTAGTGTTTGCTGGGTTAACATAAAAGTTCTCAATACCGGAGCATCCAATAAAACATCCGTCCCCGATGGCATTAACCCTTGCAGGTACGTTAAACGAGGTAAGCGACGAGCAGCCTTTGAACGCCCTCGCACCTATCGCCGTTAAGGTCGAGGGCAGATTTACTTCAGCCAGCTTATCACAGCCTTCAAACGCGCCGTCGGCAATATAGGCGACTCCTTCAGGAACAGTCACAGATATTACCCCGCCATTAATATATGATACGACTATTACCCCGTCCGGCACTATAATATTAGTATCTGAACCGGAGTAAGCCAGCAATACGCCACTATCAGTCACTGCGTACTCATTTTCATATGCATCAAGATAAGCGGTACCGGCGAACGCTCGCGCCCCAATAAACGTAAGCGCTTCGGGAAGAGTAACCTCAGTCAAGGCAGCGCAGCCGCTGAACGCATCGGTTCCGATCACGGTCAACTTATCCGTAATTGAGACTCTAGGCAGCGAAACGCATCCATAGAACGCACGTTCCGCTATACCGATTAACTCGCCGGCAAATGTAACCTCAGTAAGGTTTACGCACCCGCTGAACGTATCCGCTGCGACGCGCTGCACTCCAGTTCCTTGTATATCGACGGTCGCTAACCTTGCGCAGTTTTCAAACGCGTTTTCCTTTATAACGTTCACTGAAGGCGGTACTGAAATGGTTGTCAGCGATTCGCATCCCGCAAAACACCCCGCGCCGATCGACGTCAGGCTTTGAGGCAACTCTACGCTCGCCAAGTTAGCGCAGTTTGCGAACGCGCGATCATACAGTTGAGACAATTTTGGCGATAGCTCGATATTCGTTAGCTTCGCGCTTGCCGCAAAGGCATTGGCATAAACCTTTGTTACGCCGCTCCCCATTTTAATGTTATTCAGTTGGGAGTTATAAAACGCGTACTCCCCTATTGTTGTGATTGTGTCCGGCAAAGTAAAGCTATCGCTCGTTTTACCCTGAGGATAGCAATAAACCGTTTTCATCATTTTCTGATATAGCACGCCATCTTGTACTACAAAACCGACACTGCCTTCCGCGACTGTTATGGTTGAAAGTTTTGGCAGCGCGTGAAACGACGGATCTTCGATTTTTGTAACGCTCGCGGGAATAGACACGCTCGTTACGTGTGGCGACGCGGCGAATGTGCTTGCCGCCACTTCCTTAACGGGCTTGCCGCCCATAGATTCCGGAATAATCGCTTCTTCGCCCGCACCTTTGTAGCGCAGAATTCGTGCATATTCATTTGTATTATTCAGCATGAATACAAAATCTTCAGATTGAATCTCCGTTTTCTGCCCGCAGGCGGTCAGAAGCAGCAGCAGCAGCGACAGCAGTAACCAGGAAAGACCAATACGACGAGACTCTCGCATAAACGTCACTCCTTACAACCCACGGCATGATTTGTTGATACAATTATACAAGAAACAAGCTATGATGTCATTAACAATTCCCGTACAGTACTTAACCAATATTACACAACAACGTGTCAATACCATATTCTGACAATAAATGTGTATATGCTTTTAACCAAATTTGGTTGATGATATTGCGCAGTCTAGCTATTCTGATTATAATGGGTTCACGTGAACGGCAGAATCTGTTAAGTGGGAGGCGGATGATGAACGCGGCAATAAACGACATAAAAAACTCGGACATACCGCTTTGTCCGTATATAAGGCGCGCGTGGTATAACATACTGCAACCGAACGAAGATATTAAAGAGCGTGTTATATATGATTATGAACTGCTATTTGTGAAGGAAGGTAAGGCACGCATAGAGATTGAGGGCAACCAGTATGAAGCGCAACAAGGCGATCTGTTCATATTCAGGCCACGACAAAAGCACGCCATCTATGTGACGTATGGAGAACGTCTTGTGCAGCCGCATATTCATTTTGATCTACAATATTCGCCTGATCGCGAGCTTGTCCCCATCTCGTACGACGATCTGGACGACATACCGTCCGACTCGAAGTCTTGGTTTCGCTCCGACATACTGGACGACTTCATCTCGCCGTTTCCGTCATGCTTTCATCCAAAGGAACCCCTCTACGTCGAGCAGATGATATTCGACATTATACACGCCGTCTCATATCCGTCACGATTTAACGAAATAAGGCTAGCGCATTTATTCTTTCGCTTATGGGAGCAACTGCTTGAGGAAATGACATACTGCGAGCGCGCGTCCCGAGCAAAAGGCAGTGTATCGGCTGCGATAAAGATGTTCATCGAAAGAAACGACTCACGTAAGCTTTCGCTGTCCGATATAGAAAACACTCTGCATTTCAGCGGCAGCTACGTCAGTCGCATATTCAAAGACAGTTATGGCGTGTCGCCTATGGCGTATCATACGATGATGCGAGTACATAAGGCTAAAGGAATGATTCAATTCACTAACATGCCCCTAAATGAAATAGCGATCGCCACAGGGTTTGATTCTATCCAGGATTTCAGCCGTGTTTACAAAAAAGTGGAAGGGGTGTCGCCGTCGGCGTTAAGACGCACTAAGCGGTAGATCGTTATAACATCGAAAGGATAACTGTCAAACCCCTTACCAATACTGCTAAGAAGCGTAGGCCGATCCCCTTTGACGCTTTACGGTTCCATTTCCCTATTAGCGCGCCTGCCGAGGTGTAACTATCTTCCTCGTATTAAACTATATTTTTTATTTTATATAATTGACATCCCCAAACATTCCTGTATAATATATCTAATACCCATGAACGGATTTGCTGCGGGGCGCGGGTGACCCAGCGCAAACTACGCGGCATGGAGCAGAAGGAGGCAGCTTCTTGAACCAAATTCAGGCGATCGCTCAACGAATTCGTAACCTGCGGGAGGATTTAGCGCTCTCGCAGGAAGAAACCGCCCTTCGCTCGGGCATTGCGCCGGAGGATTACAGCGCGTATGAATCCGGCACGGCGGATTTTTCGTTCAGCCATCTGTTCAATATAGCGGAGACGCTCGGGGTCGATATATCCGACCTGCTTACCGGCGAAAGCCCTAAGCTGAAAGGATACGTTCTAACCCGCGCCGGACAGGGATTGGCGTTCGACAGGCGCAAGCAGTATCACTATCAGCACCTGGCGTACAACTTTAAGGATAAGAAGGCGGAGCCTTTTATTGTAACCGTTGAGAAGGATAAGCCAGACGCCGCCAAGCAGGCGCACACCCACGAAGGGCAGGAGTTCGATTTCATTCTATCGGGAATAATGCGGCTTGACCTCGCTGGCAACGAGGTGTGGCTGCGCGAAGGCGATTCGATATATTACGATTCCAGCCTGCCTCACGCGATGTACGCGCCAGAGGGCGATTGTAGGTTCATCGCCGTGGTGATCAAATAACGGGAGGGAAAATAGCGCATGGCGCTGTACCAGGAATATTTAGATGTACAGGGCGATTTCCTCAACTATGAGGATTTCTATAAAAATTTTAAGGTAAAAAGGCCCAGCGGCTTCAACTTCGCTTTCGACGTTGTCGATCGTCTCGCCAAGGACAAGCCCGACGCGCTCGCTCTTCTATGGTGCAACACGCGCGGCGATGAAAAGCGGATAACCTTTAAAGAAATGTCCGCCCTCGCGAACCGCGCCGCGAACGCGCTGCGCGAGCAAGGAATAGGCAAAGGCGATCGCGTGATGCTGATACTGAAGCGCCATCACGAGTTTTGGCCCTGCGTGCTCGCGCTGCATAAGCTTGGCGCAGTAGGCGTGCCGGCGACGCATCTGCTTACGAAGAAGGACGTAGTGTATCGCGTTAAGCACGCGAATATTAAGGGCGTAGTTTGTACTAGCGAAAGCGGAATCGCCGAGCAGATAGAGGCCGCTCTGCCGGAGATACCTCAGCTCGCCCTTCGCGTGCTGGTGCGCGCGGAGCGTTCCGGCTGGCTGAGTTATGAAAATCTGATGGACGCCGCGCCGGACGCATTTGAACCGGATCTGCCTATCGCGTGCGACGACGATCCGCTGCTGCTTTATTTTACATCCGGAACGACTGGCATGCCAAAGATGGTCGTGCATAATCATTGGTATCCGCTCGCGCACATCGTCACTGCGGTGTACTGGCAGCAGGTCGAACCGGCTGGATTGCATTTAACTATCAGCGAAACCGGCTGGGCGAAATCCGTATGGGGCAAGCTTTACGGGCAGTGGCTGTCCGAGTGCGCGGTGTTCGCGTACGACTTCGACAGATTCGCGGCCGGAGAGATTCTAGAGCGCATAGAACGATACCGCATTACATCGTTCTGCGCTCCTCCCACTATGTACCGGTTCATACTGCAGGAGGATTTTTCCAGGTACGACCTGTCGTCGCTAAGGCATCTGTCGGTCGCGGGCGAACCGCTCAGTCCGGACATATACGAAACCATATTGCAGCGAACAGGCCTTACAATGCGGGAAGCGTTCGGGCAGACGGAACTCGTAGTGCTGCTTGGCACTTTCCCCTGGGTGAAACCCAATCCCGGCAGCATGGGCAAACCGTCTCCGCTGTTTGACGTAGACCTGATAGCGGACGACGGCTCGTCGTGCGCGGCCGGCGTACCCGGTGAAATAGTGGTTCGCACCCACCATGGCGCGCCCGCCGGTATGTTCCTCGGATATGATAACGATCCGGAGATGACAGCGGGAGTTTGGAGCGACGGAATATATCACACAGGCGATCTTGCGTGGAAGGACGAGTGGGGCTACTACTGGTACATGTCCCGCAAGGACGACGTAATAAAATCCTCCGGCTATCGCATCGGTCCGTTTGAGGTGGAAAGCGCGCTCGCGGAACACCCCGCCGTACTTGAAAGCGCGATAACAGGAGTTCCGGATCCTATGCGCGGCCAGGCCGTGAAGGCCACAATACGCCTGAAGCCGGGCTGGGAGCGCAGCGACGCGCTGAAGAAAGAACTGCAGGATCATGTGAAAAAAGTAACCGCGCCATATAAATACCCGCGCATAATAGAATTTGTGGACGAGCTGCCTAAAACGATAAGCGGCAAGATACGCCGAGTAGAGCTTCGCGAATCCAACAAGTGAACCAACGGACGAACGCTTTATAATAAACGAGCGCCGCCTCTCGTGTAAACACGGAAGCGGTGCTTGTTTAATAATATTTGTTATTTATTAATTATTCTGCCTGTGAAAATTGTTCCGAATAATCGCGCCACTGTGCCCAGCATCCAGTGCCCAGCTCTTCCGTATAAACGTAACCCGTGAGGCCTGCGGGCGGATCGGGCGAGTTGTCGCCCATTATCACACACGCGGTTTGCAGCACGCGGCCGTCTTGCGCGTATACGCCAAGCAAGCTATCAAATCCTTCTACGACCGACGGAGTTTTAACAAACAACCACCCCGCGAGCCGCACGCTTTCGTCAGGCGCTCCGCACTCGAACAGCGCGCGCAGGTCTTCCGCGTCGTCCGGCCAAAATAGCGCGGGCTTGCGGTACGCGCTCCACACCGGCCATACTTCGTCCGCGTCAGATGCGAGTGCGCTTTGCGCCGGCGGAGGCGCGTCGGCAAACGGCGATATGACGGGCTCGCGCGCGGGTTCACGCGCGGGTTCAGCAGGTTCAGCGGATTCAGCCGAATACTGGCTCGCCGCTTGCGGATCTATAATCGACACCGTCGGCAGCGCGTCCTCGGCTTGAGTATAGAAAATCGGATCGATATCCTCGTCTATGCCATGCGTTCTGCCCGCTCTTCGCTTTCTCCCCATCGCCTGTTGACTTATATCAATCTGGATGTCGGCTTCGCCAACGACGTCCGCAATCGAATCGGTACTGCTGCCCGCATCGGCTGTCGCAGGCTCGGCCGCCGCATACGCTGCTGCGGAATCGCTCTGTAGATCATTTAATATGGAATGACGCAGCGCAGTCGAAGGCGCCGCGATCATCACCATCGGCTCCATCGCGGTATCGCACACCGCGCCTACTGTCTGCGCTAGCTCATCGCATTCTTCCCGGAGAGGGGACGCTGCCTTCGCGTCCTCTATCGGCGCTATATTATCTATATGTTTATAAACTTCTGCTCGCGCGGTTTCGCGCGGTTCCTCGGAAGCGGGAGTTTGCTTGCGAGCTAGCGCGCGGATTATCGCGTCTACCACCTCCTGCGGCTGTTCAGACAGCGCGGCGATCAAACGCTCGGTGTCGTTCTCGCACTGCGGCGACGCCGTTTTCCTGGCGGACGACGTTTCCATAAGAATAGTAGGGCGTCGGCTTGGCGCTTCCACGGGCGATATATTCGGCTCCATTCGTCCCAATATTTCGGGCGCGCTATGCTGCTCAGAGCGTTCCGCCGAAGCCTGCCGCGCCTCGTCGCCTCTTTGGGCGGCGAACAGCTGCCTCAGCGCGTCCGTGTCGACCCGCGATGAGCTAAGCGAACCTGATAAAATCACATACCCGCCCACCGTCACGGTTACAGCGTCGAAGTCGGATACGTACATCCCTTCTAACTCGTTTGACTGCCACACGCGCAAAAGTCCGCCCTGGCCGCGCGAATCAACGCGCAGCCGCCCGCAGTCAAGCCTGCGCCTTTTCTTTAACGAAACCAGATAACCGTGCACGTCGCCCGCTCCGCGTTCCAGCCCGACCGCTTGGAATTTCAACGTTATTTTTCCGCTTTGCGCTTCCAAATTTACAAAGCCCGTCAGCCCTCCCGAGCCTTGCAGCATGATCAGCTTGCGCTGGTATTGCGTATCCAAGGCATTCCACCCCCTGCATATGATGGTTCGTTGTATGCGGAAGTTCCGGCGATCAGAACCTCCGCACGCATTTATATTCACTTTTTATTTGATATCCATCTGCCGTCGTTTTTCCAAATCAATCGCGCTGCGGCTTGCCGACACTCGCGGTTCGTGGTATCATATTTCCATTATCACGCGGCTCCGCCCCGCCGCTTCGAACGAAGCGAAGCTGCGCCCCATGCCGCTTTCCAAATTGTTTTTCATCGGAGGCGTCCACTAATGAAGCGCGTATTCATTTTGTTATTGATACTTGCGCTGATTCAGCCGCTTATTCCCGCCACGGCATACGCTGATGATCGGCCATTATATCAGGGAACCGCGACTACCAATGTCACCATTCGTTCTGAACCGGATATTAACGCGAAACGTCTCGCATACTATAATGCTGATGATACCGTAATAATTCTTTCCGTCGACCTCGAATGGCTGTATGTTAAAAAGGATAACATAAAGGGATACGTTCCTCGGCGCCTGGTGGAGGTCACAAAACAGTTCAGCGAGGACGATCCGCGATACGGCGCGATGAACGTTCGTCACGCGGCTACGCTGCTGCGCGACGCGCCCCTTTATTCCTCTCCGTCAACTTCGGCGGCCACGCTGGTCAACCTGCCCAAAGACGCGCGCGTTGCCATATTATCAATACGCGACGGCTGGGCGCAGCTGCTGTATAACCGTCAGTATGGATATTTGTACGCTTCGCATATAAAGGACCTTGAACCCGTATCGGCAAGCGCGCGCGACGCGAAGCCGGGTTCGCTGATCGCCGCGTTTCAAACCTCGTATAATACCGCGCAAACCGATCTGAATAATGGCCGCATGACAAACATAAGCGTCGCCTGCCAATATATGAACGGGCAGACGATCGACCCCGGCGCCTCCGTATCCTTTAATGAATGGATTGGTCCGTTCAGCCTTAAGAGAGGATTTCAGATAGCGCCTGTATTGATCAACGGAACGTCTATGCCTGGCTCCGGCGGCGGAACTTGCCAGGTTTCCACCACGCTTTATAACGCGCTTCTGGAACTCAAGGGCATATCGATACTCCACCGCCGCGCGCACGGACCCAGCGGCGCCGCGTATGTCCCCCACGGAACCGACGCCGCCGTTGGCTCCAGCTCGTTGGATCTTGTTTTTCGCAATGATTTTGATTTCCCGATTACCATGCAAACCTGGGCGGGCGATGGCGTTTTGTTTATATCGATATACAAAGGATAAAATAGAATATATCGTTGGGAGATGAAGTGTTGCGACGGCGTGCCGCCGTTGCCGGATCGGATGCGGGAGGTCGCTAATGTTAGAAAAGCTAGCCGCGCTAAATAAGATATCAAACGACCTGCTGCGCAAAGCGGCTCTTATAATCGTCGTGCTCGGGCTTATCGCCACGCTGAGTTTTCTGTTTCCATATATAGCGCCGTTCGCAATCGCGGCGCTGATCGCGGCGGCAATAGAACCGCTCGTGCGGCTGATATCGAGCTTGTTCAAGCGCGTTCGCTTCCGCCGCGGAATCGCGTCAGGAGTGTCGACGATTCTTGTGGTCGCGATTTTATTATTCGCCGCGCTTGTGCTTTCCACCCGAATAATTTCCGAACTCACGTCGGTCGCGTACGCGCTTCCCAGGCTGGTTTCCGATTGGGTCGCGCAAGCTACTGCGTGGTTCGAAACAAATCTTCCGGAATTGGAACTGCTGGACGAATCTACTAAAGCATATATTCGTGACGCGTTTATTTCGCTTGGCAAAACAATAACATCATCCACAACTACATTCGCTTCATCTATCGCTCGCGGGGTATGGAATACGGCTACGGTAACTGTTCCGCAGATACTGCTGTTCGTAACGCTTACGTTCATGAGCACGTTCTACTTCAGCGCGGATCGCGAGCGTATAATTTTATTCCTGACAAATATCGTTCCATCGCCGCTTAAGAAAAGCGGCGCGCTGGTAAAGGCGAACCTGTTCAGAGGATTGTTCAGCCAGCTGCGGGCGACGCTTATCATGCTGCTGGTAACATTCGTAGAATTATCAATCGGCTTCTCGATAATAGGCGTAGATTATGTTCTGCTGCTCGCCCTTGTGATAAGCGTGCTGGACGCGCTGCCCATCCTCGGCACAGGCCTGTTTCTATTGCCTATGTCGATATATGGTTTTGTTGTGGGCGATTATAAGATGGGCGTTAGTATAATTCTGCTGTATTTGATAATCGGCATTGTGCGCCAGATGCTGGAACCGCGCATCATCGGTCGCAACATGGGGCTGCATCCGTTGGCCACCATGATGGCGATGTACGCCAGTTACAAGATTATGGGGCTTGGCGGCATGATTCTCGGCCCCATGATACTCTTGCTGTGCAAGGTGATCATCGGTTTATCAACAGCGCCGTCGGCGGTTGATGAGCCAGCCGCCGCTCCGGACGATTCGCCGCCGCTTGCCGCGCAGCGTCAGTCCGTGCCCAAATCCAGATCGATACCGGCATATTCTAATATAAACGAACCTCACGCCGCGCGCTCAGCCATCGCGTCAGAACCATCATTAAAACATAACAACAGCGGGCGCAAAGGCGTCGGCGGCAAATCAAAAAGAAAATATAATATTTAGGGCGTGTTCGAAAAATATCTCGAGGCTGAATGTGCTGGGTTTTGATGAGGCGCAAGTAGCCATAAGGGAGACGCAGCTCCGCAACGTCGCCGCAGCGGGTATGGGGCGCAGCTCCATTTAATTCGTGGGCGTCGGAGGCAAAGCCCCCGTCTTTTAGTATAAATGGATAAAAAGACAGTGCATTAAGACCGAGAGATTTTTCGAACACGCCCTATACGCAGGGCGAAATCAGTTACCTCAAAGGGAGATATATTTGGCAATATTGCTATGGGATTCATGATAAAGTTAAAAACACCAAGTCTGAGCTGCCACAATATTCAGATGCCCGCTCTTTTTGATGATGAGTTTATGTTATATATGTTTCTATATAAGAATAAATGATTTTGCCCCGGCAACAGCCGCTTGACAATTCTCGTTTTGTTTGTTATAATTTAGACTTGCATCCGTATGACCGCGCTTCGCGCGAAAGCGTGCGGAAATCGCCCGTTTACGACATTATTCTACAACGAATCGTGTGCATGTGCAATGGGGGAATGAAGCTTTTCGCACGAAAGCGCTGCGGAAATGTTTGGCAGGGCGATGCTCTTTTTGCCGACGGTCGATCGAGTGGATTGGGGGGATTATTCCGATATGGTTCATGCGGTGGAAATGGGGAAACTGCGCAAGCGAATGAGTTTTTCGCGTATCGAAGAGGTTCTTGATATGCCTAACCTCATTGAGGTGCAGAAAAACTCGTATCAGCGTTTTCTAAGTGAAGACCTGCGCGAGGCGCTCAACGACGTGTCGCCCATCACCGATTACAGCGAGAACCTGGTGCTTGAGTTTGTAGATTATTCGCTCGATGAGAAGCCCAAGTATTCCGTGGAAAAATGCAAAGAACGCGACTTGACTTACGCTGCGCCGCTTAAAGTGTTCGTGCGGCTGAAGAATAAGGAAACCGGCGAAATTAAGGAATCGGACGTCTTTATGGGCGATTTCCCGCTCATGACAGAGAATGGTACGTTCATAATCAACGGCGCGGAGCGCGTCGTTATAAGTCAGCTAGTTCGCTCTCCTGGCGCGTATTACAACGCCGCTCGCGACAAGGCGGGTAAACTTCTTTTCTCCGCTACTCTGATACCAAATCGCGGCGCATGGCTGGAATACGAAACCGATTCCAACGACGTGATGTGGGTGCGCGTCGATCGCGCGCGCAAGCTGCCCATCACGATAATACTGCGCGCGCTTGGATACGGCACGGACGCCGAGATCACCCGCATGCTGGGCGAAGATGATCGCCTTGCGGCGACGATCGCGCGCGATGACGATTCCAAAACGGAAGAGGACGGACTGCTGGAAATCTACCGCCGCCTGCGTCCGGGCGAACCGCCTACCGTGGACAGCGCTCGCAGTCTGCTAAGCTCGCTGTTCTTCGATCCCAAGCGATACGACCTTATGCGGGTTGGGCGGCATAAATTTAATAAGAAGCTTTCGCTTGCCGGACGCGCCGCCGGCCTTATATCCGCTGAAACGATCGTTCACCCAGAGACGGGACAGGTTCTCGCATCGGAAGGCGATCGCATATATCCGGACATAGCGCAGGCAATTGAGGACGCGGGAATTCAAAGCGCGCGCGTAATGGTGGACGGACACGAATTGAAAATCGTCAGCAATAATTTTGTCGACGCTTCAAAGTGGCTGCCGTTTGATCCCGCCGAATGCGGAATCAACGAAAAAGTGCACCTGCCGACACTTCGGGAACTGATGAAACACGCGCCGGAAGATCCGGCGGAATACGATCTATACCGCCAGCTGGTTCGCGAGAACGCGTCTCAGTTGGTGCCAAAGCATATTATGGTCGACGATATAATCGCGTCGGTCAGCTATCTAATGGGGCTTTCTTATGGCGTAGGTCATACGGACGATATCGATCACCTTGGCAACCGCCGCGTTCGTTCAGTGGGCGAACTGCTGCAAAATCAAATCCGCATAGGCCTATCGCGCCTGGAGCGGGTGGTTAAGGAGCGCATGGCGATTCAAGACGCGAACGACGTTCGTCCGCAGGAATTAATCAACATCCGCCCTGTGTCGGCCGCTATTAAGGAGTTCTTTGGATCCTCGCAGCTTTCGCAGTTTATGGATCAACCGAACCCTCTCGCCGACCTCACCCACAAGCGGCGCCTGTCCGCGTTAGGCCCCGGCGGGCTTAACCGCGAGCGCGCGTCCTTCGAAGTTCGAGACGTGCACTATTCGCATTATTCGCGAATCTGCCCCGTCGAAACTCCTGAAGGCCCGAACATAGGTTTGATCGGCTCGCTGGCGACATACGCGCGTATCAACGAATATGGATTCATAGAGGCGCCATACCGCAAGATCGATTCGGCGACCCACGCGGTTACCGAGGAAATAGTATACCTAACCGCCGACGAGGAGGATAAATACGTAATCGCGCAGGCGAACGAACCGCTCGACGAAGTAGGTCACTTCGTTAATCCGCGCGTGGCGGTGCGTATAAAGGCCGAAATAACAGAAGTGCCGCGAGAGCAGGTTAACTTCATCGACGTCAGCCCCAAGCAGGTCGTGTCCGTCGCTACGGCGATGATCCCGTTCCTTGAAAACGACGACGCTATCCGCGCGCTGATGGGTTCGAACATGCAGCGCCAGGCGGTGCCGCTGCTCGTACCCGAAGCGCCGATAATCGGAACCGGTATGGAATATAAAACCGCGCGCGACTCCGGAGTCGTCGCAATAGCCCGCGAGGAAGGCATCGTAGAGAAAGTCGCGGCGGATGAAATTCAAATTCGCGCCGACGACCGCTCTCTTCATCAATATAGGCTGCGCAAGTTCGCGCGCTCCAACCAAGGCACATGCATCAATCAGCGCCCCATTATATCGGCCGGCGAACGCGTCGAAAAGGGTCAGATTATCGCAGACGGCCCGTCGACCGAAAAAGGCGAGATCGGCCTTGGGCGAAATATATTGATGGGTTTCATGACATGGGAAGGCTATAACTACGAGGACGCAATCCTCATCAGCGAAAAGCTGGTGAAGGAGGACATATTCACATCTATTCATATAGAAGAATATGAAACCGAGGCGCGCGATACGAAACTTGGCCCCGAGGAAATCACGCGCGATATACCAAACGTCGGCGAGGACGCGCTGCGCGATTTGGATGAAACCGGCGTGATACGCATAGGCGCCGAAGTGCACGCGGGCGATATCCTAGTAGGCAAAGTAACGCCCAAGGGCGAAACGGAACTTACCGCCGAGGAACGGCTGCTCCGCGCGATATTCGGCGAAAAAGCGCGCGAGGTGCGCGATACGTCGCTTAGGGTGCCGCATGGCGAATATGGAATAATAGTCGACGTAAAAACGTTCACCCGCGAGAACAAGGACGAATTATCGCCTGGCGTCAATAAGATGGTTCGCGTGTTTATCGCGCAGAAGCGCAAAATATCAGTAGGCGATAAAATGGCGGGGCGTCACGGCAACAAAGGCGTTATATCGCGTATTATGCGCGAGGAAGATATGCCGTTCCTGCCGGACGGCACTCCCCTTGAAATAGTTCTAAACCCTCTTGGCGTACCTTCCCGAATGAATATCGGACAGGTGCTGGAGGTTCACCTTGGCATGGCCGCGAAGGTGCTTGGATGGCACGTGGCTACTACAGTGTTCGACGGCGCCAGCAAAGAAGATATTGACGACGCGCTCCGCCAGGCCGGCATCAAGCAAAACGGCAAAACGGTGCTGTTCGACGGGCGCACGGGCGAAGCCTTCGAGAACGAGGTCACCGTCGGTTATATGTATATAATGAAACTTTCGCACCTCGTGGACGATAAAATTCACGCGCGCTCGACGGGACCGTACTCGCTGGTTACTCAGCAGCCGCTTGGAGGCAAAGCGCAATTTGGCGGACAGCGTTTTGGCGAGATGGAAGTGTGGGCGCTTGAAGCATACGGCGCGGCGAACACGCTGCAGGAAATACTCACCGTAAAATCCGACGACGTTGTAGGGCGCGTCAAGGCATATGAAGCGATCGTCAAGGGAAAGAACATCCCCGATCCCGGAGTTCCCGAATCGTTCAAGGTTCTTATAAAGGAGCTGCAATCGCTTGCGCTTGATATAAAGGTGCTCAGCGAGGATAAGCAGGTGATTGAGATACGGGAAACGGACGACGACGATAACGAACCGCTCGACGGCGGACTTGCCAGCATTGAAGAGTTCAACGAAGAAATAGTATCCGATGTGGGCGAAGACGCGGATTCCGACGATCTCGACCTTGGCGATCTATATAATTTCGACGAAACGATGGGCGATCTGGTCGATCTTGGGCTGGAGGACGACGAGATTGACGAGAGCGTTGAACCGGACGCCGACATCGCCGATGAGTAATAAACCAAAACGCCTTAAGCTTGAACTCAGCGTCCGATCGCGTAAGGGGGCAGTCATTGTTGTTTGAACTTACGAACCTGGATTCAATCCAGATAGGTATGGCTTCGCCAGAGAAGATACTCGAATGGTCGCACGGCGAGGTCGCCAAACCCGAAACAATCAACTACCGCACGCTAAAACCGGAGCGCGACGGTTTATTTTGCGAGCGCATATTTGGACCGCAGAAGGACTGGGAGTGCAACTGCGGCAAATATAAGCGCGTCCGCTATAAAGGCGTTATCTGCGACAAGTGCGGCGTCGAGGTTACGCGGCAGAAGGTTCGCCGCGAGCGCATGGGACATATCAAGCTGGCGGCGCCGGTATCTCATATCTGGTATTTCAAAGGGATACCCAGCCGCATGGGTATGCTGCTGGACGTTTCGCCGCGTTCGCTTGAGAAGGTGCTGTACTTCGCGTCGTTCATAGTGCTTGATCCGGGAGATACGGAACTGAAAAAGCACGAGCTGATGGGCGATCAGCGCTATCGCGAATGCCTAAACAAATACGGGAATCGTTTCCACGCCGGCATGGGCGCCGAAGCGGTTAAGGAAATGCTGCAGGCGCTCGATCTGGACGCGCTGGCGATTCATCTTCGCGAGGAGATAGAAACGCTAAAACAAAAGGAGAAGGGCCGCGAAACAGAGGGTCAAAAGCGCGCGCGCGCCGTCAAGCGGCTTGAGGTAGTCGAAGCTTTCCGCTCGAGTGGAAACAAGCCCGAGTGGATGATATTGGATGTCGTTCCCGTTATCCCGCCGGAACTGCGCCCTATGGTTCAGCTAGACGGCGGACGCTTCGCCACAAGCGATCTGAACGACTTGTACCGCCGCGTTATTAATAGAAACAACCGGCTCAAGCGCCTGCTGGAACTAGGCGCGCCGGATATAATTGTGCGCAACGAAAAGCGCATGCTGCAAGAAGCGGTCGACGCGCTGATCGACAACGGTCGCCGCGGACGCGCGGTTACAGGGCCTGGAAACCGTCCGCTCAAAAGTTTATCGGATTTGCTGCGCGGCAAGCAGGGGCGGTTCCGCCAGAATTTGCTTGGCAAGCGCGTGGATTATTCCGGGCGATCGGTTATTGTAGTAGGCCCGGAGCTTAAGCTGTATCAATGCGGCCTGCCCAAGGAAATGGCGATTGAGCTGTTCAAGCCGTTCGTTATGGAGAAGCTTGTCGCGGGCGGTTTCGCCCACAACGTTAAAAGCGCGAAGCGAATGGTTGAACGCGTAAAACCGGAAGTATGGGATATTCTTGAGGATGTAATCCGGGAGCATCCCGTACTGCTCAACCGCGCGCCCACGCTGCATCGACTTGGCATACAGGCGTTCGAACCTGTGCTGGTGGAAGGCAAGGCTCTAAAACTGCATCCGCTTGTTTGCACTGCCTACAACGCGGATTTCGACGGCGACCAGATGGCCGTACACGTACCGCTTTCCATGGAAGCGCAGGCGGAAGCGCGCTTCCTGATGCTCGCGGCGAACAACATACTAAAACCTCAGGACGGTAAGCCGGTAGTATCGCCCACGCACGATATGGTAATAGGCTGCTATTACCTTACGATAGTGCATAAAGGCGCTAAGGGCGAGGGCAAGATATTCTGCTCGCAAGACGAGGCCATGATGGCCTACCTATGCGGCGACCTATCGCTGCAGGCGATGATAAAGGTTCGCATCGAGCGCGAGTTTGAAGGCGAAAAGCATACCCGCGTGATAGATACTACGCTTGGGCGTCTGCTGTTTAACGACGCCATTCCGCAGGGTATGGGCTTTGTGCCGCGCGGTACGCTCGACGAAGAATTCCGGTTGGAGATCGACTCGCTGGTCGGTATGAAGGATCTCAAAAAAATCGTCGATATGTGCTATCGCGCATATGGCGTAACCCGCACCGCGCAGGTGCTGGACGATATAAAGAAGCTTGGATTTACATACTCCACTCGCGGCGCGATCACATTCTCCGTATCCGACATTGTGATTCCGCCGGAAAAAAAGAATATGCTCAAGGAAGCCGACGCGAAAATTACAAAAATCGACAAGCTGTTCCGCGAGGGCTTGATGAACGACGAAGCTCGTTATCGCTCCGTTGTAGACGTGTGGCAGAGCACGAACGCCGCGCTGAAGGCGCGCCTCATGGATGTGCTGGACGATCTGAACCCCATCCGCATGATGACAAATTCAGGCGCGCGCGGCTCTATAAACCAGGTCAGCCAGCTCGCCGGTATGCGCGGATTGATTGCCTCGCCGTCCGGACGGATTATCGAGCTTCCCATACGCGCGAATTTCCGCGAAGGGTTAACCGTTCTTGAGTTCTTTATCTCCTCGCACGGTTCGCGCAAGTCGCTGGCGGATACCGCTCTGCGTACCGCAGACTCCGGATACCTGACGCGCCGTTTGGTAGAGGTTTCCCAGGAAATGATAGTGCGCGAAATCGACTGTTTCGAAACTCGCGGAGAACGCGTGCGCGGCATTGTAATATCAGATATAATGAACGGCTCTGAAAAGATAGAGGGTTTGGAAGAGCGGCTGATGGGTCGCTTTGCCGCAGAGGATATCGTCGACCCGCGAACCGGCGAAATTATCGTAAAGCTCAACGAGAGAATCGAGCATCAGGCGACGAGCCGCATTATGGAAGCTGGAATCACTAAAGTTTCCATTCGTTCCGTGCTTACGTGCCGCAACGAAACCGGCGTATGCGCGCGCTGTTACGGCGCGAACCTCGCCACCGGATTCGACGTGGACGTAGGCGAAGCGGTGGGCGTTATCGCAGCGCAATCCATTGGAGAACCGGGTACGCAGCTTACGATGCGCACGTTCCATACCGGCGGCGTAGCGTCGGACGACGACATCACGCAGGGTCTGCCGCGCGTCGAGGAATTGTTCGAGGCGCGCAAACCAAAGCGCGACGCGACTCTGGCCGAGATCAGCGGCACTGTGTCGATGGGCGAGACAAAAAAGAAGCAGGAGATAATAATCACCGGCGAGGACGACGAGCGCAAATCGTATCCTATCAACTACGGCAGCCGCCTGAAGGTTCGCGAGGGCGATCGGGTGGATGCGGGCGACGAGCTGATCGAAGGCGCGATCAACCCGCACGATTTACTGCGCATACTGGGCGTAAAAGCCGTGCAGGAATATCTGCTTCGCGAAGTGCTGATGGTATATAGATTGCAGGGCGTCGATATTTCCGATAAGCATATCGAGGTGATCGTTCGTCAGATGCTGCGCAAAGTGCGCGTCGAGGACGCCGGCGAAACGAGCCTGCTGCCCGGTATATTAGTTGATATATTCAAGTTTGAGCATGAGAACGAGCGCACCATAATGAACGGCGGCCGACCCGCCGTGGCGAAGCGCGTACTGCTGGGCATCACGAAAGCTACACTCGCTACGGAAAGCTTCCTTTCGGCGGCGTCGTTCCAGGAAACGACGCGAGTGCTTACCGAGGCCGCCATAAAGGGAAAGGTAGATCCGTTGGTGGGTTTGAAGGAGAACGTGATTATAGGCAAGCTGATTCCCGCCGGAACGGGCATGCGCCGTTATAAGAATATAGAGATTCAGGAAGCGTATTGATAAGATAACGGATATGCACTTGACACATTCGAGTGCGAATGTTAAAATAACAGAGTTTGCTGTAGCGTCGCGTGTTTATGCGGCGGAATACGGAGGCGATGCGTCGTGATGGATCGGCTGATCCAATCGAAAGCGCGTGTGGCGGGCTCCAAACAGGTGCTTCGCGCGCTGGGCGAGGGAACGCTTGCAACGGTTTATGTCGCGCGCGACGCCGATCCTTTTGTAACGCGGCGCGTAGTTTTAGCGTGCGAGAAAGCGCGAGTGCCTGTAATTGAGACCGACAGCATGGTTCAGCTTGGGCGCGTATGCGGCCTTCAAGTAAAGGCTGCGGCGGCGGGAATCCTAAAATAACAGAGGGACGAGAATTGGGAGCATCAAGCGCCTCAGGGTTGCAGAGGCGGCTTGTCGGCGATTTGTCCGGGAAAACAAGGAGGAGCGTTAATGCCAACGATCAACCAGCTCATTCGCAAGGGACGAGAGAAAGTCGTCAATAAGTCGACCGCTCCGATCCTGCAAAAGTGCCCGCAGAAGCGGGGCGTGTGTCTGTCCGTAAAGACTACAACGCCCAAGAAGCCTAATTCCGCGCTGCGAAAAATCGCGCGCGTACGCCTTACCAATCTGATCGAGGGCACGTGCTACATACCGGGAATCGGGCACAACCTTCAGGAACACTCCGTTGTGCTGATTCGCGGAGGCCGCGTGCGCGATCTGCCGGGCGTGCGGTATCATATAATCCGCGGCACACTTGATGCGGCGGGCGTCGCTAAACGCAACCAGGCGCGCTCTCTATACGGCGCAAAGCGCCCCAAGAAGTAAGGAGGATTCACCATGCCTCGTCGCGGATTCATACCCAAGCGGGAAGTGCTGGCCGATCCTGTATATGAAACAACGGTCGTCACAAAATTAATTAACCAGATTATGCTCAAGGGCAAGCGCGGCGTCGCGCAGCGCGTAACCTACGACGCATTCGATATGATACGGGACAAAACCAAAAAGGAACCTCTCGACGTGTTCCAGGATGCAATAAACAATATCCTGCCATCGCTTGAGGTAAAGGCACGGCGCGTAGGCGGCGCGACCTATCAGGTGCCGCTGGAAATACGACCCGAACGCCGGCAGACGCTGGCGCTGCGCTGGTTGGTGGATTTCTCGCGTAAGCGCGGCGAACGCACAATGGCGGAGCGTTTGGCGGGCGAACTATTAGACGCCGCCAACAACGCTGGCAACGCGGTGAAGCGCAAGGAAGAAATGCACCGCATGGCGGAGGCGAACAAGGCGTTCGCGCATTATCGCTGGTAAGCAGTCAAGTTGATTATGCATCCGCAGATATGCAATCCGCTCTAAGTCGGTAAAGCGCGGCGCGCGGCTTCATAGGTCCGCGCCGCCGCCCCCCTCTTGCCGAAGGGGGGCTTCTGCTGTTTTCAGGCGCTGCAATCCATTTAATATGAACTACATAAACAATATCCCAAATAAAAGATAAATAATTAAGCGGTATTTGGTTCCGCAGGAATCATCCGCGCATAATTTGGGAAAGATTGGATAGATCGCTATCATAAGGATGAGTGTGTATGTCAAGAAGTCACCCACTGGAAATGGTAAGAAACATCGGGATTATGGCGCATATCGACGCGGGCAAGACGACCACGTCCGAGCGCATACTGTATTATACCGGGCGTGTTCATAGGGTTGGCGAAGTTCATGAAGGCAATGCCACGCTGGATTGGATGGAGCAGGAACGTGAGCGCGGCATAACTATTACGTCCGCCGCGACGACATGCGAATGGAAAAACCATCGCATCAACATAATAGACACCCCCGGCCATGTAGATTTCACCGTTGAAGTGGAGCGCTCGCTGCGCGTGCTTGACGGCGCGGTGGCCGTGTTCTGCGCGAAGGGCGGCGTCGAGCCACAATCGGAAACCGTGTGGCGGCAGGCGAATAAATACCGCGTACCGCGCGTGGCGTACATCAATAAGATGGACATCACGGGAGCGGATTTCGAACGCGCCGTCGCAATGATGCGCGACAGGCTTGAGGCGCGCGTGGTGCCGATCCAACTGCCTATCGGCGCGGAAGGCGAATTCGCCGGGCTAATCGATTTGGTGCGCATGCGCGCTATTCGTTATTACACGGACGACGGAAGCGAAATATCAGAGGAAGATATACCTACGGAATATGCAAAGCGCGCGGAACAGGCGCGCCAGGAACTTATAGAAGCCGCTGCGGATTTCGACGATCAACTGATGGAAACTTATCTGGATGGCGGAGAAATCTCGGAGGATACGCTGAAAAAGGCGCTGCGAAAAGGAACGATCGCGGTTGAGATAACGCCCGTGGTATGCGGCACGTCTTATCGAAATAAGGGCGTGCAGCCGCTGCTTGACGCCGTGGTGGATTATCTGCCGTCGCCTCTTGATATCCCTCCGATATCGGGCAAGCACCCAAAAACCGGTGAAAACGAGGAACGTCACTCCGGCGACGACGAACCTTTTTCCGCTCTGGCGTTTAAGATAATGGCGGATCCGTTTGTGGGCAAGCTCGCGTTCTTCCGCGTATATTCAGGAAAATTAGACGTAAACTCGTACACATACAACTCCACGAAAGGAAAGCGTGAGCGTATCGGTCGCATACTGCGTATGCACGCCAACCATCGCGAGGAAGTTGAGACGGTGTATGCGGGAGAAATAGCGGCGGCGGTCGGATTAAAAGATACGACCACCGGCGATACATTATGTTTTGAAAACAAACCGATCGTGCTGGAATCCATGGAGTTTCCAGATCCCGTTATACGGGTGGCTATCGAACCTAAAACGAAGGCCGGCCAGGATAGAATGGCTATCGCTTTGATGCGGCTGAGCGAGGAAGATCCGACGTTCCGCACATATACGGACGCGGAGACCGGGCAAACATTGATAGCCGGGATGGGCGAGCTGCATCTGGAAATTATCGTGGATCGGCTGCTGCGCGAGTTCAAGGTGGAAGCGAAAGTCGGTCGTCCGCAGGTTGCGTACAGGGAGACAATCCGAAAGGCAGCGAAGGCCGAAGGCCGCTATGTACGGCAAACTGGCGGGCATGGTCAGTTTGGACACTGCTGGATTGAGATTTCGCCCCGCGAACCCGGCGAAGGATATAAATTTGAAAACAAAATTGTCGGCGGTGTGATTCCTCGCGAGTTCATCGCTCCGATCGACGCCGGCATACGTGAAGCTTCTATGAGCGGCATATTGGGCGGCTATGAGGTAGTCGACTTCCAGGCGACCGTATATGACGGGTCATATCATGACGTGGATTCTTCTGAGCTGGCGTTTAAGATTGCGGGATCAATGGCGTTTAAAGAAGCGCTGAGGCATGCGCAATCGGTGCTGCTTGAGCCTATGATGCGCGTCGAGGTGGTTGTTCCGGAAGATTATATGGGCGACGTCATGGGAGATATCAGCGCGAGGCGCGGTCGAATCGAGCGGCTGGAAGCGCGCGGCGCGACACAGATCATCGATTGCGCGGTGCCGTTATCCGAGATGTTCGGATACGCTACGGATTTAAGATCGCGCACTCAGGGCAGAGGAACATTTTCTATGCAATTTTCTCATTATGAGGAAGTGCCCAAGGGGATTGCGTCAAAGATGATAGGCGCGCAGTAATATTCAGCCGCGCGCCGCCTGCGCCATCGCAGAACCGCCGCGCGGCAAACGCGGGCAGGGGCGCGGTTCCGCTTTGTTCATAGTTGGCGGTGGCGTTATCTAGTCCAGCGTGATCAACCGAATGCTCCATATTTCGCGCGACGGTTCGTCGGCTTCATAACCACACTTCATAACCATAGTTGATCTCCAAAAGAGTTCCCTTTGGAGATCAACGGCTTGGCTTTTCTCAAAACATACCCGCATACTCCTCAACCAGTTCGTCAAACCAATTGAGCGCTTCATCCACCGCTTCCTTTTTGGCCATATCGACGCCCGCCAAGCGCAGCGCGTCAATCGGTGGGAGCGATCCGCCCGCCTTAAGGAACCGGAAGTAATCGTCTACCGCCGGCTGCCCCTCGCGCAGAATCCTGCGCGCAATGAACGCGGCGGCGGAATATCCGGTAGCGTATTGATAAACATAAAACGCGCGGTAAAAATGCGGAATGCGCATCCACTCCGCGCCGACTATCTCGTCTATGACGACAGCCTCTCCATAGTAAGTCTCATTGAGCGCTTTATACATTTCGGTTAGCGACTCGCACGTAAGCGGTTCGCCTCGCTCGGACATCGAGTGCGATTCCTTCTCGAACTCCGCGAACATAGTCTGGCGGAATACGGTGCCTCTAAACCCGTTCAGCAGTTCACCTATCAGAAACCTTCTCGCAGTTGTATCATTATATTTATTTTGCATATATATCGATAATAATATCTCATTAACCGTCGACGCTACTTCCGCTGTAAACAGCTCATACTCCGCTTTCGCGAACGGTTGGTTTGTCCGCGAGAACTGCGTATGCATAGAATGTCCGAGTTCGTGAGCAATAGTAGATATATCGCTATAACTTCCGTCGTCATAGTTAAGAAGCACGAACGGATGCGTGCGGTAGGTTCCCCATGAGTACGCGCCGCTTGATTTGCCAGCATTCTCATACACATCGATCCAGCCGGATTTGTAGGCGCCGCGAAGCATATCAACATATGCGGCGCCCAGAGGCGCGAGCGCTTGCATAACCAACTCAAAGCCTTCCGGATACGGCAGCTTCACGCTAAAACCGCTTTCCAGGTTTACATATTGATCATACAAATGCAGCTCTTCAACGCCGAGCGCTTTTGCGCGGACCTTCATATATTTCGCAAGCGACGGCAGATGCGCGCGCACCGCGCGGATCAGTTCGTCATATACGGACAGGGGTATGCCATTGGGTTCGAGAGACGCTGCGAGCGCGCTTTCATATTTATGAGTCCGCGCGTAATATTGATCGACCTTAACGCTGGCGGCATACGCGGCGGCAATCGTGTTTCCAAACGCCTTATACGCTCCGTTATGCGCCTCGTACGCCTCTCTGCGCACGCGGCGGTCGCGGCTTTCGACGAACGTGCCGTACTTCGCGTCGGTAACTTCCACCGGGTTCCCCTCTTCGTCCAGAATGGTCGGAAATTTCATATCGGCGTCTGACAGCATATCGAATATGTTGGACGGCGCGCTGAATATTTCCCCAGCCTGCGCGATCAGTTTCTCCTGCTCCGCCAAAAGCGTGTGCGGGCGCGCTCGCAGCGCGTCGCGCAGCGCTTTATCATAATCAGCGAATTCCGGATCGTCTATATATGTCTCCAGCGTGCCTTCCGGCAGCGCGAGAAGCGCGGGCTTTAGCGCGGCGGCACACGCGCTGATTTCCGTCGCAAGCGATTCCGCGCGCTGCACCAGCCCTTGATACCGCGATACGCGGTTATCCTCGTCCCTTCGCATGCGCGCGTACGAAAATAGGCTGAACATATTCTCCTGCACGCCGTACATCGAGCTAAGCGCATTAAGAACCGCCGCACGCAGCGCGGATTTATCGTGCGCGGCGGCGGCTACTCCCGCAACCGCGCGTTCAAGCTCCGGCAGCGCGGCGGTTACCAATTGAAACTGCTCGTCCCACGCGTCGTTCGATTCGAATATATCCTCCAAACGCCACTTCCATTGCGGGTCTATAGCGGAACGTTCCTTCGCGGCGGCAGCTTTTACCTCGGCAGACATAGGATACCTCCCTTGATTTGATGAATCATAAACATTATTTACTATTACTAACGATTTACTTATTACCGCTATCATCCGATTCCGATCTGCGAATCGCTTTATGCGCGCGGCGTCGCTGCGCCACTATCCAAATTCCGCGAGCTCCACGAGCAAAGCTCGAATAAATGCCTCTGGACGAATCCGCAAGCAGCGCGCGCATAGGCTGGCTGCCGTCCTCCCGCACAACCGGCAGCATAAACAGAATCATCGCCATTCTAAGTATTCCAGAGAACAGGAATATATAATGATATCGCGTCATCGGCAATCCAAAAAGCTTCCAGTTCCAACGCTCCATCAAAGGGGTGACGTTCTGCAGCAGCCAGCCGCCAACCGCGCTGGAAACCGCGTTGCCCAGCAGCTGCGTACAAGCAAAGTAAACGGATATAAACATCGAACGATTCGTATCAGGCGCGGCGTTAAGATACAGATTCTGCGCGCCCAAATCAAACGCGTTGGATAAAAGGCCGCTTAGCAGATTCAGCGCGATCAGCATCCAGAAAACATTCGCGCCCGTGAACAGCCAAAGCAGCGGATATATCATAGTAAATAAACCCGTCGTTTGCATAACGGGTTTGTTGCCGTAGTCATCCATTTGCCGCCCCCACCAGGCGATTATGAATACGGCGATAACGTTTGGCAGAACCTGGTTGATAAGCGTGATTTGCGTATATGACATCTTAACTACTTCAATCATATACACATTATAGAACGGCGCCGCTATATTAACCGCAAATCCCCAGAACAGCATCATCAGCGTAATATTCCTGAAATCTCGATGCTTCCATACCGAGGCTATCATGCGCGGAAGCGACGGCTGGCGGCCTTCCGGGCGCTTCATCTTCGGCCAATCTACGCGAAGGTAGCATGCGATATCCAGCGCGCCGAATACGCCCGCTAGAACAAGCGCGATCGTGTAGCCGACATATCCGGACGTATGATCGATGAGCAAGCTGATAAGCACGCCTGTAACCACGGCGACTACCAGGGACACTGCGGAGCGCGCGCTGAAATAGCGCCCGCGAATGCGCATTGGCACTATATCTGTTACCAACGAATAAAAGCCTACGGAAATGACCGCGTTCGAGCAGGAACATACCGCGACGAACAGCATAACTATCGCCACCCGCAGCATTTCCGGGCTCATCGGTATAAAAAAAGGTATCAAGCCAATCGGCGCCCAAAGGAATCTACCGATAATTCCCGCCCATAAAAACAGCTCGCGGCGCTTGCCCGTTCGCTCAATCGCATATGATATAAAAACTTGTATGCTGTTAGCCGCTACCGGTATCGCGGTCAGTATACCCAGCGCGAAAGCGTCCGCGCCTATTTTGCGCAAAAAGCCCGTCCATGCGGCGCCGGTCGTCACAATACCGTTGACGCTTCCGAACGCTACGGACAGAATCACATAAAAAAGGCTGCGCCGCAGGGAATCGCTCATGCCGGCGCTGTCGAACAGATGCGCAGAAAGATTAAACTTCCTCCGACGCCGTGTTTGAAACATATCTGCGTCTCCCTTGCAGCGCGCGTTCTATACATCGCAGGACGAACCGCGCCGTCGGATGATCAACGACCGCAGGTGTGGGGGCAGCTCCACCTCATTCGGGGCGTCGGGGCAGAGCACCGCGCTAATTGAACGAAGTGGAAATTGCTTTGCATCCCGTATCCGGAAGTATTTTACATGGAGCGCGCAGCGTTGTCCAGCATCGCGCACATTAATAATAACATATATAAACTATATTATAAGCATCGATGACGCTCCCGAATTTTCACCCGGCTTCCTGCTCGGTTTTTCTGCGGATTTCTTGCTTCGCCAAAAATCCGGGAGCGCTTGCAAAGCTTTTCAACCTATGCTAGTATAACCAAGGCGGCGTATGTTTAGGGGCGTTCTACCTGTCGCAGATCGATCACGCACGCCTGCGCGGTTCCGGATTCGTCCGGACAATTGAACGCAATCCTATCCCCTGAGAAGTCGAACGACGGATGCTGATGATCCGCGCCCGTCTTTGGCGCGCCGGTATGGCACAGAATCTTCGACGCACCGGTTCGCGGATTGATAAGAACTATCGCATCCTGAACGGTTGTTCCAAGGTAGCTCGTGCGATCCGCGCACAGCCACTGTTTATCGCGCGATATGCACGGATGCAGCAGCTGCTCATGATGCGCCACCAGATCGAAGCGGCGTCCGTCCTTGTCGCCAATGATTATGTTGCCGGGAAGCTTCATAATCGCCATAGTCGATCCGTCCGCCGACCATACCTCGTGGGTGATCCACTCGTTTGGCTGCTCTACGTAATATGGCCGCTCTCGCCTCTGGGCGATATCGAACATCCATGTGCGCTGGAGCGCGTCTCCGGTCGTCTCGTGGATGAAAAACAGCAGGTTCTCATCCGTGGGGCAGATCTGCGCATGCCCCAAATGGTAGTCGCTTTGAAACACAACCTCGCTTTTCCCCGTAATCGGATCCAGTATTACCAGCGCGAATATCTTATTCGCCAGATGGTAGCTGCACGCGATCCTTCCCGACGACGCGGTGGTGAGGTGTCCCGTAATCCTGCCGCCTTCCGGAAGCGCGCCAAGTTCCGTTATCTCTCCGGTATTCACATTAAGGCGGCATACTATATTGTCCTTGCACAGCACGCCAAAATCGCCCGATCGATCCATCGCGAATCCCCGGTATTCCGGACCCGCCATCGGAATCAGCTCGCCCGTCTCCACGTGCGCCTTATAAAGCGAGCCGGTAGGCAATCCTTCCGTTCCGGTTTCGCGGTTGAAAAAGAAGAATTGATCGTCCGGAGTAAAGTTCTCCGTGGTAAAGTACAACTTTGCGTTGCGTCCCGGACCGTTCGTATAGCGGCGCACTTCGTATCCTGTCGCCTGATCGCGGTAGAGCGTGAGTTCGTTCATACCGTTCCCCCGTTCGAATGTGTGATATCTGAAGTGTACATCCAACTAGCGGTTCGCGCAACAAATATAGGAGTATAATTATGGATATCGAACTGACCCGCCTTGGCGCGCCGCAGCCCGGCGGCGTAACCTTTGGAATCCCCTGGGCGAGAGGCACTCGCTCGCGCGGCGACTCGCATACCTCGCCTGCATTAAAGGCGGCGGACGGAACTATCTTTCCTACTCAGACGCGCGCCCTCGCATATTGGCCGGACGGTTCCGTTAAATGGACGCTGCACAGCGCCGTGCTGCCATCGGATAATTCGTTTATACTATCCGACGACCAACCCGCTGCCGTTCTTCAGGATGCGCCGTGCGTTCGCGTTGTGCAATCGAGCGACTCTATCTCGGTGGATACCGGCGCGGTTACTTGTACGATCGACCTTCGAACATCGCCGCTGATTCGCTCTATCGTCCGCTCGAGTGACGGCAAGGCGCTGTGCAGCGGCGTACGGCTTGTAGCTATCAGCGAACAGCGCTTCCCGCAGGGCGACAACAAAACCATATACCAGCGAGAAAAGTTCCATGGCAAAGCGTACCACGCGGTAGTGGAGGAATACGGCCCCGTCCGCGCGGTCGTTCGCCTGCGCGGCAGCCACGTTGGAGAAACTAGCGCGCTGCGCACGACAAGCCGCGAGCGAAAGTGGCTGACGTTCGATCTTCGGTTGTATTTCTATGCCGGTCAGCCGCAGATTCGAATGGTTCATACTTTCATATTCGACGGACGCGAAGAAGAGGATTTCATATGCGGGCTGGGTTTGGAGTTCGACGTTCCTCTTCGCGGCGCGGCGATAAATAGGCACGTGCGCATCGCTGGCGAAGACGGACTATTTAGCGAATCCCCCAAATCGCTTTGGGTTAGGCAGAACGCGGCGGGATATCTTGACGCTTATCGCGCGCAGCTTGACGGGCGCTCGAACTTCATCGACGCGCAGACAATGCTAAACGACATGACCGAGTGGGACGCGTTCCGTATCACCCAGCACAGCAGCGCGAGATATGATATAGCGAAGCGGTGCGGCGACGCGTTCACCTGGGTTCGCGCCGATACCGGCGGAAGATCGCTAGGCGCGCTGTACGCGGGAGGATCAGAAGGCGGACTAGCCGTATTCCGCAAGGATTTCTGGCAGAAGTTCCCATCCGCGCTTGAAGCGGTCGGCATGCTTTCCGATACCGGAACCGTGCGCGCATGGTTCCACAGCCCAACCGCGCCTGCTATGGATATGCGCAGATACGATAATCGCACGCATGTCGAAGCATGCTACGAGGGATTCGAAGAAATGCGTTCAAGCGCGTACGGTATCGGCAATACGAACGAGCTTACCGTATGGGCGTGCGACGCGTTTCCAGGCAACGTCGAACTGATAGATTGGGCGAAGTCGTGCCAGCGTCCAAACCTGCTGCTGGCAGACGCGGCTTATTATCCGTCGACAGGCGTGCTCGGCGCAGTGTGGTCGCCGGTGGATCGCAGCACGCCGAACCGCGCGTTCGTTGAGGACGCGCTGGACGCGCTGCTTATATATTATAAGGAAGAGCGCGAATTGCGCGACTGGTACGGCTTCTGGGATTACGGAGACATACGCCATACATATGATCCAGAGCGGCACAATTGGCGGTACGATTTTGGCGGATACGGCTGGCAGAACACAGAGCTTGTGCCAAATCTATGGTTGTGGTACGCGTTTCTTCGCTCCGGACGCCAGGGCGCGGGACGAAGTCCCGCTCCGTTCGGGGCGGCGGGGCAAAGCCCCGCATCAGAAGATTATTTCGAGTGGGCTGAGGCGATGACCCGACACACGAGCGAAGTCGACCTGTATCACCTTGGCGATTACAAGGGGCTTGGCAGCCGCCACAACGTAATCCATTGGGGATGCGGATGCAAGGAAGGGCGCATCGGCATGTCTGCCCTTCATAAGGTTTATTATTATCTGACGGGCGACGGCCGCGTCGGGGATATAATGGACGATCAGCGCGACAGCGACAAGGCGATCGCGCGCGTCGATCCGCTGCGCGCGTATTATACGCCCGAACCAGATGGTCGCTGCCATATGCGGCTCGGCCCCGATCTAATGGCCATCGCGTCCAACTGGCTCACTCGCTGGGAGCGATTCGAGGATACGCGCTATCGCGACCGCCTGCTAAAGATGCTCTCTCAGATAATGAAACCAGGAATTATGGTCGCGCGCACGGTGTGGCTGTACGATCCCGACACGGTTGATATGACGCTGTGCGACGTCGATCCCGTGGAACATTTCAATTATTGTTTCGGCGCGGATTATGTATGGCCGGAGATATACACAACGCTGGCGGACGAGACGCTCAAGGCTCGCTACGCGGATATGGGGCTGATATTCAGTCCCGGCGTAAACGCCGCTGATATGCTGCGCGCATGGGATATCCCGCTCGGCATGTTTGCAAACCAACGCAAGCCCTTCGTTCCGTTGATGATGTCAGGACCTGTCGCGCAGGCTGCGGCCATCTCCGGGGATTCCGCTCTAGCAAAACTAACCTGGGAGACGCTGCTCTCTATCGACACCCCCATCCCCGAACGCGCGTTCCCGGTTCCGGTGAGGCGAACATACGTATCCCTTCCGCATGTTTCACGCAAATTGACGGAGGCGCCGCCTCAGGTAACCGGCAATGAATCGGGGCAATGGGGCTCGCATATTATCACCGCGCTCGCATGCATATCAGACAGCCTGGACGAGATGATCATCGAAAGCTGACCGGCGGCAAGCGGCGGCGTTCCTAATAAGGCGGGGCATAGCCCCGCCTTATGCCGTGCTGAAAATTATCTCATATATTATATATTTTACTTTTCATATGCTTTAAGCGCATCCGCCAGATCGTTATGCTTAATGAAGTCGATTACTTCATCAACTTTACAAAACGCCAAACATATCACCGTATCCGCCGCGCCATAGTAAATAGCGACGCGTCCCGTCTGCGAATCCGCCAGCGCGGCGCATGGGAAGGCAACGTTTGGCACGTCTCCGATTTGTTCATACGGCTTCTGAGGCGCGATCAAGTACGGCGCCGTGCGCGCTATCACCTTCCACGGCTTATCCAAATCGAGCAGGCACGCGCCAAACGAATACACATAGCCATTGCAGCTGGTCAGCACCCCGTGGTAGAACAGCAGCCATCCCTCGTCGGTTTCAATCGGAATAGGTCCCGCGCCTATTTTCGTCGACTGCCAGCCCAGCGACGTGCCCATCACAAAACGATGCTTGCCCCAATATGTAAGGTCGGGGCTTTCGGAATAATATACGTCTCCAAAAGGCGTATGCCCGTTATCAGACGGTCGCGACAGCATCGCGTAGTTGCCGCCGATTTTTCGCGGAAACATCACCCCGTTTCTGTTAAACGGAAGGAACGCATTTTCCAGCTGAGTATATGTTTTAAAATCCGACGTCTTCGCTACGCCAATCGTAGGCCCGTGATATCCGTTGCACCATGTCACAATATATTCGCCGTCTATCTCGCAGCAGCGCGGATCATACCCATATATGAACGGGCCGACTTCCTCCGCCATTGGGTTAATCAGGCGAAACGGCTCCGGATCGATATTCCAATCAAACCCGTTTTCCGAAGATGCGGAGTGTATGCGCATTTCGCGCAGCTTGTTATCTATGCGGAATACGCCTGCAAACTTACCATGATACGGAACGACCGCCGAATTGAATATAGAATTCGCGCACGGAACCGCGTCGCGCGGCACTATAGGATTATTCGAGTACCGCCACACTACGTCTCCGCAGCCCTCCGGCCTTTCCTGCCAAGGAATATTTGGCAGCGGCTTGATACCTATAATTTTCACCAAATAAAGCGCCTCCCGTCCTATTGCTGACTAGGGCGTGTTCGAAAAATCTCTCGGTCTGAATGCACTGTCTTTTTATCCATCGCGGCGTCGCGCATTCGGTCGACGTAGCTCCACTACGCCTCCCTCATGGCTCCTTGCGCCTCATC
>JAISZG010000083.1 GCA_031269355.1 Oscillospiraceae bacterium | reverse complement strand
TGTTCTCATAGCGATTTGTCTCGGTTTTTCTCTCTTCAACCCCTCTTTCCTCCACTCTTCCCTCTCTAACTTCAGCCGCTTCCCTCGCTTTTTTCCACCCCTTTACCACTGTGGATCTTTCTTTGGGAATTTACGTTAAATTTTATAATATATGATGTAATAGTAAATAGTATAAACAACCGCCGCGCTAGCAAATCCAGCGCGGCGGCCTTATCGATAGGCACTTAATCTTCGAACGTTAAACTTGATTAACTATGCCTGCTGCCGTCAACGGGTTGTTCAACCGCTGACAGGCGGCTGGGGCGCGGTTCCATCCTGACTGCCGTATCGCTGCGAGCGAGGGCGGCGTGATACCGGCTCGCTATCGTCCACCTCAATAGGATTAGGCGCGGGAGGCGCGGGGGGAGGCGCATACGGTGATGCGGCAGCCTGCGCGGTGTTTGCCTGCGCGCTGCCCGATGGCGAGCGCGTTGTGCCAACGACGGGCGGAATTCCAGGCGCCCGCTTTTGCGGAGCGGTTGACGCCGCGCCAGCGGGAGGCGCGCTCGGCTTGCTTACGGGAGGAGGCGTTCGCTGCGTCGACGCCTGACGCCCAGGCTGCGTGCTCGACGGAGTGCGCGCCGACGCCGCAGACGCCGTGCCGCCAGCCATAGCCGCGACGACGGGGTTTGGCCGCTGCGGCGACGCGACCGCTGAAGGCGCCGGTGATTTAGGCGCGCCAGGATTTGCCTGCGCGGCACCGCGCTGAACGGCGTCCGAGCGCCCTGCCTGCGCGTTGCGCTGCATCCTGGCTTTTGCCAGCTGCTCTTTACGCACACGGTTATACAGAAGGAAACCATACAGCCCGCCGCCGACGAGTATAATTAGTATCACCAGCGCCAGCAGCAATCCTCTGCCACGAGAGCCGCCGTTTGAACCGCCGCCGCTAACAGGCAGCGTCGGAGACGCGGACGGCTTCAGCGAAGGCGAAGGGGCGGGAGACACCAGCAGAGAAGGACGCGGCGACGCTGACGACCAAACGGAAGCGGACGCGGACGGCGATGCCCATGGAGAAAGCGTCGCGTTGGGATCTTTTGTCGCCCATGGCGTAGCGGTGGGCAAGCCGGTTGATGTCGGCCCAGGCGTGACGAAGCTCGGAATGTTCGTGATAGAAGGCGTAGTCCACACGATAGGGATATCGGTCTGGCTCGGCTTAAGGGTTGGCGTTACTATCGTAGTGCCGTTGTTGTAGGACGGATTTTGCAGTACCGACAGATATTCGGTTACCGTAAGCAAACGCACTACATCCTCGCGCAGATACCCTATCATTCCGCCGACTTCCGCCTGATACCAAGTATATCCATCGGAATATACGGAGTCGATAAGCCGCACAATCGTATTGCGCGTCAACGTGGCCTTTGATGAACCACCGGGCGCTGCGCGGAAATTAACGCCTCCGACTGAAGTAACGCCAAATCCGCTGAACGAATCCAAATAGCTCGTGGGCGCCGGCGCGGGGGTTACGACCACCTGACTTTGGAAATACTGGCGCACCTCGTCCGGCGTCATCATCTGAACATAATTGGACAGGACATAGCCGAGCTTGCCGTTATCCATATCCATTACAAAGTGCCAGCGAGAGCCGTCTTCAGGATAAACCTGCTCCTGCACATAAATTACGGCGCTGTAATTCAGCCACTCGACCGCCGCCGCGCCTATGTTAGGCCAATTCAGCATTGGAGCGCCTTGTGTTATTATGCGAGCGTAACCTGAAATCTGCGGCGGAGGGGCGGTGGGCGCGGATGTGACAATCGGCGCCGCAGTCACAATCGGAGAAGCCGTCATGGTCGGAGCGTAAGTCGGGGGCTGGAATATCGACTTCAGATACGCTTCCTCTTCCTCCTGCGTCATTATGCGAAGCATATCGGATCGGATATATCCTTGCCGCCCGTCGTCCAGCTGCACCTGCGACCAGCTTACTCCGCCTGAATTTTCCTGGCGGTTCACAAACAATACATTGCCGGCGGCGACTTGCGCGACCACTGTCGAATCCGTCGTCGCGGACGAGCGGATGTTAACGGCGTTCTTTGTCACATACGCGTACCCGCTTGCGCGTTCGTTCGCCGCCGGTGTAGGAACGACGGGCGTCGGCTCGCTCGCGGCGGCTGAAGGAGACGGCGGAACAGTTGCGGTAGCGGTAGCTGTTGCGGTTGCGGTTGGATGCAGATGCTTGTACTCTTCCTCGGGCGTTAGGTATTTTAGATCGTTGAGCGGAACATACCCGCGCTGTCCGTCGGCTTCCACTTCGATCCACCATTCCATATCCGATCCTATCCGGCGGCTAAGCTCCTTATAAATTGTTCCGTCCGGATACAGTTCTCCGATGTGCGTTCCATCGCCAGGCCCCGTGTAAAACGGCGCGGCGATAGCGTCCACCTTCGCGTGCGACGACTTAATGCCGGGCGGGAACGTCGGGTCAGGTACGGACGTGGGCTGCGGCTCAGGCGTTTGGGTTGGCGGAGCCGGGGTTGGGTTAAGATAATCATACGCTTCCTTTTGAGTTAGATAGCGCAGATTAACCATTGGCACATAACCTACGGTGTCTCCGTATTGTATCTGCGCCCACCATTGGTTATCGGAACCGAGCGCATAATCCAGCGCGTACCATACCAGCTCGTCGGCAGCCAATGAATATAGCCCGCTGCCATTTGGGGCTGCGCATAGTATTGTATTGTCAATATTTATGCGCGCATAATCGGAAGTTCGCAGACTCGCGGGAAACTCCGGCGGCGGCTCGTCGGTCGGCTCGGGTTCAGGAGACGGGGTAGGCTGCGGATTGAGATATTCATCCGCCTCCCATTCGGTAAGGTAGCTTAGATTAAGCATAGGCACATAGCCGGTTACGTCGCCGTACTGCACCAACGCCCACCACTGGTTGTCGGAGCCCAGCTCATAATCAAGCGCGTGCCAAACCGTATCATCTGCCGCGAGCGCATATAATACATCTCCGTTAGGAGCTGCGCGCAGCATCGTCTCATTCACGCCTATGCGCGCATAATCCGACGTAAGCATTTCCGCAGGAAATTCAGGCACAGGGATATCAACCTGCGGAGGAGCGGTGTACTCGTCCTCAGGCGGTTCCTCCGGAGTATCATCAATTGGAGTATCATCAATTGGAGGATCATCAACTGGAGTGTCATCAATCGGAGTATCGATATCGGGCGGAGTATCGATATCGGGATAATCCGGCTCTGACGGTTCATCCGGCGGAAACTCCGTCGGATCGTCTGGGGCCGGCTGGTATGATATAGTCAGCTGCCCTTCAAACACAATATATCCGTCGGGAGTGCGCAGATAAAAATTCTTTGGCACTTCGCCAGACATTGTGAAATCCGTATCGTACGCCGGATCGGTTTCCACCCAGGCGGAACCGTTATCCACCATATACATTCCGGAACTGCCGTCGCTAGTGATAAACTGAGCGATAATATTATCAAGCCTAGTTCCAGCCGGCAGCGTAAGCCATACTCGCGGATTGGTCGGATCTACCGTGAATACCTGATCCGTCAACGGAACAAGCTGTCCATCCGCGTCCGTCGTCCATAGCATAATGGAAAACGGCTCGACATCCGCGCGCGCGTTTGGCGCGGGAAGCGCTAGCGGGCATAGCATCAGCGCGAGCGCTAACGCTAGCAGTCGGACGGGTAGGGGGATTGCGGATGCGGATGAGCGTCGGGTCATCGGCGGTTCCTCCTTACGTAATCGGCGGGGTATGAACGCGGTTCGACGCGCTAAGATATTTCATCCTGATTCGCGCGCGCTTAAAGACTGGCACATGCGATCGGCATATGGTATTATGACTACGGACGGCATTCTTTCTTCCCGTAAATATATAACGTTCGGGGAATGAAACTGCATCCGTTTTATTCGCGGGAACATCGTCGAAAATACTGTGAAGTATTTGCAAGGAGAAAACTTCTGCGAAGTTTTTTTTGAATCCGCTGCAGCCAGGCTGTGCTGCGCCTTCAGCTCCGCTTGCTTCGCTTGGACCAAAATGTTTATTGGTAATATTTACCGGTAAACATAATATATAAATAATCGCTATACTCTAAAGGAGGGGCAGATGGACAAGAAAATAAATAAAAGCAAACCGCGCGAATCGTCTCGTCGATTCTGGCTGGGGCTGATTATTTTGCTGCTGCTGTTCGCGGGCGGAGCTGCGTTCCTTATTACGGGACTGCGTATAGGTTGGGAGAGACCGCGCCTTTTCTTTCCGTACGGCGCTCCGTATGTTCTGAGTATAGGAGGCTGCGCGTCTAATGCTGCTGCGTGAGGGAATATTCACCAGGATGCCTACTCTTGAGACATCCCGCATAACTCTTAGGCGAATGACTATGGCTGACGCACAGGATGTATATCGTTACAGCTCCGATCCGGAAGTCGCGAAATACGTGCTATGGGATGCGCATCGCAATATTCAGGATTCACGCGCATATATACGCTACGTACAGCGGCAGTATCGAAACGACGAACCCTCCAGCTGGGGGATGATACTTCGCAATACCCAGCACCTAATTGGCACTATCGGTTTTATGTGGTGGAACCAGGAAAACCATTCTGCGGAAATAGGCTATTCGCTGGCGCGCCCATATTGGAACCAGGGAATGACGACCGAAGCTTTGGCTAAGGTAATTGAGTTTGGATTTGACAGGATGCGGCTGCATCGCATCGAAGCGCAGCATTGCGTTGAAAACGGCGCGTCCGGGCGCGTAATGGAGAAGTGCGGCATGACGCGCGAGGGCGTGCTGCGCGGCAGGCTGTACAGCAAGGGCGCGTTTATGGACGTTGTTCTTTATGCGATACTGGAAAGCGACCGGCGACCCGCAGGGAGGAATGCTTGACCCATCCGATCGATATAAAAAAACATGGCGCCGAGGGCGTAGTCGAAATATCAGGCGAGCTGCCATCGCCTAACGCCGTGCGCAGCGCTAACGAATCGCTCACGATGGATTCGCCTTCACCTGCGGCAAGGCCAGGCCTGTTGGAGCGGCTCCTGAAATGGCAGAACGGTTCCGTGGAGGCGGAGGAAATTGCGGCGCGCATCCTCAATCTGCCGCTAGAGTTCGACGGATTCCGGATCGCGATGGTGTCGGATATACATTTAAAAAGCCAGTTTCTTTTGGCGGACGAAGTGGCGACGCATCTTTCGCGTGCAAAGCCGGATTTGATAACAATACTGGGAGACGCGATCGACGGAAGCACTCCCTCCGTCGATCCTCTGAAAGAATTCATTCGATTTATCGCCTCGCTCGCCCCATGCGCCGCGATACTTGGCAACAACGAATACGCGTCCGCCTACCTGCCAAACCTCCGCGCCGCTTACCGCGACGCCGGAATCGCTTTGCTTGAGGATCAATCCGCGCGCATAACGCGCGGAGGCGCGGTGATGCGGCTGGTCGGGCTGCAGGATCCATGGGCGTACGTGTCGCATCTGAACGTATCCAGAGAACCGGGTATGCCAAACACCGAGCCGATCCGCCCTGCAGCCGAACCGAATCGTTTTGACGTGCTGATGATTCACAGGCCTCATCGCGCCTCTCGCTATGGTCGGCAGGGATATGCGCTGTCGCTCGCGGGTCACGCCCATGGCGGTCAATGGCGCTTGCCCTGGGGACAGGGAATATTCTCGCCCGGACAGGGGCTGTTTCCAAAGCTGACAAGCGGGTTGTACTCGTTGGGCGACGGGCAGCTTGTAGTAAGCAGAGGCCTGGGCAATCATGAGTTCCCTATCAGGATACATAATCGCCCCCATCTGCCGATCGTGCGGCTGATCCGGCGATAAATTCCTGCAGACAGATCGCATAAAATATGGTATACTCCCATTTGTTCGATTTGCTTTGAACATAACTTGCATTTTGCACGGAGCGTACTTGCATGGATTTGCTTTTAATCAATCCCGTCGCCGGGCATGGATACGCGAAGCGCGTCGCCGAGCAGGCGCGCAAATTGATCGACGCGCGCGGCGTACGCTTTCAGATTGCGTATACCGAGCGTCCGGGGCATGCGTCCGAATTATCCAAAAAAGCCGCCGACCAGGGCGCGGGCACCATATTCGTGGTGGGTGGCGACGGCACCGTCATTGAAGCGGCGCGCGGAGTCGTAGGCTCGAATACCGCTTTGGCGATACTGCCGGCGGGCACGGGAAACGATTTCCGCAAAAGCCTCGGCATTCCCGAACATTGGCGCGAAGCGCTCGACTTCGCTCTGGCGCACGAGCCGCGGCTCGTTGACGCGGGAACGGTGAACGACCGCCTGTTTGTAAACGAATGCGGCACCGGCTTTGACGTAATGGTTCTCGAATATACGATGTTTTCCAAAAGGTTTCTTCGCGGCATAGCCGCGTACCTGTACGGAGTGCTGCGCTCTATTATAAGCTACAGACCGGTCGCGCTTGAAATAGTGCGAGAGGATGGCGCCAGAGAGAGGCGGCGCGTAACTGTGTTCGCGGTGGCGAATGGCGGATGGATCGGCGGAGGTATGCGCGTAGCTCCTACCGCAAACGTTCGCGACGGTTTGCTGGACGTGGTTATTATCGGAGAGAAAACTCCCGCAAAAATATGCGCGTGTCTCCCCAAATTATTAAGCGGGCATGTGCTCGATATCCCGGATACCGAAACGTTTCGATGCAAGGAGATAGAGATTCTCAGCCCCTCGCTCCACCTTAACGTGGATGGCGAGGTAAGCCGCGAATTATCCGCGCGCTTCCGAATACAGCCAAACGCGCTTTTTGTGCGCGCATGAGCGCGTATGAATCAACGCGCGTCCCTGTCGCCGATGGTATGCGTGCGATCGCCATATCTATTATAGCATTATATCATTTTTGGCAGCAGTCGTGGCTGGACATGACCATTCGGATAGGCGGCGTACGGCTTACGCTTCTTCCGATGCTGCGCACGGGATATATAATGGTTGATATGATGCTAATGCTCAGCGCTTTTTTGCTGTATCTGCCTTTTGCGCGCGCGCGCCGCGCAGGCGTCGCGGTGCCGAGAACCCGCTCGTTTTATATAAAGCGCGCGATACGCATACTCCCCGGATATATTTTCGCCGTCGCGGCGCCGTTGTTCATGTTCTGTATTCCAAGCGGCGAGTTTACGAGTGTGCGGGATGTATTGAGCGAGGTGATTCCTTATCTTACCTTTACGCAGACGCTTGTTCCAAGCGTGTACCAAGCATCTCGGCTTAACGCAGTCCTCTGGACGGTGGGAATTGAGGTGCAGGCGTATTTGCTGTTTCCGTTTGCCGCAAAGGCGTTCGACCGCAAGCCGATTACGACATACGTGTCACTGCTTTTAGGCGGGGCGGCATATAGGCTTGCCATATGCAAAACGCTGCCAGACCTAACGCTATGGATAAATCAGCTGCCTTCGTTCTTGGACGTATACGCGAACGGCATGCTGGCCGCGTGGCTGTTCGCAAAATGGGAATCTCGAGAATCCGCCCGGTTCGATCGCACGATACAAACGGCATGCACTATAGGCGCGTGCGCGTGCCTGTTCGCCGTTTGGAGGATAATCTGTTGGCAGTCTGATATCTCCTGGCAGCGCGACGGCTTGCATATGGGACAAGCGATTATTCGATTTCCTTTGACCGCGCTCGGCGGAGCGTGGCTGCTGCTCGCTTCCCGATCGTTTAGAGGTTTCCAAGCGATCTTCTCGAACAGAGTGGCGAGCTGGTTCGCGGGAATATCGTACGCGCTATACATATGGCATCAGTTGCTCGCCGTTAAGCTGCGCGAGACCTGGCGATTCCCCCCATACCGCGCGGCTGAAAACCCGCAGTTCGTCGCCGAGCAGCCATGGCAGTGGCAATATATGATAGTGTGCGCGGCGGCGAGCGTGATGGCGGCGGCGCTTGTTACATATATAATCGAGCGCCCGTCCGTAAAGCTGCTTCGAAGTTTCGAGCGCGTCGGAACCTAATAGTTTATATCGCTATAAATATTAAGGAGGAACCTGAAATGCCTGTCGAAATCACCGATTCCTTGTTGGAAAAACTACGCGAGGAATTTCGCGCCGATCCCGTAAACCGCACTCGCATGAACGCCGTTATGAAATCCGGCGCGGAGGATGCGTCCGAGAACATGCGCGAACAGGTTGAAAACCCGATGGTGTTTTCAATCGAGATCCCCACGGGAAAAATAACCGATCAGAAGAACAGTGGTCGCTGCTGGCTTTTCGCGTCGCTAAATACGCTTCGCCTCGAGGTTATGCGCAAGCTGAATCTCGAGACGTTCGAACTAAGCCAATCTTGGATGATGTTCTGGGATAAGCTTGAGAAATCAAACTATTTCCTCGAAAGCATACTGAACACGCTGGATGAACCTACCGACGGACGGCTTATCGCGCATCTTCTTTCAGGCCCGGTTCAGGATGGCGGGCAGTGGGATATGTTCTGCGCGCTGGCGGAAAAGTACGGCGTGGTGCCAAAGGATATCTATCCCGAAACATTCCACAGCGGCAAGAGCAACACGATGAACGGGCTAATCACATCAAAACTTCGCGAATTCGCGCAGTCGCTTAGGCAGGAATACGCGGAAGGCAAAAGCGTAGGCGACCTTCGCGCGCGCAAGGACTCGATGCTCGCAGACGTATATCGCCTGCTCAGCCTTTGCCTTGGCGAACCGCCCGCGCGTTTCAATTTCGAAGCGCGTGATGCGGGTGTGGGACGCAGCCCCGCTTCATTCGAAGCGGCGG
>JAISZG010000062.1 GCA_031269355.1 Oscillospiraceae bacterium | reverse complement strand
GGGACTTCGTCCCGCACCCTGGCGGCGTCGCGCGCGTAAACCCCCTTCATCCGCCACAGGCGGCGGCGGGTTTACGCGCAGTCGACGTAGCGGAGCTACGCCTCCCTCATGGCTCCTTGCGCCTCATTAAAATCCAGCACATTCAGCCTCGAGATATTTTTCGAACACGCCCTAGGCGGTACGGGCACCTCCCGCGAACCGCGCGTTTTTCGGGATGCGGTTTATTGAAACGCCAGCAGGCGGACAAAGAGGAAGTTAACGATGCACGATATAGGCGCGGATTTGCGAACGACATGCTTCGACGGCGGATTTTGGGGACCGCGCATAGAGTTGATGCGCGATAAAGCGCTGCGATATCAGTGGGAAATCCTTAACGATCGCGTTCCCGGAGCGGAACCGAGCGGATGCGTGCGCAACTTTCGAATTGCCGCCGGCATCGAACAAGGCGCTTATACGGGCATGGTTTTTCAGGATAGTGATCTGGGCAAGTGGCTGGAAGCGGTCGGTTACGCGCTGCAAACGAAACCGGACGATGAATTGGAGCGGATCGCGGACGAGGTCATCGAGCTTATTGAGCGTGCGCAACAGCCGGACGGCTACCTTAACACATATTATACTATAAAGGAACCCGGTCGCCGATGGACCAATATACGGGATAATCACGAGCTGTACTGCGCCGGTCATATGATGGAGGCCGCCGTCGCTTATTATGAAGCCACGGGCAAGCGGCGGCTGCTGGACGTGATGCTGAGGATGGCCTATCATATCGACAGCGTAATCGGTCCGGAAGCGGGTAAAAAGCATGCGTTTCCGGGACACGAAGAAATCGAGCTGGCGCTGGTGAAGATGTATCGCGTAACGGGCGACGCTGTGCTGCTCAAACTGGCCGACTATTTCCTTAGGGCGCGCGGTTTGGCCGACAACTATTTTATATGCGAGCATCCGGTTGACGCGGCCAAAACGGCGTCGGGCGCTTTTGACGGACGTTATTGGCAAAATCACAAGCCCGTCGTCGATCAGGAAGCGTTGGTTGGCCATGCGGTGCGCGCGCTTTATATGGCCACCGGCATGGCGGAGGTTGCGGCGCAAACCGGCGCGTCGGATTTGTTTGGCGCGTGTGCCAAGTTGTTTGACGACCTCGTCGGCAAGAGGATGTATATCACGGGCGGAGTTGGATCAAACGCGTGGGGCGAGGCGTTTTCGACGGATTACGATCTGCCGTCGGATAGAGCGTATGCGGAAACGTGCGCGTCTATCGCGCTTTGCTTTTTTGCCCGCGCGCTGCTGCGCACCCGCCCGGAAGGGCGATTTGCCGACGCGATGGAACGCGCGCTATATAACACATGCCTTGCCGGGGTTGCGTTGGATGGGGAGCACTTCTTTTATGTAAATCCGCTTGAGGTGTGGCCGCAAGTCGTTCGGGATAGGAGAGACGCCGCGCATGTGCTAGCTATTCGCCCCGGCTGGTTTAGCTGCGCCTGCTGCCCGCCAAACCTCGTGCGCTTGCTTCTGTCGCTGGGGAAATACGCTTATGGCGCGCAGGGGTCAAGCATCTATTGTCATCTTTATATAAATGGTCGCGCTACGCTAAAACTGCCGGACAGCACGACCGACCTATCATCGGTCACCCTTTCAGTTGAAACGGACTATCCATACGGGGATACGATAGTCATTCGCCCTTCCGCAGGAACCTACGCGCTGATGCTCCGTATTCCGGAATGGTCGGCGAAGCGATACTCGATCACGGTCAATCAGCGTGAAGTGGATGCGCGCGCGGAGAATGGATACGCGTGCATAAAGCGCGAATTTGCCGACGGCGATACGATTCGGCTGAAGCTTGATTTGTCGCCGCGCCGAACCTATGCCAACCCATGCCTTCGCGACGCAAACGGAAAGGTTGCGGTGGAGCGCGGGCCGCTGGTGTACTGTTTGGAAGAAGCGGACAATGGCGAAGGCCTGAATCGCAAAATTCTTCCGGACAACGTTGAGTTGGTCGCTGTGGATATGCCCGATAAGCTCGGGGGAATTGTGGGAATCACCGCGAAAGGGTTATGCGAATTGCCGGGGAGTACACTGTATGGCGGCAGCCGCCCTGAACTTGCGCCGTGCGAACTTGGCTTCATACCGTATTATACCTGGGCAAATCGCGGAGAAAACGAGATGCGCGTCTGGGTTCGTTCGCAAGAGCGCTGATATATGTTATTAAATTAGTGTTTGATATATAAATGAAACGCGCTCAAGATAGGATCGTTTATCCGACATACCCTAATAATTTTATAATATCTATTTAATTATAATAGGCAAATTGTTTCGCAGATTGAGTTCGTCCTGCCACTTGAGCGAAACTAACCTCATGTGCTACAATTCGGAAAGATATTCATGTTGGCCGGACTTTGGTGAAACGGAGATATTTATGCGATGGGATTTACTTCTTATCGACGCTGACGATACGCTGTTTGATTTCAATTTGGCGGAAGCGGAATCGCTTCGCACGGCGTGCGAAAAAGCGGGAGTTTGCTGGAATGACGAAACGCTGCCGATATACCGCTCGATCAACGAGGGGTTATGGCTTAAATACGAGCGCGGCGAAATCAGTCAGGATTCGCTGCGCAGCGAGCGTACGGTTCGTCTTCTGGAACAGCTGCGTCATAAAGGTGATCCGGGAGAGTTTGGAGCGCTGTATACAGACGCGCTCACGAAGGCTTCGCATCTAATGCCGGGAGCGTTGGACGCAGTGCGTGAGATCGCAGCGAAAATCCCAATCGTTATAGTTACAAACGGGATAACGTCGGTGCAGCGCGGTCGACTGGACGCGTCGCAGCTGAGGCCGTATATCCGCGCGATTGTCGTTTCGGAGGAAGTGGGCGCGGCTAAACCAAATCCGCGCATTATTCACGAGGCTCTGTCAAAAGTAGGCGGCGTCTATCCTTCGCGCGCTATAATGGTCGGAGATAATATCGATACCGACGTCGCGGCGGCAAAGGCTGCCGGCGTCGCGTCCTGCTGGTTTAACCCGGCGCATAAACCCAGCAGCGGGAGGCATACGCCGGATTATGAAATCGATGCGCTGGAACGACTGCCCGCGCTGCTCTTCGATATTGGCGGGCCGCAATAAGGCGGCAGGCGAATCTCTTGAAACCTGCAAGAATCTGTATGTAATATCCGTCCTATACAATGCCGAAACATTTGGTAAACAAAGGGAACGCAACCCGCGCTCGGGAGGTACGCAGATGAACGCTCGCCAAACAATATTGCCGCACGTTAAAAATACGAAAAGCGCGCTGGCGGCGCTTATGATGGTATTTGTGCTGGTTACAATCGCAGGCTGCCAGCGCGCGCCTTCAGTAGAGGAAGAGCTGCTCGATCAAACGCCGATCGTCTTTTCCACTGTCGTTCCGACCGCGACCGCGACCGCGACGCAAACTGCGGTGGTTATGGTTTCCCCAACGCTTGAGCCGACTGAATCCGCGCCGCCGGTCGACGGCTTTTCCGGCGAAGAACAAACCGGCGAATCATTCGAAAGCCAGGACGGCGGCGGCGTAATCGTCACTGCCGCTCCGATGTATACGCCGAGCGCCGCGCCAATTATAAATACGCCCGATCCATTTGCCACGCCGTTCGTCGCGTTGAGCAAGGGTATGTCGGGAGATTCGGTCGAACGTTTGCAGCGCGGGTTATATGAACTTGGTTATTATACCGGAACTGTCGACGGCGATTTCGGATCGCAAACCCATGACGCCGTATCGTCGTTCCAGCTTGCGAACGGATTGACGCCGGACGGTGTCGCCGGATCGCGCACAATACGCGCGATGAACGCGCTGCTTGAGGTGCGCGCAGCGCCTACGTATCCGCTCGATACTCCCGCACCCATTACTACGCCGACGCCGACGCCGCCGATACCGGAATGGACTCCTCTGCCGACGCTTCCGCCGACGATACCTCCGCAAAGTACGGAGGCGGCCTATCGCACGCTTAACATCGGCGATTCGGGTGCCGACGTACGCTCGATGCAGGAACGACTGAAGCAGCTTGGATATTTCACGGGAACCGTTAACGGAGTATATGCCAGCGATACCGCGTTCGCAGTATCGTCGTTCCAGCAGAATAATCGGTTGCCTATGGACGGCATCGCCGGAATCGAAACGCAGCGCGCGCTGGCCGATTCGTACGCGGTCGGGATTGTGAATAATATACAAAAAAATACACAAAGTCCAACGTCCGTTCCATCGGTTACGATTACTCCGCAAACGCTTATCGGAGCCACCGCCGTTCCGGAGGTCAGCCCTACCGCCGCGCCAAGCCCGCTTCGGGCCGGCAACACAGGCGCGCGGGTGGAGGAACTCCAGCTGCGCCTGACTGAACTTGGATATCTTGCGGGGAATACGAGCGTCGGATATTACGACGCGTGGACTGTGGAAGCTGTGTCTCGCTTCCAGCAGCGCAACGGGCTTGCGTCCGACGGTATCGCCGGGGCGATTACGCTGGAAAGGCTATTTGCGGACAACGCGCTGCCCGCGTTGATTTATGCGCCGCAGCCCACCGCCGCAGCGAAGACCGACGCTTCATATCCTGCGGGTGCGATCGCCACGATAGCGCCCGCGACCGGTACGCTGCGGCTTGGCAGCACGGGCGAGGATGTCGCGCAGATTCAGCAAAAGCTATACGCGCTTGGCTATTATCAAGGTTCGGCGGACGGTATATTCAGCGCCCAAGTGGAAGACGCGGTAAAACGATTCCAAGAGAGAAATAGCCTTGTGCCGGATGGTATTGCGGGTACCGGCACCCGCAACGCGCTGTCGTCGTCGAACCCTGTCCCCGCCGTGTCAGGCGAAATAGCAGGATCGCTGAATGTCGGCACGCTTCAGCCGGGCATGCGCGGGAGCGATGTGCAAGCGCTGCAAGAATATTTAATACGGCTTGGATATTTACCCGGTCCCGCGACCGATTATTATGGTGAGCAAACTAAAGCGGCGGTACTGCTTTTCCAGCAGAACAACGGGTTGGATGCGGACGGCATAGCGGGCGCGAAGACGCTCTCGCTTCTGAGCAGCTCGCACGCGGTAACCGCAGGCGGAGGCACGCCCACGCCGCCGCCGACCGCGCCGCCTATTACGCCCGCGCCTACTGCTACCGCTGCGGGAGATAACACGCTGCGCCTTGGAGATACGGGCACTATGGTCGTCGCGCTTCAGGAGCGGCTTTATGAATTAGCATATTTGAGCGGTTCTGCAGACGGCCAGTACGGCGCGGAAACGCAGCAGGCGGTGCGCGCGTTCCAACAAAATCACGGCTTGAGCGTGACGGGCGTGGCGGATGAAACTACTCAGCGAAGGTTGTATTCATCGGAGGCAGCGCCGATGGCGACTCCTCCCACCGGAAACGCCGATCTGCCTATGCTAGACAATACGCCGATAGAGCAGCTGGAGCAAAAGCTTACCGGCGCGCTGCAATCGAATTTGTCCGGCGGAGGCATAGCGGCGATATCGCCGTCGGATTCTGTCACATATTACGCGAACGGCGCTGTAGGAGGAGCCCTTTATTCGGAAGATGCGACACGCGGTTCAGTGAAGATGCTTGACGATCCCGTACGCTTCCTGCACGCCCACGACGGAGCTTTGTATTTCGCGACTAACGGGCAGATCGCCCGATACACCCCGCAAAACGGCAAGCTTAATACTATAGTAACAACCGGCTACATAAAAAAGATGTCCATGCTGAACGATGTATTTTACTATTTGGAGGGAAGCACGCTGTTCAGCTGCCGCGTCGGCGATCAAAAACGCGAGCTGGCACGCGACGTAAACGACTTCTGCGTTGACGTTCAAAACGGCGTTCTATACGTAGCGACCGCTGCGGATATCAAGCTGATCGACACTGCCGGCAGACAGCTATCGACGGTGATTTCAACAGGCGCGCAGCAGGTTCTCCAATGCGGCGGAGCGCTGCACTTCCTCAAGGATGGGACTGTGTACCGCATAAGCGCGGCGAAGGCTGAACAGGTTATCGGCGCGAACGTTTCTTGGTTTGGGTTCTACAAAACGAAAATGTATTATATAGCCGGAAGCACCCTTTTTGTGTGCGATACGAACGGCGCTAATACTCAGTCGATTGATCAAGGACCTGTCGCGACGGTATCATTCCTAGCGGGATATGTCTGCACGGGCAGCACTTCAGGCGGAGGGATGAATCGAAAAGCAGCCGCGCCTGGTCAATAGGAGAGGGGCGCGCAACCGGTTGGTGTTAATAAAAAACGAAAGCGCGCGGCGAAAAGATATGGAAAAGTGAACACCTAAGTATGATGAAGCGCTCACGAGATTCTTCGTGAGCGCTTCGTCATAATGGTAAGTCGCATCCGAGATTTGTCGGGAGCATGGCGCGTGTGGTTTCCATGCCGAGCTGTATCAATAGGATTCACACCAGTCAGAGCTGATGTGAATCCTATATTGTTAGAAACTTTTTTATAGTTGCTACCAATTAGATAGCATGGTAGCCTAAACCTACTTCAGAAGTTCCATTCGTGATGGATCATTTGCGAATACTTCCTCTATGTTCTCCCTGGTGACGGCGACTGGCGGAAGTTCGTATACGTTTACATCAACTAAACCGTTGTAGATTTGGGTTTCGGTTTCTGGCATTCCATTGCCTTCTTGAAGCGACTTGATAATTTCAATGGTTTTTGCTACGAGAATATCCGTCGGCTTCGCGACTGTCGAATACTGCCTGCCTTCCCAAATCCATGTGATGGTTTCGTTTTCTGCGTCAAGACCAGATACGACTGGGATTTCCTGTCCAGCCTGCTCAGATGCCGTGATGATTGCGCGAGCTATGCCATCGTTTGGTGAAAGAACGCCGTGGATTTCGATGTCAGAATAGAAGCCGGACAGCAGTGAATCCATACGCGCTTGCGCCTTGTTGTTTTCCCAGTCGAGGGTTGCGCATTGCGAGAATTCTGTCTGCCCGGATACTACAACTAGTGTACCATCGTCAATTTTAGGTTGCAGAACTGACATTGCGCCGATAAAGAAGTTTGGCGCGTTGGGGTCTGCTGGTCCGCCACCGAACAGTTCGATGTTGTATGGTCCTTCGCCCTTTTGTGCGGCAAGGCCTGCCAAGAGCGCTTCTCCTTGAGTAACGCCTGTTTGAATGCTGCCGTACTGAACTACGCCGTCAACTGCGTCCGTGTTCTCAATCATGCGGTCATAGCCAATTACATAGATTCCGTCAGCCTTTGCCTGTTCCAGAACTACGCCGAGCTGCGTGCCGTCGATTGGTCCTACGACGATAACCTTAACGCCGTTTTCAATCATCGACTCAATCTGCTGTTGCTGCTGAGGAACTTTCTGATCTGCCGCTTGAACTATGGCTTTGAATCCTGCGGCTTCAAGCTGAGTCTTGAACATGTCGTTTGCTTCCATCCAGTTCTGAGTGCCAAGCCATGGAAGCGATACGCCGATGGTTGCGTCCGCTTCAAAACCTGCCGGTGCTTCCGCGATGGAAACTGTTGCTGCAAAAAGCATTGTTAGTGCGATTAATAGGGATGCGATGCGTTTGGATGACATGAGTAACCCTCCTTAATTTTCCTTGTATAGCTAAGCATTAGTATCGCTAAACAAAACTCGCGATATAACGCTATGCTTTCAACGAGGTGTCAACGAGGTGTCAACGAGGTGCCGACGAGATGTCAGCGAGCTGTCAGCTTTGAGTTGTCAGATTTTTCCGTTTTCTTCAGTCGGTTGAAGTTTTGTTGGATCATGCCGACAATGGATTTTTTACCTTGAGTTTTATTGTACACATCAAACGCAACCGCAAGCAATAACACTAACCCCTTAATAACTTGAGTTCTATCCGCTCCAACCCCAAGCAGCATCAAGCCTGAATTTAAAACTGCCATAACTAATCCGCCGACTATTGTCGCCATTACAGTTCCAACTCCGCCTGAAACCGCCGCGCCGCCAATGAACACTGCCGCTATGGCGTCAAGCTCCCAACCCGTTCCATCAGATGGACCTGCGGCAGTCGAGCGTCCAATAAACATTATGCCAGCCAGCGCAGCAAGGAATGACATATTCAACATTGTAAGAAAATACGTTTTCTGTACATTCACACCAGATAATGCGGCCGCGCTTTTGTTTCCGCCTACTGCGTAAATGTGGCGTCCAAATCGTGTTCGCGTAGTGACTATGTGGTAGATTATCACGAGTGCGACAAGAATTAGCCCTGGAACAGGGAATGACGTACCTGTACGTCCGGTTCCGAATAAATGAGTTAAATAACCGATTGCAATGCTCATCAGTACGATGCGGATAACCAATGGTAACACGGGCTGCGACTCATGGGTAAGTTTTGTTTCTTTTGCGCGTTTGCGCAGTTGTGAGAATATATACCACCCTATTACGAGTAGACCCAATATGAGCGTAGAATTGTTCATACCAGTAAATTCGCGCCCAAAATCTGGCAGATGCCCAGCCCCGAATATTTTAAGCTCCTTTGGCGCGGGTACTGAAATTGATTTTGATATCCATATAACCGCCCCACGGAATATCATTTGTCCGCCCAGCGTTGTTATAAAACCGGGGATCCCAAATTTTGACAACCAAAATCCTTGCCACGCGCCGATAATAAGCCCGACCGCAATGCCAATAAGCACGGCAATCCACCAAGGAAGCTCAAAGTTTCTAGCGGATATCGCCGTCACCATACCAACAAACCCTGCCACAGACCCTACTGACAGGTCTATTTGCCCAATCACAATAACCATCAGCATGCCAATCGCAAGAACCAGCACATACGCGTTTCCAGAAATAAGGTTTTGCATATTAGATGAAGTTATCATGCGTCCGCCTGTCGCTATATGAAAAACGATAATAAGAACGACAAGCGCGATAACCATCGTGTATTGCTTTATCTCACCACCGAGTATCTTTTTGCGGCTCTTCATGAAGCGTTGTCCTCCCTAAAGCTGTGAGCGTTTGTCATCATTCGCATAAGTTTTTCTTGCGTGGCATCTGACGCGTGAATCTGTCCTGTTATCTTGCCTTCAAATATCGTATAAATTCTGTCGGACATGCCAAGCAGCTCGGGCAATTCAGACGAAACAAATATAACAGCTTTACCTTCATCCGCGAATCTGTGAATCAAACGATATATTTCATATTTAGCGCCGACATCAATACCTCTGGTCGGCTCGTCTAAAATTAACACATCAGGGTTTGTGAATAACCATTTGGCAAGCACAACTTTCTGCTGATTTCCACCGGATAAAGTTGTAACAGGATAATCAATGCTCGCGGTTTTTATATCAAGCGAAGCTTGGTACTCTTTCGCGGCTGCTTCTTCTGAAGAAAAGTCTATAAGGCCGTTGCTTAGAACCGCGTCTAGATTTGCGGCGACAATAGTTTTGCGGATATTATCCAAAAGGTTCAGCCCCAAGTTTTTTCTATCTTCTGGCACATACGCGATACCATGCTTTATAGCTTGCGAAACAGAATTAATCTCACATTTTCTTCCGCGCAATTTAATTGTTCCGCTTCTGAATATGCCGTAATCCTTACCGAAAAGCGAACGCATAAGTTCGGTGCGTCCCGCCCCCATAAGCCCCGCAAAGCCTACGATCTCGCCTGCCTTTACATAGAAGCTGGAATCCTTGCAGATAAGCCGCCCGGCTATGCGTGGGTCTTCCACTCGCCAGTCGGCGACCTCAAATATGGTTTCTCCAGGATTACTGTTATGCACAGGATAACGGTTTTCTATTGAACGCCCGACCATTAACCGAATTATCCGATCTTCGTCTATGTATCCCTGTTCCGCCGGAAAAGTTTCAATTGAATGCCCATCGCGCAGAACTGTTACCTTATCAGAAATAGCGGCAATTTCAGAAAGTTTATGTGAGATCATAATGCAGGTGATCCCACCCGTGCGAAGCTGCCTAATTAGGTTTAATAAATTAATAGTTTCTGTTTCGTTGAGCGCAGATGTCGGCTCATCGAGAATCAGAAGCTCAACATTCTTTGATAACGCTTTAGCTATTTCTACTAACTGCTGCTGTCCCACGCCAAGATTTTTAATCAATGTGTTAGGAGGCAAATGAAGACCAACTCTTGATAATAACTCTTTGGTGCGTTCGCGCTGCGCGTCCCATGATATAAGTCTATTCTTTACGATTTCATTTCCCATAAATATATTCTCTGAAATAGACAACTCCGGTATCATGGTTAGTTCTTGGTGTATAATTACTATGCCAGCTCGTTCTGAATCCTTTATGCCTTTGAATTCAATCTCATCGCCTTTATATTTAATCTGCCCTTCATAACTTCCTCTCGGGTGCACGCCTGACAGAATCTTCATTAACGTAGATTTTCCTGCGCCATTCTCTCCGCATAGCGAGTGAATCTCGCCTTGCGCAACATCAAGGCAAACATTATCGAGAGCCTTCACGCCCGGGAAAGTCATGGAGATGTTACGCATCTCAAGCAAATACGAGTGAATCATGTTGGCTTATATCCCGCCTACTATTAGAAAATTCTTCTGACGAAATTGTAATCCAATTCGCACAAAAAGTCAACTTGTTATTTGATGCACTTCAATTCGGAAATTAGCAAGCAATGTGAAATGTTACGCAAAGATTCTAAGTGTTAAAAATATATTACCAAAAGGATTATAACAAATTATATCGAAATACGGAGGATAGAAGGTAAATAACGGAGGATGTCGCATGTTCATAGTCAGCAAAGCGGATCGGGAAAAAGTCGTAGCGTGCTTGAG
>JAISZG010000058.1 GCA_031269355.1 Oscillospiraceae bacterium | reverse complement strand
CATATGGGCGCGGGTTCCATTACGTCTAACGTGCGCGCGGACAAATCGAAAATAACCGTTCACGCGGAAGGCGGTCTAAACATAGAAACCGGGCTGCGCAAATTTGGCGCGATACTTGGCGATTACGCGGAGATCGGCTGTAACGCGGTGCTGAATCCGGGGAGCGTCGTTGGCAGATACAGCAGGGTTTACCCCACGTCAAACGTGCGCGGAGTTATCCCTGCATATTCGATATATAAAATAAACGGCGCGATTGCTGCAATACGCGCGGGGAACAGCGAGGGTTGATATGGGCAGATTGTTTGGAACGGACGGCATCCGCGGAATAGCAAACGAAACGTTGACATGCGAATTGGCGATGCAGGTGGGTCGCGCCGCTGCGTGCGCGCTTTCATCCAACCGCCGCAGGCGTCCGGTTGTGCTTGTGGGTAGTGATCCTCGCATATCTTCCGATATGCTGTCCAACGCGATAGCGTCGGGCATGTGCTCGGTAGGCGCGGACGTAACGCATCTGGGAGTAATTCCGACACCCGCCGTCGCGCATTTGATTTCGAAATATAAGGCGGATGCCGGAGTTATGATCAGCGCTTCTCACAACGCGGCGGAATATAACGGTATAAAAATATTTGGCGGAGATGGATTTAAACTGCCCGACGACTTGGAAGAACAAATAGAAACGCTCGTACTCGATCCCGCAAAGTCGCGGATGGAGCTTGCGCAGCCGCATGATATTGGCGCGATCCAGCACGCCCACGGAAGTGAGAAGGACTATATCGCGCACCTGAAAAGCACGGTCGCGTTTTCGCTTGACGGATTGAAGATAGCGATCGACTGCGCGAACGGCGCCGCGAGTCGAACCGCGCCTAAGCTCTTTGAAGAGCTTGGCGCGAAATGCGAATTTCTCTCCGCAGAGCCGGACGGTTTGAATATAAATGAAAACTGCGGCTCTACTCATATGGAGTCGCTGATCTCGAAAGTGAAGGAAGGCGGATTCGACGCAGGAATCGCGTTCGACGGCGACGCGGATCGCTGCCTAGCGGTTGATGAAAAGGGCGGCGTAATAGACGGCGACCAAATAATGGCGATATGCGCGGTGGATATGAAGCGCCGCGGTAAACTGCCGCATGATACGGTTATCGGCACCATATTGACGAATTTGGGCTTTGTGCGCTTTTGCAAAGAGAATGGATTGAACTTTATCGCTACGAAAGTTGGCGATAGATTCGTGCTGGAAGAAATGCTGCTGGGCGAATTTGGATTCGGAGGCGAACAGTCGGGACACGTTATATTCCGCGATTTCGCTACGACAGGAGACGGGCAGCTTACCGCCATACAGCTGCTTTCGCTGCTAAGGCGCGAAGGCCGTCCGCTGTCTGAGCTTGCGCGCGTGATGACGCGCTATCCGCAGGTGTCGCGAAATATACCCGTCACGCAGGCAGGCAAGCTCGCTTTCTATACAGACGCGGCGATCAAGAAGGCGGTTGACGATGGGAAAGCGGCTCTTGGAGAGGATGGGCGTATGGTAGTTCGTGTGTCCGGAACTGAACCGCTTGTGCGCGTTATGGCGGAAGGCAAAGACATCTCCGAGATAGACGCGCTCGCGGATTCTATCGCCGCGCTTATCGGCGATAGATTAGGCAACCTATAGCGGATGGAATGGATAATATTAACCGGCATGTCCGGCGCAGGCAAAACCAAGGCGCTCAACACGCTTGAAGATCTTGGCTATTCCTGCGTAGACAATTTGCCTCCCAAGCTGCTGCCGACCCTTGCGGAGATTCGGCGCGGAGCCACCTCGCCCGCCACTGTGGTCGTGGACGCGCGAAGTCTCGACGGGCTTTATGATCTATGGGATGCGCTCGACGCGCTTCGCAATATGGGCGTAACATATAAGATATTGTTTTTAGATGCGGATAACTCCACGCTCGTTCGCAGGTATAAAGAAACTCGCCGTTCCCACCCTATGGCCGATTTATCTGACGCGACGATTGAAGTGGCGATAGAGCGTGAACGCGACGCGCTTCGGCCTTTATTTGATCGCGCGGATTATCATATAAATACTACAGGAATACTTCCGTATCAGCTGAAAAGTCGGCTGACTTCCCTTCTTTCGAGGCGCGGCGCAGTACGAACGATGTGGATACACTGCATGTCGTTTGGCTTTAAGCATGGAACGCCTGCGGACGCCGATTTAATATTCGACGTTCGCTGCCTGCCTAATCCATTTTACGTTGACACACTGAGGAATTTAACCGGCTTGGACGAACCTGTCGAACGATATGTATTGGAGTTTGACTCGGCTAAACAGCTGCTCCGGCGGTTAGAGGAATTGCTTGCATATTGGGTATCGCTGTTTAACGAAGAGGGGCGCGCGCAGCTTACGATCGCAGTCGGCTGTACGGGAGGGCGTCATCGCTCGGTTGTGTTTGCGAAAGAGTTGGGCGACGCGTTGTCTGCGCTGGGGCATTCCGTCAATATATCTCACCGTGATATTGACAGATCTCAATAATTTATTGCCGCATAAATGCGTATTATATAATAAACAAAAGCATGAAATGAGTTCGCGCGGCGTTTGCATTTCATAGCAGCTGTGCCGCTGCTGAGGCATTGATTCAAGGCGAAAATGCCGAGTCATCGCTCAATATTATCTCAATAACATCTTTAAATTTATATAAGAGATTTTGCAGCTCGCGCTCACGTGCCGCTTGCCCAATTAGGTCGTGTCGTGTATAGCCTGACTTTGACACATCCCCCCCATAAATAGCAGCCGAAAACCCAGTAAAATCAACGGGTTGTGGGCAGTTCAACTTGTCGTGGAGATGTAGAGTAACGCCTCCCCAAGTCAGGCGTTTTTTACATCTCCAAGTATTTTTTCAATTGACCCACCGGAACTTGCTTATGGGTCAAGTCAATTGATAGGCGGTCTCTTATCGCTTCTATAACTTCGTCAGTATAATCAAAGGAGTATATATTTTATCCGATAGGGGTGCACGCCGCCCTGAGTTTTCACCTTGACATAGTTATTCCGGGCCTATATAATGGAACCATGATGTTTGAAGAATATACGCAAGAGCCTTGCGAAACCTCAGAGTGTCCGCGATAGGGTATGTTAAATAAGAAAGGAGTGGGTGTTATAAAATGATTCGCAAATCGCGCCCGTCCTTGTTTTCGGATATACAAAGGCTCACGACGATGGGAATGCTGTCCGCCATTGGAATCGTGCTTGCGGTGACCATCCATTTTACGTTGCTTCCCGGCGGACCTATCAAATATGATCCGGCCGACGTACCTATATTTATAGGCGCGCTGATGTATGGGCCGCTCGCGGGTTTGTTTATGACGATAGTAATCTGCGCGGTTGAAATGCTTATTGCGTCAACCAGCGGTCTAGCAGGGATGATTATGCATATCGCCGCAACGGGAATAGCGGCGATTGTGATAGGCTGCATTTACCGTGCGCCTAGACTGAATAGAAAATGGGCGATCCTATCGATAGCCTGCGGCGCGCTGGCGATGACCATGCTGATGATTCCGCTGAATCTGATTGTAACGCCATGGTTCTACGGCGTGCCGGTTTCAGCCGTCGTGGGCATGCTGCTGCCGCTGATAATCCCCGCGAACTTAATTAAAGCGGGCGTAAACGGAATAATCGCTTTCGGATTGTTCGAGGTGCTGAGAATATGGCTCGATGCGCAGGGGAAGAGAACGAACGGCAGCGCCGCATAGTAAACGCCATTATTAAAATAGATATAAATATCTATAAACGGTGAACGCGCGATTGCGAGGGCATTAAAACATCATACAGTTAACATATGAATTCATAAACAGCGCGTTGGTCGATAAGTCGACGACGCGTGCGACTTTATCTATGGACTCCGATTGCCTGCGTATGTCGTCGTTTAGAAGCATCATCCCCGCGCCGACACCCGCGCCGTTACCTATTGATATCGCCTTTGCCGCAAGCCCCTTTGGAATCAAGCCGATTCGCTCCGCAGACGACGCGCGGATATGGCTGCCAAACCCTCCGGCGATTACGAGCGTGCCGACGTCTGCGGCGGTAAGTCCGCTTTCAGCGAGTAGCGTGATCATTCCGGCGCATATCGCCGCTTTTGCGAGCTGCAGCTGCCGCATGTCCCTTTGAGAGACTGCGACGTCCGCGCCCGGGAATGTGAAATCGCCTTCTTTTATTAGCGCGTGGCTCTGCCCCGCCGCCCCGAACGAAGTGGGGCACTCCACACCCATAAAGCCGCTTTCGTCCATAAGCCCGGCGTCCAGCAGCGCGGCCGCCGTATCCACAAGGCCTGTGCCGCACAGCCCCGTCGCCGGTGCTCCTCCGATGGTTGAATATTGAATCGTTCCGTCGGAAAAATCAGCTTTATCAATAGCGCCAGGTACGGCGAGCATGCCGCATGATATGCCCGCGCCTTCGAAGGCGGGACCGGCGGCCGTGGCGCAGCAGACGAGCGAACCGCCCGCCGCGAGCGCGATTTCACCGTTTGTTCCGATATCGACGAGCATGCGCGGCGCGCCGTCATGTACGCGCCCGTTTACGATAAGCCCTCCCGCAAGCAGCGACGCTGTTATGTCCGCGCCGACGTACGCAGACATACAGCGCGGAAGATAAACGGAAATCGAGCGCGGAAGATCGAGATGCTCGGGAAAGCGATACTCGCCAAATAGAGCGTCTGCGCGAAACGGCATCGCGGACAGCGGTTTGGTGTCAAGCTCGCATAGCAGATAAAGCATAGCGGTGTTGCCTACGATTATTATGCGCTGCAGCGCTCCGATTTGTATGCCGGGCGCATTCGCCATATTTCGCACCAATCGGCTTATTTCGCCGCAGACTATCCGCGCCAGTTCCCGTCCGTGTCCGCTAAGCGACGCGCCGATTCTTGAAATAACGTCCGCGCCAAATGTCGCCTGAGGATTTAGGGCGGACCCGGCGGCGACGCGCTCGCCGGACGCTAGGTCGTATAGATACGCCGCGATCGTCGTGGTGCCTATATCAACCGCCGCCCCCAATCCGGTCATGCCCGGAGTAATCGCGAACGGCGGTGATTCCCCGTCTACTTGAATGCGCGCGCCTTCCGTCATGCTGCGCGCGGCGTCGGAGGCCGGGCAAGAATCCCGGTTCAAGAAGGATACGGTTACGTTTCCAATAGCGACCGCGTGGCATGCGAGACGGAGATTTGCCGCACAAGCCAGCCGTTCTCGCTCCGCAGAGTCCGGTTCGGAAAGCGCGCCGGTTACGGTTATGACGCATTGCCTGCATATGCCATGCCCGCCGCATGGCGCGTGAATCGGCGTGCCGTTTCGCGCTAGCAGATCGTACAACCGTTCCGGAGGCGTAAAGTCTATATCGCGAACGCCGTCTGGGGATATTAAACTGAGCGTGGCCATAATTCCTCCAGTATGGAATTTATAAGGAAATCATACATCGTGCCGGGAGAAAAATCCAGCGGAGGATAATAGTGCGTATACAAATCATTGCGTGCCGCGTGTTCTCACGGGAGTTGAGCCACCTAGCGTCCGTCAGCCCAAACACGATTGAAATTACCTGGCTGCCGCAGGGATTGCACGACCACCCGGACATTATGCGAAATATGATAGCAAGCGCTTTGGAGGAGCTTGAGCGGCAAAGTGGAGCGAAGTTGTCGAAGCACAACCCCGACGCGGTTGCATTGGGATACGGACTTTGTTCGAATGGTATCGTGGGTTTGAGCGCGGGGAGAGTCCCGTTGGTCGCGCCAAGAACGGACGACTGCATAGCGTTGTTTCTTGGCTCGCAAGCGCGGTATGAAGAGGAGTTTAAACGGCTGCGCGGCTGCTATTGGCTCAACAGCGGCTGGGTGGAATATGGCTTTTTGGAGGACGCGCATATCTCTTCAAGCGCGTATGTAAAAAATAAACGAGGGGAATACGCGGAAAAGTATGGAGAAGAAAATGCCGACTTCCTTATTGAATATGAAATGAGTTGGATTGAGAAATATTCTACCTGCGCGTATATTTCATCGCCCGTATATAATTGCGCCGCGTATTGTGAAACGGCTATGAGATACGCGCGTGAAAACGGCTGGGCGTACGAGTCGCTCGACGGGAGTTTGCGCCTTATGGAAAAACTGGTCGGCGGCGATTGGAACGACGATGAATTTCTTGTCGTACCGCCCGGGCGGCGGATAGCGGCGGCGTATGACGGAACGAAGATTATGGCGGAGTAACAATCCAATAAAGGGAGAATATGGAACTAACATTAGCGGTAAATCGTTATAGTATTAGCAAAGCGCTATTGGCGAAGGCCTGCGTTATCACCGGCTCCGCCGACGCAATGGGGGAGAAATGGCTTCGTTGAGCGTGTTTGTGCCCGCACGCGTCAGGCGGGTTGAAGCCTTTATACGCAACGAGATCGAATGCGGTAGATGCGCCGGAGCGGTCGTTTTGCTGGGCGAGGGCGACAATATAGCGCTGCGCTTTGCGGCGGGGCTTCGCGCGAGGGAACCGGAACCGGAAGAAATGACGGTGGATACGATATTCGATCTCGCGTCGATAACCAAAGTGTTCGCGACGTGGCCGCTCATCGTGCGGCTGCTGGATCAAGGCGTTATTGATATTGACGATCCGCTTAGCCGCCTGTTTCCGTACCCGATTCATCAATCGCTTGAGGCGGCCGCGCTGCGCGATATACTTACGCACTCGGCGGGTTTCCCTGAGAGGACGTGGGCGCGGCAGTATGGCGGCGGCATTGAGAATGTCGCGCGGGGGATGCTGCTAACGCGCGCGGTCTATCCGCCTGGCCGCGAGGTGCGCTACTGCAGCAGAGGTGCGATACTGCTCGGCCATCTTATCGAGTTGAAAACGGGCAATACGTTCGCGCGCGCGGTGGAAGATTGGTGGCAAAGCGCCGGTTTTAAAAACGTGTTTGCCGGAGCGGTTCCGCATAAAATGCTCCCGTTTACCGCGCCTACGGAACGCCGCCCAGACGGGCGCATTGTCCGAGGCGAAACGCATGACGAAAACGCTGCGTGGCTTGGCGGATTCGCCGGACACGCGGGCGCGTTCGCGGACGCCGATACGCTTGCGGCATTCGCGCGGATGGTGATAAACGGCGGTCAAACTGCGGATGGTTCCGCGCGCCAGGTTCTTCCGGAAGAATGGGTTCGAAAATCTCTTCGCGTGCAAACGCCGCCGGGCGCGTCGCGCCGCGGCTTAATATGGAACGCGAACGATCTGCCGGGGAGCCCCGGAGAAATATTATATGATCATCTAGGATTTACCGGCGTCGGTTTGTGGATAGAACCAAAGCTGCGTGCATACGCGATATTGCTTACAAACTATATCCATCCAAATCGATTGCCGCCGCTCGATACTATCAAACCGCTGCGCGATGCGTTCAAAGCGCTTTGCTGGGCGGAATGGGGGAGTGATAATTGATGGATTTACCGCTTCTTGGCGCGCTGGAAGGCGGCGGAACAAAAATGGTATGCGCCGTCGGAACGGCAGACGGAACTGTACTGGATCGCGCGTCGTTTGAAACAGGCTTGCCTGAAACGACGCTGCCGCGCCTTATTCATTATTTCCAGGATAAAGGAATTCAAGCGCTTGGCATCGGCAGCTTCGGCCCTGTCGATTTGCGAGCCGAGTCAAAAACATATGGATATATAACTAGCACTCCCAAACCCGGATGGGCGTATATTCCGTTTATGCCTATCCTTCGAGATGCGCTTGAAATTCCGGTAGCGTTCGATAACGATGTGAATGCAGCCGCGCTTGGCGAATGGAAGCTTGGCGCGGGGTGCGGGTTGAATAGTTTGGTTTACATAACTGTTGGCACGGGGGTAGGAGCGGGGATCGTCGCGGAAGGGCGGCTGGTGCACGGATTGGTTCATCCGGAACTGGGTCACATGCTGCTAAGACCAGAGCCGGGAGAGATCAATCCGCGCGGCGTTTGTCCATATCACGATGGCTGCTTGGAAGGATTGGCGTCGGGACCGTCTATTCAAAAGCGATGGAACATGCCCGCGCGTGAACTGCCGCCGGATCATCGCGCGTGGGAATTGGAAACCGGATACCTTGCGCAATGCTGCGCGAACGTGATAGTAGCATATTCTCCGGAACGAATCGTGCTCGGAGGCGGGGTGATGCAGCAGGAGTTTCTGTATAGCCGTATTCGCGCGCGGACGCTTGAACTGCTCGGCGGATATGTGCGCAGCGACATAATCGAACGGACGCCGGAAACGTATATCGTCCCGCCCGCTCTGGGCAATAACAGCGCGGTGGTAGGCGCGCTACTGCTGGCGAATCAAATTATACATCCAGATCGCGGGTGAATGTGATCAAAGTCAGCTCCGGCGTATTAAACAGCCGAAACTTGGGAAACGGCGTATCGCTGGAGCTGCCCAGCCCCGCGCTTATAACCTGCTGCCAGCCGCTGACCAGAATTTTTCCCTCCACGCCTTCCGGAAGAAATCCCTTGTCCGGAACGTATAGAGCGCCAAGCCATGGAAGCCGCCATTGTCCGCCGGCTAGATGTCCCGCTATAAACGCGTCGATTGATCGATAGAAAATATCGCCGGAAGCGGACCAGGCGTTTATAAGCTCCGCGCGCGCTTCTTCAAGAGGCTTGTGCATAACGGCTATGTGCAGATCGTCCGCACTGATGGATGCGCGCGCGGCGATCTCTCGTTCCAGCGCGGCAGCGTTGCGCTCCGCTATTGCGATAGCCTTATAGTCTGAGGAGGCGTGCGCGCGCGATCTGAGATTCGATATCTCCGCGCGATAGGCGGCAAGAGCGTCCGCAGGAGTGTTCTCTATCAGCTGCCCCTCGGGTGTCAGCCATATCGTTTGATTCTTTACCACCATTGAGGAAGTCGCGTCCAACCATCGCGCGCCAAGCTTCATCGCGCCTTCATAGGGATCGTTTGGATTTTCAGGATCGTACGCTGGATCCGCGTCCCCGCGAATAAAGTAAACAGGCTTCGACGGATCGAACGCGCCGATAAGCTCCCAGAACGGAGCGGGATCTCCAGCGGAGCCGATCGAATCGCCGGTTATGCATACAACGTTATATGTGAGATTGCCGACCGTTTGCCGTATCGTTTTTTGCAGCGGACCAAACCGCGTTCCAGATAAATCTGAAACCTGCAGTATCGTGAATCCTTCCAGCGCGGGAGGGAGGTTTGATATGCTGACCCGCTCCCTGCGCACCATCACGCGCCCGTTGTCCAGCGCGGAATACAGAGCGGAGCCGATTATCACAACAGCTATAATCGCTATGAATATTTTCGCGAATCGATGCCTTGGACGCGCGCGGAGCATTCCGGAATATAGGCTGCTTGATGTTGGCATGATCCCTCCGGCTGAGTTAATAGCTATCGACCATACAACGGATGAAATCACGGTTGCCTTCCGTTACGGAATGCTTGACAAAATAAACATTCCATTGAATTCGTATTATTAATGTTTTCGCCAGTGCCAGATTGTGGTATACTGCTCGCTGCGGGGGAATGAGGAAAGTGGATGGCGATAAAAACGCTTTTTCGTTGTACAAGCTGCGGATATCAAACGTCGAGATGGCTTGGGAAATGCCCTGAGTGCGAGTCGTGGAACACGCTTGAGGAAACGCAGCCGGAGCCGCCGCGAGACTCGCGGCGCGCGAAGCGGCATAGAGACGGCACGTCGGCCTTGCGTCTAAGCGATATACGCGACGGCGCTCCCGATCGACTGCCTATCGGAATAGCGGAGCTTGATAGAACACTTGGCGGCGGAGTAGTTTCAGGCTCTTTGATATTGATAGGAGGCGACCCCGGCGTCGGGAAATCTACGCTGCTGCTCCAAGCGGCGGATTGCATAGCGCGGGAGGGCAAGCGAGTTCTATACGTATCGGGGGAAGAATCCGCGCGGCAAATTAAGCTGCGGGCGAATCGGCTTGGAATTCAATCCGATGGAGTGTACCTGCTGACGGAGACTTGTGTTCCGGATATACTGGAGCAGGCTGAACTGTTAAAGCCGGACGCGCTGATACTGGATTCGGTTCAAACCATGCTGATGCCCGACGTTACATCCGCGCCTGGGAGCGTGGCGCAGGTGCGCGCATGCGCGTCGGAAATGGCGCGGCTTTCGAAAACATCGGGATGCGCGGTGTTCCTTATCGGGCACGTTACGAAGGAAGGCGCTATCGCCGGGCCTCGCGTGCTGGAACATATGGTAGACGCAGTGCTGTATTTCGAAGGCGAACGGCGGCAATCATACAGGGTGCTCCGCGCGGTGAAGAATCGATTTGGATCGACGCACGAGATAGGCCTATTTGAAATGACGGAGCGCGGGATAGAGCAGGTAGCCAACCCGAGCGACTTATTCCTATCCGACCAGGCGCGCGGCGCGAGCGGTTCCGCCGTATTCTGCGCGCTGGAGGGAACGCGTCCGATGTTGGTGGATATCCAGGCGCTTGTGGCGCGCTCGCCGCTTACGAATCCGCGCAGAACCATAGACGGACTTGACGCGGGGCGCGTGGCGCTTTTGCTTGCGGTGCTGGAGAAACGCGCGGGATTGAGGCTGTATGACCAGGATGTGTTCGTTAATGTGGCGGGCGGATTGTCCATATCGGAACCGGCTGTCGATCTTGCGCTGAGCGTCGCGGTCGCGTCGTCGCTGCGCAACGCGCCTATGCCGGAACGGCTGGCTGTATTTGGTGAAATTGGTTTGTCGGGCGAGGTTCGCGGAGTATCTCAGACGGAACGCCGGTTGGCGGAATGCGCCAGGCTGGGATATACGCGCGCGCTGGCGCCCCAAAGCTCGCTAAGAGGCGCGCGGATCCCGGAATCAATGGACGCTCGCGGAGTCTCCACACTGGCTGAAGCGCTGGTTGTATTGCAATCGACGGATTGGGTATAATATAACAAATACATATTTTATGAATTGGAGGTTGGCATGAGGGAAAAGACGAAACGGCTCGGTCAGCGTATTATCGGATTTATCGTATTGGGAGTTGTCGGCGGATATTTGTTTCCGATAGTTATGCGGTTGATAGCTAATTATTTAGGTGATATCGGACTGGATCCCGCGCAGACGCTGATCGGCGTATTATTAACCGGCGCGCTGTGCGGCGCGATCGGATGGATGTTCGCGCCCAGGATTTACGGCGGGCTGCGCGTGGTAATCGAAAAACTGGGATCGACGCTTGAGCGCATGACTGTAGGTCAGGTATCGTGCGCGGTGGTTGGCATGTTCATAGGCACGATACTGGCGATGCTGATGTCACTTCCGTTCCTTGTGCTTTTGCCGCGCAATGGCTGGGCGTCGATTGCCGCGATATTGTGCGCGCTTTCCGGAATCACCGGCTTTGCCTTTGGTGCGAAGCGATGGGGCGAGATGCTGTCGTTCGTGCGGCGCGACCGCTCGTCGTCGCGGCTTGATTCCAGGCGGTGGATCGGCGCGTCTGCCGTGGATAAAATACTGGATACAAATGTAATTATCGATGGACGCATACTGGATATTCTTGCGACAGGATTTATTGAAGGCGTGATAGTGATTCCTCAATTTGTGCTTGCCGAGCTGCGACATATCGCCGATTCTCAAGATCCGCTTCGCCGCAGCCGAGGCCGCAGAGGGCTTGATATATTAAACCGCATGCAGGAAGAGCTTCAATCGCCCCTTGAAATCGACGAATCGATGATGGAGGGACAGGACGAGGTGGACGTCAAGCTGCTCAAGCTCGCGCAGAAACGCAACGCTTCGGTTGTGACGAACGATTTTAACCTGAATAAAGTAGCCGCAGTGACGGGAGTCCGCGTGCTTAATATCAACGATTTGGTGAACGCGCTGAAGCCGGTGCTAATCTCCGGAGAGGAATGCGCGGTGCAGATTGTAAAGGAAGGCCGGGAACCCGGACAAGGAGTCGGATATCTTGACGACGGAACCATGATAGTAGTGGACAACGCGCGTCGCCTGATAGGCGAAACTGTCGACGTGGTTGTTACGAATATACTTCAAACCGCAGCGGGGCGAATGATATTTGGGCGCACGAAGAACTCGCCGACGCCGCAGCGAGCCGTTACGTACGCGTCGATGGAAAACTCGATATTGAAATAATCGCAATAATCATTATAAAACATACAGATCGCCGCGTTCGATAGTTTAAGGAACGCGGCGATCTTTCATCAATGCTACAGCGAATTGACCAGGTTGTACAGTTCGCGGTCGAACGCGGGTTTGATTGCCAGCGCTTCGCGGATAGGCAGATAATAGACCCGCCCGTTGCGAACGCCGATCACCTGCTCGGTCACGCCGTCGCGAAGCAGTTTGACCGCGAGATTTCCAGCTTCGAACGCGAATCCCGCGTCGTAGGCAAACGGAGCGGAACCGCGCTGTATATACCCCAGCACCGTAGCGCGCGCGTCGCAGCCGCGGCAGAGCTGACGCAGAACCTCCGCGAGGGTTTTTGCGTTCATCGGTTCGTTTGGCGAGTGAATTTTCTGGTAGTTAGCGTCGTATGAGCTGAGCAATTCATACGCGCTAAACTGCTCCATGCTCTGGTTTTTAAACACGCCCTCCGCCACGATAAGCGTCGCGCGGGTATCTCCGTTTTTCATAAGCTGATTGATTCGTTCTGCGACTTTATACACATTCCATGAAATTTCAGGAACTATAACTATTTCCGCGCCTGTACACATGGCGGTGCGAAGCGCGATATCACCGCAGTTTCGACCCATAACTTCCACCACCGCGACACGATCGTGGGAACGCGACGTGGCGCGGATGCTGCGAACCGCGTTTATACAGACATTGACCGCCGTATCATAACCCAGCGAACGCTCGGTATACGCAAGATCGTTATCTATCGTGCCAGGAATTCCGATGCATGGAATACCCAGATTGCATAATGCCATAGCGCCCTGGAAAGAACCGTCGCCGCCGACGATAATCAGTCCCTCAATGCCCATTTCCTTTAGGTCGTCGGCCGCCTTGGCGCGTACATCCGGATTAAGGAATTCGATGCATCGAGCGGTGCGCAGGAATGTGCCCGGTTGGTCGGCGATATCAAGAACCGTTTCCAGATCGAGAACTTGCATATCGTCGTTAATATTTGGACGCTTTCGCAGCAGCCCATTATAGCCGCGCTTAATTCCTACTAATTCCATGTGATAAAGCGCGGCGGAACGCGCGACTGACACTACGGCTGCGTTCATCCCCGGCGAATCACCGCCGGATGTCAATACCCCGATTCGGCGCATGTTTCTATCTCCCCAATCGTCCGTTCAGCGTATATTATTTTCCAACAAAAACTTGCGTGCTTCCTGTGCTTCAGATCGCAGCGCGAGAAGCTCGAAGTAATTCTCGTCAGAACCGACCGATCGGTACACCGGCCTGGCTTTCACAAGGAATCCCTCGTTGCGCAACAAAACGCACGCCTTGTCGGCGGCGGTTTCAGATTGAACCATGTGTATGACAATCCACACAGTCGATCCCTCCGCATTATCGCTGAATGCGTACGCATTATAGCATGTTTGGCAGGCACTCATCAAGCGTTATATTGATTCGCCACATTTTGACAGCAAGCTACTAGGGCGTGTTCGGAAAATCTCTCGGTCTGAATGCACTGTCTTTTTATCCATCGCGGCGTCGCGCGCGTAAACCCCCTTCATCCGCCACAGGCGGCGGCGGGTTTACGCGCAGTCGACGTAGCTCCACTACGACTCCCTCATGGCTCCTTGCGCCTCATCAAAATCCAGCACATTCAGCCTCGAGATATTTTTCGAACACGCCCAATTCGCGTGAACATCGATTCACGAGGGTACATTGATTATAATTTCCCCATCAACTGCTGAAATATCCGCGATGAGCGGCTGAATAGCAATGAAAAAAAAGGATAGTGGCGGCGAGTTGAATATGCAAGATTCTATTCTTTGAACATAACTTTATATCTTACAAAAAATTCACATCCCAGAACGAAAAACAATACGATGCCCTGCAGCACAGATGCGGCGGCGGTAGATATCTTATATGTGGATTGAGCGAAACCGGCTCCTTTTTCCAGCGCCCCAAACAGGAACGACACGATAAGTATTCCGATAGGCTGCAATCCGGCCAGCCACGCTACCGTTATCGCGGTGAAACCGATGCCGCCCGCCACACCGTCGGTCAGCGTGCGATCCGCGCCTGTCGCCTTGAGCATACCCGCGAGCGCGCATATTGCGGCGCTTATGGCCGCAGTGCGCAGTACGACGCGCCGCACCGGCATTCCGGCGTACCTGGCGGTGTTGGGATTTTCGCCTACCACCGTCAATTCATATCCCTGCTTTGTATATCTGAAATATACCGCGACTGCGGCGACCAGCGCCAGCGCGACGATCCAGCCAATATGTACACCAAAAACCTTTGGGAGCTGCGCGTTCGACGCGAACATCGCAATTTTGGGATACCCCATATCGCGTGGGTTTTTCCATGGACCCTCTCGAAGCGCTTGAATAGCGTACATGGCGACATAGTTGAGCATCAACGTGAATAGCGTTTCGTTGGTTCCATACTTCGCGTGGAACCAGGCGGGGATCAGTCCCCATAAAGCTCCGGCGGCAAGCGCGGCGACAAACATCAATGCGAGCAACAACGGCCTTGGAATGCTGGCGTGAAACAGCGCCAGCCATGACGCGGCTATCGCGCCGACGCACATCTGCCCCTCCCCGCCGATATTCCAAAAGCGCATCCGAAAAGCGACCGCAAGGCCGAGCGCGCAAATACACAGGGGCGTCGCGATTTTAATCGTTTCTCGCAGGCTTACTTTTGATCCAAACGAGCCGCGCAGCATACCCGTATAAATCTGCAGCGGACTAAATCCTATAAGCCTTATGAATAGCGCGCCCGTCAGCAGCGCCAGCGCGACTGCGGCTATGCGCTGAAGGATCGCGTACGCGGCGTTTATTCGCTCGCGCTTCACCAAACGCGGGCGATGAAGCCGCCGCGCCCGGCTCAATTTTAGTTCAGCCAAATTGCCTCACCCCGATTGCCCAACCATCATCAAACCTATCTGCTCGCGCGTGGCGGTTTTTGCGTTTACCAATCCGGTAATCTGTCCGCCGCATAAAACGAGCACCCGATCGCACAGTTCCAGAAGCACGTCCAGATCCTCGCCGACGAACAGCGCGCCAACTCCCATAAGCTTACAATCGTTGAGAAGATCATATATAACATAAGAAGAATGTACGTCCAGCCCGCGCACCACGTATGATGTTATCAGCAGCTCGGGCTTTGACAGCAGTTCCCGCCCAAGCAGCACCTTCTGCAGATTGCCGCCGGAAAGCTGCCCGACCGGCCGCGACGGATCGGGAGGCGCCACGGATAAGCGCTTTATCAGATCGCGCGCGCGTTCCCTTACAGGACCTCGCTTTATGAAAAAACCCGGTTGAAGCCGGTATTCGCGCAATAGGAGATTGTCGGTTACATCCATCGCGCCTACAAGCCCCATGCCAAGCCTATCTTCCGGTATGAAACCAAGCCGCACGCCAATGTCATATATTTGCCGAGGAGATTGCCCTGCGATATTTTTCCCCTTAAACAATATCTCGCCGCCGCATATCGGCTCAAGACCCGCTATGCATTCGCAGAGCTGTTTCTGACCGCTTCCCGCTATGCCGGCTACGCCCAGTATCTCGCCGCCCGCAATATCAAAACTAACCCGATCCAGCCGCAGCACGCCGTCCGCGCTTCGCACGCTTACATTGCGCATAGAAAACAGAGGGGTTTGTTTCATTGCAGGCCGCGCGATTGATAGGTCTACCTTCTGGCCGACCATCTTCTCCGTCAATTCAGCAGCGTTGGTTTTGCTTGTAAGCGCCTCGCCTACGTTCCGCCCGCCGCGAAGTATCGCTACTCTGTCGCTGAGCGCCATCACCTCGCCAAGTTTGTGGGTTATTATAATTATCGCCGCGCCATCCGCTTTCATCCGCCGAAGAATATCAAACAGCCTGTCCGATTCCTGCGGGGTAAGCACGGCGGTCGGTTCATCTAATATAAGTATATCCGCGCCGCGGCATAGCGCCTTTATTATTTCCACCGTCTGCTTTTGACCGACGGACATGTCATATACTTTTTGATCCAGCCGCGCCGTCAATCCAAATCGCTCGCCGAGCGCGCGCACCTTCTCGTTCAGCGCTCGATCCGACATATCGCGTCCGGCGCCCAACTGAATATTTTGCCGTGCGGTAAAAACATCCACCAGCTTAAAGTGTTGGTGGATCATTCCAATGCCGTGCTTGCGAGCGTCGCTTGGCGAGTGGATATCCGCCTTTATGCCGCGAACGAATATGTCTCCGCTGTCGGGGCGATACAATCCGGCAATCATATTCATAAGCGTGGTCTTGCCAGATCCGTTTTCTCCAAGCAGCGCCAATATCTCGCCCGCATGCAGCGTCATATTTATATGATCGCACGCGACGAGCGAGCCAAATGCCTTGGTCAACAGGCGCAGTTCAAGCGCCGGAGCGCGCGTGTTCAGCATTTTGCTCCCGCCATATATTATATATCACATAATTTAAATAAAATATAAACAATATAAACAAACAAAAATTCGCGCACCTTGCGTAGTCGACAACGCCGACGCACAGCGAAGGCGCGCGAATTTTTCACGAGCCTTTTATTTAACCGACAGCCCTTCCACATACCAATCGATGGAGGTGATTTCCGCGTCGGTAAGCCGCTGTCCCGCCTCTACGCGAACGCTGCCCTCGTTGTCGCGAATCTCGCCGTCGAACACGTCGAATTCTCCGGCAAGGATTTTAGCGGCCGCAGCGTCTATCGCTTCTTGCGCGCCGGGCGCGTTATTCTCTGTCAAAGGCGAAAGACCGACCAGGTCTTCGTTCATGCCCCAGAATATATTATCAGGCGTCCAAGTGCCGTCGATTACGGACTGCACGGCGGAGGTTATATACGCGCCCCAGTTCCATATAGGCGCGCACAGATGCGCTTGAGGCGCGTCTTCAGTCATGTCGGCATTATAGCCTACGCCCCATACGCCGCGCTCTTGGGCGGCGATTTGCGGCATCGTGGTGTCCTGATGCTGCGCGATTACGTCGCATCCGGCGTCGAGCAGCGATTCCGCCGCCTGGCGCTCTGTTGTAGGATCATACCAGGTATTTGTATATTGAAGGAGAACTTCCGCTTCAGGATTTACGGAACGCACGCCCAGCGTGAACGCGTTCGCGCCGCCGTTTACCTCGGGAAGCGAGAACGCGCCGACGTAGCCGATCTTGCCCGTCTGCGTCTTCAAACCCGCCGCGATGCCGCTCAGGTAACGCGTTTGATAAATGCGGCCAAAGTAATTATTGAAGTTTACTCCGTTAGATTTATATCCGGAACAATGGCTGAATATTATGTCGGGATATTCGGCTGCGAGAGCCTCTGTGTAATCCATGAAACCAAAGCTGGTGGTGAATATGATTTGGCAGCCTTGTTCGATCAGCTCAAGTATCGCGCTTTCGCACGCGGCGTCTTCTGAAACGTTCGTTTTATAAAGCACTTGTTCGTCGCTCAGCCCGAGCGCCTCTTGCATGGCGAGCGTGCCCTGATGGTGCGCGTATGTGTATCCTTTGTCGCTTACGTCGCCGATGTATACGAAGCCTACCTTCAATTCGTCCTTTGGCACCGGCGCGAACTCGGCGGTTGCTGCGGCGGTCGCGAGCAGCATAACGAGCGACAACGCGACGGCCGCGCATTTTCGAAGAGTATTCATGGTAAACCCTCCACTTCAATAATAAGATATCAAAAAGATATCCGGTTGGGGTACCCAAGTCGGGATACCCAAATAGAATAACAATTTACATTATACGCTCTAATTCGACGAAAATCAATCTGTAATCGGAATGCGCGCCTATCCGGCTTGAGCGCAGCCTGAACCGCATTGCAAGTAATATTTACAGGAATGTGAACAAATAGTTTCTTTTAGCAGAGGTGTCAATTTTTGCGCCGACAAACGTTAAATATATAATCGCCTTTTTAATTTGATAAAATAATGGAGAGTTATTATGGAGTATAGAATTATTGCGGACAGCAGCTGCGACCTTACTGCGGAGTTGAAAGAGGAATGGGGAGTTACGACGGTGCCGTTCGAGATGACGCTTGGAAGAAAGCAGTTTACGGACGACGATTCGCTCGACCTCCCGGCCTTTATGAAAGAAATGGCCGCGTGCACGGAACGAATAGGTTCATCGGCCCCGCCGCCGTATCTTTTTAAAAAAGCGTTTGAGGGAACGCATACATCGTTCGCCGTTACGCTTTCCGGCAAACTGTCGGCGTGCTATCAGAACGCGATGATCGGAAAAAAAATGGCCGAAGAGGAAGCAAAGGCGGACGTGCATGTTTTTGATTCGTTGAGCGCGTCGGCGGGCGAAGTGCTTGTCGCGCAAAAAATACATCAGCTGATTAAAGCCGGTATGGAGAAATCGGTGATAATCGCTAATATTAGTAGATTCATACAAGATATGAGAACATATTTTATTCTGGAGAATATTAACAATCTATTAAAAAATGGGCGGCTGGGTAAGATCACAGGGCTTCTGATTACCAAGCTTGGAATAAAACCGATTATGTGCGCAGACGAGCATGGCAATATTGCGCTGTTCGCTAAGGCGCGCGGGTATAAGCAAAGTCTCGAAAAAATGGCCGATACAATTAGAAGCAGCGGCAAAGCAACGGAAAACGAAAGCCTTGTAATAACGCACTGCAACAATCTGCCGGCTGCGCAGCTGCTGGCGGAGTTAATTCGAAATCGTTATAATTTTAGGGAGATATTGATACTGTCAACGAAAGGGCTAAGCTCCGTTTACACGGACGACAAGGGAATCGTTATGGCGTTCTGATTTGAACCATTGCATAATCGTAAAGGCGCTTTAAGTTAGGAAGCGCCTTTTAATATTTATAAAGCGGCGCGTTTCCATGTCGCCCGCGCGCAAAATATCAGCACTGGATAAATCTCCAGCCTGCCGACAATCATCCCCAGCGACAGCGAAATCTTGCTGAGCGAGGATAAATTCGCGAACGTGCCGGATACGCCTACCGCGTCCAAACCTATTCCTATATTGCTTAATGACGCAAGCGCGGCGGAAAACGTAGTGACAAGGCTTTCGCCATCCAGCGAAACTACAAGCGTTAGAAGTATCAAAAGCGATATGTATAAAGCGAAATATACAAGCGTTCCAGACAACACGTCGTCGTCGACGATTCTTCCGTTTATCGTGACCGCGCGAACTGAGCGCGGGTGAATCAACCTGTCGATCTCCCGCCGTCCCGCTTTATACAGAATCAATACGCGAATCAGTTTGAACCCGCCGGAAGTCGAAACCGCGCACGCCCCAAACAGCATCAGCAAAAGCAGTACGGATTTGCTGAGAGTCGGCCAAAGGTTAAAATCCGCGTTGGAGTATCCGGTAGTCGTCAATATCGAACTCACGGCGAACAGCGCCTTGCGTATTGTCTCTCCAATGCTGGGGTAGACACCCCTAAGAAAAGTATCAAGCGCTATAACAGACGCGGCGGTCAGCGCGATCCCGCCGTATAAACGCAGTTCCTGATCTTTGAACACCGATTTAAAATTCTTTTGAAACAACGCGTAATAAAGCCCGTAGTTCACTCCGGACGCCAACATAAAAATGATGAACACCCAATCGAAATACGGGCGATTGAACGCGCCTATATTCAAACTATAGCTGGAGAAGCCTCCCGTTGATACCGCGCCAAACGCGTGCACCACCGCGTCAAAGGCACTCATTCCGCCTAGCAGAAGCATCGAGATTAACAGTAAAGTAATTATTATATATATAATATATAATATTGATGCGAGTTGGCGAATTTTAGGCACGAATTTATCCATCGAAGGTCCGCTGCTTTCGGCTTTCAATATAAAAAGGCCATTCGCGCGGGTGGACGGCAATATTGCAAGCATCAATATAAGAAAGCCCAGGCCGCCCATCCAGTGGGTGAAGCTGCGCCAGAATATAATGCCGCGCGGCATATTATCGATATCCAGCAGCACGCTGGCGCCGGTAGTGGTAAAACCGGAAGCCGATTCGAATATAGCGTCCGCAAACGTAGCGAACGAGTCGCTGAAAAAATACGGCATAGCGCCGCACAGAGTGACTACTATCCAGCCGAAACCCGCCAGCGCGTGCCCGTCTCTCGCGTAAAATTGTGCGGTTCGCGGTTTGAACGCGAGAGTGCCCAACGCAAGGGTTACGATTACGGCGATCGATTTAACGAACGCGTCCACATCGCTCTCGTTATAAACTATGCTCATTACCAGCGACGGCAGCATCCCTACGGCAAGTATCCACAACAAAATTCCCAGTCGGTTTATGATGTAACGAATGTTCATGCGTCCCTCACTCGAACGAATATGTCGTTAAGATCGGTAAGCCGCTTGCCGCGCGTGAAGAGTATCACCGCGTCGCCCGTGCGAATAACGTCGCTGCCAAACGGAATGATAACCTCGCCGTGCCGCACGATCGTTCCAACCAGCAGGTTGGGTATCAGTTCCAGCTTGCGCAGCGGCACTTCGAGAAACCGTGTCGACGCGTTCGCCGTAAATTCGATAGCTTCCGCAAGGTCGTCCGCTATCGGATAAAGCGTATTAACCGTATTGCCCAGCGCGTTTTGCAGCCCTCGCACATATCGGAGTATCGCGTTTGTCGTTAGCAGCTTCGGGCTGACTATGCGGTCTATTCCCATACCTTCTATAACGGCGGAGTAGCCGAGGCGATTGATTTTTGCCACTACGTTCGAAACGCCCGCGTGCTTCGCGAGCAGCGCGGTCATAAGGTTTTCCTCGTCCATGCCGGTGACTGAAGCGAAGCCGTCCATCAGAGACATATTCTCAGAAGCCAGCAGCCGATCGTCCGTACCGTCGCCTTTTATTATCAAGCTGTCGGGAAGAAGTGCGGACAGTTCGTCGCAGCGCTTGCCGTCAATTTCGATTATCTTGCTTCGCACGCCCAATTCATTTAGCTGCTTTGCAAGGTAATAGGCGATGCGTCCGCCGCCTACGATCATCATATTTTTTATTTTATTCATGTGCAGGCCGATTGCCTCGCAGAAGCTGGACACTCGCGGCAGCTTTCCGACAATGAATATTCTATCGCCCGATAAAATGCGATTGTCGCCCGTGGGAATAATCACGTCGTGCCCGCGTCGTATCGCGCCTATCAGCACGGAGGACGACACGCGGCGGGCTATATCCTTTACCGGTATGTTCGTGATAGGCATTCCCGGCGTAACCGCGATTTCCAGCATCATAACCCGCCCGCGCGCGAACATCTCAATATTCGCCGCAGCGGGATACTGCAAATGGCGGGCTATTTCGCCCGCTACAATTTGTTCAGGATTTATTATTAAATTAAGACCAAATTCGGAACGGAACGCGCTCAGCTCGTCTGCGTATCCAGGGTCGCGAATGCGCGCGACTGTATGCTTCGCGCCAAGCTTTCGCGCGGTCATGCAGCATACGAGGTTGCGCTCGTCTATGTCCGTAGTGGCGATAAACAGATCGGCTTTTGCCGCGCCTGCCTTCGTAAGCACCAACGGGCTTACGCCGTTGCCGCATACTCCAGTTACGTCCAACGCCTCAAATGTTTCAGCGAGCGTATCCTTATCTTGATCGACGACGGTAACGGAATTCGATAAATCTCGTGAAAGATTTTCCGCCAAATTGTAGCCGACCTTACCGTCTCCGACGATTACAATATTCACAATCTTCGCCTCTTTGAGGATGATTATATGCCGGGGCATAGATTTCGTCAAGGGAGTTAGCGGCAGGTTGACTATGTTCAATATTAATAATATATATAGAAAATCAAAAGGATGTGAACAGAACACAACCTATTATGATGATAAATAATAATTAAGTTGATATATAAAATAATATAGTGATAATAATAGGACGGCATCAGAGTTTAATAACGCAATATAGGCGCCGCCGCGCCTAATCATAAGGCGCGGCGGCGCTTTGCGTACAATTGTCAAGGAAGCGCCACTATTCTGTCGGGGGTCGCCTGCGCGGGCAGGCTTCGCGTTGATATCTGATACCAGCCTATAAGTTTCGCGCCTGGTTTAATATCGTCCAGCGAAATGGCCGCTCCGCCGTCATAGGCGGTAATAACTGTGTTGTCGTTCACAAGCCATATGACATCCGCGTCCGTATTGATCTGTGAAGAGCCGTCGTCCCTCTTTTCAACGCTGGTCGCGACGGCATAGGTGGGCGGCAGATGGTCGTCCGACGGGTTGACGAACACCGCCAAAGCGGGGGATTGCGGGGGCATACTGCCGGTTTGTATTGGCTTTGTAACTGCCGTGATCACGTCGCCCGCCTTAATGTCTGACAACGCCGCAGCCTTGGCGGTTTGTATATCAACGAAAGCCGTCTCCGCCGAAGTTGTGAGTATGATCGTTACCGTGTCAGACCCGGTTTCCTTAAGCGATATTCCCGTATCGCTAACAGATTCCGCGACGCCGGTATACACGGCGCGAGCGGGCGTCGTTTGCGATCCGGGCTCGCCGGTGGGCGGAATATCCGTAGGCATATCGGTGGGAACGGCGGTCGGCGATTCCGTAGGCGCGGGCGTTGCGGTCGCCTCGACGTCTGGCGGCGGCGTGCTGGAGGTGCAGCCTGTCAGGAAAAACGCCGCGAGCATCAATATTATGATACGTTTCATACTTTTCATCCTCCTAAATTGTTCCAGATAAATTGTTTCCTCTTAATCAACGATTTATGCCGAGCTTGTGTTTCAAAATAATACCATACAGATTAAGCGTTATGTATAATTATGTATAATTAAGTCTCCAGCCGTCATCGTTTGATCCCGCATAAGCGCGTCAAGCAATTCGTTCTCCGATATAGTGCCCATGGGACGCAGGCCGGTTGAGTCTACCACCGTCATCATATGATATTGCTTGGAATGGAACTTTGACGGAAGCTGCGAGATGGGCATATCGGAAGATACGGTAAGCCACCGCGTCGCAAGCACACCTGATGAACGCACCTGTTCCGCGCGCGAGGACAGGTTGCGCACCACCTGCGCGGTCAGCTCATAACGTTCGTTGAGCGCCGCATAAATAATATATGATCCCGACATAAATAACGTCAGGTTTACCTGACGCTGGGTGATTAAATATAATCCAAGCGCGACAAGCCCTCCGCCGAGCGCAACTCCCGTCCACGCGAACAGCCTGGTCGCGCGCGCGCGCGATATAAAGCGCGCAAGAAACGCGCGCCCGGCGCGGCCGCCATCCAGAGGAAGCGCGGGGATTAAATTAGTCAGCATCAAAGCGAGGTTGCATCGAACGAATGTCTGCGCCGCAGCGCCAGTCCACCAACCCATTTGCTGTACGCCAAACGACGCGCCCATAGATAGCAGCAAATTAGTCGCAGGCCCGGCGAGCGATACGATCACGTCGCGCCACGGCTCGACATTCGCCAGCCCGTCGATTTTCGCTACGCCGCCGATTGGCGTGAGTTCCATCGCGGGCACCGACATACCCAGCGCCTTCGCGGCCCCCGCATGGCCAAACTCGTGCAGACACAGCACGATTAATAGCGTTCGCATAACATCCCAATAGCCGCATACTACGCTCGCTAAAATGAGCAAAGGAAAGGCGGGATGAACGCGAAGCTCCGTCCCGCCGATTTTCCCGATACGAACCGCTCTCATGGTTTATCCGCCATCAACGGAGCGGGGTTCATTGAACGCCCTTCGCCGCGTATTTCGAAATACAGCGTGGACGCGGCTCCGATAGTTTGCGCCGTTTCTATTGCGTCGCCCTCCCGCACGGTGCAGGAAATCAAGTTCCCGTATATGGTTTCGAGGCCGTCTTCATGACGTATGCGAACTGTCGACGTATGATCGTCCGACACGGTGACGCTCATCACATCGCCTGGCGCCGAGGCGGTTACGGGAGTTTGTTTGTCGGCGGAATACGCGAGATACGGCTCGGTTTCCTTCCAGCTGTGCGAAAGCGCCATGACGGTCGGCTCGCTGAACGACTGAGTTGCACCTATATGCCAGAATACAAGAGCCGCGTCGGGCAATAGATTCTGTACAAATTTAAGCGATCCTAGGCTTTCGTCCAGATCCATTGTCACCCATTCGCGAAGCTCTCCAGACACCGCTTGCGTGATCGGCGCGTCTATCGACTTTACTGCGATAGCGCATAGAAGCACGGCGACGCAAACTGCAGTATTGCGCAGCATTCGTTCGCCAAAGTTCAGCGGGCGGAAATTATCGCGCGCTTCTTTATCTATCGTATCGATATCTATCGCATCGATAGATTTTTCCGCCGCTTTGATGTTGAAGCCGGTAACTCGTTCGGTTCGCGCGGGCTGCGAGCGCTTCGCCGGAGACGATACGGGCGCGGAGGCGATTTCCGCTGCGCCGGGCATGCTGCGCGCGGACAGCGATGTGGTATAATTCTGAGATACCGGTTTGGCGGTAAACGCGACTGTGGTAACGGACGAAACGGGCTTCGCAGCCGGTTTATCCTTTTTATTTCGCGCGGCTATGAGCGGCTTGCGCGCGGGTGTTCGCCTAGTGCCCCAGTCAAACAGACGCCGCCGCTCCTGTACGCTGGGCGCGGCTTGACGAATAAGCGTGGTATGCACCTGTGTGTGAAGCGGCGGATTGTTCGCGGGCATACGCATCCCCCTCCCATGTTCTGAGAAAAAGTATGCTCGAACCGGCGCGTCCATGCTTCGTTTGTAGCGGGATAGTAAACGACAGCGAAAATTTTATTGGACGGTATCTTACAATCTAACCACTTCAATAAGAAGGACGACGCGCATGGAGCGTCGAATTTCAATGCTTTAACGAGTAATCGCAAAACGAAAGGGGTTCTATTGGGATGTTTGACTTAACGGGAAAAACCGCGTGGATAACTGGCGCGTCCTACGGCATAGGCTTCGCTATAGCGAGCGGGCTGGCAAAGCAAGGCGCGCGCATCGTATTCAACGACATTAATCAGGAATTGGCGGATAAGGGCGTCGCCTCATACAAGGAAGCGGGCATAGACGCGGCGGGCTATGTGTGCGACGTAACGGACGAGCCGTCCGTTCAGGCGTTGGTTCAGAAAATCACACAGACTTTGGGCGGCGTTGATATTTTGGTAAACAACGCCGGCATAATCAAAAGGATTCCTATGGTTGATATGTCGCCGGAGGATTTCAGAAAGGTTATAGACGTTGACCTAAACGCGCCGTTTATTTGCTCCAAGGCGGTTATCCCCGGAATGATAGAGCGCGGACATGGCAAAATAATAAATATTTGTTCCATGATGAGCGAGTTGGGGCGAGAGACGGTAAGCGCGTACGCGGCGGCTAAGGGCGGCCTGAAAATGCTTACCAAAAATATTGCGAGCGAATATGGCGAGTTTAACATTCAATGCAACGGGCTTGGGCCAGGGTACATCGAAACGCCCCAAACCGCGCCCCTGCGCACGCCGGAACATCCGTTCAATAAGTTTATCATATCAAAAACACCGGCAGCTCGCTGGGGCACAACGGACGATTTAGTCGGCCCCGCCGTGTTCCTGGCGTCCGACGCATCAAACTTTGTCAACGGCCATATTCTATATGTCGACGGCGGAATCCTCGCTTATATAGGAAAGCAGCCGTAAGAAGCAAAGCTTCGGGGAGACGCTCGCGTCTCCCCGATTGAGGAAGATATGACCGGAAATTTAAGCGCGCTTGATATAATGCTTCGAATCGGATTGATTATAATCGCGAGCGGCGTGATAGGGTTTGAGCGCGAGCATCACAACCGCCCGGCGGGGCTGCGCACCCACATACTGGTCGGGCTTGGCGCGGCGCTCGTCGCGCTTACGGAGGCATATAATCTGCAGAATATATCGAGCCTCGCCACGCAGGCAGCGCAGGTTTCGGTAGGCCGCATGACAGCGCAGGTTATAAGCGGCATAGGTTTTCTCGGCGCGGGAACTATACTCGTGCACAGGCACAGCATCACGGGATTGACGACTGCCGCGTCACTGTGGAATGTCGCGTGCTTGGGCATAGCCGCAGGGTACGGGTACATTAGCATATGCCTGATCGGAGCCGGGGCGACGCTTATCGTGCTTGCGGTGATAAGAAGGATGCTGCCATTTTACATGCAGCGGCGGGTGGAGATCAGCTATGCCAACCGCGAAAAAACACTCAAGTTCATCAACTCTATTTTCGCAAATCAAAATATTCGAGTTCTAAACGCGGATTACTCAATAGCCAGGGAGGAACGGTCGGCGCGCTTCGAATGCTTGAGCGAGCAAGATAATCCACATAATCAAACCGATTGCCTGGGTCAAGATATTCGCGGCTCGAATCCCATCGAAGCCGCGCGCTGCTCGAACACATATACGCTCGGCTTTCCAGCCGGGTATGATTTCATCGTGTTTTTTCGTCTTCTTTTCGAAGATCCGGATGTGCTTGCGGTGCGGGTGATCGACGGATGATCCGGCGCGTTCTTATTTGCGGTAATATACTTTCCCGGCGACAGGTTCTGCGTTATCGAAATCCATCAATTCCGATATGGTTATAAGGTTATAGCCGCGCCGTACAAGCTCTGGTATGATCCGCTTCATTGCCTCGACCGTAGATTGATGAATATCATGGCATAATATTATTGCCCCGTCCTTAACATTATCTAGTATATAATTATATAATCTGTCGGAATCTTTATACAGCCAGTCCTCGGTATCTATCGACCACAGAACCATAGACATGTCCAGGTTTTTTGAAACGGATCGCACAAGTTCGTTGGTAGATCCATACGGCGGGCGGTATAGCCGCGTGCGCACGCCCGTAACGCTTTCGATCGCGTTGCGGGTTTTAAGCAATTCATCGTAAATCTCGCCCTCGCTAAGCTTTATCAGGGATGCGTGATCCCATGAATGTCCTATTACTTCGCAGCCCTGGTCGACGGCTTGCTTTACGACTTTCTTATTCTTTGATACACGGTTGCCCAACACGCAAAACGTCGCGCGCGCGCCGTTCGCCCGCAGCACGCCAAGCAGGGATGAAGTGTATATCGAAGGGCCGTCGTCGAACGTAATGGCCACATTGGCGCCTGAGGCTCGCGGCTCGGCGGTCGGCGCTATTGTGGCTGCGGTTTGCGGTTCTATCGGCTGAGCCGCTTCTTGCTGACTGTCGCTTATCAATATACCGGCGCTTAGATCGAGGCGCACCGTTCTAAACGGTAGAAACTGCGTATCATCCGAATAGCCTGATCGCTCAAAGAACGTCAGATTTACTATTAGTTTGCCTTCTGGATTGCCTTCAAAACGCAGGTTGAACTCAATGGCTTTCGCGGCGGCAGATTCGGTTGGGTTAAACGCAGGCGCGGCGTCGACGCTTCGGGAGGGAATCTGCATACCGGCAAGGATACGATTGAGTATTATATCGTCTACCGCTGGAATAGAAAAGAACGGATAATAAACTATCGCGCTGGACGAGTCGTCCCATATGGTGACGGAACGAATAGAGAGCGCGTCCATAGAATATTGCGCGCTATATACGCTCGGCGTAGGCGTCGCGCTGAAGCGCGGAAGTTCCTGCTCGGCTGACGATTGCGCGCACGCGCCTGAAAGCGCGGCGGAAAAAGCCGCGACCGCGCATAACATAAACATAATGACAAGAGCCGTCAATTTTGACGAGCGTCTCGCCCGCAAACAAGTTTGCCCGCTGCCGCGCGCGCTCCGCGATTTCATTGGCGCATAAAAATTCGTATGCATAATGTAAGCGATACGACAACGTTTCTCATATTTCCTGCCGATCCGCATAAATTTGCGCAAAAAATCAAACATTCTGTACTTTGCTTGCAAACCATTTATCTCTTCGCCATATTATAAATGAATAATAAATATTGCCGCCTGCCGCCGCGAGCGGGACTGTGGTTCGCGGCGGCAGGGGGGTGTGCTTAATGTGACGATTGCTGCAGCCGCTTTAAGTCCGCTACAATCGAGTCGATCAACTCGTCGGTTCCGGCGTCCCCAAAAAAGCCGCGCAGCCCATGGATAGGCATATAGCCTATAGTCGCGTCAAGCATTCGTTTCATTCCGTCGTCGTCAGAATGCATGCCTGGCGGGAGAAACCTTTGAAGCAAAGGCTCAAGAACCTGCGTCGCTCCGGGTATGCTGATTGCGTCGCCAAACGTCGTATCCTGCGATACGGCAATTGCGGACACGCCGTCGCCCTCTATCATAATAGATATAGATTGGCGTATATCTGCGGACGACGCCCCCAGCTGAATTACGTATTCCCCGCTCTCGACTACCCACCGCGATACGCGCTCATCCCAATACGAGAACGCGCGGCTATCCAATTCAAATAGACAAGTTTTGGTTTCGCCAGGTTCGAGCGACAGTTTTTCGAACCCCTTCAGTTCCTGCGCCGGGCGAGAAACCGCACCGCCGGTCGGCGGCGACAAATATAGCTGAACGATTTCCTTCGCGCAAACATCGCCTATATTCGTTATATCGAGCGATACTTTGCGCACTGTTCCGCCGGAGAGAATGGTTGGTTTTCCATATTCAAATCGGGTATATGACAAACCGTGCCCGAACGGGAACAGCGTCTGCTTGCCCACCGTGGCGTAATGGCGGTATCCCACGAACACGCCCTCGCCGTACCGCACTGTATCATAATCGCCGGGGAAGGACGTGTAACACGGCGTATCGGAAAGCTTCAGCGGAAACGTCTCCGCAAGCTTGCCGCACGGGCTTACGGCGCCCCACAGCAGATCTACCGCCGCGCCGCCGACGGCTTCTCCGCCAAGGTACATTTCAAGAACGGCCTTCACGTCGCTTATCCATGGCATTTCAATGGGCGCTCCGTTATGCAGCACCGCGACGACGTTCGAATTAACCGCGCAAACTTCGCGAATCAACTCGATTTGGTTATTGGGCAGGCGCAAATGCGTGCGATCGAATCCCTCGGATTCGTATGAATCCGGCAATCCGACGAAAAGCACGGCGACCTCCGCCGCGCGCGCAGCCGCTATAGCTTCGATGAGAAGCGAGGGATTATCCCGCGCGTCGGGAGCGTCGTCAAAACCTTGCGCGTACGTAACCTGCGCGACGGAGCGCACCGCTTCCAGCGCGCATGTCACGGCATACGCATGAATATGAGAGCTTCCCGCGCCTTGATAGCGCGGCTTGGCTGCATACTTTCCGATGAACGCGACGCGCTGGCCGGACAGCGGCAGAAGGCCTCCGTCGTTCTTGAGGAGTACGGCGGTCTCTCTCGCGATTTTTCTTGCCATATGATGATGCGTTTCTCTATCGTATATCGCGCTGGTATCTCGGGATTTCCTGGCGCGCAATACGCCTTCCAGCACGCGCCGCGCCGCAGTATCTATCGCCGCTTCCGATATTTTCCCGGAGCGCGCGGCGTCTACAAGCCGACGATCCTCCAGCGATCCGGTAGTGGGCATCTCCAAATCAAGCCCTGCGGCTACGCCCTTTACGTGATCTACGCTCGCGCCCCAATCCGTTACAGTGAAGCCGTCGAATCCCCAGTCGCCGCGAAGCACATTGTTTAATAGCCATGCGTTCTGGCTTGCGTATTCGCCGTTCACCTTATTATATGAACACATAACCGACCATGGTTCGCCTTGCTTTACCGCGCGTTCAAAGCTGGCAAGGTATATTTCTCGCAGCGCGCGCTCATCGACCAGCGCGTCCGCCGTCATACGCCGCGTCTCCTGATTGTTTACGGCGAAATGCTTAACGCACGCGCCTACGCCCTTAGCCTGCACTCCGCGTATGTGCGCCGCCGCCATCTCTCCGGAAAGGAATGGATCCTCCGAGTAGTATTCGAAATTTCGCCCGCAAAGCGGCGAGCGCTTTATGTTGGCGCCGGGTCCTAGTATAAGCCCGACGTCCTCCGCCTGGCATTCCTCTCCCAGCAGGCCGCCCAGCATTTCGGCCAACTCGCGGTCGAACGAAGCGGCAATTCCTGCGGCTGTCGGAAATGCGGTCGCGACGACGCTTGCGTTCATGCCAAGCTGATCCGATTCGCTCGCTTGCTTTCTAAGCCCGTGCGGGCCATCGCACATCATCATGCTCGGTATAGAAAATCTGGGAATCGGCTTTGTATGCCAAAAGTCTAAGCCGGAACACAACGACGCCTTCTCCTCCAGCGTCAGTTGCTCGATGATTTCTTTTGCGTTCATACATATCTCCTTACAGACCTACGGCCTAATTCGACTCGCGCTCCGCCCATCCCCAAAAACAACGCGAGACTATGCCTCGCACCTGCGGAAACGGTTATTTTTTAATATGATAGTCGCTCGCTGCGCATGTGTCAACCCGGCGTCCGCAATATTCCTACAATACAGAGTATTTTAGATAAACATTTGTTTTGGAATTCTTTATATATCGTCGCAAGGATAAACGAGTCGTAGAGCGAATGAAGCAAATACAACTAAAGAAGAGGTGACCGGATTGGAAGAGCGGGTCAGGTACAGGCGCAGTCAGCGCCATCAGTCGCAGGAATCATTCTGGTCGGATTCCGATGCTCGCGAAGATTTGACGAACAATCGCCGCGCAAACGCATACGCGCCAGGCGAGCGCGTTATCGCGGCGCCCGTAGCCGCCGCCCTTCGACCGCCGCCATCGCATAGGAGCGGGGGCGTCCCGCATTTTACTGAATCGCCATACTCTTCGTATGCGGCGAGAATTCCGCGAAACCCGCAGAACGATTACGAGCTGCCGTACGCCTCCTTTGACCTGGCCGCGTCAAGCGGTTTTGAGGGCAGGCTTCCGGGGTATATCGGGAGATTGTTTATAACGACGCTCCTGACGATAGCCACGCTGGGGCTTTACGGGCCGTGGGCGTTTTGCGCGATGAGACGCTGGGAAGCGGATCGAACTATTATATCCGGGCGGCGCGTGAGATTTGAGGGCACCGGCGACGGCCTGTTTTTCAAGTGGATCGTATGGACGTTTCCGATTTATTTAGACGCCGCCGCAATCTGCGCGGTCACGTTATTCGCGCCAAACGCGGTGCCGCTGGTGTATGCGATTACGCTGGTGTTTATGATCATATATCCGCAGTGGGTTCGACTGCAAGCGCGGCGCTGGAACGCGGAGCGCACGTTCCTGAATCGCTAGGCGCAGGCGGTATGGATTAAGGCGCGTATGAAAAATCTCTCGGTCTTGATGCACTGTCTCTTATCCATCCGAGAGATTTTCCGAACGCGCCCTAAATCGATCGGGGCGGTATTAATCCGGAAAATTACGCGCTGAAGAAAGCGATATAAATATAAATAATATAAACAATTTATTATCAAATGATTTAATCATGCCATTGGGAGAATTTTCAAACACGCCCTAGTATAAGTTGGCATATTGGTCGAACTGTGGTATAATTCGATTGTAGCATGAACGGTATACGACGACCGACGAAGCGGGTATGGCGTGCAGCTCCGCTCCACGAGGAATCAAAACCGCTTATGAATCGTGCCATACGAGAGAAGATCCGCGAATCCCTAACGTCAGTGCTGCCCATCACATTGGTGGTGTTTGCGCTGTGTTCGTTTTTGGTGCCGCTTCGGCTTGACGCGTTGCTGCTGTTTCTTGTAGGAGCTGCGCTACTGATAGTAGGGATGGGCGTATTTACGCTGGGCATTGATATGTCGATGTCGCGCATGGGGGAACGCGTCGGCGCGATGCTAACAAAAAAGAAGAATCTGCCTATCCTATTGATAGGCGGATTTGTCGTCGGATTTATAGTTACGATAGCCGAACCCGATCTGTCGGTATTGGCTGAGAAGGTCGCCGCGCTTCCCAACTGGACGTTGATCGCTACGGTTGCGATAGGAGTGGGCGTGTCGCTCGCGCTGGCGCTGTGGCGAATCGTACGCGCGATACCGCTGCGCTGGCTGCTGATCGCGTGCTACGCCGTGGTCGTCGTGCTGTCGATATTCGTTACGGACGACTTTGTTCCGGCGGCATTCGATTCCGGCGGCGTGACTACCGGCGCGATGACGGTTCCGTTTATTCTATCGCTTGGCATGGGTGTAGCGTCGGTTCGAAGCGACAGTGAATCCGCGAGCGACAGCTTCGGTTTGGTAGCGCTGTCCTCCGTCGGTCCAATTCTTGTGATGCTGCTGCTTGGACTGATATTAAAACCGGGATCAGGAGCATATGAGCCTGTAATTATACCGGAGCTTATGGACTCGACAGCTTTGTTTAAACAGTTTGTGACTGGCAGCGTTACATACTTCAAGGATGTCGGCGCGTCGCTGCTTCCGCTTATAATCGTATATGCGCTGTTTCAGCTGATGAACCGAGGCGGTTGGCCGGATCGACACGAACTCGCGCAGATATGCGTGGGCATTGTATATGCGTACTTTGGGTTGGTCGTATTTTTGACCGGCGTTAACGTGGGCTTTATGCCTGCGGGAGCATATTTGGGAGAACGCATCGCGTCGATGTCAGCCAGATGGATACTGATTCCGTTGGGCATGCTTATCGGATATTTCATCGTGGCGACAGAACCGGCGGTGCACGTGCTCATACGGCAGGTTGAGGAGATGACGGAGGGAGCGGTGGCGGCCGGAAGCATCCGCACCAGCCTGGGCATTGGCGTTGGAATATCCGTCGCGCTGGCGATGGTTCGGGTGCTAACCGGATTATCTCTATATTGGTTAATACTTCCCGGCTATGCGATCGCGCTGGGACTTAGCTTCTTCACGCCGAAGCTGTTCACGGCCATTGCGTTCGACTCCGGAGGCGTGGCGTCAGGCCCGCTTACCACGGCGTTCTTGTTGCCCTTCGCTATAGGAGCGTGCCAGGCGGTCGGCGGCAATGTGGCGCAAAACGCGTTCGGCCTGGTTGCTTTGGTCGCGATGACGCCGCTGATCACCATCCAGATAATGGGAGTTATATACAGCAGAAAGCCGCGCGAGTATGCTGCTGTTGGAACGACTAAAGAAATCGCTGCGGAAGAGATGCTTGCGGATGAAATCATAGAGCTTGATCTTCCAGAGAACGTCGCTTCGCTCCTTTGGGAAGGGGATTGCGATCCCCCTCCCAACCTCCCCCTGGGGATTGGAACGAAGGAACGCGTCGCTTCGCTCCTTTGGGAAGGGGATTGCGATCCCCCTCCCAACCTCCCCCAGGGGATTGGAACGAAGGAACGCGTCGATTCGCTCCTTTGGGAAGGGGATTGCGATCCCCCTCTGGGCCTCCCCCAGGGGGTTGGAACGAAGGAACGCGTCGATTCGCTCCTTTGGGAAGGGGATTGCGATCCCCCTCTGGGGATTGGAACGAAGGAACGAGGAACGATGGAACATGATTTGCTTCCGCCGTTACCACCCCGAGGGGAGGTTGAGGCGGCGGCGAACGAAAAGCAGCCGCTGGACATAGTATGACAAACGTAGTCGGCGTCGGCGTACCGGCGCTCCGGAGGTCGCGGCAATGCAGAGTTATTCCGTATTGTTTACCATATTGAACCGCGCTGATCGAGACAAGTTCTGCTTGTTTTACAACAACGAGGGCGTTCGAATTAGCTTGCAGTTTTTGGCGAAGGGTACGGCGACTAAGGAAATACTAAGCATTCTTGGAATCGGTGAATCAGAAAAAACCATTCTGATGAGCGTGCTGCCTTCGCGGGAAACATCGCGCATGACGCGCGAGCTGGATATCGCGTTTCGAATGGATCGCCCCGGCGCGATCGCGTTCGCGCTTCCTCTAAGCGCGCTGGGTGGCGCGCAGGCGTTGGATACGCTTGTTGGGGAGTTGTATAAGGAAAAGGAGTGCGAGACGGGTATGGAAGGCGCGGCGTCCAATGGTCGCGAAACGGAACCGACCATTCAGTATGAGTTAATCATAGTAATTGCAAACCAAGGACATACCGGAATGGTTATGGACGCGGCGCGCGCAGCAGGCGCCACGGGCGGCACCACTATTCGGGCGGGCGGTACGCGCGAGGCCGGTATAGATCGGTTCTTTAAGGTATCTATTCAAAATGAAAAGGATATCGTATGGATACTAGTACCGTCGAAAATACGCGCGGCGGTGATGAAATCGATAATGCAGGGCGCAGGAACGGGCACGGACGCGAACGCGATTATATTCTCGCTGCCTGTTACGGAAACGGCGGGATTGCGCCCGTTGGGACATCATCAATAGCGCGGGGCTCTGCCTCGCCGCCCCGAACAAGGTGGGGCTGCTCCCCACACCCGCGCGGTGAGCAGTCGTAAATACTTTCCAATTCGCTTTTGTTTTCTGGAAATTTGTCGTATACTGTCGATATGAGGACGACGTGCAAAGCTGCGGCGCTCGCCGCGATGTCATTTTTAATTACATCAATATTATTTTTATATGTTCCCGTGCGGATCGCGGATTACGCTGCGGGGGCAGAGTCGCAGCGGAAGGAATATGACGTTCGATATCGCGCGCTGCTGATCGCGTGCGACGATTATATAACATACCCTGACACGGCGCCGACCTCGCATAACAACCTCATAGCGATGGAAGCGTTGCTGGAAAACGATATTCGCGGTTTCACGATAAGTCGGCAGGATGGAATCACACAATCTGCAGCGGCGTTCGCGCAGGCGGCAGCGTCGGCTTTCAGAGACGCGGACGAGGACGACGTTTCGTATATATATATATCCGCGCACGGCAGCTTCGACGATCAGTCGGAGTCGCCAAACGGCGGGCTGATATTATCCGACGGCGCGGAGGAAGAGCGGCTGACGGTGGGCGAGCTGCGGGGAATTCTCGATAAAGTGCCAGGCGTTAAGATGCTAATCGTAGACGCGTGCTATTCGGGAGCGATAATAGGCAGGGGTATGGCGCCGGACAGCGGCATCAACTTAGACGGGAGCTCTGCCCCCGACGCCCCCGAACGAGGTGTGGCTGCGCTCCACACCCGCGAAGCCGTCGATACCACGAATAACATAAACGATATAATAAGTGGAACATCATATAAAGCGCTCGTTTCGTCTGGAGGAAGCGAGCCGTCTTGGTATTGGCGAGGGAGCGAATCCGGACCGCCGCTGGGCAGCTCTTATTTCACGGCGGCGCTTGCGCAAGGCGCGGGATTGTATGGCGAATATCCTGCGGACAGAGACAGAGACGGCAGCATTACCCTGGCCGAAATGGCGGCGTATCTGCGCATCGCATGCGCGGCGTCCACCGTGCAGTCGCTTCCGCAGGATGATGGGTTTGTTTTGTTTAAGTATGATCCGCTCGCTGAAAGCTGCGAGCTGTCCGCGCTTACGGGTTTCGTATTCGATCGCGTGACGCTTGACGCCGATCACTCGGCGATGGACTTTTCGTTTACGGTGCGCGAACCGACGCGCGTTGGATATCAGTTGGTCGCGATGAAAGACGGCGTATGGGACTGGGCGCAAGCGAACGTATGGCTGGACAGCCAAGAATGCCCCGACACGCTCGACGGAAGCGTGCAGATCGGTCGAAAGAAACGCACGATCCAAATTACAGACATAACCCCGCGCGACTGGGGATATGTGCTTCTCAACGTGATTCGATTCGACGCTGAAGAAGAACCGGTGGTGTGCGCGAGCCGCGTAATATCAGTGCAGCCGCAGGAAGGCGATCCGGGGCTGCGCGTCGCTTCGCTCCTTTGGGAAGCGACGCGCCCCGCGCTACAGGAATCCCCGCCGCAATTTGATCCGGCGGACGGGGATCTGCCCATATTCGTGTCGCATTCGTTTCCGTGTTCGCTTACGCTGTCCGTAGCGGCGGAGGATGGCACGATAGTGCGCTGGCTTGCGGTATCCCAACAAACGAGGCCGCAGGGGCTTACGCCCGACGGAAGCCTGTTCTATTGGAACGGACGCGACGCGTCGGGCGATATGGCGCCGCCTGGCCTGTATATCATAACGGCAAGGACGTCGGTGGGAGAGCAGACGTTCCGCGCACAAACGGCGATAGTAATAGTGGGGGAATAACCGCTACATTCTCGGGAACGGCAGCACGTTGCCGCCGATTTTTCTGCGAGAGCCGATCAGTTTGGGCAGCGCTTCCAAACATGCGCGGTAGCCGATCTCATAATATAATTCGCATGCTTCAAAATCCATAAGCCCGGCACGCGCGGGAAGGGATATGCGAAGCAAGCCGTCTTCGTCGTGATCGCGCGGCAGGCGATTCGCCTGCGCGATGGAGGCGGCGTCCAGTCCAGAGTCGCGAATATCTATTACGCGCATGCGGATAATGCTGTCCGCCCCCAGATCGCGCAGCGCGTCCGGAAGCGTCGACCAATACGAAGCGCCGCCCGTCAGCGTTCGCCCGCGCCAGGATACTGGCGGCAGAAGTCCGGGTACGCAAACCGCCGCGCCTATCGCCTGCGCGAGCGTCGCCTGCCTGTTCCAGCACAAGGAACTTGGCCCGCTTGGCAGTTTGGAAGACAGCGTCAATTCTTCGCCCGCCTCTACGTCCCATACGGCGACGGCCAGCGGCATCTTTAAGTCCGGAAGATTTGTGTCCAGCGTTTGCCATCGAAGCACTCGATGTATGCGGCTTGCGCTGAGCGCTCCCTGTTCGCTTAATTTTGGTTTTATAAACATACGAAGTCCGCACGCGCGCGCGCTTAGCATCCATGGCCCAGCCTTGCGCATATCCCTGACAAGGCGCAGCAACGAGTCGCCGCGTATGCCCAGCGCAAACAGCCCCGCAACCCACGCGCCGCCGCCGCATCCCGCGACGCACTCGGGCTGAAACCCGCGTTCCACAAGCGCGGTCAGCGCGCCTGCCTGAGCTGCGCAGCGAGCGCCGCCGCCTTCCAAGGCGATCCCCAGCATCGGATCATCTCCTTTTGGAGCGGGAATTCACGCCCCCCATCCCTGGTAGGATGGGGATGTGCCACATACCCGCCGCGCAAAGGTATGCGCGGGAGGGGAGAAAGTATGCGTGGGATTTCGGAGATCGCGTATGTTAATCTTTCATCGGAAATGCGTCCGTATTTTGTCATTTTGATGTATATTTTCAAAAAATGTCGCTGTTCAATTGTATATAGACATGCTATAATAACGACGGTTTCGTACCGGGTTTAATGAACCCAATCATACTAGGAGGTTCGCTTAATGAAGAAAAATCTGTCTCTGATTCTTGCCCTGTTAATGGCTGTCTGCCTGTTCGCGGTTCCGGCGCAGGCTGCGGAAATCACGCTCCAGTTATCGGAAGTGCATGCCGAAGGATATCCGACGTCGCTTGCGGATTATGAATTTGCGCGCCTGGTGAACGAACGTACGGGCGGGCGTATTGAAATCGAAGTATTCACCGGCGGCACGCTGTACGGCGCGGAGCCGGACGCGATCATCGCGCTTCAGAACGGCGCGCTGGGATTCACCCGCGTATCCGCTTCACCGGTAGGCAACTTCGTTCCCGCCATCAATGCGATTCAGATGCCATATCTGTATAAGAACAAGGCGCATATGTGGGCGGTGCTGAACGGCGAGCTTGGCCAGGGACTGCTGGCGGATATCGAATCGTCCGATTCCGGCTTGGTCGGATTGGCGTATTACGACGCGGGTTCCCGCTCTTTCTACTTGACGAAGGAAGTGCGCACCGTCGCGGATATGGCGGGGCTTAAGATCCGCATGCAGGATAACAAAATGATGCTTCGCATGGTCGAGCTTTTGGGCGCGATCGGCGTATCTGGCATCGGCCCTAACGACGTGTATTCCAACATCGTCACGAAAGTGATCGACGGCGCTGAAAACAATTGGCCGACGTATCAGAATATGGGCGATTACGAAGCCGCCAAATATTACATCCTTGATCAGCATACGCGCGTGCCTGAAATTCTGCTAGCGTCCAAGGCGGTATTGGACGGGTTGAGCGAGGAAGATCAGCAGATAATTCGCGAGTGCGCAACAGAAGTGCAGGCGTATGAAATTGAGCAGTGGGAGCTGAAAGAAAAATCCTCTGAGGAAATCGTCCGCGAAGCCGGTACTACTGTAATCGAGCTGACGCCGGAAGCGCGCGCTGAGTTTGAAGAGCGCATGCTGCCGCTGTACGACGAATTTGGGGCGGACTATAAGGATATCATCGACCAGATAAAGGCGCTCGGCGCGGATTTCTAAATAGACGGGGGCTTTGCCCCCTGACGCCCCCGAACGAGATGGGGTTGCGCGCGTCGCTTCGCTCTTTTGGGAAGGGAACTGCGGTTCCCCTCCCGACCTCTGCTTGGGGTTGGAACGAGGAACGAAGGAGCCTTAGGGATGGGGAATAGGGGTTTTAGGGGTTCGTGATAGGGGTTGGTTTGTTATTTGGGGGGTTCTTCTTTTTCTCCGGGGAAAAAGAAGCAAAAACCCACCGGGTGGGGGGAAAGGGCCCTGCCCTCTCCCCCCTCCCGGACC
>JAISZG010000015.1 GCA_031269355.1 Oscillospiraceae bacterium | reverse complement strand
CGCGGAAGCCGCGCCATCGCGGCCTCGCTCGCATGATTTAATATATAAAGAAGACTTATTACTGTATATTGATACGTATTTAGGGAGCGACCGATTCGCCGGTGAGGAAGCGGTCTGGGAAAACGGCACGCCCGTTTGGGCTATGAACTATGCCGGACGCGTTATCGGAGAACCGTTTTCCGGGGACTTCCTAAAACTGGCGCTGCTGTCTGGTTCAAGGGAGTTTCCGTATCGCGGCGCCGAGATGTTCAAGGATGGCGATTATACATATGTATGCGGAGCCGCCGGCGATTTTGATTGGTTCGAGGGCGGCGAGAGTATATTTTATAAATCGAAGAAGGTATACGCGTGCAGGTTTCACGGAGGGAAAATCATTTGAAACAGGAGGCGGCGTACAAAAAAACGGAGGAACGAGCCGCGCCCGTTCCTCAATAATTAGATATTAACACGCGGGTGTGGGGCGCGCGTCGCTTCGCTCCTTTGGGAAGGGGATTGCGATCCCCCTCCCAACCTCCCCCTGGGGATTGGGACGATGGAACGAAAGGCGGGTGTGGGGCGCAGCCCCACCTCATTCGGGGCGGCGGGGCAGAGCCCCGCGCTAAATAATAGCCCGGGCACGATCAAGCTTCGAGCGCTTGATCCAGCGCGTCCGCGTACGCGGACATATCATCGCAGAACGCCGTCAGGTTTGATCTGCGCCCCGCCGCGTTCGTGCCGCAGAATTCGCGCAGAATATGTGACAGCGGCCCGCAAATCGAACGAAGATTCTGATAAGCGTTCCTTGTCGAGTTGAGTTCGCTCAACAATATATCCTGACGCGCTTGCATGCGCTCTATGGCCAGCGACTGTTCCGAGTTGTTCGAGCGGGATAGCAGCGCGTTCAATCCGGACAGCAGCTGCTGCAGCGCCGGGTCGCCGCTCTCGCGAAGGCGCGATTCGGTTTCCGCCATCGATACGTGGTTGGAGGAGCGCGCCTGATACGGATCGCGGCAGCGCACGCCCTTGCGCTCCAGTTCGTCTATCACCTCGCGAACCATTTCCGGGCGCGTCTTTATCAAACTGCGATATTTATTTTGATATCGAAGCATTCGCGATTTGTCGCCTTCCGACATACGCACCACGCATGCGCGAACCGATAATCCCTGCGCGCAGCCTTCCAAAATCGACTTGAGCAGATCGCGCATTTCATCCTCGTCAAACGTCTTGAAAGGCATAGCGCGCTGAGAGCCGACCAGCTCCATATTTTTTAATTGCGCGTAGTAATAATTACGGATGCTGTTTGGCTTTCTGCCCAGCGCTTTGGATACGTGATCGAACACGCCTCGAAGAGGCTCCCCGTTTTGGTTTGCCTGCTCTATCGCCTGTTGCAGCGCCGACACCTCTTCCTGCTTCCAACCGCCGTGGCCGTTTCGACGAATGTTAGCTGTAGCAAACTGACTCATTATAACCCTCCATTCTTACAATACACGCAAGATAATTCATTTGCAGTATGTGCGAGTCAGGAAGGCAATATACCTTCATTCTGGAAATTTATTGCAGTTTATTTACCAATGTCAACAGGATAAGGAAAAAGCGACGAGATGTGAAATGTATTGACAAAAAATGTACGCATTAATATAAATAAAATATAATATATATGCAATTGGTATGGTTAAAACGGATCGCCCTAAAAGCGGATTAAATATCCGCTTTTAGCTCCGCATGGCATTATCTACGGCGAAAAAGGCTCGACGCGCCAGATATTCCGCGCGTAATCCGCCACGGTTTTATCAGAGCTGAATCGCCCTGCGCCGCATAGGTTCAGCCATCCCTTGCGCGTAAACGACGGCGAGCCGTATTCCTTGAACGCGCGTTCGCGCGCTTTATCGTACGACGCCAGATCGCCCAGCACATAATAATGATCCGGCTGATGCCAGGACGCTCCTTTTATAAGGGCGTCGTGCAGCCGCGCGAACGCGTCGGTGCCGCCGTCGTCAAGCATGCCGTTTACCAAATCGTCCAGCGCGCGACCGATACGAGGATTTGCAGCCGCCACTGCCGAAGGGTCGTATCGAGGCATTATATCGGCCAGCTCTTCGACCGTAGCGCCAAATATATAATTATTCTCCACGCCCGCTGATTCCGCGATCTCAATGTTCGCGCCGTCGTATGTGCCCAGCGTCGCAGTTCCGTTGAGCATAAATTTCATATTGCCGGTGCCGGAAGCTTCGGTGCCGGCCATTGAAATCTGTTCCGATATATCGGCGGCGGCGACAAGCTTCTCCGCGTATGATACGTTATAATTCGCAACAAATACCACGTTGATTAAATCGCGCGCGACTGAGTCCGCGCGAATAACTCGCGATATTTCGTTGATCAGCTTGATTATCCCCTTCGCCCGTTCATATCCGGGCGCCGCCTTTCCGCCAAACAAGAACGTCACAGGCCGGAAGCCGGGCGCCGCGCCGTCCTTTAAATCGTGATACAGCATCAGTATATGCAGCGCGTTCATCAGCTGACGCTTATACTCGTGCAAACGTTTTATGTGTATATCAAAAAGGCTGTCCGGGTCGACTACCACGCCTTCCGTGCTCAGCAGGCGCCCGGCCAAATCCGCTTTATTGCGGCTCCTTATTGCAGCGAACTCGCCCGTCACGTCGGCGTCGTCCGCATATACGCGCAGCGACTCAAGCAAATCCGGATCGCGCATTACGTCGCCGCCGGACAGTCGATTGACAAGCTCCGCGAGCTTCGGGTTGCATAATCCAAGCCAGCGCCTGAACGTTATGCCGTTCGTCTCGTTAAGAAAGCGCTCCGGATATAATCTGTACCAGTTTTTAAGTTCCCTGTTTTTAAGCAGCTCTGTATGAATCTTCGCGACTCCATTGGTATGCGACGACGCGTATATCGCCAAATGAGCCATGTGTATGCTGCCTTTTTGCGCTATCGACATCGACTTTATCATATCCGCAGGCACGCGGCGGGATTTCATATCCGATACAAATCTTTTTTGTATCATCTTTATTATATCTAATATACGTGGCAGCATCCCGCGAACCAGCGACGCGTTCCATTTTTCAAGCGCTTCCGCCATAATCGTATGGTTTGTATAATTAAATGTAACGCGCGCTATTTCAAACGCTTCGTCGAACGGAACGCGTTCCTCGTCGACGAGACGGCGGATCAGCTCCGCTATCGCGATCACGGGATGAGTGTCGTTCAGTTGTATAGAGTATCGATTCGGGAACTCCTTCCACGGAAGCGCGGCGGCTTTATGCTCGCGAATCCAATCTGCCACGGACGCGGCGGTAAAGAAATATTGCTGGCGAAGGCGCAGGCGTTTGCCGCGAGGCGTATCGTCGTTGGGATAAAGCGCGCGTGAAATATCGTCCGCTTCGTTTTTATCGCGCACCGCCTCGTCGTATTTTTGATTATTGAACATGTTAAAGTCAAACTCACGCGTCGGCTCCGCCTGCCAAAGGCGCAGCGTGCCCACTCCTCCGCCGTAGCCTATAATAGGCATATCATAAGGCACCGCGCGAACGGTTTGATCCGCGAACTTGATCGTGTGTGCCTGCTCGTCGCGGCGTATCGACCACGGGTCGCTCATTGCGTGCCACGCGTCGGCTTCCTCCGTTTGAAAGCCGCCGACGAACGTCTGGCGAAATAATCCGTATTGATACCGGATGCCGTAACCCGCCAACGGAATGTTAAGCGTCGCCGCGCTGTCGAGGAAGCACGCGGCCAACCTGCCAAGCCCGCCGTTGCCCAGCGCTGGATCCTCTATTTCATCCAAGCGTGTGATATCCACGCCCGACAGCGCCAGCCATTCGCGCGCTTCTTCCAGTATGCCAAGGCAATATAGATTATTATATATTAATCTGCCAAGCAGAAATTCCGCCGATAAGTAGCAGGCTTTTTTACGCGGCGATTCTTTTTGCCATGTATCCATAATAAAGCAAAGCGTCGTTTTGGCCAGCGCCTGATGGATCGCGCGGGTCGAGGCGTTATTAGGCGAGGGATAACCTCCAGACGACAGGTTAATGTTAAAGGCTCTCATGAATGCGTCGCGGGTTATCTGCATTTTGATATCCTTTCCAATCGATAGATCTTATAGATATATCTTGATTATTGCGCGCCGCGCGTTTCGTTTTGCAAGCCTTCCCGCCTGATTTTCGCTTTCGCTGGCTTCCTAATATTATATGAAAGCGCCGCGTTTATCTGCCGTACAGTTCCGTCAGTTCGCGCATTTCATCGCATAGTTTATCGGAGAGAGCGCCGCTCCTCAGCCTCCAACCCCAATTACCCTCCGCGATACCTGGGAAGTTTATACGCGCATGCGAATCCAATTCCAAAAAATCCTGTATCTGCGCGATAGCGGTATTAGCGGGACTTGCCCACGCGGCGCGTATAACCGCCCACGATATAGACGCGCCCCTGCCTAAATTCACATACCTGCGAAAAAATTTCTTCTCAGGATTTTTCGCGTTTTTGTACCATCCCAGCGCCGTGTCATTATCATGCGTGCCCGTATAAACCACGCAGTTCTTATCATACATGAAAGGAAGGTATTCGCTTTTATCCTGCGGATTGAACGCGAACTGCAGCACCTTCATGCCGGGATATCCCGTGCGCTTCAGCAAATGCCTGACCGATTCGGTAAGATATCCTAAATCTTCAGCTATAAGCGCCGGATTTTGCAGATCCGCCTTCACCTTCGCGAAAAAGGCGTAGCCCGGTCCCTCGCGCCAGTGGCCGTTGCGCGCGGTCGTCTCGCTGGCTGGTATCGCGTAATAGCTGTCGAATCCGCGAAAATGGTCGATCCGCGTCACATCGAACATCTTTACCGCAGCCCCGAGCCGCCGAATCCACCAGGCGTATCCGTCGCGCTGCATCCTATCCCATCGGTACAGCGGATTCTGCCATAGCTGGCCGTCCGCGCTGAACGCGTCCGGCGGACATCCGGACACCTCGACGGGCATCAGGTTATCGTCAAGATAAAACAGCTCCGGATTTGTCCATACGTCCACGCTGTCCATCGCCGCGTAGATCGGTATATCGCCTATGATCGCGATTCCCTTTTTGTTAGCATATTTTTTCAACGCCGTCCACTGAAGAAAGAACTCATATTGAAGGAACATCCAATAGCCTATCTCGTCGCCATGGCGCGACCGCGCTTCCTCGAGGGCAGCGGAATCGCGGAATTTCAAAGCGCGCGGCCATTCGTACCAAAATCCCGGATGCTCTTTTGTCTGAATAGCCATATACAGCGCGTAATCGTCCAGCCAGGGCGCATCGCGCCTGAACGCGTCGATCTCCGCTTGGATCGTGGGCGTCACTCGCTTATACGCTGCGCGGAATACATCGTCACGTTTCGTCAAACTTCCGTACTCCACATGATCCTCTGATTTTCCCCAGGATATTTCATCAAACTCCGACTTTAAAAGCAGCCCTTGCTCCGCCAGCATGTCTAAATCAATATAAAGCGGATTTCCGGCAAACGACGACAGAGACGAATACGGAGAATTCCCCTTGCAGACTGGTCCAAGCGGAAGCAGCTGCCAATACGACTGGCCAGCCGCATCCAAAAAATCAACGAATTTATAAGCCGCTTTCCCGAACGTTCCGATACCGTATGGAGATGGCAACGAGAAAACCGGAAGCAAAATGCCGCCGCGGCGGGTTTGTGTAAGTACGGATTTCAGTTTTCGCACGATCCGTCTTCCCTTCTTAGCGCAGTTTAATGTGATGATGATCATAAGGCAGATTGTGCGTTCGAATAAAGCTTCGCCGGATTTTTTTGCGATCGGGCGCGCCCCTCGGTCGGTCGGCGATGCGCCGCCAAGTCTTCCTTTCGGCTTATTGACACGCCAAAAAATTCAGCGCTATCTGCGTTGCGGCATGCTCGAACACACTCTGGCAGGCAGCTGGAAAGATTTACATATCCCTTTTCGAATAGGATAATATTATCGTGAGTGAAAATCAAGAGGGACTGCATAAATTTTCACAATCTTTATAGCGGTTTGCGTATCCGCGCAATCCTTGCCATGTTTCTCGACAGGCGCGGCTCTGCATACCGCTCTCGTTTAATTGGGCGCGCATTAACCGCACGCCTTGAGCATACACTGGCGCGAAGAAAACCGTTGCCGTTTGGCGGCGCGTTCGCAGCAGGATGGGAGGGGTTGGCGTGCAGCCGACAAAGCATGGTTTTATAGGCGCGTATACGCGCGACGGATATGTGATGTTTGATCCGCGCGCGATGATCGGTGAGGATTTGGTTCGCAGGATTACGATCTGCGGGGGATCGAGATCGGCTCGCGGCGAATGCCTGCGCGCGATCGCGAGGAGAATATCAGAGCGCGGATACGAGGCGGATATGATGCACAGTACGCTGGATCATAACATACTTCAGTGCATAGTTTGCCCTGGATGCGGGCTGTTTGTTATATCTGACGATACTGCCGATTCGGAGTATGAATCCGCCATGGACGGCGGATACGGGGCGCAGCTCCATTCAATTCGGGGCGGCGGAGCAGAGCCCGGCGCTAAGGTAAGCGGCGAGGAATACGATACGGTTATCGACCTTGACGAAGCGCTTCGCACCGTACGTTCGGGCGCGTTTCCCGAAGCTATGGACGCGCTGCTCGAGGAAGCCGCCGCGTACGAGCGCCGCGCCGCGCGCTGCCTTGAGGCGGCCGTTCCGATGCGGCGGGACGCGGAAGAGGAATACCGCTCCGCGTTGAACGAGAAGGCAATGGAGCGGCTGCTCGCGCCGTGGATCGACACGATCACCGCGTTCCGCTCAAGCGCCGACGGTGGGGTGGAGGCGCGATTCTTCGCCGAAGCCGTTACGCCCGGCGGACTCGTGCAGTATCTGGATACGATCGCGATGCCGCGCCTGTGGCGCATATCCGGACCTTGGGGCTGCGATTTTCATACGCCGCTGTCGAAACTGCGCGACGCCGCGCTATCGCGCGGCATGCGCGTGCTGTGCTCGATGGAGGCGCTGCGCCCAGACCGCATCTGCCATTTGTTAATAAACGAATTGGAATTATTTATTACATCCGAGGAATGCGTGGGTGCGCTCGCAGACTCCGCGCAGCGTACTATTGATATACGTCAGGTTATGCCAGGCGCGGAGAAAATGTCGCAAAACACGATGCGCGCGCTCGCGTTCGACGAATTAACTTATGATCAGCTGTTGGAACGCGCGGCGCACAATCTGGAATTGGCTCATAAAATATATACGCACATAGACAAGAAAATCGAGGAACGGATGGATGGGCAGGCGTTTGGGCTGCTAACGGGCGTGGCGCTTGAAGCGGCGGAAGCAGCATTCGCCCGCCGCCCAGTGACGGTATAAATAAAAATATCCATGCGGATATGAGCGCGGCCACATCCTTTCAAGGACGGCGGGGACAGCGTAACAGTTATGAAAAAAACAATAAAGAACAATACCCCGGAATATTATTTTGTCGATTGGAAACACTACTGGAAACACGTTTAAGGAGGCGTTTCCATGGATAGACTTTCACTGCTGCTTGTAATTCTGGGCGCGATCAACTGGGGTTTGATCGCCATATTCCAGTTTGATTTGATTGGCTACATATGCGGGGGGCAGGGCGCGGTGATCAGCCGGGTTGTATACGGGCTGATAGCGCTGGCTGGATTATGGTGCATATCGCTTCTTTTCCGCGATAGAGACGTTGTACGCGACTGACGATCTATAAAGTAAAAACGATCCATGACCCGACGCGTCGCGGTCATGGATCGTTTTTATTAATTATATATACATAAATTCTTCGAAGCGCGGCAGTATGCCGATTCCGTCCGGGAAATGGGCCGCGAATTGCGGAATCGCGTGGCTTGGGAACGAATTCCCTTCAATAAATACGGGGCCGTTTTCCGTGATGGCGACATCCCACGCGACGAATCGCACGCGCGGCTTTACCTGCGCGGCGTTAAGGCACATCCGAACCGCGTCGTGAAAGAACGGAATTTCAAATCCTGGTATGCGCGTTCCGGTAAGCGGATGCGTTTCAAAACAGTTGCCGGATTTATCCGCGCCTACGCCTGAGAGCTTGCCGGTCTCCAAATTTACCGGCGCCGCCATGCCGCCGCAATCAACGTTATCCATCACTTTTCCATTTCCGATTCGCAGATACGCGTATACCACGCCTTGCTTTTTATCGCCGAGCAGCGTCGCTATGCGAATAGTGTTTACGGACGTTGGGCACAGGGAAGACATGGCATGGTGCTGAACCACGCAGTCCTCCAGCAGCGTAAGCCCCTTAGAGCGCAACAGCGATTCAAACGAGGCTGGATCGGCAAAAGCGTCCCGCGAGAATTTTTCAATGCCCCTGCCGCTTGAACCATCCATCGGCTTGGCGATTACGTCGCCGCGATTCTCCAGCCAGCGCGCAAGATCGCCGGGCTGCGCATCCGAAAGATCGATCCAATCGCGGCGAAGATACTCGGCGAACAGCGTATTGAACTCATTTTTATTATCGAAGAAGTGCCAATCCTCTTTCGCGTTCATACGCGAAACTATCCTATTGGATATGCCGCGCGTTATTTGAGTGCGCCGTTGCGCGTCGTTTAGGCGGTAGAACTCCGCTATTTTATAATCCATATACCCCGCGTTATAAAGGATCGCGCAGCGCGCCATATCAAGCAGCAGCCACGCCGTAGCGCGGTTAGCCCGGGGCTTTAGCAATCTCGCGGTGCGAAGCATCGCGCGCCAATCCATACGAATCAAGCGAAGCACCAGATAGCGTATTCGATTCATCCAATCACTCCTTGCTTTATCTTAAATTTATTTTTTAATAACAATTAATATTAATATGGCGATTTCTATCGCCGCAAGCGCGGGAAGTCCCCATCGAAACTGCATATGCCGCGTCTTATGATGAAACGCAAACATTCCCAGCGTCTCGCCGGGCGCGCCAAAGCATAGCGCCGCAATCCATAGAGTGCTCTCGCGGATGCGACGCAATTCATTGCGCGCGCAATGTTTATCCCAGGCCATCAGCAAGAATGAAATAATATTTATAGCAGCAAGCGCAAAGTTCACAGGCATACCGATTCTCCTTGACTTCTTATTAGCGGTATTTGTATTCATTAGGGTATCACGATTTTGCTCGCAAGTACAGGGTCAATTCACCGACCAATGTCGTCAACCTAAAGCCTACAAAGCAGCAGAATTTTTCGCATCGCAAGTCTCGTGGAAGAATTCATGTTTCTGGGAACAGAACGGTCAGGCTTGACATCAACAGGATATCTGGCGATATCGGCTAGCAGCGCGTCAATCAACGCTTGCCGCTGTTCGTCCGATTGAGCGTATAGTATCAAATAAAATCTGCCGCGCAGCTTGGCATGCAAACGGTTCACATCCGTCTTCCTTGCGTACTTATGCGGTTTGGCTTCATCTGCCTGCGTGATTACGGCGTCCGTACTCCACCGAAGCGACGCGCCTATGTTAGACAGCCAAATACTCGCATAGAAGTCCTGCAATACGAGGGTGTATCAAGAAGCGTGTAAATAGGAATAATCTCCAAATAAAGAGATGAGAAGAAAGCCATGAAAAAGGAAAAGCGAGCGAACAGCCTAAGCCCGGAGGAGAGGGCAGCGATCGGGATCTTGGCGAAGCACTGCCAGAACACAGGAGATTTGCAGGCGATGCTCAGAGAGATATTCGCCGGGGCAGTCGAGCAGATGCTGGAAGC
>JAISZG010000064.1 GCA_031269355.1 Oscillospiraceae bacterium | reverse complement strand
CCCCACGCGATAGGTCACAAACCCGCAGCGCCGGGCGCCCGCCGCGCCCGGCGTGGCAAATCTGCCCGCTATTTGAAGGGGTTTCCAAAGGGGCCATGCCCCTTTGGCGGGAGGGTTTGGGAGGGCGGCGCCCTCCCAACGTATCCTCGTCCCCCACGCAACCCCTCGTCCCCCGCGACCCACACCCGCCAAAAAACCATTACGTAGAAATCAACCATAATATCCTGTCTTCAAGTGTGGGTCGCCACTAACTCACGTCCCGCGCCCGGAGGCGCGGCAGGAATCCGCCTTGCCCGCTCTACCGTCGGTTAAGAGAAGGAAGCACGAAGGCGCGGGGGGCGCGGAGACGGCAAAAGGAACCTTCTCCCTCCGGCTTCGCCGGAGGGAGAAGGCCCGCCCGCCCGGCAAAGCCGGGCGATACGAATTAATTGAAGGGGTTGCGACCCCTTCAAGCTACCCCGGAGCTGGAACGGGGCAAGCGAAACCCGTTCCCTTGCCCTATGCCCGCCGCCGTTGACAGACGTCAACCTCCTCTTGCCCGACGGTAGAGAGGGCATGGCGGACTCCTGCCGCGCCTCCGGGCGCGGGACGTGAGGTAGTGGCGACCCACACTTGAAGACAAGATATTATGGTTGATTTCTACATAATGGTTTTTTGGCGGGTGTGGGTCGCGGGGGGACGAGGGGAACGGGGGGCGTTGGGGGACGAGGGGGACGTTGGGAGGGCGCCGCCCTCCCAAACCCTCCCGCCAAAGGGGCATGGCCCCTTTGGAAACCCCTTCAAATAGCGGGCAGATTTGCCACGCCGGGCGCGGAGGGCGCCCGGCGCTGCGGGTTTGATGACCTGTCTCGGGGAGTTTTGGGGGACGGGTCCGCGCGCGACGCGCGCGGAGGAGGCGGTGCTCCGCCTTTGAATAAACATAGATGATATAAATTTTATATGGAAAGGATTCGCTTATGAGTACTATGTGGGATCCGAGCGCAGAGACAATGCCCCGGGAGCAGCTGCGCAAATTGCAGGACGAACGGCTGCGAGACACGATAAAGCGAGTGTATACGTCTGTTCCGTTCTATCGACATAAGATGCAGGAGGCGGGAATTCGCCCCGGCGATATCCGGGGAACGGACGATCTGCACCTGCTGCCGTTCACGAATAAAACCGACCTGCGCGATAGTTATCCCTTTGGATTATTCTGCGCGCCACAGGAACAGATTGTGCGCATCCACGCGTCCAGCGGCACTACAGGCAAGCCGACAGTTTCCGGGTATACCGCGCGGGACGTGGATACATGGGGCGAGCTTATGGCGCGCGCTCTCTCCTGCGCGGGCGTCACGAACCGCTCGGTAGTGCAGGTGTCGTACGGTTACGGGCTGTTCACAGGAGGCCTTGGCGCGCACTACGGCGCGGAGCGGATTGGCGCGTCGGTAATCCCAATGTCCGGCGGGAACACGAAACGGCAGATAATGCTGATGGAAGATTTTGGCGCGACCGCGCTTTGCTGCACGCCTACATACGCGATAGTGCTGGGCGAGGCGATTCGCGATGCAGGCATCCCCCTCAGCCGGTTCAAACTGCGCGCGGGCGTGTTCGGCGCGGAAGCATGGACGGAGGGCATGCGCGCGCACGTGCAGAATTTGCTTAATATACGCGCACACGACGTATACGGGTTAACTGAAATTATGGGCCCCGGAGTATCCATCGAATGCGAGGAGCTTGCGGGAATGCATATATGGGAGGATCATTTTATCCCTGAAATAATCGATCCCGATACGGGCGAACGCCTTCCCAACGGCACGCCGGGCGAGATAGTGTTCACCACAATAACGAAGGAGGGCATGCCGCTGATCCGTTACCGCACGCACGATCTAACGGTGCTGGACGACACGCCCTGCCCGTGCGGGCGCACCCACGTGCGCATGCGCAAGCTTACAGGGCGCACGGACGATATGCTGATTATACGCGGCGTGAACGTGTTCCCCTCTCAGGTGGAAACCGCGCTGCACGGGATAGAGGGCATCGAACCGCAGTACCTGCTCGTGGTGGATCGCAAGAACAACCTGGATACGCTAGAGGTGCAGGTGGAGATGGCGCCGCTGCTTCCCGGCGACGAAGTGCGCAGCATAGAGCGGCTTCAAAAGCGCGTCGAATCGTCCGTCGCGTCCATGATAGGCATTCACGCGGATATACGGCTTGTTCCATCCGGCGGCCTGCCACGCAGCGAGGGCAAAACCAACCGCACAAAAGACCTTCGTCCAAAAGAATAATAATATAATATTATAATAATTATGGAGGCCTTATGCCCATCACATCGTTTCTGGAGGATAATGCCGCGCGGTTTCCGGACGACATAGCGCTGGTTGAAATCAACCCGGCGGCGCTCGGTGGGGCGGGAGACTGGCGGGAATTCTCGCTGGTAGAAACCTCGCGCAGCTCCGGCTACCGCAAGGAGGCGACCTGGCGCGAGTTTGACGAAATGGCGAACCGCGTCGCGCGGCTAATTCTGGCACAGGGCGTTCGGCGGGGAGGCAAGGTTGCCATCCTTTTGATGAATTGCCTGGAGTGGCTGCCGATTTACTTTGGCGTGCTGAAATCCGGCGCGATAGCGGTGCCCATGAACTTCCGGTATACGGCGGATGAAATCGGCTACTGCCTTGATTTGGCGGACGTCGAGCTGCTGATATTCGGCCCGGAGTTCGTAGAGCGCGTCGAATTGTTGACGCGCGGCTCGCTCGCGCAATCGGATGCGGAATCCCCGCCCAATATATGTAAAAACGAGCGCCCGCCCCTAAATATGTGGTATGTTGGCGAAGACGCCTGCCCCGCGTTCGCGCAGCCGCTGAACGAGCTGCTGCGCGATTTAAGCGCGGCAAGCGGAGCCGAATGCGCGGCGCAGCAAAGCTTCCGCTCGCTCAAAGAAACTCCGCAGGAGTTTCCGCCTTATTGCGGCAAGCCGCCCGTCGAGCTTAGCGACGATCAGGACGCCGCGATATACTTCTCATCCGGAACCACGGGATTTCCCAAGGCGATACTGCACTCGCACGCGAGCCTGGTATCCGCGTGCGTAACCGAGCAGGCGCATCACGGACAAACGCGCGACGATATATTCCTGTGCATTCCGCCCCTATACCATACCGGCGCCAAAATGCACTGGTTCGGCAGCCTTATATCCGGGGGGCGCGGCGTGCTGCTGCGGGGAGTGCGTCCGGATTGGATACTAGGCGCGGCGGCTCGCGAAAGGGCGAGCATCGTATGGCTGCTGGTGCCGTGGGCGCAGGATATATTGGACGCGATAGACAGGGGCGACGCGCGCCTGTCCGATTACGACCTCTCCGCGTGGCGGCTTATGCATATAGGCGCGCAGCCCGTTCCGCCCAGCTTGATCAAGCGCTGGCGCGAGAAGTTTCCGAATCACGCGTACGATACGAACTACGGCCTATCCGAATCGGCGGGGCCGGGCGCCGTGCATTTGGGCGTGGAAAATATGCATAAGGTCGGCGCGATAGGCGTAGCGGGCTACGGCTGGGAGACGCGCATCGTCGACGAGCATGGCGCGCGGGTGCCGTCCGGCGGCGTCGGCGAACTGATAGTTCGCGGCCCCGGCGTAATGAGATGTTATTATAACGATCCTGCAGCCACAGCCGCTACGCTAAAGGACGGCTGGCTATACACCGGCGATATGGCGCGCGAGGATGAGGACGGATTTATATATTTAGTGGATCGCAAAAAAGATGTAATAATAACCGGCGGCGAAAATCTGTATCCGGTTCAAATTGAAGATTTTCTTCGCGGGATGGGCGCGATAAAGGATGTGGCTGTTATAGGGCTGCCGGATCCGAGGCTGGGCGAAATCGCGGCGGCGATAATCGAGCCGAAGGAAGGCGCATCGATTACCGAGGCGGATGTGGAGGCTTTCTGCCGGGCGCTGCCCCGCTACAAGCGGCCGCGCAAGATATTGTTCGACAAGGTGCCGCGCAATCCCACGGGTAAGATAGAGAAGCCCAGGCTGCGCGAGAGGTACCGGGCGAACAGGCTTGTGGAGGAGGAGACGACGCGCTGACGCTACCACCAGCGATACGTTTCCCCTAAAATAAGTATAACGCAGGAGCGGCCGCTTTTGCTCAGCGCGGCGGCGATCGAGGAGGATATAGTTATACTGAACGTTCCCGACGATAATGTCGCGCGCAGCGCGTTCCAGCCTATGCTGCCGTCCTCGTAGAGAATGCCCAGCATGGCGGCGTAGCGGTAGCTTGAACTGGTGGAGCCGCCGGTATCCATGCGCATTATCACGCTGCCGATGCTTTTCGTATATCCGCTAACCGAGAAGTAGGTATGGCAGCGTACGTGTATCGCGTATTCAGGCGTATCCTTGCGCAGCAGAGTGCGCAGCTCGTTTCTGGCGTACGAGGGAAAATAGGAGATAGCCTTATCAGCGCCGCTTTTTTTGAGCGCGGCGCTGATTATTTTTGAAGCCGTGCCGCTCAGATTTTTGGGAGTGAACGAGCAAGCGCCGGGCAAAGTGCCGCCGCTTGCGGTGCGAACGCGAAATCCGACCGTTCCGGCCTTCGCGTTTTGCACCGACGCAAGCAGCAGCGCAAGCAGAACCAAGTATCGCGCCCGGCGTAGCATGCGCTCACCTCTGATGCAGCATATGGGGTTAGGAATTACGGGGGCAGTTTTCTAAAGCGCGCGCATTGGCCGCTCCTAAAAAAAGCGGCAAGCAGGTCGTCAATCTTCGCGCCCTATGATTGACGAGTATGTTTGTCGCCCCAAACCACCATATATATTACCCTTGTTTACATGATATGCATTCAGGATGAAAATGTGTGAAAATGTGTGGATTGCTACTTGGAGTTATGTTGGGAGGGCGTGAGCTTGACGGCGACCGCGCGCGTTTCGCCGTTATCTATCACGGCGCGCCCGATCAGCAGAAGCTCGCTGCGGGCGCTCACCGAACACATTGACCATTCCTGATCCGAAAATGGCGCGATGATTTGATCGTCTATTAAATTTCCGTTCGTGTCCAGCAGCGCGAGCCAGCCGACCCGACCTTCCGCCCGCAGCGATAGATCGCCGTCGATAGAGTCGGTTTGCATCGCTATCACGAATCGTCCGTCGGAACGGCGAACCAGCGCCAGCGGAGTATCCGCCCCCGACCCGCCCAGCGCCTGCTGCCATTGAAGCGCGCGCGCCGATTGCTCGATAACCCACGCGTCCCGCGCGCCGTGCAGCCCAGTCAGCCGGGATTCGCTTGTCGACACCTGCCCCAGCGCGACGACCAATCCGTCGAAGAACGCGAATATCCTGCGGATCTCGCCGTCCGTGTTCCCCTCCAAATAAGAAACGCTGAACGCGCCGCTTGCGGTAAGCGTGCCTATCCAGCCGTCCGAATTTTCCGCGTTGGTTTTTCCCGCGATTATCCAGCCGCCATCCCGCGCGACAGCGTCGTAAACCCACGCGTCATATTTAAACGCCAGTATCGCGCGCGAACGCTCCTTGCCGTCGCTTGTTATAGTAAAACGGAACGGCTGAACCCGCGGCTCGCCTTCGTCCGTGCGCGTCCATTCGCCCACCAGCAGCCAGCCGCTATCGGCGGGCAGCAGGAATTTGAATCGATCATCGCCCTTTCCGCCCACCGAATCATGCCATATCGAACGCCCCGTATCAAGCTGTATAGCGCAAACCCACGCGTCGGCCCCGCCCTGATTGCTCGTTAAATCCTGCGTATAGCTTCGCGTTTCGCCCGCCAGAACAATCATTTCTTCAGATATAACCATCGTCGTCAACCGATCGTCTGCCGCTCCGCCCAGCGATTTTTGCCATATCATATCGCCGCGCTCGTCGACCCGCACCACCCACGCGTCCACCCCGCCGCGATGCAGCCGCACCTGCCCGTCGTCCGACGAAGTCTCGCCCAGCAATATCGCGCCGCCGTCGGCAAGCGGCGTCACGCGCGTAAATCGGTCGTCCGCGCTTCCCCCAAACCTGCGCGACCAAACCGTTTCCCCGTCGGCGTTCAGCCGTAGCGCCCACGCGTCGAGCATGCCTATCGCGTCGTCCGCCGGGCTGTCCGCCGCGCCGACCATGAACGCGCCGCCGTCTAAAGCAGGCGCCGCGTCGAACAACTCGTCCCGGCCTTCCCCGCCGAGCGCCGCCGACCAGGCGACGTCATATATAGGCTCGTCCGCAGCGACCTCCGCGCGAAGCTCAATCGGAGCGATCATGACGAACGTCAATACCATCACAACAATTATAAATATATAAGTGCGCGCATCGGAACGCATGGCGACCTCCCGAAGCCGATGAATCAACCAGATGTTTTTCAAGCGCGCCCTAATTATAGCGCGGCGCGCGAAGTGTTTCAAGCGGCTTCGGGGCGTGGGTTCATATATTTATGTATTAGTATTAATATAAATATTAATACTAATACATAATCATTTGCCGCAGTTTGTAGTAACTATATCATCGGGCTTGGTGTCGCGAAGCATCACGAAATGGCCGATGCCGCCGCACGACTGGCCGCCCAGCACATATTGAAGCCGCACGCTTCTAGAACTATGCCCCGGCATCTCCAGGTTAAATACCGCGCGGTACGGGTAGTTATGGAAATTACGATACGCGTTGATGCCGGCCTCGCTGCAGCTGTGCGCAGATATCGCGTCGAAATAGCGTCCGTAATCCAGCACCATTGGAGTATTGCCGTTTATATAGGGCGACGTCACGCACGCCACCACAAGCCGCTGGCAGCAGTTGTTTTTCTCGAGGCACTCTTTTATTCTTTCCTCCCAATCGGTGATGCTGTAAGTTGCCGTATTGCAATAGAACAAATAGCGAATCCAGCGCGTGGTGTCGCCGTTGTTTTCGAACGTCAAATTCATATCGTATATAACGCCCCAGTTCGCCAGGTTGGATGTATACGCGTACGGCCATATGTTGGTTGGGTGCGCCTCGTCTATTTTTTGGCGCGTCATTGTGCTAACGCTGCATCCGCTTCCATCCTTTGCTTCGTCGCGGATAACATAAGTAAAAATATCATCATACATGGCGTTTTGGCTTTTCAAGCTTAATTCGCACGTGTTGGTAAACCAATAGCAGCAAGAGTTGCCGTTAATGGTTAGCGGCAGCGATCCCTGCGTTGGCTGGTCGCTGTCGTCGAACGACCATCTCCCTGCGCCTTCGATGCCGCTTCCCTGAAGCGTATATCCGGTCGTGCTTGACTCGGAGGACGTATCGATTATGTCTAGATTAGCTTTGTCAAGCGGTAGCTGGCAGCTAGGGTATGCGTGTACTGTTCTGTAATCATGGTAAATAAACACCGACATATCAACAGGCGCGCTGGTTACCAGCTCGAACGCGCCGTCGAATGAATTCGTTGGGTAAATATATATCGCTTTTCTGTGATCCTTCACAAACTGGCACGGCCCGTTATCATCCCTGTAGCAAGTGCCAGGCACGCCTTCCAGGCATTCGGGAGGATCCTGATTCTCCACGGCTTCCTTATCATCCCTGCCCATGTATACGCGTTGAACATCGTACTCGAGGACGTCCAGCTTCAGGTCTTCCGTCGTTTTGAAAAACTGAAGCCACGTTTTGTTATGATAGACCCAACCGAGAGACGCGCCGCGGCGTTTCAGCGTGACCTCTGCGCGCGCACCATCTTTACTATGGAAAGATATACAGTAATGAAACCAGTAATTTGCGTTGCGGTCGGGTTCCTCCAGGCTGCTGCAGTTGTTCACATGTTCGAAGTATACCATATACGGCCCTTCGTCCGGCGTGATTGTGCGGGCGAACAATACGTTGCCCGTGTAGTCCGCCACATGCCGATGACGCAGCATTTCGGGATAGTTTATAAATATATGGCAGCCGTGCTTAAAATTATGTGTAATCGGATAGTGCGACATATCGCGCACCGCAGGCGAGCACTCATCCGGGCGCGGCACAGTATCCGGCGCGGCGGGGTCGGGCGTGAACGGATCCGGCGCGATATACGTGGGGCCAAGCGGCGGCAATTTATTCGGATCGTTGTCCGGGAAATCGGGCGATGGCTTATTCTCGGGAAGGATGCCGTCGTCCTCGCCGCCGCCCCCTCCTCCGCCAATATCGCCGCACCCCTCTAGCGTTACGGGCATAAACGTTCGAGTATCCCAATCATTTCCGGAACGCCTGAATCCGCACGACTCATCCAACAAACCGAAGCTCGCGTAGTAATCGATAATGCTTTGCTGAGTTTTATTATTATATGATCCGGACATATATTGCATCGAGTCGAGCCTCCCATGGCAGATTATTTTATCTGTTTATTGATAAACATTAAGACGTTTGGATAACTATATCGTACGCAACGGCGCTTTATGACAAACCGTTAGCCCGCTCCAGCAATTCCAAATTTAAAAAAATGTGGTAAACTAGAGAAATGAGAGAGAATAAGAGGGTGCTCATCCAAGAGCTGCTAAGATTGTTTGCTGAAGTAGTAGCCAACCTAAGTGATGAGCGCAACGTCGGAAAAGATTACAAGTACAGTCTATCGGATGCGCACAAGAGCGCGCTGGCGGTGTTTTATTTTCAGCATCCATCGCTGCTCAATTTTCAGCAGGAAATGAAGCGCAAATACAAACGGAGCAATTTAGAGACTTTGTTTGGCGCTACAAACGTGCCTTGCACCGAGCAGATCAAGAACATTGTCGATCATGTGAATCCAGAGGGGATAGAACCTGTCTTTGATCGACTTGTGAAGTATGCGGATGCGGCAGGAATCATTCAAGAATACCGTGTTTTAGACGATGGAGTTCTCATTCCATTGGACAGAGTATGGTATTTTTCGTCTGATAGCATACATTGCGACCACTGTCTGACAGTAAACAAAACAAGCAGGAGCGGCAAGAAAACGACGCAGTACTATCATGAAATCACGGCCGCAGCCATTGTAAAGCCAGGTTGTAATGTGGTTTTACCGCTAATGCCCGAATTTATACGCAATGAAGACGGGCATACGAAACAAGACAGCGAGCGCAGCGCCGTAAAACGTTGGCTGAACAAACGAGGCGAGGGGGTGAAGTGGCTAAAGCCGACTTTTCTGGGGGATGATTTTTACGCTTGTTATCCAGTGTGTCGAAAAATCTTAGACGGTGGAATGCATTTTTTATTCACCTGCAAACCGGATTCTCACCCATGGATTATGGATCAGGTAGAAGGTGCAGACATGGTGAAGTATACCTACCGTGAACGGCAAGGACGGAACCATCTTGAATACCGATACCAATGGTTAAACAACGTGGAATTGCGCGCCGATGGGGAAAACTTACTAGTGAACTACATTAACCTTGAAATATGGAACAAAGAAAAAGGCGAGACAGCATACCGAAACAGTTGGATTACCAACAAACAGGTTGAACAAAGCAATATCCGCTTGTTGGTGGATTGCGCCCGCGCACGTTGGAAGATAGAGAATGAGAATAACAATGTGCTCAAAAATCGCGGCTATAACTTGGAGCATAACTTTGGTCACGGAAAAGATCATGCCGCCGAGATATTCTGTCTTATGAACTTGTTGGGGTTTCTGCTTCACAGCA
>JAISZG010000023.1 GCA_031269355.1 Oscillospiraceae bacterium | reverse complement strand
GTTTTATTATTTTTTTGCGACATGTCGCTGCCTCCGATCGATCCGCAGGGTCATCTCGTTTCGCGATGCAGGGTGTGTTTTCTGCAGAAGCGGCAGTACTTGCTAAGCTCTATCCGGTCTGGGTCGTTCTTTTTATTCTTCGTGGTCGCGTAGTTTCGCTGCTTGCAGTCGTTGCACGCGAGCGTAATTTTCACACGCATGCGCATCCCTCCTTTCTAATTAGATGGGGTTAGATGAAGGCTGTGCCCCCGCCGCCTCCCCGAGAGAACGGGGCGGCACGCCATACCAGCTTATGCGCGGCGCGCGATTTAACAACCGCATCTCAACGCATAACAAACCGATATAGTTTAGCATATCGAACTATAGTTGTCAATGCGCGGCAAAACGCGAACCCAGGGTTTGTACACGAACAGGGTTACAGTCCACCACGTATACACTGCGGTTTGTCTGCTCAAGTTTGAGATACTTGAAGAACGATTCAGCCACAGCATTATCATACGGTGTGCCTTTCTTGGGAAACGACTGTATAAACTTAAACTCGTCCAATCCAGATCAAGCAGGACGTTTGCTCGTTTGATTATCGTCGCATGCTCTTTCCCGCTCGTCGTCAGTTTCACCAGACGTTCGCGTTGCTCGTCGTCTAGCTGTACACGATACTTCATAGTTTTCATTTATTATACCCCATCTTACGAGTCTGGTATAACATATTTGATCCTCGACGCAAACTACTAGCCGAATATTATGGTGCGCGGTGGTCGAGTTTTGACGGCGGTCGGCGCAATGGTCGGCTGGGGCGACGACACTATCGCCCGCCTATCGGCTATGGTCATGGCGGTCGGCGCGTTGATTGTTTTATGAGTTCGCGGGAGGATTTTTCGCGCGGCGCGCTTTTTTGGAAAAAAGAAAAACCGTTTTAATACAACGGTTTTCTTATGATTGGCGGAGAAGCCGGGATTCGAACCCGGGCGCCAGTTTCCCAGCCTACTCCCTTAGCAGGGGAGCCCCTTTGGCCTCTTGGGTACTTCTCCATGATGTTTGGCGAGGTATTCCGTGCCGAGCCACGAATCGGATGAAGATCGCCCCCTAACTGGAGGGGTTGCGGACGGAACCGCCGTCTAATATAGTAGCAGATTTCCGCTAAAAAGTCAACGATCGCGCGCTTGGGTCAAGGTATCTTCATCTACTTTTAAGGCATCGATACAAGGTATGATGTTTTATGAAAAACATCTAAATTTATTCATATTAATTTTGCATAGCGCCGATTATATTTATTATCACATAGATACATGGTGAATAATAATGCGCCGCTAGAACACCTCCTTCCACAGCATTATATTTGTGGGATCAAACATCTTGGGATTGCCCAGCACTATCTCGGCGCCTCCGTCCTCGCTTGGCGTAACCACTTTATCGCCCAGTTCGCCTGCGTAAACTATCTCGCCCACCGCGCCGGTAAGCGTTCCCCGCTTGAGCGCGTCCAGCGCGTACGCGGCGAGCGAGCCGACTTCCGAAGGGTTCCACAAATACATCCACGGGCATAGCCCGCTTTTGATATGCGGCTCCATATCGGAGGGCAGCCCAAGCCCGGTGACCTTTACGTCGGCGCCTTCGCGGGCTATCGTCTCTGCGGCGGCGCGCAAACCGACCACCGTAGGCGCTACTATCAGCTTCAGTTCCGGCCAGTCGCGCAGCAATCTGCGGGTTTCTTCCGCCGATGCTTCGAACGCGTCCAGCCCGTACGCCACCTCGACAAGGCGCATATCGCGATATTTGTCGGAATACGCGCCTTGCTCATATAACATCCATTTAACCCACGCGGCTTGGTTGGGCATTGCCGGGGTTGTGGAAAGTATCGCGAAATCTCCCTTCTGTCCCATTATAACGGCGCTCGCCTGGATAAGCACGCGCCCTATAATCTCCGGGGAGGCTTGTTGAATATGCACCATACGATCCTGCGGGCGAACGGTTGAATCCAGCGAAACTACGGGTATGCCGCGCGCGATCGCCTGCTGAAGCGATTCCGACAGCGCGTCGCTGTCGTTAGCCGCAATTGCGATTGCGTCCACCGCTTCTTCGACTAGCGCGCGAACAATCTGCGCCTGATCGGAGCCGCCGCTATCTCCCGGCCCGGCCAGGCGCGCCCGCGCGCCCCGCGCTTCGCACGCGTCGGAGAATCCTTCGTACAAACGGATCATATATGGGTTGGTGATATCCTTGACGACCAACGCGTATGTGAACGGCGGCGCGGTCGGCGCGTCCGTCGATTGAATAAGCGAGAGCTGTTCGCGATCGGTTGAGTTGTACGCGCACCCGCCAAATATATTCGGCAAAATTATACATAATATAAGAAACCGCCGCAGCGAGTTTATCCGCGCCAGCGCGCCCGTCGGTTTATTCACTCGCGCCGCTCTCCTTTTTAAACGGATGATCTTTTGACGAATAATCGGCAGGGTAGCCGGTCGGCCACACGCCGGTGCGCTTCTTAAACGTGCGCGAGAAATGGTGCTGGTTTTTGAACCCAACAAGCTCCGCAACCTCTCGGATCAAAATATCATTCTGATTTAATAAAATTTCTTTCGCGACTTCGATTCGCCTTTCGACCAAATATTCGGATGGCGAGACGCCGTACCGGCGGCGGAACAGCGCGCTGATATAGCTTGGCACATAGCCGAATACCTGCGCGAGTGTTTTATGGGTGATATGTTCCGCGTAATGCTCGTTCAAATACAGCTTTACCGCATCGGAGACAGCCCCGGCGCGGCGCTCTCCGGAATCGGGCTCGGCGTTTGCGTTCGGCGAGGCGAGGCCGTCCAACGTTTCCCTAAGATCGCGGAATGAAATTGCGGAGCATATCGCTTCGGCGAGCACCGCGCGCGACTGACGAGCTTCGCTTTCCGCAGCGCCGCCGGAATCGTCAGGTCGCCTATGATCCGCCGCGTTCATAAACAATCGCAGTATCCGCCGCTGCGGCCATGCTTCCCGTTCTATGCGATCGAACAAATCGCGAAGGAACGGATCGGAGGCGGTCGTGCCGCCGCGCGACATCGAGTTTGCCAGCGCCTGCGCCAATAGATTCAAGTCGTATTGCGCGTCCGCGCATTGCTTGGCGGCGTCGGTGGCCGCCCCTCCGTCCAGCCGAATAAATACGCTTCGCCCAACCTGTATTTGGTCGGCCAGCGCTTGCCGAAGCTTTTTTAACATACGGTTCGTTTGGGGCAAGGGTATCGCCCTATCAAGGCAGGCGCAGTGGATGGGCGGAGAGGAGCGCTCGTCGTTTCCGGCCAACTCGATCAGCGCGGCGTGCAATCGCGCAGCCCACTCGACGGCAAGCTCGTTTTGGGTTCGAGCGTCAGGCGCGTAGCCGCCGTCCAACTGAAATATAAGAATACGTTCCGCAGCGGTATCGCCCATGAATTCCCACGTGAACGGAATCGTGGCTTCCTCGCCCGCGCGATTGGCGGCAGGTTTTGAAGTCAGAGCGTTCCTGGCGATCGCTTCCAGCGAAACCGTATTCCAAAACGCCGCTCCGGGGTACAGTTCCACGCTGTCGGCGGCGTCGTCCGGCGGAAGCGATCCGGCGCAGAAAAGGCAAAGGCAGCGCGCGTCTGACTGATCCGCTTGAAGCGGGGCGAACGGCGCTGGCGCGGATCGATTGAGATGCATGGACAGGCGGTTGCGTATATGAGTACGCTCGCGCGCGAGAAACCGCTCCTTTAGCCGCGCGAGCGTTTCGCGAAGCGATTGCGCCGAAACGGGTTTCAGCAGATAATCCACGCTGCCCATTCTAAGCGCGTGGGATACGTACTGAAAATCTGAATAGCCGGACAGCACTACTATCATGCATGTTGGATCGATCGCCCGCACGCGCTCCATCAATTGCAGCCCGTCCATAACCGGCATGCGTATATCGCTAATCACCACGTCGCATGGCGCTTGAGAGAACGCGTCCAGCGCCTGCCTGCCGTTCAGCGCGGTCGCCGCGATCTTGAACGCGGGGTCGAGCTGTTCCACCATACCGGCGACGCGCCTTAGCGTGGGCGGTTCATCCTCGGCGAGCAAAACCTTAATCACGCAGTTCACCTTCTATCTCGACGCTCAATCCGCCCTCCGGGCAATTCGCAACGCTGCAGCGAACGGACGCGTCCGCCGCCGACAACCGCAGCATCGTTCCTATGAAGCCCAGCCCGCCCTCCGACAGCTCGGCAAAGCTGCTGGCCACGTCTACGCGATACGCCTCCAGCCTGCCCAAAAGCGCTACGATCGCCTGCTCGGACATGCCAACGCCGTTATCCTCCACCCGCAGCCGCCATTTCGCGCCTTGTATTTGCGCGGCGACGGTTACCCTCCACGGCGGCTCGTTCTTAAATCCATGTGTGAAGCAATTTTCGACTAGCGGCTGAATCGACAGCTTGGGCAGCGGAATCATCAGCGCGCGCTCGTCCGCGTCCAGGCTGAACGAAAGCAGCTCCTCGTATCTAACCTGCATCAATTCCAAATAATCCCTGGTATGCGCCAGTTCCTGCGCGAGCGTAACGCTGTCGCGGGCGAAGTCTGCGGAATATCGAAGCATGTCCGCGAGCTTCAGGCACATCGATACCGTGCGCGCGTCTCCCGCCTCCTCCGCCGCCGCAACCAGCACGGAGAACGTGTTGTTAAGGAAATGCGGCTGTATCTGAGAGCGCAGCGCGCGCATGTACGCGCGCATTTCAAGCGCGATGCTTTGATCCAGCCGATTCATCAGGCTGCGGAACGCATCGTCCAGCGCGCTAAGCTCGCGCGTCGCGTTTGGCTCCCGACGCGCGTCATAGCGCAGCCGCAGGTCGTGCAGGCTAACGTTTCCGATAGAGGCCGCCAGCGCGCGAAGCGGGCGCGATATGCGCTCCGCCAGCCAGTTGACCACAACCAGCATCAGCATTAGCAGCGCGAAACAGCCCAGCGACATAAATAAATAGCTGGATAAATACGGCGCGTCAAGTTCGCCTATCGTCAGCGAGCGTACCAGCAGCCAATCGGTGGTCAGCGGCTGAGCCGCCATCAGAAGCGCGGCGCGTCCTCCGATCCGCGCGCGAACGCTCACCGTGCGCGCGCCCGAATCGCGATAACCCGGCCAGGCCGACAGAGCCGCGCCGATCAGCTCGGCGTCGCGTAGTTCAGCGTCGTCCGATGTCGGCGACGGTTCGGGATACAATATCGAGGGCGGCGCGCCTTCGCCAATATCCAGCAGCGCGTACGCGTATTGCGGCGCGTGGCCGGGCGACGCGTCGGAATCCGATCGCCAGAACGCCATATTCAATAAGCGCTCTGTATCAATCTGCACCTCGACCAGCCCGTACGAATCACCGGTCTCTCCGTTCCAATAGGAAAGCGTTCGGTACAGCGATATGTAGCGCGTGCCTGGATGATCCGACCACGCGTCGCGATGAAACCCCTTTACGACGCATCGTGTGGGTCGGGATCGAACCATATGAATCATATTGATTATGTTATCCGTATTTTCAAGCGAGCTAGCGACCCGCTCCGGCGTTTCGTACAGGCGGCCGGCGCTGACGTAATCCCCATATTCGTTGTATACGCTTATGCGATCCGCGAACCCCTCGACGCCGTTCAGCGTGGCTAGCAAGCTGCTAAGGCGTATCGCGTCCAGCAAATTATCCGCGAAATAATTCGATTGCGCGGCAGCGGGCGCGCTGGTTTGCCGCAGCGGTATGAAGCTGCCGAGTATCTCCACGTTGGAGGCGACCTGAGACGCAAGCCGATCCGCCTGCTGAAGCAGCGATTCGATTTGTGCCAGGTTCGCCTCGAACGTTTCCTGCTGATGCATTCGCTCCGTTTCGCGGTTCAGCGATACGGTGGTCGCTATCAGCGCCGCCGCAAACAGCGCGACAATCGCCACCGTAACAACGGCATAGCCCCAAAACAGGCGATGCTTAAAGTTGGACGATCTTCTGTTCATGCGGAGCCTTCGCCCCCAACCCAAGCGGGTACGCGCCCCGCGCCCGATGCTGCCCATGCCTTTATTATGAATGAGCGCGCAAATAAACGCAAGCTGCGCCTTACAATTTATTATTTAATAATAATTAGAGCGGCTCGCGCGATTCCTCTTGCGGTTAATCCCGCAATCGCGCAAACCGCTCTAACGGCTTAATATATATAATTTATAACTGTACTTGTTTCAGCGTCATTAAGAAGAAATCGCATACGTCGGGCTTTCCCTTCTTTAGCACTCCCGCCTTGTAATAGTGCATCGCAGCGTTTGGCGAGCAAGCGCCGCAGTCGGCATCGATATGCGAAAGCCTAAACACCCACTGCAGCGGCACCTTTTCGCACGTGATTTTGCCGTCGATTACGGTTTCCGCATACCCGGGGTTGCATTCGAGAAGCGGGTATACGATCATGTCCTTGTATACTAGCTCGCTCTCGTCCAACTTTTGTATATAGTTCTCGTCCTCATACCAGCCGAGGAAATGGGCGTTTTCGCGCGTCGGGGGCGCAAGCTCATTCAGCGTTTGATCGCCGGACAGGAAATCGACCACGTCGTTTCCCGCGTCGTCCTTGTAGGTTATGCTGTATAGCTTTGATGCTTCAGATGCGATATACTGTATATCATAGTTATTGTAACCTTCCGGGAAGCCGTAGGAAAATTCTGTCGCGGATATATTTTCTTCATAAGCGGCTCTGTCCTTTTCGTCAAAAGCATAAGCCACGGATGCTTTGTTTTCAGCGAATGTAACTCCCGACGAGTAGATTTGTAAATTACTCAAATTAAACTTGTTTATAAAACCTATCGCTCCGCCGTCGTCTTTCGCTGTGTTTCTTGTGAAGCTTGCCGTTCCCGAAATAACAACGAGCGTGTTGGTTGTATTAGCCAGGTATAAACCGCCTCCGCTAGCTTCGGATTCGTTGTCGCAGATTTGAGCATCTTTTTTTATGTTAACCTCGGTATACTTAGCAGCATACAATCCGCCGCCGTTGCCGAAAGCGTAGTTGCCGCAGAGCTTGGCCCGATTCTTCATATCAAATTTTACATTATCAATTATGTAAGCTCCGCCGCCCGATTCGCCTGCGGTATTCATTTCAATTGACGCATCATCATTCAATGTTATCAGGCATTCGCCGCTGCCGTCTTGGTGACGCGCATAAATACCGCCGCCATTTCCAGTTGATTCGTTAGCCGCAATTCTGCTGTTTTGGCTGATTGTTATATTCGGTGAATTTTCAGCGTATATTCCTCCACCACCGTGCGAACTCATATTGTATTCGATCATCGAGTTGTCCAACATTTCAATAGTCGTATTTTTTGAAAAGATTCCACCCCCATAGTTGGACGCAGTATTATGATCAATTCTGCTGTTATCTTTCATAATTATTTTTGATGCAGCGTTGCTGTTTATACCTATCCCGCCTCCTCTTATTGCACTAATATTTTCTGTAATTCTCGCGTAGTCACTCATAGTTATTTCTACGCCATTAGTTATGTTACTTTTAGTGCCAATGGCTGCTCCGGGCGTTCCTGTATTACCGCAATAATTATTTTTTAGTATTGTATATCCTGTCAGCTCTAGTTTTGCGCCATTATCCAGACAAATCAAACTCTTGCAATTAGCCAGACCGAGAGTCTCTTCCTTGTTTCCATCCAGAACGACATTTTCAATAATAAGTTTCACATTTTTCAGGTTGAAGAAAAAGTTGTCGAAAGCCGACGAGCGCTTTAAAACAGGCATACTATCCGGGCTATCGCCAATCAGTCTAATGGTCTGCGTATCATCTCCAGTTATATTTATTATGCTCTCAATATAGAAACCAGCCGTTATATGTATAGATGCATCGCCGTCCAGAAGCCCCTGCGCTATCCTGCTCTTAAGATCGGCGAATGTAGCGACATCATAGGAGATAGGCCTCGGCTGCGCTGGAATACCTTTTGTAGAATGTATCATAGAATTTGCCTCCATATTATTATATTATGTAAATAAAAATTGTTCAGATGGGCCGCATTTATGACAAGATTTTGCAACTATAATTGATTTGTTTGTGGCTTGAGGTCAAAAACTTCATCCATAGTACTGAATTCATAGTACTTAAAATCGATTATAGAGGAATATTTTACCATGATTGTCCCCATGCTGAGCAGTACAGTAACATAAATTGAACTGTAGCTGATACACTATATGCATATATTCATTAAATTGTTTCAGGGAGCTTGTCCGTTTATATTGCGCGTTTCCGAACGGCTCATATTCCGTCCTGTTCGCTCAGCGTTTCCAGCAGGCCGCGCAGCTCCTGCAGCTGCTCGTCGATAGCCTGTCCCTGCATTAGCCGCGATTCGCACGCGGTAACATAATCGAGCGCCCGCGTAATTTGGGCGTCTGCGGTCACTACGCTTGCTTTGCCATATAATGTGGAGGCTATCGAGTTAAGCCGCCGCACCGCGTATAAATGCTGGCGCAGCTCTCCTATCTGCATAGTGGTATAGCTGCCGCCCACGCGCGACAAACGCACTACCGACTGAAACGCCTCGTCCAGCTCCGCGCTTCCCTGACCTATCAGCATTTCGTTTACCTGCTTATCGCGAGCGGCGGCGCGCAAGTAAAGCAGCCCCATAACAACTAAACAAAGCAGCAGCAGCAGTATCACCAGCACCAGCGCGTCGCGGGTCTTCCTGCTTAATCCGCGCCTTTCCGCATAATACACAATATCCCTCCAGCTGATATATAAAAATTAAGACGGCTTAGGGCGTGTTCGAAAAATCTCTCGGTCTGAATGCACTGTCTTTTTATCCATCGCGGCGTCGCGCGCTCCAACCCGCCTTCATCCGCCACAGGCGGCGGCGGGTTTACGCGCAGTC
>JAISZG010000079.1 GCA_031269355.1 Oscillospiraceae bacterium | reverse complement strand
CAGCGCAAGGAGCCATGAGGGAGGCGTAGTGGAGCTACGTCGACCGAATGCGCGACGCCGCGATGGATAAAAAGACAGTGCATTCAGACCGAGAGATTTTTCGAACACGCCCTAGCTGGTATGTAATAATATATAATATTCATTTAAGATTACGAGTGGAGGATTTTCTGCTGGATCGCCTTTCGGTGAGAATTGGTAGTGGTGCGTATTATTACGATGATGATAAAAATGATGAACTCGCTGAAGATATCCAAGCAAAGGGATTTCAAGCGTTTTTCAAGTGGGTGTTGGCTATGCACGATACCATCTATTATTTAGCGCGGGGCTCTGCCCCGCCGCCCCGCATGAGGTGGGTCGGCGCCCCACACCCGCATGACGCGCTCATTGACGAGAACAACGACATGTTGCTAAAATTAATTCCGTTTCAAAGGAGACCTTCGACAATGGCTAACAAAATTTCAATCAGATTTTTTGATGACAGAGAAGTCCGTGCCGTTTGGGATAATGAGCATTCAAAATGGTGGTTTTCTGTACTTGATATTATAGGCGTTTTGCGTAACGAAAGCGATTATCAGAAAATTCGCAACTATTGGAAATATCTCAAAACCAAGCTGAAAAAAGAAAATCCTCAGTTGGTTAGTGCCGCTAACCAACTGAAAATCACAGCCGCAGACGGCAAAAAATATTTGACGGATACATTCGATTATAATGGCGTGAAAGAACTCGCAAAAAACTTTCCAAGTATACAAGCAAATCGCTTTATCGAATGGTTCACATACAGTGATGAAACTATTGATGGCAAAAGCAAATCGAAAGCGTATGCCATGTTTGATAGTTCGCTCTTAGATACAATTGAAGTCGGCACGATAAGAGGTCTGCAACAGATACATGGGTATCTATTCGGTGGGCTTTACGATTTTGCAGGGCAGATACGAACATTGAATATTGCAAAAGATGGTTTTCTCTTTGCGCCTGCTCAATTTTTGGAAAGCACGTTGAAAATGATTGAAAATATGCCCGACAGCACTTTTGATGAAATCGTTGACAAGTATGTCGAAATGAATGTCGCCCACCCGTTTATGGAGGGCAACGGCAGAAGTACCCGCATTTGGCTTGACTTGATTTTTAAGAAAAATCTGCTGCTTTGTGTTGATTGGAGCAAGATGGGCAAGAAAGAGTATCTTGACGCAATGCGAGAAAGCACGACGAACATTACACGAATTAAAACATTACTGCAAGGCGCGCTGACCGCTAAAATCAATGACCGCGAAGTATTTATGAAAGGCATTGACTATTCCTACTATTACGAGCAGGAAGACGATGTTTTTGAAGATGGTCAAAACGGTTGAACGGTTGAACACTTGAAGGTTTTAAATGGCGCAGCTGATTCAAATATACACTTCGACTGTCATCGGCTCATACTGATATGCCCGCAGGTATTCGCCCCTTGCCTTGCGAAATGCTAAAGCCTGCTCAAAATCAATTTTGAAATTGACCCCAAGCCCGGAAATATGCGTAAAATCAAGGCTTTTCAAATCCTCCAGACTACCCTTGCCGCGTAGGCCGCGATCTACGAGAAGCTGGGCGCGTAGTTCGGTGAGCCAATCGGATAAAGATTATATAATGAGAATGGAGAGTGTTTGCTCTCCGTTCTCTAATATTGTAAAAACTCCTCCGGAGTTTCTTTGAGTGAGTTACAGCCAGCTGTTCGATAAAATCGTGACGCGGCCCAAAACGAGCTATTCCGATTATGGCTGGGCCTGGCTGGTGCAATGGCTGCCCAACGCGGCGAAAGGTATTATATCCAATTATTTATTATATAGTTAATATTATTTTTTATTAACCTAAACTAAATTCAAATACCAAAAAAAACGGGTTGACAAAACCCGCGCGGAAACGTACAATAATCGTTGCATGAATCGGATCGGGACGTTATGCGCGGGTGTAACTCAGTGGTAGAGTGCCAGCTTCCCAAGCTGGTTATGTGGGTTCGATTCCCATCACCCGCTCCACTTCCCGTGAGTTTCAGCGGAAAAATGACCGCTATCTATAGCGGCGACGGTTGGATTAGGAGGAGATTCCAATGGCGAAGCAAAAATTCGAACGGAACAAGCCGCACGTAAACATCGGTACAATAGGTCACGTAGACCACGGCAAGACGACGCTGACCGCTGCGATCACAATGGTGCTCGCGAAATACGGCGGAGCGACGGCTATGCGCTATGATGAAATCGACAAGGCGCCGGAAGAGAAAGCGCGCGGAATAACGATCAACACCGCGCACGTCGAATATCAAACGGATAAGCGCCACTACGCGCACGTGGACTGTCCCGGCCACGCGGACTATGTTAAGAACATGATCACCGGCGCCGCTCAGATGGACGGGGCGATTCTCGTCGTATCCGCGCCCGACGGACCGATGCCCCAAACCCGCGAGCACATACTGCTCGCGCGCCAGGTGGGCGTCCATTATATCGTGGTATTCCTTAACAAAACCGACATGCTTGAGGACGAGGAACTGCTCGAGCTGGTCGAAATGGAAATCCGCGAGCTGCTAAGCTCCTATCAATTCCCGGGCGACGATATCCCGATCGTACGCGGCAGCGCGCTGCAGGCGATGGAATATCTGCAGAACGGCGGCTCGGACGTCGCGAACGCGCCGGAATGCAAATGCATATTCGAATTGATGGAAGCGGTCGACAGCTACATTCCCTCGCCCCAGCGCGAAACCGACAAGCCGTTCCTTATGTCCATCGAGGACGTATTCTCCATCACCGGGCGCGGAACTGTCGCCACAGGGCGCGTCGATCGCGGTATAGTGAAGGTTTCCGATACCGTTGAAATCGTCGGCCTTATGGAAAAGAGCCGCTCTACCGTGGTCACCGGCGTTGAAATGTTCCGCAAGCTGCTGGATCAGGCGGAAGCGGGCGACAACATCGGCGTGCTGCTGCGCGGCATCCAGCGCAACGAAATCGAGCGCGGGCAGGTGCTCGCCAAGCCCGGTACGATCAAGCCGCACGTTCATTACATCGGACAGGTTTACGTACTGACGAAAGAGGAAGGCGGACGCCATACCCCGTTCTTCAACGGATATCGCCCGCAGTTCTACTTCCGCACCACGGACGTTACCGGAAACATCAAGCTGCCGGACGGCGTTGAAATGGTGCTGCCGGGCGACAACGTGGATATGGAATGCACGCTGATCACCCCTATCGCCATCGAAGAAGGCCTGCGCTTCGCTATCCGCGAAGGCGGCCGCACGGTAGGATCGGGTGTCGTCACCAAGGTAATTCCCGCCTGATATGCCGATCGAAACAATTTAATAATTGTTATGATTATGATAGTGAGGAATCCGCAGTACGGGTTCCTCATTTTATTATCAAATATTATCAAACTAGCCGCGCGCATAATTTCAGCTTGCCGGATCAAAATGAGAACAGGTTCGAAAAATCGATAGCCGCCGATTCGGCGCAAAGTTTAATCATTGTTTAATTATTGAAAAAATCACGGATTCCAGCGGCGCAGGTTTAAATTGCAAGGGATATTCGAAGCGAGGTCGGAAAGAATGACAAACGGGAAGACGCGCGAATTCGACGGATCGGCGCAGCGGGAAGATCGACCGAAGCGACCAAAATCAATAAGGTCGATCCGCGTAATCTGTTTCGCGATACTGCTAGCGGCGCTTATCGCGCCCACGCTGCGGCTGCAAGGCTGGGCGTGGCTGCGCCAGGAAGCGCCGGTAAGCGCGTGGACTATGTTGTTCGCCGCAAAGCGTAGCGGCATGATTCCGACGGCGTTCTACGCCAGCGGAACGGTCGTGACGCCAAACGACGGAGCTTCCAGGCTGGAGGCCGCGCGCCGGGTGCTGAAGGGCGTGCCGAACGCGCAGGCCGAGCAAACCGTGTCGGAAGGGGTCGCGTGCCTGACCGTGTCGGTAGTATGCACGCCCGATCCGTGGGCCGCCGCAGAGGCGCTGCACAGGATACAATCCGCGCTTGGAATCGGGACGCGCATTACGCTGTGCCTGGTAGGCAGGGGCGAACCGACGGCGGAAGGGTCGAGCGAATCGAATACAAACGAAGCGCAGATATTTTTTGGGCAAGCGTATGAGGAAGCGGCGATTCGATTGCTTCGCGCGATGGGCGACGAGCCGATACGCGAGGCAGCGAGCGGCGCGAACTACGCGAGCGTATCCGGGGCGGCGGTTCAAACGGCGGTGCGCGCGACCGGAGAGGCGTATATAGGAGTTCCCTGGATACCGTTGGATTATTAGGCGACCGCGTACATGACGCGGCTCGCCGGGCAAGGGGGGCCGCATCATGGCTACATTCCAAGTACATACCAGCCCGCCGCTTCGCGGCGAGGCGACAATACATACGGCGAAGAATTCCGTGCTGCCTATACTGGCGGCGGCTTTGCTTACAAACGAGCCGTGTTCGATATTGGCCACACCAAAGCTTACGGACGTGGATATGCTGTGCGAGCTGATGCGCTCGTGCGGCTGTCAAATTGATTGGGATCAGGAAACGCTTAATCTGCGCGCGGACGATCTTTGCCTGCCGGCAAACGACGATCCGATGCGGCGGATGCGCGCGTCGATACTCATAATGGGTCCGCTGCTCGCGCGATTGGGCGTGGCGCGGGTTACGCTGCCGGGGGGCTGCGCCATCGGCCAGCGGCCAATAGATCTGCATATAAAGGGCATGCAGGCTCTAGGCGCGGCGGTAAGCCTGCGCGACGGGCATATAGAGCTTAGCGGCAGGCTGCACGGGGCGGCGGTATATTTGGATATGCCCAGCGTGGGCGCGACGGAGAACATAATGATGGCCGCCTCGCTTGCGTCGGGCGTATCGCGCATAGAGAACGCGGCGAAGGAACCGGAGATAATCGATCTAGCGCAGTGCCTGAACATGATGGGCGCGCGGGTTAGCGGAGCCGGCTCCGGCACTATAATTATTCAGGGCGTGCCGCGATTGCGCGGAGTTCAATATCAGCCGATACCCGATCGCATAGAAGCGGGAACCCTCGCCTGCGCGACGGCGATAGCGGGGGGCAACGTGCTGCTGCGCGGCGCCAGATCAGAGCATTTGCGCGCGCTGCTGTTCAAGCTGCAGGAATCCGGCGTTATAGTTATAGAGCAGCGCGAGGGTCTGAGGGTGCGCGGCAAGGCCGTACAGCCTATCACCGTTCGCACTATGAGCTATCCCGGATTCCCCACCGATCTGCAGGCGCCCATGATGGCCGTGGCGTGCTACGCGCCTGGAACGTCCGTGTTTACGGAAACCGTATTTGAAAATCGATATATGCACGCGTCGGAGCTGCGAAGGCTTGGCGCGAGCATTCGGGTTGAGGATCGAGTAGCGTTAATCGACGGCGGCGCGGAGCTGCACGGCTCGCGCGTGATATGCTCGGATCTTAGGGCGGGCGCGGCGCTTATAGTAGCGGCGGTTGGCGCAAGGGGGGACACATACGTGGAGGATCCCAACGGCCATATCGATCGCGGCTACGAACGCATAGAGGAATCGCTGACGGAGCTTGGCGTTCCCATCAAGCGGCTGACCGCAGACTGACACAACGGATTATAATGCATCCGCGCCTAACGTATTTTTTGAACACGCCTGGAGGGGAATAGTATAAAAAAGAGGAAGACGTTATATCGTCTTCCTCGTCGAGCGTCGAAATTCAGGATATAGCCTTCGCGATCCAATCGGGCAGCGATCCCTTGTTCTCGCGGGCGAACGTCAATAGCGGAAGCGCTATTTGCGCTATGCGATTTTTATCGGTAAGGAAGCTTCGCAGCCCTTGCCAGCCGGCGGTTCCCGGCTGCGCTTTCGCGATATCCACCTGCTGGGAGAGCGCTTCCTTGGCTTCGCCCGGTACGGCGTCCGCGTGCCTGGAAGTCAAAAATTTTCCAATCCATTGAATAAACGATTGTAGCTGCTCAGCGCTTACGGATGTCGGCAGCTCCGCGAGAGACGCGCCTATACCTTCCAAATCTAACGATTCTTTATCACCTCCATTGGTTAGTGATGAGATGATCTTCTTTCCTTTATCAAGCCAATCCGATATCCCCAATGGCATCGCCTCCTTTATTGAATATTTTATTCAGCGCGGGCAATCAGAAATGGTGTCTCGCACAAGCATATGCCGCGATTAAAACAAACAGAATGATCGAGTGGAATTTACCCCTTTCCGAACGATCGCATATGCGGTAGAATGTATCTGCGGATGTGGGGCGAGGGCAACAAGCGCCGCTTCATTCGGAGCGGCGGGGCAAAGCCCACGCTAAATGGAAACGAACGCAAGGGGAGGATCTGCATGAACGTTGGCATTCAGATGTACAGCGTGCGCGACATATCGGGAGACGATCTGGAGGGCGCGCTGCGGAAAGTGGCTGACATTGGCTATAAAACGGTGGAGTTTGCAGGATTTTTCGGGCATAGCGCGAGCGAGGTTCGCGGCTGGCTGGACGGCCTCGGTCTGAAGGTGTCGGGCACGCATACGCCCGTCGCGGAGCTTATCGATAAACTCGAAGAAACCGTCGCGTATCACAAAGAGCTTGGCAATGTAAATATAATAATTCCGTGGGCTGATCTATCCACGCGGGAGAAGGTTGATTCGCTGGTCGACGCGATAAACAAGCTGCAGCCGCGCCTCGCCAAGGAGGGCATCGCGCTGCATTATCATAATCACGATTTCGAATTCCGCAAGAATTTGGACGGCGTGATCCCGTACGACGAGATCGTCTCGCGCACGAACGCGCTGCTCGAGATAGACACATACTGGGCGTTCGTCGGCGGGCGCGATCCGCTGAAGATGCTGGACGAGCTAGGCTCGCGGGTAAAGGCGATACACGTGAAGGACGGCTCCGCGAGCGGCGATGGAACTCCGCTCGGGCAGGGCGCCGCGCCTGTCGCCGCCGTATGGGCGAAGGCGAAGGCGCTGAATATCTATCCGGTGGTCGAAAGCGAAACGCTTACGCCGGACGGGCTGACGGAAGCGAAAATCTGCTTTGATTATCTAAACGCGCTGGCTTGATGTAGTCACCCAGCCTTCGACCGCCGCGCGGCGCTTCATCCTTCGCATCGCCATCGCGTACGCGGGAATGAGGAATATGTCGGCGGCAAACCACGCGGCGGGGTTTGAAATGCAAATCGCGCTGAAGCCGATCGAGCGGACGAATACCAATCCGACGACCGCGCGCGCGATCAGCTCGAACAGCCCCGCCGCCATAGCGGGCACCGAATAGCCCAACCCCTGAAGCGCGTTGCGAAGTATCATAAGCGACGCCAGCACGTACAGACACGACGCGGAATACATCAGATATTGCTGAATATGCGCGAGTATTTCAGTTTGCGACGCGTCCAGAAAAAGGAGCGCAAGCGGAGGGCCTAGCTTCAGTGCGCCAAAAAATCCCAGCACGCTGAGCACGAGCGAGGCCAGCAGCGTTTGGTTAACGCCGGTGCGGATGCGGTCTAGCCGCCGCGCGCCTAGGTTTTGGCTTACATATGTGGCCATGCTCATGCCTATCGAATCCAGGGGAGTCGTTAATATCATCTGCACCTTCGAACCGGCGGTTACGGCGGCGGCTATACTCGAGCCGTACTGATTTACGCAGGCCTGCATTATAATGCTGCCGACCGCCGTTATTGAAAACTGCAGCGCCATGGGCACGCCCATATAAAGCAGCTCGCCCATAACTCGCGCGTCCAGCCGAAACTCTTTCCTGGAGATGCGCAGTTCGGGAAAACGGCGCGTCATATATATAAAGCAGGCTATGCCGGAAGCCGCCTGAGATATAACGGTGGCTATAGCTGCGCCGGACACGCCCCACCCAAACGCGAGAATGAATAACAAATCAAGCGCTATATTGACGAACGTCGCCGCTATAAGAAAAATAAGCGGCGTGCGGCTGTCGCCTATCGATCGGGAAAGGTTGGCCAGAATATTGTATGCCATTGTAACGAATATACCGCTGAACAATATGCTGATATAAGCGCGCGCGTCGTCGAACATATCATCCGGCGTCTGCATAGTTTGAAGGATTCGGTTTGTTAGAAGAGCGGAGCCGATTGAAAGAACTACGCTGATCGCAATTGTAAGCGCGATTATGTTTGATAGATATAGCCGCAGCGCCGCGATGTCCTTCGCTCCGAACGCGCGCGCGACGGGGATGCAAAACCCAAGGCACAAGCCCATCGCGAAGCCTATCACCATGAACGTAAGCGATCCGGTCGATCCGATCGCGGCCAGCGACGCAGGACCCAGGAACCGCCCGACGATCGACGTATCCGCTATGTTATACAGCTGCTGGAATAAATTTCCAAGCAGCACAGGCCATATAAAAAGCGCCAGCTGCTTTAGCGGATTCCCCGATGTTAGATCTCTGGACACGTACGCGCCTTCTTTCGACTGCTGAGTGAGGCGATTATGGCAATAGGATACGATATTGATACGGCGATTCTATCATGCTCCGGCGACATACGCAATCGCAATCATTGCCGATAAAATATAATATTTATATATAAAAATGATGAAGGCTGCATCGCTGGATTTTTTATGATCCGCGACATTCGGTTTGATTATTTTGTAAGTTTCGAGAGCCGCGTATTTTAATCGCCTCATGCAGCAATATGCGAAAGTATGGTTTAGTTTAATTGTGCTATATATGGCTAATTATGTTTTCCAAATGCTTACATATATTAAACTAAGCCAAAGTATAAAACCGCATAAATAACCGGGCGCGATCCAAAGCGGCGCTTCGGCAAACCAACCAATTTCTTTGGAGGACTTGACAAATTAACGGGTGAAGCATTACACTGTATGCATAAAAAGAAGAGTTTCTTTTATTAAAATCCCTTGGCGCATAGCCCCGCGTAAATTAAAGGAGGAGTAACAATGAAAACATGTTCGCGCAGACTTCTCGCGCTCTCGCTCGCGCTGCTCATGCTGATATTCAGCGCGTCCGCCATGGCGGATACTGTGAAGCTGAAGGTGTGGGGCAGCCAGGAAAATCAGGAGCTTCTATCGGAATTGGTGGAAGAATTCAAAGCGGCGAATCCGGAAACCGAATGGGATATTTCGCTTGGCGTAGTGGGCGAGCCGGAGGCGAGGACTCGCTATCTGGAAGACCCGGCGGCGGCGGCGGACGTGTTCGCGTTCGCCAACGACCAGTTGATGGAGCTTGTCAACGCGGACGCGCTGTACGAGGTGACGATCAATCTAGACAAAATCATCGAAGAGAACACCGCCGGTTCGATCGAATCCGCGACGCTGGGCGAATATCTGTATGGATATCCCATGACGTCGGACAACGGATACTTCCTCTATTACGATAAATCCGTGCTGTCCGAGGACGACGTAAAGAGCCTGGACGCGCTGCTTGCCGCCGCGAACGCCGCTGGCAAAAAGGTGTTCATGGACGTATCGAACGGCTGGTATATCGCGTCGTTCTTCCTTGGCGCGGGCGGAACGCTCGGGCTTACGGAGGATGGAAAGCAAACCTGCGATTTTAATAACGAGCTTGGCGTCGCGGCGGGCGAGGCGATCCGCGCGTTCTGCGCCGATCCCGCGTTCCAGACGGGCGACGACTCGGTGCTGGTCGGCGGCATGGGCGGCTCGATTTGCGCGGGAGTATCCGGCACGTGGAACGCCGCCGCCATTTCGGAAAAATTGGGCGAGAACTACGCCGCCGCTCCGCTGCCCACGTTCACCTGCGGCGGCGAGCAGAAGCATATGGCGTCGTTCATAGGCACGAAGATATTGGGTGTGAACACGCAGACGCAGTTCCCGCTCGAGGCGATGGCGCTGGCCGAGTTCCTGACAAGCGAAGCCGCGCAATTGAAATTCTTCGAAACGCGCGCGCTTGGTCCCACAAACATCAACGCAGCCGCGAACCCCGCCGTTCTGGAGAATATCGCGCTGGCCGCACTATCCGCGCAAAGCGAATGGGGCGTAAGCCAGAAGCTGGTGCTGGGCGGATATTGGAGCCCTGCGGAAGCGTTCGGCCTTGAAATGGAAAGCAAATCCACCGGCGATATGCAGGCGATGCTCGATACGATGGTCGCTCAAATTACCCAGTAGTTTCGCCTGCTGCGGGATGCGTAGGCGATTGGTGCCTGCGCGTCCCGCATTTTATATTTACATAAATTTATGACGCATGAGGGGGTTATATGGTTATACAGTCAACAAAACCCGACAAAAAATCCTCCAATGCCCTCGGAGCGTTCGGAAAATGGCTGACCCACGTCGGGCGCGGCTGGCAGGCGTTCTTTCAGATGATAATAGAGGGCGACTGGGCGACGAAGCTGTCGGTGCTGATAATGGGGTTTGGCAGCCTGGCGCGTCGGCAGATAGTTAAAGGGCTGCTGTTCCTGGGCAGCGAAATAGCGTTTATTATATTTTACGCGCGCTTTGGCTGGCAGTACGTTAAAGACCTCGGAACGCTTGGCGTTGTGGAGCAATCGCGGGTGCTCGATCCCGCTACCGGCATACGGATGGTGGTTCCGGGCGACAACTCGATGCTGATACTGCTGTACAGCGTGCTGACGCTCGCGACGCTTCTTCCGCTCATCATGATTTGGAAGGCGAACATACGCGCCTCATACCTAGCCCAGAAACGCGCGGAGCAGAAAATACCCCAGCCAAGCTTCGTCGCGGACGCGCGCACTCTGCTAGACAAGCGATATCATATGACGCTGATGTCGTTTCCGCTAATATCGCTTGCGCTGTTCACGGCTCTTCCGATTTTGTTTATGATACTGATCGCGTTCACCAACTTCGACAAAATGCACCAGCCGCCCGGCCATTTGTTCGGTTGGGTGGGCATACAGAATATAACGGATATATTCGCAGGCAATCCGTTCTACCAGCAAACGTTCTTCGGCGTACTCCTTTGGACGTTCATATGGGCGATATTCGCGACCGCAACCAATTATATATTTGGAATGATTCTGGCGCTGCTAATAAACAAGGAGGGCATCAATTACAAGAAGATGTGGCGCACGTTTTTCGTTATAACTATAGCCGTGCCGCAGTTCGTCAGCTTGATGCTCGTATCAAAGTTATTCGCGGAGACCGGAATAGTAAACCAAATACTGCTCAACTTAAACCTGGTAAAATCGCCCGTACCGTTTTTTGAAAACCCCAACCTTGCGCGGGTAATGGCGATAGTAATCAATATGTGGGTCGGCGTGCCGTATACGATGCTTATGACGACCGGCATATTGATGAATATCCCGGCGGAGCTGTACGAAAGCGCGAACGTGGACGGCGCCAGCCCCGTGCGCACATTCTTCTCGATTACGCTGCCGTATATGCTGTTCGTAACGGGTCCGTATCTTATAACCACGTTCGTCGGGAACATAAACAATTTTAACGTTATATACCTGCTTACTGCCGGCGGGCCGCTCGCGCAAAACTATTATAGGGCGGGCAAGACCGATCTGCTTGTGACGTGGCTGTATAAGCTTACTGTCGACGAGCAGAACTACTCGCTAGCGTCCACAATAGGCATATTGATATTCGTCATCGTTTCCATAGTGTCGCTGCTTGCTTACAACCTGACCGGCTCGGTGAAGAAGGAGGATCAGTTCTCATGATCAGACAAATCGAGCAAGTCGGCGTGACCTCCAGCATGAAAAAGCGCAAGCGGGCGGTGAACACCAGCATATACGCGCTTTTGTCCGCGCTGTCCGTAATATGGCTGCTGCCGATTCTGTGGCTGGTGATAAGTTCGCTGCGCGGCGAATCGACGAACATGTACACGGAGTATATTTTCCCCAAACAGCTTACGCTTGGTAACTATCTAAAGCTGTTTACGGATACGAAGCTGTTCAGTTTTCCGCGCTGGTATTTGAACACTCTGTTTGTCGCGGTATGCTCGTGCGTCATTACTACGATGCTAACGCTTATGGTTGCATATACGTATTCGCGGCTTCGGTTTAAGTGGAGGCGCGGGCTGATGAATATCTCGCTTGTGCTGGGGATGTTCCCGGGATTCATGAGCATGATAGCCGTCTACCACTTTATGAAGGCGATAGGGCTGGATCAGTCGCTGGCCGCGCTTATCATTGTATATTCCGGAGGCGCGGCGCTCGGCTATTACGTGGCGAAGGGGTTCTTCGACACGGTGCCCAAGGCGCTGGACGAAGCGGCCACGATAGACGGATGCACGCGCAACGGCATATTCTGGAAGATAATACTGCCCAACTCGCTGCCCATCATAGGGTACACCGCGCTGACCGCGTTCATCGCGCCCTGGATAGACTTCATATTCGTTTCGGTTATTATGAAGGATAACTACGCGAACTACACGGTCGCGAAGGGTTTGTATATGATGATAGACCGCGAGCACATTAACGCGTATTATACGCGGTTCTGCGCGGGCGCGGTGCTGGTGGCGATTCCGATTACGCTGCTGTTTATTAAGATGCAAAGGTTCTATGTATCGGGAGTAACGGGCGGCGCGGTTAAAGGCTAACAAAGGGATAGGATAAGGTCGGCGCGAAAGCGGCGGCCTTATTTAATATATGTTGTGGTTGCATAAGCGATTGAAGCGGTGCGATAGGAAGTGCCGATATTGCGGAGTTTAGGGCGTGTTCGAAAAATATCTCGAGGCTGAATGTGCTGGATTTTGATGAGGCGCAAGGAGCCATGAGGGAGGCGTAGTGGAGCTACGTCGACTGCGCGTAAACCCGCCGCCGCCT
>JAISZG010000060.1 GCA_031269355.1 Oscillospiraceae bacterium | reverse complement strand
GGCGCCGCCCTCCCAAACCCTCCCGCCAAAGGGGCATGGCCCCTTTGGAATCCCCCTTCCGGTAGCGGGTTTGAATTGACGCACCGGGCGCGGAGGGCGCCCGGCGCTGGCGGGGTTGGGGACGTGTGGCGTAAAGGGGGGTGAGGGGGTTGGGTGAGAAAATCTGCTAATGAATTAGTTCGTGGCTTCCTCGACGGCTACGGCCACCGCTACGGTGGCGCCGACCATGGGATTGTTCCCCATGCCGATTAAGCCCATCATCTCTACATGCGCGGGTACTGATGAACTGCCCGCAAACTGCGCGTCGGCGTGCATCCGACCCATCGTGTCCGTCATGCCGTAACTCGCGGGACCGGCCGCCATGTTGTCCGGATGAAGCGTGCGCCCGGTTCCGCCTCCGGATGCCACCGAAAAATATTTCTTGCCGTTATCAACCGACCACTTCTTGTACGTTCCCGCGACCGGATGCTGGAATCGCGTCGGATTCGTGCTGTTACCCGTTATCGATACGTCCACGTCCTCCAGCCGCATAACCGCCACGCCCTCGCTTACATCGTCGCAGCCGTATACCCGCACCGCCGAACGTACCCCGTCCGAAAACTTCTTCTCGCTTACTACCTCAAGCCGACCCTCATTATAATGATACTGCGTCTTTACATACGTAAACCCGTTCACACGGCTGATTATATACGCCGCGTCCTTGCCCAGCCCGTTTAGTATCACCTGCAGCGGCCGCTTGCGCACCTTGTTCGCCGTCTGCGCAATCCCTATCGCGCCCTCCGCCGCCGCAAACGATTCGTGCCCGGCTAAAAAACAAAAACATTTCGTCTCCTCGCGCAGCAACATAGACGCAAGATTTCCATGCCCTATGCCCACCTCGCGCTGATCCGCTACTGATCCCGGTATGCAAAACGTCTGCAGCCCAATCCCGATAGCCTCCGCAGCGTCCGCAGCGTTCGTCTTCCCCGTTTTTATCGCAATGCCCGCGCCAAGCGCATACGCCCAAACCGCGTTGTCAAACGCAATCCCCTGTATCCCGCGCACTATCGATTCCACGGGCACACCCTTTTCATCCAGGAACGCCTTTACCTCGTCCAGCGAAGCAAACCCATATTGATCCAGCGCCTTCTGAATCTTATCTATTCTTCTTTCATATCCTTCGAATTGAGCCATCGTTCCGTCCCCTCCTCACGCGTGGCGCGGGTTGATTACGCGCGCCGCTTCGCCAAATCTGCCATAGCTGCCGAGGTTCTTTTCATACGCTTCCTTGGGATCGACTCCCTTTTGAATAGCGTCCATCATCTTTCCAAGATGCACGAATTGATAGCCTATCACCTCGCCGCCCTCGTCCAGCGCAATCTTAGTGACATATCCCTCCGCCATCTCAAGATATCTCACGCCCTTCGCCAGCGTGCCGTACATCGTGCCTATCTGCGAGCGCAGCCCCTTGCCCAAATCCTCCAGCCCCGCGCCTACTGCCAGCCCATCCTCCGAAAACGCGCTCTGCGTGCGCCCATACGCTATCTGCAAAAATAGCTCGCGCATCGCGGTGTTTATAGCGTCGCAAACGAGATCCGTATTGAGCGCCTCTAGTATCGTTTTCCCCGGCAGAACTTCCGCAGACATCGCGGCGGAATGCGTCATCCCCGAACAGCCTATAGTTTCAACCAGCGCCTCCTGTATCACGCCCTTCTTCACGTTCAGTGTTAGCTTGCACGCGCCCTGCTGCGGCGCGCACCAGCCGACGCCGTGCGTAAAGCCGGAGATATCCTCGATCACGCGCGCCTGCACCCAGCGCCCCTCTTCGGGAATGGGCGCGGGGCCGTGGTCGCAGCCCTTCGCCACGCAGGTCATTTTGTCAACTTCAGATGTGTACAGCATGGAAATACCCCCCTTGCCGTCATAGACTAATAGATTAATTTGAATAACCAGCATTGCATTGACATTCAAACCAACCTATTATACCATACATATGGAAATTCATAAAGTCTTTTTCGGAGGCGCTTAATGAGCCGACTAGGGGATTTGCTTAAACTTGAACGCACCCGCCGAGGCTTGACGCCCAAGCAGGTCGCGAAGCTCTGCGGCGTCGCGGAGAAATATCTGATAGACGTTGAATCCGGCTCGCGCATTATCGCGGACGATCAGGCGCGGCGCATACTAAAGCGCATCGGCCTGGAACATCAAAACGAAGCGGATTTCTCGCTCGACGACATAGCCGCCGTAACCGATCTTGCCGCCGCCAAACAACCGCCCACCGCTCAGCCACGCCCCACCCCCGACCCCCAAAGGCCGGTGATATCCCTGAAGGCGGAGGGCGACGGCGGCATATTCCTGAGCGCGCTCGCCGAGGTGCTGCATCAGGTTCCCGTATACGACGCCGGCTGGAACATCGTGGATACCCGCCTGCTTCCCATCATCGGCGGCCGCATAGAAGGCGGTGCCCCCGATAAAACCCTCTACTTCCGCGCGCCTGACGCCAGCTGCCGCGGCTTTCGCATATTGCCCGGCGACCTCGCGCTTATAACACCCGCGCAAAGCCCAATCGACGGCGCCATTATGCTGGTTGTATTCAATAACCACCGCGCGCTGCGCAAGGTGAAAATTATCGACGAAAAACGCGTGATGCTCCAAACCTACGACCGCGAGTACGAGGCCGAAAACGCGCCGATCGAATCGGTTGCCTTCATCGGACGCGCAGTCCGCATCGAAATATATCTATAATATATTAATATTTTAATATGTATAAAAATTAAAATATATTAATATATTATTCTATCGGAGGTTGTTTTGCGCAGACGATTTATGCTTCCGCTCGCGCTCACGCTGTCGATCGGAGCGTCGGCGGTATGCGGCGCATGCGCGCCAAAACAAAATATAGCTTATACCGCGTCCGTATATCCAATATATTGTATGCTGCTGAATCTGACGCGCGGCGTGCCGAACGTATCCGTTTCGTGTATGGCGTCGGTTACGGCGGGCTGCGCGCACGATTACCAGATGACATCGGATGATCGGCGGCTGCTCGCGGATTCAAACGTGGTGGTGATAAACGGCGCGGGGCTGGAGCCGTATCTGGATTCAATTCTCCCGACGCTGAGCGGGCTTGTGATCGATTCCTCTTCGAGAGTCGAGCTGATTCAATCGAAAAGCGAACACGGCGGCGTCGGGCCAAACCCGCATATTTGGGTGAGCATACCGCGCGCGATATCTCAGCTTGAAACGATAGCGAGCGGGCTTATAAAAGTCGACCCCGCGAACGCCGATCTATATAGCGCGAACCTCTCCGCCGCGCGGGAAAAACTGCGCGCGCAGTTCGACAATATGCGCGCCGCGCTTGCGCCGTACGAGGGGGCGCGCGTCGCGACGTTTCATCCGGCGTTCGATTATTTCGCGGCGGATTTCGGCCTTATCGTCGCGGCGTCGCTTACAGTCGATCCGGATACCCCGCTCAGCGCGCGCGAACTTGCTGGCGCGATAAATATATTGAATGAACAGCCCGCGCGCGCGCTGTTCGTGGAGCCGGGCGAAATTCCGCCCAGCGCGCAGGTTGTGCAAAGCGAAACCGGCATTCCGATATACGAATTGAGTTCCGCGATATATCCAATGGTGGGCGTCGACGACGCGGACTGCTACATCGCCGCGATGGACGCGAACCTGCGCACATTGATGGAGGCGCTCCGATGAAGCACCCGGCGCGCAACGCGTGCGGCGCGTGCTGCCTTAAAACTGAAGGGCTTACCGTTACAAGGGACGACCTTACCATACTGAAGGACGTTAACCTTCACGTGCACTGCGGCGAGCTGACCGCGATAATAGGCCCGAACGGCGCCGGGAAAACCACGCTGTTCGAGGCGCTGCTCGGAATGTCGCCGCACGAGGGGAAAATAATATATACGGACGCGCACACCGGGCAGGAACGAACGCCCCGGTTTGGCTACGTGCCCCAGTCGCTCAATATGGAACGGCTCGCGCCCATCACCGTTATGGATTTCCTCAGCGCGGATCGAACGCGCCGGCCTGTGTTCCTGAAGCCCTCCAGCGCACAGCGCGACGCCGTTCTTGCGGAGCTTGCGCGAGTGGGCGCGCACGCGCTTGCGGATAGGCGCATAGGCGCGCTTTCCGGCGGGGAGGCGCAGCGGGTGATGCTATCGCTCGCGCTGGTTCCTCCGCCCGATCTGCTGCTGCTTGACGAGCCGGTTTCCGGCATGGACGCGTCGGGGCTTGAGAAATTTTACGGCGTGGCGGACGAACTGCGCCGCAGCCTGGATATGAGCGTGCTGCTTATCACCCACGATTTTGGAATGGTGCGCCGGTACGCGGATAGGGTTATATTGCTCGACCAAACGATACTAGCGCAGGGAACGGCCGCGGAGGTGTTCGCCGGAGCCGCGTTTCGCGCGGCGTTCCCGGGCGTGCGACCGGAGATATAATATTATAATATGATGACGTTTATATATGATGTGTTCATCGGCTGGCAGCGATATCAATTCGTGCGCGTCGCGCTCGTCGGCGTGCTGCTGTTCGCGCCCATGTACGGCATGCTCGGCACTATGATAGTCAACGGACGCATGGCTTTTTTCTCGGATTCGCTCGGTCATTCCGCGCTGACGGGCGTCGCGTTGGGCGTGCTGCTGGGCATGCGCGATCCGCTGCTGGCGATGCTGCTGTTCGGCGTAGCGTTCGCGGCGCTGCTGTGCTGGGTGAAGGCGCGCGGCAAATCGTCCGCCGATACCACGCTGGGTGTGTTCTCGTCCGCCGCGATGGCGCTGGGCGTCGTGCTGCTGTCGCTGCGCGGGGATTTCGCGAAATATTCAAACTATCTTATAGGCGATCTCCTATCCATATCCGCGCGCGATCTTATCCCGCTCTCTGCCGCGCTCGGGCTGGTCGCGCTATACAGCGCGCTGCGGTATAACCGTTTGCTGCTGGTAAGCGCCAACGCGTCGCTGGCGCGCAGCCGAGGCATAAACCCGCTCGCCGTGGAGATAGAGTTTACCGCCGTGGTCGCGCTGGTAGTGATGCTCTCGATACGCTGGGTAGGGGTGCTTATGCTCAACGCGATGCTGGTTATCCCGGCGGCCTGCGCGCGCAATGTATCGGACAGCGTGCGCGCATATATAGCGCGGGCGATCGTTATCGCGCTCGCGTGCGGCGTCGCGGGGCTGCTGCTCTCGTTCGCGGCGGGCACGTCCTCCGGCGCGACAATCGTGCTGCTGCTCACCGTTTGCTACGCCGTCACGCTCGCGTGCGCAAAATAATATATAAAAATAAATATATATTATATTTTATATGATTTACACACAAAAAACTTCGGCAACGTTCATTTCGTTCTCATGTGATTTTCATTTATTCCTTCCCGTCCTCTAAAGTGCGCGGACATACTATGATGTATGATATATCCGTCGAAGGAACCAGCGATAAACCGGACGGACAAAATAAGGAGGATGACCATGAACGCCAACCCTGATCTTTTGGAGAAAATCGAGTATCTGCGCGAAAAGGCCGATATCGGATATGAAGAGGCGCTGACGCTTCTCGAACGCTTCGACGGGGACATGACCCGCATATTGATAGAACTGGAGCGCTCAAACAAGCTGCGCAAGGAACCGGAACCGGCGTCGGATCGCGCGTCGGATTATTCATATCAATACACCCATTCCGAGCATGCGAAGGGCGGCGCGCATTTCGATCAGCATCACCATCAAAAGCGGCATGAAGGATTTGAGAAGGTTATGACAGTATTGTTTAAAAATCATCTGCAGATAACTAGGGGAAGCGAGATTCTAGTTAATCTGCCCGTCGCGTGCTACGCGCTGTTCGTACTGTTCGCGCCGCACCTTAGCTTCTTCGCGCTTATCGCAATGTTTCTGCTCGGCTGCCGGATACGGCGCAGCAAGCGCCCGGGCGCGTTTCGCCAGGAGGACGTACAGGAGTTTGTCGGGAAAACGGCGAAGAACATCCGCACCACGTTTGACAGCGTAAGCCAAACCATCCGCAATGAAACGCAGCCCAAGGATTCGCCCGAATCGGACGAGGGCGGAGAATATACCGTGGAATGAACGCGGCGACGGGCGCGCGGCGGCTCGCGCGTCCGCTTGATCCAAAGGGGTGTTCGCGAATGCCAAGGATATTGATAGTCGAAGACGAATCCAAAATAGCCCGATTCCTGGAGCTGGAGCTGACGCACGAAGGCTATCAGGTGAAGCAGGTGGGCGACGGGCGCGGAGGGCTTTCGCAGGCGGCAGACTGGAAGCCCGACGCGCTCATACTCGATTTGATGCTGCCGGGTCTATCGGGAATAGAGGTGTGCCGCCGCATCCGCCAGCAGGAAAAGGGCAAGGGCGAGCGCCTCCCCATACTTATGCTCACCGCGAAGGACGATATATCCGACAAGGTGATGGGACTTGATATAGGCGCGGACGACTACATGACCAAGCCGTTCGCGATAGAGGAGCTGCTCGCGCGGCTTCGCGTTATGATATCGCGCGGCCAGCGGGAGCGCGCCGCGCCCGAGGAAACGTTCTCCGCAGGAGCGCTTACCCTTGCGCCGCGCGGCCACGAGGCGACGCTGAACGGCAAGCCGCTGCCGCTAACCAAAAAGGAATACGATCTTCTGCTGTGCCTTATCCGCAGGGAAGGCGAGGCGCTCACCCGCGATTTCCTGCTTGAAAACGTTTGGGGCTACGCGTGGGACGGCGACAACAACGTGGTCGACGTGTACATCCGCTACCTGCGAAACAAGCTTGACGCCGACCCCAGTGCCAGATATATCCACACCATTCGCGGCGTAGGATATTTATTTAGATATGAAAAAATATAAATATCATAAAACACATAAAAATAAAAATATAAAATCATATAATGAGCATCAGGCGGAGGAAATATTCAACTCGATATCCGGGCGAGTGCACCATGTATCCGCGCGGGTGGCGGGGAATTTGCGCTTCTCGATAAAGCTGCGCATTGCGCTGGCGCACGTATGGCTTACCGCCGCCAAGATACCGATCGCGCTGCTGCTTATCGCGATAGCGACGGGTGTCGCGCTCGCCCCGTCGTTCGTGTCCAGGCGCGACGCCGCGCTATCAGCCGCGAACGAAGCCGCGCCGGAAACGCAAACGATATCTATTGATAAATACACTTCCGTCATACGCAGGGACCGCCCATCCGAAAGCACATTCATACAGGCGGAGGGCGAAAGCGGCGAACCGCTGATCTCCATATCGATTCTGTTCGGCTATGGCTGGGGCGCAATATATATTATTGAAGAGCGCGCGCTGTACGTTACGTATCAAGGCGACGGCTGGCTCGCGCGATTCGTGCTTGAAGGCGCGTACAGAACGGCGGCCTGCTTTGCTATCGCGTTTGGCGTCGTCTGGCTGCTGCTTGCCGGGTCGATAATGCATCGCGGGCAGCGAACCAGCGCGGAACTGCTCGCGCCGATAGGGCACATCGCGGATACCGCGCGCCAGCTTACCGAGAAGAATCTATCAATGCGCATAAACGTAGCGGGCACGCAAAATGAATTGCGCGATTTAGCGATGATGGTAAACGGGATGCTCGACAGGATCGAATCCGCGTACAATCGGCAGAAGCAGTTTGTATCCGACGCGTCGCACGAGCTGCGCACGCCTATCGCGGTGCTGCAGGGGTACGCGAATCTGCTTGACCGATGGGGTAAGGACGCGCCGGACGTTCGCGACGAGGCGATAGCGGCTATACTAAACGAGACCGAATCGATGAAGGAGCTTGTCGAAAATTTACTGTTCCTAGCGCGGCACGATAAAAAGACGCTAGCGCTAGAGCCGGAGATGTTTTCTGCGGCGGAGCTGGTTTTGGAAATGGTAAAGGAAACGGAGCTGATAGCGAAGGAGCGCAGAGCGGAGCCGCCTCTCCAGGCTGGGACGGCGCCTTCGCTGCAAATAGAAGCGGGCGCGGTTGAGGAATGTACGTTGTTTGCGGATCGATCGGCGATAAAGCAGGCGCTCCGGATATTTATTGATAATGCTATAAAATATACAAAACCGGGGGGATTCATATCGATATCCTGCAGGGCGGCGGGGGGGCGATGTTATATCGCGGTGCGCGACACTGGGATGGGGATAAGGAAGGAAGATTTGCCGCGGGTATTTGATAGATTTTACCGCGCGGATCAGGCGCGGAGCGCGCGCGAGGGCGGGCATGGGCTTGGGCTATCGATTGCGAGGATTATAGTATCGTCGCACGGGGGAGTTATACATGTTAGGTCAAAGCCGGGCGCGGGATCTACTTTTACTATAGAGCTGCCGATTTAGGGGGATGGGAGAACTTTGGCGGGCGACGTGCGCTTTGGCGGTTTTGGCTATTATGCTCATACCACCCGTATTGCTTTTTTTTGTAGTTGTTGGTAAAATTAGGGTGAAATTTGACGAAAGCGAGCGTTTGTATGACGGCTCGGCAATATTTTGCGCGCCTGTACCCGGGCGCCGGAGATATATCCACCGCGTTCTGCCCGTATCGCGTGTGCCCCATAGGCGCGCATTGCGATCACCAGCTCGGCAAGGTCACCGGCTTCGCTATTAATAAAGGCATTACTATCGCCTACTCCGTTAATTATAACGGTATCGTCGAATTGACCAGCCTCAACTTCGATGGCCGCGTGCAGTTTCATATGCAAAAAATTCCGCCCAGGCAATTTGATTGGGCCGATTACCTTCGCGGCGCCGCGTCGGAGCTGGGCAAGCTCGCGCAAACTAAGCAGGTCGAACTCCCGTTCGGCATATGCGCGGTGATCGAAGGCTCCCTCCCAATAGGCGGTCTCTCCTCGTCCGCCGCCGTTATCATCGCCTTCTTGTCCGCTCTCTGCCGCGCCAATAACTTCCGCTTATCAGAAAAGGAGCTTATACAAACAGCCTTGCTGGCCGAGAATAATTACGTCGGCGTAAGCATTGGCGCGCTCGATCAGTCGTGCGAGGTGTACGGGAAGAAGGATCATCTATTATATCTTGATACAATTGATAATTCATATGAATTAATCCCCGCAAACCCCGCTATGAAACCATATGAAATAGCAATATTCTTCAGCGGCGTCGAGCGCTCGCTGGCAAGCAGCAAATTCAATATGCGCGTGGACGAAATTAAATCGGCCGCGTACGCGTTGCTGGCCTACTCCGGCGCGGATTATGGAAAATTCGAAGACGCGCGCGCCCGCGCAGTCGCGCCTGAAACGTTCGCGCAATATAAACATCGCCTGCCCGATAGCTGGCGCAGGCGCGCCGAGCATTATTACTCGGAATTCGCGCGCGTCGAACGCGGCGTCGAGGCGTGGCGCAAAGGCGATATCCACGAGTTCGGCAAACTCTCCTTCGAAAGCGGCCGCTCCAGCATATACAACTGGGAAACAGGCTCCGCCGAATTAATTGCATTATATGAAATAATGCTTCGCACGGACGGCATATACGGCGGCAGATTCTCCGGCGCGGGTTTCAAGGGCTGCTGTATGGCGCTCGTCGACCCTGCATACAAAGACGCGATAACCCGCCATGTCACAGCCGAATACCTCAAAACATTCCCGCAGCTATCCGAAAAATTTTCAGTGTACTTTTGCCATAGCGAAAACGGGGTGACATTATGATATGCATTATTTTAGCCGCCGGCTACGCGACCCGCCTATATCCGCTCACCGAAAATTTTCCCAAGCCGCTGCTTCCAATAGGCGGACAAGCGATCATCGACTGGCTGCTGGACGATATCGATACTTCAGCGAATATAAGCGAATACGCCGTTGTATCCAACCATCGCTTCATAAATCACTTCGAGGTATGGGCGCGCCGCAAAAATTTGTCCGCGCCAGTCCGCGTGCTGGACGACGGCTCAACCGACAACGACACGCGCATAGGCGCGGTTATGGATATCCAACTGGCGATAGACCGCCTTAACCCGACCGCCGATCTCCTCGTTATCGCGGGCGACAACGTGCTCGATTTCTCGCTCGCCCAATTCATCCGCTACGCGCAAATAAAGCAAACCTCGTGCGTAATGCGATACTATGAACCGGATATCAACCGCCTAAAAAATAGCGGCGTCGCGCAAATAGACGAAAACGACCGCATAATAAAAATGATCGAGAAGCCCGCCGACCCGTTTTCAAATTGGTGCACCCCGCCTTTTTATTATTATATCAAAAATGATTTGCATTTGATCCGTCGCGCTATCGACGACGGCTGCGGCATAGACGCGCCCGGCAGCCTCGCCGCGCACCTTTCAAGCCACACCGTCATACACGCGATGGAAATGCCCGGCAGCCGCTACGATATCGGAACCCCGGAAAGCTACCAATACGTCCAATCAGTATATACCGGGATTGTTAATGCTATAAAATAAATATAAATATCGAGGTATATATATGATAAATTCAGCCGATGCCCATAGCGCCGCCGAGCCGATACTTATCACGGGAGCCGCCGGATTTATAGGCTTCCATCTATCGCAATATCTGCTGCGCCAGGGCGTTCGCGTTGTTGGGTTCGATAACCTGAACGATTATTATGACGTGCGACTGAAACATGCGCGCCTCGAAAAATTATATGAATATGAAAATTTTATATTTATAAAGGGCGATCTCGCGGACGATGAGGATGTCGGCGCGCTGTTTGCCGAGTGCTCGCCGGGAATCGTAGTGAACCTTGCCGCCCAGGCGGGAGTGCGCTATTCCATAACGAATCCCAAAGCTTATATAGATAGCAACATCGTTGGCTTTTTCAATATACTCGAAGCTTGCCGCCATTCGTTCGACCCCGGGAAAACGCCCGTCGCGCATTTGCTGTACGCTTCCTCATCCTCCGTGTACGGCAATCAGCGCAAAACGCCGTTCTCTACCGAGGACGACGTAAGCAAGCCCATCTCGCTTTACGCCGCTACAAAAAAGAGTAACGAACTGATGGCGCACGCCTACAGCCACCTCTACGGAATTCCCACTACGGGGCTTCGCTTCTTTACCGTATACGGACCCTACGGCCGCCCTGATATGGCCTGCTATTCGTTTACCGAAAAGATACTCGCTGGCGACACAATAAAGATATTTAATAATGGAGATATGTATCGCGATTTTACCTATGTGGATGATATCGTTCGCGGAATATCGAATATGCTATATGTCCCGCCGATTCCCGATCAGTCGGGCGTTCGCTCGAAAGTTTATAATATAGGAAATAATAAACCGGTGAAGCTTACGCGATTCATAGAGCAGCTGGAGCTATCGCTGGAGGAAGTATATAACAGGGCGTTCAACGTAAAGAAAGAATATCTGCCGATGCAGGCGGGCGACGTATATCAAACCTACGCCGATGTGGACGACCTCATTGCCGATTTCAATTTCAAGCCGGAAACCAGCATCGCGGACGGTCTGCTAAGTTTTGCCAAATGGTATAAAGATTATCATATATAGCATATAGCGCCGCCATTCAGAGACAATATCCGCATTCCATGAAGCCCGCGTATCCCACGGCAGACGGCGCGCGGGCAGGGCGCGCGCCCGGTGGCAGCGCCGTTAACGGACTAGAACGCAGGATAAATCGTTGACGTTTGTACCGGTCGGACCGGTTATGATCAACCCGCCCATGTCGCGCAGCAATGGATATGAATCGTTGTCGTTCAGATGGTCGGCGATAGACCCGCCCAATCGGTTCGTGGCGCGGCATCTCGCGGCAAAGCCGCCGTCTACAATACCGCCCGCCGCGTCCGTCGGTCCGTCCGTGCCGTCGGAACCTACGGAAAATATAACAGTACCGGCAAGCCCGTCTATCCCTATGGCGGCCGCCAGCGCCAGCTCCTGGTTGCGTCCGCCCTTCCCGCCGCCGCGAACGTTTACCACCGTCTCACCGCCTGCTATTATCGCGCAGGGCGGCGGTATCGGGCGCCCCCTCATGCGAATCTCCCGCGCGATCGCGGCCAGCATCGCGCCCGCCTCGCGCGCCTGCGCGTCCAGCGTGGTCGACAGTATCAGCGGATTGTAGCCCAGCCGCCGCGCGGCGCGCGCCGCCGCCTCGCATAAATGCGCCACGCTACCTATCACCTCGACCGTCGCGTTATCAAGCGCCTTCGGCGTTTCATATTCAAGCGCCGCCCTGGCCTCCTCCGATAAGCATACCCCGAATCTATCCAAAACCGCGCGCGCTTGCTCGCACGTCGATTCGTCCGGATACCCCGGCCCCGACGCAATCACGTCCGGCGCGTCGCCTAGCACGTCGCTCAGCGCGATAGTCCGCACCCGCGCTGGTTCGCACGCCAGCGCGAACCTTCCGCCCTTTACAGCCGATAAATGCTTGCGCACCGCGTTTATCTCGCGTATGTCCGCGCCGCCGCGCAGCAGCGCGTCCGTCGCCTCGCGCATATCCCCCAGCGTCACGCCCGGCAAAGGTTTCTCAAACAGCGCCGAGCCGCCCCCCGAAATAAGCAGCAGCACCGTTTCCCTGGCCGTAAGCCCCCTGACCAGCTCAAGCGCCCTGTCCGCCGCAGCCACGCTGCATACGTCCGGTATCGGATGCCCGCTCTCCATTACCTTCATCCCCGGTATCGCGCGCCCCGCGTGCCCGTATTTGGTTATTATAAGCCCCCGCGTTATCCGGCTGCCCATAACCTCGTACGCCGCGCTCGCCATCCGCCACGCAGCTTTTCCAATCGCGATCACCCGCGTTCCCTCCGGCGGCGGATTATCACCCAGCGCCCGCCGTATAGCCTCGTCCGGCAGCACCGCTTCAATGGATTCGTTTATTATATCATATGCATCCTGAGTAATACTCACAAATCCGCCAGCTTCCATAAATATTATATATCACCTTCACATATCATGCATTCTGATTATATCTCTGCAAAAATCGCTGCGTCCGCTCGCTTTGGGGCGAGTTGAAAAAGCTCTCGGTCGAGCCGTACTCCACGATCGCTCCCTCGTCAAAAAAAGCGACCCTGTCGGAAATCTCCCTGCCGAATCGTATTTCGTGTGTAACTATCAGCATGGTTATCCTTTCCCGCACGAGATCGCGGATCACCTTCAGCACCTCGCCCACAAGCTCCGAATCCAGCGCGGACGTAGGTTCGTCGAGCAGCAGTATCGACGGCTCCAGCGCGAGTGCGCGCGCGATCCCCACGCGCTGCTGCTGCCCTCCCGACAATCGGGAAGGGTATTCGTCCGCCTTGTCCAGCATGCCCACCTTGCCTAGCATCCCGCGCGCCTTGTCGCGCGCCGCCGCCCTGGAAATTCCGCGTACCAGCAAACCCTCCGCCACATTATCCAACGCCGTTTTATTTTGAAACAGATTATAATTTTGGAACACCATCGCCGTGCTGCGGCGCATATGCAGTATGTCCGCCTTGCTCGCGCGCGCGGCGTCCACCCGATAGCCGTCGAGCGTCATAACGCCGCGTTCCGCGTATTCAAGGAAATTTACGCAGCGCAGCAGCGTGCTCTTGCCCGCGCCGCTAGGCCCCAGTATCGATACCACCTCGCCGTCCGCGATCTCCAGATTCACACCGTTCAGCACGTCTATCGCGCCCGCCTTCGAGCGAAACGATTTGAATAAATTTTCAATATTCAGCATGATTTCTCCTCCAGACGGGTTATCTACCCCGCGCTCGCAATCACCGCTGCGATCATAAAAAATATTATATCTTAATTTTATGTTGTATATTATATTTAATATCAACACATATGCGTCAATATCCGCTTCCGCTACGCCGCAGGCCGCAGATGGCGCGTCGCGCGTTGCTCCAGCGCGTTCACCGCGCGCGCGAGCAGCACGGACATAGCCCAATATATGAGCGCGGCGCAGACGTACACCTCGATAAAGTGAAAGCCGGGAGTGCCCGCTATTTTCGCGGCGCCCATCACATCCCTGCAGGATACTATAAACGATATCGAGCTGGCCTTTACCACTATTATAAACGTGTTGCCCAGCGGCCTAACCAGCGCGGCCGCCGCCTGCGGAAGCAGCACGCGCCGGAACGCCCTGCCCTCCGTCATGCCCACGGAGTACGCGGCCTCGCGCTGCGCGGGATCGACGCTAAGCAGAGCCGATCGAATATTATGATATACCGTCGCGGACGTGCTCAGCGCGAACGCGATTATCACAAGAAATATTTCCGGCAGCAGATTCATCTGCGACGGAAGCCCCCGCGCCTGGCGCGACGTGTTGATCATAGCGGGTATGCCGTAGAAAACGATAAACAATAGCACCAGCAGCGGAACGCTTCGCATAAGCAGCAAATATAAATCGATAAGCTGGCTGATCACCGGCAGGTTCAATTTTCGCAATATGTATAAAACCGCCGCGATCGCAAGCGCGAACACCATGCCCAGCACCGATATCGTAAGCGTTACCGGTACCCCGGATAGGCTCGCCCCAAACAGCGAAAACATATATAATATATCCATTATGCAACCTCCCGGACATGCCGCCGCAGCCGCTTCTGCAGCAGCGAACCGAGCGCTTCCGCGAGCGCGCATATCGGAATATATATCATCGCGGCCGCGATATACGCCTCCACAATTCTGAAATGCGACGAGGATATTAACTTCGCGGCGGACATCACGCTTGGCACGCCTATATAAAACACAAGCGCGCTTTCCTTTAATATTGTAAAGCAGATATTAAGTATGTTCGGCAGCGCGCCGGGCAGCGCGATAGGCAGTATGATCCGCGTCATAAGGCGCGGGCGCGTCATGCCAACCGAGTATCCCGCTTCCGTTTGACCGACGGGCACGCCGCTAAGCGCCGCGAGAAGAGCCTCCGAAAAGAACCCGCCCGAGTTTATTCCAAGCGCGATAACCGCGCATATGAACTCGCCGTTTTCAACCTTCATCGACAGCAGCAGGCGCGTCAGCGCGTAATATACCACGAGCAGCTGTATGACGGGCGGCGTGCCGCGTATAAACGACACGAAGCCCTCGCACGCAATGCGAACGCCCCGAACGCGGTAGTAGCGCGCGTATGTCAGCGGTATCGCAAGCGCAAACCCAAACAGCAGCGACGCCGCCACCACCCAAAGCGTCTGCGGTAAATATGCTAGCAGCCTTACAAAATAACCCGGTACAAAGGATATGTCGAACGGCATGACAATTCCTTTCTGCATAACCCACAAATATTTTTGATATATATTATTAATATGCAGATATCATTTATTGATGTTCCCATTTTGCGATGCCGCGAATATACAGCGTTCTTGATTATACAGCGGGTATCGAGCGCCGCCCGATTCAATTCAGGGAGACGCGCCTCGCGCTAATATTAAGACGCGGCGCAATTATATCATGCGCGCCGCGTCCCCATTGACGATCCGCCGTACTAACGCTAGTCGGCGATTATGTATTTATAGCAATCCGTTATTCCGTCAGCGTCGTAAAATCATCGCCGAGGAATTGCTGGGATATAGAGGCGAGCGTGCCGTCGTCGCGCAGCTCGACCAGCGTCGCGTCTATGCGATCGCGAAGCTCCTCATGATCCTTCGCGAATATAAAATATACGTTAACTGTATATAGGGGATCAGGCGCGCGGCGGATCGCCAAGCCCAGCTCGCGGATGGCGGTATCGATATTCACAGCCGGGGCGACCGTCGCGTCGCCGCCGCCCGCGACCAGCTGCTGCATGCCCTGCACCCAATCGCCCTCATAATATTTCAGCTCGACAGGCGTTTCGGCGGTTTCCTCGTTGTACGCGGTAAGCCACGTATTGGGAAGGCCGGTAGCCGTCACCAGCACCTGCTTGCCCTCGATATCCTTAACGCTGTTAACAGCTTCGTCGTCCGCGCGCACCGCTAGGCTCATCGCGGTATAGCCGAGCGGTTCGTTCGCGTACAGATATTTGGCTTCGCGCTCAGCGTTTTTGCCCAGCTGATGCGATATGAAATCCAGGCTGCCCGCGTCCAGGCCAAGGAACAGCCCGTCGAAATCCATCGCCTTAAACGTAAGCGTGACGTCCTCAAGCTTTTCGTCGATCGCGCGCAGCACTTCCACGTCGTAGCCGGTAAGGTTGCCGTCGTCGTCCGTATAGCAGAACGGGGCGAACGAGCCGCTTGTTCCCACCACATAATCGACCGTCTCGCTAGCGGCCAGCGCCGTCGCGGCCAGCGCGGCAAGCATGATAATAACCAGAATCGATAATCCCAGCCGTGTTTTTTTCACTGTTTTAACCTCCATAAAGTCGCGCGATATCCAATCCGATAATACACATCGAATCAGTATGATAACGTATACCGGCTGCTATTATAGGATAGTCGGCAATATTTGTCAAGCGCGTCGCGGTTGACGACAGCGCGCTTGCTAATGTTATCCAGATATCATCAATTAGACGGGGCAACTGCTCCCGATGCCTCCGAGCGATAGTGTTGGTATATTCGAATTCCAAGTCCAAATTCCCGCGCCGATTTTGTTTGCTCGCGAGCTGGCGGAACCACAAAAACATGCACCCTCGCCCCACGCCAGGAAAGCATTTGGGAGCGCGCGCGCATGCCGCAGCTTTATCGAAACGCTATCAATAATATTTCGGCCTGAATATCATCCAAATAATCCACAGCCCGCTGGTTATGCAGATCATAAGCAGATCAAACAATATGTTGTGATGCCGCCTGGTGCGCTGCACCGCATACGCGGTCGCGTTGACCGTATTGTTGTTCACAATGGTAACCGGCGGCGCTGCTTCGCGCTGCTCGTACGACACCTGCTGCAGCCGCCGTTCATAGTGATAGTTGTCGGTGGCGCATCCGCACCCGGGACATGTCAACGCCTCGTCGTCGATCTGCTTACCGCACTTGCTGCAAAACATCGGTTACTCATCCCTTCGTTTATAACTACGATTCTCGTTTGTACGCGCGACCCGCCAAGTCTAAGAATATGCATTAATAATTATTATAGTAATGCCAGCAGATATACGGCAATCTTCTTCATACTGTACGCTCCATGTTAATCGTCGATTCTCCCACAATCAAATTTCATTATATATAAATTTTAATATATTCGATTTTATTATATTCCATTTTATATGTCATTCGATAATCAAAACCAACCATCCGCGCATCACTTATTTTATGTTAATGGTTGCGTCTGCAAAAATATCTTGCGTTAATAAAATTGTACAAAGATTCGCGCTGCCAGCACCGCGATCCGTTTTCCTACTTCTCAATACGCATAAGCATCGACATCGCCGATACAGAAACAGGCATATGAAATGACTCATATACCACACATATATATACAATCTTCGCGTATAACACCAAGCTTGGCCTTATAATAGCCAAGCATCCCCGGGGAATTTAATGGTGCCTTGGGGCGGAATTGAACCACCGACACGTAGATTTTCAGTCTACTGCTCTACCGACTGAGCTACCAAGGCGCGGCATCCCCGACGACCGACGTCGGACAGATAAATATATCATATCATAAACGAATTAAGAGAGACTCCTAATCCGCAGATATAGAACAACTGGCGACCCGGAAGGGGCTCGAACCCTCGACCTCCAGCGTGACAGGCTGGCGTACTAACCAACTGTACTACCGGGCCGTACATACTTAAGCGGACACGGGGCGCAACCCCGCTTTGTTCACGGGCGAAGGGGTGGCTCCCCGGCTGATGGTGGGAACAACAGGGCTCGAACCTGTGACCCTCTGCTTGTAAGGCAGATGCTCTCCCAACTGAGCTATGCTCCCGAATGGCGTAAGATTTCGACCTGGTTAGTTTACATTGTCGGAAGTGGATTGTCAAGCAGAAGTTGAGACATTATTGCAAACTATATGTATGGGCGGCCGCTCGTCGGCAGCCAGAACTAGAAATGCATATTATGCATTCTTCAGATGATAACGATGCATATTATCCGCAATTTTGCTGCGTGTCGCCATGCAGCCATTATATTTATGCACGATTTATTAACGTTTATGAATTTTATGCACTCGCCGCGCTTCTCCGCCGAGCTGCAGCGCTGCGCAAAATTCGCATAAAAAATTCCGCAAACACTATTGACAATACTCCGCCGCCGTGGTTTAATAATACACGTTTAATTATTTAGTATTTCTGAACTTCACAATGACTAAAGATTATTCTTCATGCTGCTAAACCAAAGTGGCGCGGATCGCGGCCTCGTTTCATTCGGAGGTTTCGGGAGCGTCGGGCGGAACAGGAAGCGTCGATAGCGCCTGGTTCGGGGGGGCGTAGCCCCGTCAAAACGGAAGGATGCGTCTGTATGGAAATCGGGGATAAGATCAAGCGGCTGCGCCTGCGGCTGAGCTTAACCCAGGAAGAACTCGCGAATCGGTGCGAGCTAAGCAAGGGTTTCATCTCACAGGTGGAACGCGACCTTACCTCCCCGTCAATCGCGACGCTCGTGGATATCCTGCAGTGCCTCGGCACCTCCCTCCCCGCGTTCTTCCGCGACGACGAACCGCCCGCGCAAATAGTATTCACCCAAAGCGATATGTTCGAAAAAGCGGATACCGAAGAATTAATAGGCCGCGTCACCTGGCTCGTGCCAAACGCGCAGTCAAACACAATGGAACCCATACTCGTGCAGCTCGCGCCGTCCGGCCAAACACAACCGGACGATCCGCACGAGGGCGAGGAGTTCGGCTACGTGCTCGCCGGTACGATAGAGCTGCGGTTGGGCGAGGATAAGTACCGCGTTAAAACCGGCGAATCGTTTTACTATCGCGCAAACACCGCGCACATGATCGCCAACGTGGGCAAAACGCCCGCGAAAATCCTATGGGTCGCGACGCCGCCCAGCTTCTAGCGGGCCGCGAACGCGCACCCATCCGCCGGAGGACAGCCGTGGTTGAGGATTTTCATCTGATCGAGCTGGAAAATGTCACGAAGGTTTTTGACGGCGTAAACGCGCTCAGCCGGATTAATCTGTATATCCGGCGGCGTGAATTCGTCACGCTGCTTGGCCCGTCCGGATGCGGAAAATCCACCACGCTAAGGTTGATTGGCGGATTCGAAACTCCCACAGAGGGACGGGTGCTGTTCGAGGGCGCGGATATAACGAACGTTCCCCCGTATCGCCGACGCGTGAACACCGTGTTCCAAAAATACGCGCTGTTTCCGCACCTGAACGTATTCGATAATATCGCGTTCGGCCTTAAAATAGCGAAGGTTTCCCGCGCCGATATAAAAAGACGCGTCGGCGCTATGCTCGAGCTCGTCGGCCTTGTAGGATATGAAAAACGATCGGCGGACGCGCTCTCCGGAGGCCAGCAGCAGCGCGTCGCGATCGCACGCGCGCTCGTCAACGAGCCCGAGGTGCTCCTGCTCGACGAGCCGCTAGGCGCGCTCGACCTGCGCCTGCGCAAAGACATGCAGCTTGAGCTTAAGAATATGCAGCAGCGCCTGGGTATCACGTTCCTGTACGTCACCCACGATCAGGAAGAGGCGCTTACCATGTCCGATACGATAGTGGTTATGCGCGACGGCTGCATACAGCAAATTGGCACGCCCAAGAGTATATACGACGAGCCCAAAAACGCGTTCGTCGCGGACTTCATAGGCGAGAGCAACATACTCGACGCCACTATGATAAAAGACGAGCGCGTGCTGTTCTGCGAGCGCGAATTCGCGTGCGTCGATCGCGGCTTCGGCGAGATGAACCCCGTCGACGTTGTGCTGCGCCCCGAGGATATCCAGGTCGTCGCGCCTGATCAGGGTCAGCTTGCAGGCGTAGTTCGCTCCGCGCTGTTCAAGGGAGTTCATTATGAAATGATAATTGATGTCGGCTGCGCGCTGCTGAAGGTGCATTCGACGGTGATGCAGCCGGAAGGCGCGCAGGTGGGCGTGTCCGTAGTGCCGTTCAATATACATATAATGCGCAAATACGCGGCGCCCTGCGGAGGCGCGGCGTGAGCGTGCGCCGGGGGAACGGACCCGGCTTAAGAAGGTCGATGTTTGCGGCGCCGTATGGGCTGTGGATGTTGATATTTACTATGGCGCCTATATTTATTATTGTGTTCTACGCGTTTACGATCGGCGGAAAGCCGACGCTCGAGAATTTCAAATTGTTCCTCGAGCCGGAATTCGTCGGCATACTTACGTTCTCGCTGTGGCTCGCGTTTTTGTGCACGGTTATTTGCCTTGTGTTCGGCTACCCCACCGCGCTGTTTCTCGCGAGCAGGGATCTCAAGCGCAGCGCCATGATGGCCGTGCTGTTCGTTATACCAATGTGGATGAACTTCCTGCTGCGCACGTATGCATGGATGTCGCTGCTCGAGGATACCGGGCTTATCAACCGCTTCCTCACGTTCATAGGCGTGGGCCGCAAAAAGCTTATGTACACCGAAAACGCGGTATTGTTCGGATTAGTATATAACTTTTTGCCGTTCATGATATTTCCCATATATTCCGTTCTCAAGCGATCGGATCTGCATTTGGAAGAAGCGGCGCAGGATTTGGGCGCGAACGGATGGCAGGTGTTCCTGAAGGTTACGCTGCCCCTTAGCCTGCCGGGCGTCGTATCGGGGGTGTCGATGGTGTTTATGCCGGCGGTCACCACGTTTGTTATACCGAGGCTGCTGGGCGGCGGATCGTTTATGATGTTCGGCGATCTTATAGAGAACCAGTTTCTTACCACGGGCGACTGGAACTTCGGCTCCGCGCTTTCGCTTATTATGATGGCGCTGATACTTATTAGCCTGGGCTTCCTTAATAACGCGAATCCGGAAGGCGAGGAGGGCGCGCTGTGGTGATGAAGCGCCTGCGTTGGGTTTATATAGCGCTCGTGCTGGTTTTTCTATATGCACCTATAGTTGTGCTGATTGCATATTCGTTTAACGCGAGCGAGACGCGCGCGGTATGGGGCGGGTTATCGCTTCGGTGGTACGCGGAGCTGTTCCGCGACAAGGGTATAATGGACGCGCTGTACGTTACGGTGAGCGTGGCGCTGCTCGCGACTATGGCGGCCACCGTGCTTGGAACGCTCGCCGCGATAGGCATCCACTCGATGCGCTCGGGCATGCGCGCGGTTTTTATGAACGTGACGAACCTGCCGATGCTAACGCCCGATATAGTTACCGGCGTATCGCTTATGGCGCTGTTTATATTCGCGAAGCTTCCGCGCGGCTACGGAACGATGCTGCTGGCGCACATCACGTTCGATACGCCGTACGTGATATTCTCCGTGCTGCCGCGCCTTAAGCGGATGAACAAACACCTCTACGAAGCCGCGCTCGACCTTGGCGCCACGCCCTCGCGCGCGCTGGTGCGCGTAATCCTTCCCGAGATTTCGCCGGGCATGGTAACGGGCGCGCTGCTCGCGTTTACCATGTCGCTGGATGATTTCGTAATCAGCTACTTTACGTCGGTGCGCACGGCGAACCTATCGGTTTTGATTTACTCTATGACCCGCCGGAAGGTGCCGCCCACGATAAACGCGTTGTCCGCCATTATGTTCGTAACCGTGCTCTCGCTGCTGCTGCTGGTAAACAGGCGGGACGCGCGAAGCGATAAATCCAAACTGAAAGGAGCCTGACCGCGCGTGAAAAAAAATATTGCGTTCATGCTGATCGCCCTTTTGCTGTGCGCGCCCGCCGCGTCGTACGCCGCGCAGGAGGTGAACGTGTACAATTGGGAGGACTATATCGCCGACGACGTTCTCGCGCTGTTTGAGCAGGAGACCGGCATCCGCGTAAACTACATGCGCTTTACCACAAACGAGGATATGCTGGTGCAGGTTCGCGCCGATCCGACAAACTACGACGTAATATTCCCGTCGGATTATATAATCGAGCGGCTGATCTCCGAAGATCTGCTCGACACGCTTGATTATGAAAATATCCCGAACGCCGCGAATCTGATGGATTGGCTGAAGGCGCCTTCATACGATCCCGCCGGCGAGCATTCCGTTCCTTATATGTGGGGGACGGTGGGCATACTGTATAATACGTCGATGGTATCCGAGCCTGTCGACAGCTGGGCGGTTCTTTGGGATACGGCGTATGAGAACAACGTGTTCATGATGGATTCGATCCGCGATACGATAGGCGTCGCCATGAAGCTGCTGGGCTATTCGATCAACGAACGCTCGCAGGAGGCGCTCGATCTGGTTAAGGATAAGCTGATCGAGCAAAAGCGGGCGGGGATAGTTAAGGCGTATCAGGTGGACGAAACAAAGGATAAGATGATCGCGGGCGAGGCCGCGCTTGCCGTCATGTGGTCGGGCGACGCCGCGTACGCTATGTCGTATAACGAAGATTTGGCGTATGTCGTTCCCAAGGAAGGCTCGAACGTTTGGGTCGACGGGATGTGTATTCCAAAGGGCGCGCGCAATAAGGAGAACGCGGAGCGGTTTATAGATTTCCTTTGCCGCCCGGATATCGCGCTGATTAATTTCGAGGAGATATGGTACAGCACGCCCAACGCGGGAACAGTCGCGATGCTGGATGAGGAGACGCTAGCCGACGAGACGATATTCCCGACGGACGAAACCATCGCGCGCTGCGAATTCTTTAAGGATATCGCGGCGGATATTCAAAGATACAACCGTGTTTGGCTGGCGGTGAAGTCGGCCAGGTAGGCGGCGGAATTATAATTCGGGAGGAACGCTCGATGGCGGATCAAAAGAAACAAGGCGATTCAAAAGGCGCGAAGCAGGAGTTCGTACAGCATCTCACGCCCCGCAGCGTGGATTTCGCGCAGTGGTATACGGATGTTATAACGCTGACCGATCTTGTGGATTACGCTCCCGTGCGCGGGTGCATGGTGGTGAAACCGTACGGGTGCGCGCTGTGGGAGCGAATCAAGGAGGAACTGGACAGCCGCTTCCGCGCAACCGGTCATCAAAACGTGATGATGCCTATGCTGATCCCCGAAAGCCTGCTGCTTAAGGAGGCCGAGCATGTGGAGGGCTTCGCGCCGGAGGTGGCGTGGGTAACGCAGGGCGGCAAGGATACGCTTCAGGAACGCCTGGCGATCCGCCCGACCAGCGAGGCCATATTCTGCGCGATGTATTCGAAATGGGTGCAGTCGTGGCGCGATCTGCCGCTGCTGTATAATCAATGGTGCTCCGTTATGCGCTGGGAGAAGAGCACGCGCCCGTTCCTGCGCACGTCGGAATTCTGGTGGCAGGAAGGACATACCCTTCACGAAACGCCCGAGGAAGCGCAGGATGAAACGCTGCGAATGCTGGAAATCTATCGCCAGGTGGCGGAGGACGCGCTCGCCATGCCCGTTATAACTGGCCGCAAAAGCGAGAGCGAGAAGTTCGCCGGCGCCGTCGCCACATACAGCATCGAGGCTATGATGCAGGATGGAAAGGCGCTGCAGGCCGGCACCAGCCACAACTTCGGAACAAACTTTACGGGGGCGTTCGACATCAACTTCCTTTCAAGGGAAGGCGTGCTCAAACATCCGTACGGCACGTCGTGGGGCGCGTCCACAAGATTGATAGGCGCAATAATAATGACCCACGGCGACGAGCGCGGGCTCAAGCTGCCGCCGCAGGTCGCGCCGATACAGATAGTCGTTCTGCCGATAGCCCAGCACAAGGAGGGCGTGCTGGAGGGCGCGAAGGCGGTCGCGGACGCGCTGGCAAACGCGGGGCTGCGCGTGAAGCTGGACGACAGGGATACAGTCAGCGCGGGATTTAAATTTAACGATTGGGAATTGAAGGGCGTGCCCATCCGCGTGGAGGTGGGTCCGCGCGATCTGGCGGCAGGCCAGCTAGTCGCCGCGCGGCGCGATACATATGAAAAAATTACGCTGCCCATCGAGGGCGCACCGGAGAAGCTCCGCGCGCTGCTAGCGGATATCCAGCGCGGCATGTACGAGACCGCGCTGGCGTTCCGCGCCGCGCATATGAAAACCGTCGCGTCGCTGGACGAATTGGGCGAGGCCGCGCAAAACGGCTTCGCGAAGGCGATGTGGTGCGGCGATGAGGCGTGCGAGGACGCCGTGAAGGCGAAGACAGGCGCGGGCACAAGAAATATGCCGTTCGATCAAACGCCTGTCGCCGATACCTGCGTATGCTGCGGCAAACCGGCTAAACATGTAATGTATTTCGCCAAGGCTTATTAGGGCTGGGAGGGCTATGCACCGTGCCCCCTTGAGCGGGGGGGCTGCGGCTCTCGCGTGCCCCACACAATATACAAGAGAGGTTTGTATGGCGAAGCGCATCGTATTGACCGGCGGAGGGACCGCCGGTCACGTTACCCCGAACCTCGCGCTGATACCGCATCTGCGAGAATCCGGTTGGGATATCCATTATATTGGCACTGCGGACGGCATCGAGCGCAAGCTGATAGGCGCGCTGCCGGACGTCGAGTACCATTCGGTACCCAGCGGCAAGCTGCGTCGTTATATTGATATAAAAAATTTAACCGATCCGTTTCGCGTAATTGCGGGCGTGGGCAAGGCGTTTGCGCTGGTCGGCGATATAAAGCCGGACGTCGTGTTTTCGAAGGGCGGGTTTGTGTCCGTGCCCGTGGTATACGGCGCGTGGATGCGCCGAGTGCCGGTGGTGCTGCACGAGAGCGACATCACGCCGGGGCTGGCGAATAAAATAACAGCGCCATTCGCAAAGGCCGTTTGCGCCACGTTTCCGGAGGCCGCCAAGGCGCTGGGCAGTAAGGGCGTGCTCACCGGCACCCCCATACGCGAAACGCTGTTTGCAGGCAGCCGCGCGCGCGGGCTGGCGCTTGCCGCGTTCGACGGACGAAAGCCCGTATTGCTTATGATGGGCGGCAGCACCGGCGCGGCCAGCGTGAACGCCGCGCTGCGCGAGGCGCTGCCGAATTTACTGCAAACGTTCGATGTGATGCATATATGCGGCAAGGGCAACGCGGACGCGTCCCTCGCGAAAACTCCCGGCTATAGGCAGTTCGAATATTTGGACGCGCAGCTCCCGGACGCTTTCGCCGCAGCCTCCGTTATGCTCTCGCGCGCCGGAGCCAACGCGCTGTCCGAGATTCTCGCGCTGCGCATACCAGCGCTGCTGGTGCCCTATCCGCTTGGCGCAAGCAGGGGCGATCAAATATTAAACGCCGCGTCGTTTGAATCGCGCGGATTTTCCCGCGTGCTGCCCCAGGAAAAAATGACCGCAGACACGCTGTCGCGCGCGCTGCTCGAGCTGTATCGCGACAGGGCAGGGCTGATCGCAGCCATGCAAAAGGAACCCGCGTCTAACGGCATAGAGGGCGTGCTACACGAAATATATAAGTTCTCATTATAAAATAATTATATCAACATAATATACCGAGCGTTTCGGTTTTCATTCCACGATATGCTGTCTGCGGGCGCCGCAGCGCAATCAAGCAGCGGCGCGATCAAGCAGCGGCTAATCGGAACGGGCGCATGCGGCGACGCCTTCAAGCGTATCTATTACGCGCAGCCCAAGCCTATCTAGATAAACCTTCGCCAGCATTCCAAGCTCCGGGTCGCCTAGATGCTGCGGCTCGTGAGCGTCCACGCCTATTATGGCCGCGCAGCCCTCCTCCACCGCGATTTCCCAAAAGCGGGCGTTGGGATATCCCAGCCCGATCGGCTTTACCGGCTGCGCCTGCTTGCGCAATCCATATAAATTATATTCGAGCGGAACCGACAAAGCCCGCGACGCGCGGCAGATTTCGCGGCTCAGCTCCGCCAGGCCGCTCGTGAACGCGTCGAATCTTTGCACAAATAAATCCGGATGCGCCACGCACGCGTACAGGCCGGTTTCCATGCCCTCTATAACCTGACGCGCGTACCTCCGCGCCAATTCCATGGATGTGTTCGCGCCGAAGTACGCGCCGTTTATTTCGTCCAAATCAAAGTGATGGCCAAGTATCGCGTAGTCCGCGCGCGATTCCGCCCGCTCGTCCCGCAGCCTGTCCTCAAGCCAGCTCAGGTAATCAGGAAAATATTCGCATTCCAGGCCGACCGCGATATTAATTTGATCCGCGTACCTCGCCGCGAGCTTCCGCACGGTTCGCAGGTAACCCTCCAATTGATCAATGCGCATCCGTATGGGCGAAACGAACCCGCCGGTAAACGGCCACGGGGTGTGATCGGAAAATCCCAGTATATCATATCGCGCGTCTATCGCGGCTTTTATATAATCGGTCTCCTTGCCGAACGCGTGCTGGCAGCGCGCGGTATGAGTGTGGTAATTGGTTCGCAATATAACGTCCCTTCCGCTTGTCGTCCAACTATTTATTATATAATATATATCATATAATTCGATTTATAATCCGAGCCAGAATTTTATCCACGACACGCTTTCGCGCAGGTGGTTTTTCCACCATAGGTCGGGCCTCGACGGGCTTCCGTCGCCTATCGCGTCCACGCCCTGAGATCGGCAAACAGCCAGCGCGCGCGGCAAATGATAATCCGACGTAACCACCAACGCGCGAGATAATCCATATTCATCCATAATTTTTTTCGCGCCAGCGATATTCTCGCGAGTATTGCGCGACGTGTTCTCCGATATAACGCTTTCCGGAGGCACGCCCTGCTCGATCATCCAATCGCGCATGAAGTCGCCCTCCGCCATAGGCTCGTCCGCGCCCTGACCGCCGCAGCAGACAATCATTCGCGGATAGGCGCGGTAATGGCTGAGCGCCAGCGTCATGCGCCGTAGCAGCGCCTCCGACGGCTCGCCCCACGCCTTCACTTGTGCTCCGAGAACTATTATAGTATCCGAGTTATCTCTTTGACCCATGCTCTGCTCCCGCTGTTCCCAATATGCCACCGTCGATACCAGCCAGCCGAAACCGGCCGCGCCAAGCACGGCGAGCGCGCATAGCGCGAGTATCGCGGTTCGGAACGCTTTCCTATTGTTTATCCTCCCGGGGTTACCATGCAACGCGATCACCTCCGGATAACGCAACGATCGGCGCGCGGGTTTTCATCCAGCGCGGTATGGTGTATAATGTGGCCGACGCGCAAAAGCGGACGCCGGGCGCAGTCTCTGCCTTGTTTTGGGGAGCTGGCCCCGCTGAAAAGGAGGTGCGGTATGGTCGCGTGGCAAGCCGCAGTATTGGGTATTCTTCAAGGGTTGGCGGAATTCCTGCCGATTAGCTCGTCCGGGCATTTGCTGATAGGCGAGCGGCTGATGGGGCTTGATAGCACGGGCGCGCTGCTGGAAATTCTGCTGCACGTAGGCACGCTTGCTGCGGTTCTTATCGTATTTTGGGATGATTTCTGGTCGATGCTCCGCCATCCCGTCCGCGATCCGCGCCTTCGGCTGCTGATACTGGCGACGATTCCCGCCGTAGCCGCAGCGCTTTTGTTCGACGACGCGATCGAGCGGCTGTTCACCGGCTGGTTTTTGGGCGTATCATTTTTGATTACCGCCGCGCTGCTGTTCATCGGAGAGGCCGTGCAGGCGCGGCGGCGGGCGCGCGAATCGAATACCGTTCATAACGGCCACGCGCTGGCGATGGGGCTGATGCAGGCGTTCGCGATTCTCCCGGGCGTATCCCGTTCCGGCTCCACCATAATCGGCGGAATATCCGCAGGCCTTACGCGCGAGAGCGCCGCGCGCTTCTCGTTTCAAATGTCCGCCGTCGCGATAGTAGGCTCGGTCGTGTTTAAGCTGAAGGATTTACTGGACGCGGGCGGCGCGGCGTTCGGATCAAACTGGATGGTTCCGCTCGCGGGCGTGCTCGCCGCGATGGTCACCGGATATGTCGCGATCCGCTGGATGCTGCGCCTGCTGCGCTCCAATACGATGCGCCCGTTCGCCTGGTACGTGCTGGCGGTGGGCATTCTCGTGCTGTGCGATCAGCTATTCTTCGGCAAGTTTTTTCCTAAATTATAAAATATATAATATATAAATACGTGGAATCAGGGGGCGGGACGCCGCTCTCATCCAATAAATAAAGGAGCGATTTATATGCACTGGATCGTCTGCCCGGATCGTCAGGCGCAAACGAAAGCCTGCGCCGCCATAATAGCGGCGCAGGTGCTGCAAAAACCGGATAGCGTGCTCGGATTCGCGACAGGATCGACGCCGCTCGCGACATATCGCGAGCTGATAGATTTGAAGCGCGCGGGGGTGGTTTCGTTCGAACTTGCGCGCACGTTTAATTTGGACGAGTATGTCGGCCTGCCTATCGATCATCCGCAAAGCTATTATCGATTTATGTGGGATAATTTATTTGCGCCGCTGGAGTTCCGCCCTGGTCAGGCGCAGCTGCCCAACGGTATGGCGGACGATCTCGGCGCGGAATGCGCCCGCTATGAAAGGGAAATAGAGAGCGCGGGCTTTATCGATTTACAGCTGCTGGGCATTGGGCACGACGGACACATAGGCTTCAACGAGCCGGCGGATGTGTTCAGCAAGGATACGCATGTCGAAACGCTGGCGGAGCGGACGATCGACGCGAACCGCCGCTTCTTCGCCACGCGGGACGAGGTGCCGCGCACCGCGCTTACGATGGGCGTCGGCACAATTATGCGCTCGCGACGAATATTGCTGACCGCGTTTGGCGCGGATAAGGCGGACGTAATCCGCGAGGCGTTCTGCGGCCCCGTTACGCCTAGGGTTACCGCCAGCATCCTCCAGTTCCACGCCGATTGCACGATAGTGCTGGATTCGGAGGCCGCGTCGAAGCTGTAGC
>JAISZG010000039.1 GCA_031269355.1 Oscillospiraceae bacterium | reverse complement strand
ACCGTATTTCCCAAACCGCCGAGCAGCAGCAGCAGCAGCTTACGAAACGCAGTCCAATCATTAAGATAGCGCAGATTAGCGAATATGTCGAACTGCATTGGCACCTCGCGCGCAATATGAATTCAGCAAAATATTATACTACAACAACGAATCACGCGGCGGATATGAAAGCATCCCATCCGCCGCGTATCGTTATGATTGATAAAGCAAATTTCACGGCCAGGGTACGCGCTCAGCCTTCAACTAGGGCGTGTTCGAAAAATATCTCGAGGCTGAATGTGCTGGATTTTTATTAAGCGCAAGGAGCCATGAGGGAGGCGTAGTGGAGCTACGTCGACCGAATGCGCGACGCCGCGATGGATAAAAAGACAGTGCATTCAGACCGAGAGATTTATCGAACACGCCCTAGTTAAATCATGGCGCATGAGTTCCACAACGCCAGGCGCATAGCTTTGCGCGCTCCAGACCAGAAGCGGATCGTGCAACGAGGCTCGCAGCAGAAACCACCCATCGCGCGCGATCCGTTCAGCGCGCACGCCTTCAGGTTCGTCGCTTGGCGATATATAAACGGATCGCGCGAATTCAGTGTTCAACCATTCCTTCATTTTTTCCAGCGCGCATATTCGATCTTGCTCCAGCTCAACGGCGATTCTCCATTCGCAGTCTTCCAACGGTTGGTTGAAATCAGCCACACGATCTATCAACCGCATGCCGCTGCGTTTAGCGACGACTGCCTCGATTATCAGCCTTGTGGCCAACGCCATACCGTCGTCCAAATAACGGTTTGAGCGAAACGCCGCATGTCCGCTCGTTTCCATAGCCAACGGGCATGATATGCCGGAATTGTTCAATCGCTCCGCTTCACCGATTACGTTCTTATACCCGCGCTTCCATCTTCGATGTTTCCCTCCGCGACGCTCTATAAACTGGGTGAGCGATGGCGACGTAACGGAATCGGTTACAATAGCAGCGCCAGGCTCTTCCTTTATAACCATATCCGCGCACAGCGCAATCAACCGTTCGCGGTTCAAATGCGAACCGTCGTGAGCGACGAGCGCGGCGCGGTCGCAATCCGCATCCAATATTACGCCAATATCAGCGCCGGAGTCAAGAACGGCATTCGTAAGCGACCTCATCGCCGCCGCGTCTTCCGGATTAGGAAGGTGCCCCGAAAACAGACCATCGGGCTGTAAATACAGACTGCCGGTCGTATTTGCGCCGAGGTTCTCAAGCCATCGCGCGTAAAAACCACCGCTGCCCCCGCTAGCGTCAACGATCACATGCAGTTCCGCAAACGGAAAATCTTCGCCCAGCGCGCGATAAACTTGCGCAGTCAAGCTTTCTAAATAGTATGGTTGAAAATCAAAATATTCAGAAGCATCATCATTATGTGTCGCGGTCTGTTTAGATATGATCGCAAGTAGCTCGTCCAGCTGCTTCCCATCCAGACCACCGGTCTGCGTTATGAATTTAAATCCATTCCGTTCACCCGGCAAGTGGCTGGCTGTCACCATAACGGCGCCGTCGCATCGAGTTAACGGATGCTGCGTAATCTCAAACAGAGCCGGTGTCGTACTCAACCCGACATCCAGCACTCGCGCGCCGGTTGAGCAAAGTCCTTCGCGCAGTGCGCGTGCGAGTTTTTCTCCGGATATTCGCGGATCGCGGCCAACTGCGACGACCACGCGCGCTTTTTGCATATTCGAAAGCCATAGGCTAAATCCCGCGCCTATCTGCCTTGCGCGTTCCTCAGTTAACGTGTGCGCCCGCGCATCACCCGACGCGACGCCGCGCAAGTCGGTGCCGCTTTTAAGAGCGCTCCAATCAAAGGACGAATCCATAACGATGTCACTCCCTATGCAGGTGATTTATTCGTTGTGTCAACTCGCATTATACGTTCGGCTTCAGAACCGCTCGCCGCGTCTGTCGCGTCGCGCAGCAGTTTATAAAACGGCGCAAGCGCGCGGAAATCATCTGATAGCATATCTGAAAACAACGGCGTCTGCGCGCATGACAGCGCCGCGCTGCGCTCCGCGTAAATATCTTTCATTTTCCATATCGAACGCAGCCGCTCATCCAATTCGGCTGGGACCGCCATACGCTTGTACGACGTGCCGTCCAACCTGAATCGCTCATGGAATACGGCGTCTTCTATAACATCCAAAACCCGCGAAGGCGTTCTCAAACAAATCGCGCGCAACGCATCCATAACCGATCTCGGCGCAATATAAAACCCACAGCCCCAGTTAACGCCGTTCAGAGATATTCCCATATAGTATGCCGGTATTACGGAAGATCTCTCGCCTTTTCTGCGGAACGCAAACCATAGATGCTCGCGGTATGGCTCCATGTTTCCCGCATATCGCGCGTCCCTTCGAATTCTCGCAATCGCAGAAGCCGGCCTGCAATCAACCTGCGGGTCAATCTCTAGCATAGTTTGCGACAGCGATTCAATCAATGCGGCCATCGGACCCCGCACGGATCGTTCAAATTGATCGCGATGCTCGTTGAACCACGCCGCGTTGTTATTCAATCGCAGCCCCATGAAGAACTCCGAAATCTCTTCGGGGAAGCCATAAAATCCTGAACCCATTCTATCGCATCGTCTCCGCAGCGCGTTTTACTTCAATATTATACCGCCTGTTCATGAAAAGCACAACTAGAACTCTGGTCTGTTTTATTAGACTCGAGGTCTGTTTGTTCGTATTTTTATTTACGCCTGCATTGACGCGTCGCAATATATGCAGCGATATCTTTTTCGTTCGCGATCCGCAAGGCGGAAAGACTGATCCAGACCAGGTTCTGTTACAGTGATGCATCGCGGATTTTTACAATGAATAACATTTATGATTTTATCCGGCAGCGCGCATTTTCGCTTTAGCGCTGTTTTGCCATCTCGAATAAATGTTACTGTTGCATCCGGATCAAGATAACCCAATATATCAAGGTTAACCTCATATTCTTCGTCGATTTTTATTATATCCTTTCGACCCATCTTTCGGCTCTTGCAGTTCTGAATTATAGCGACGGAGCACGCCAGCTTATCCAGTTCGAGATATCGATATATGCGCAGACTGTTTCCGGCGCGAATGTGGTCGATTACAATTCCGTTTTGAATGCTGTCAATATTCATAGGCTCACCTCAAGCATATTCATAAGAAGCGCCATGCGCATATATTTTCCGTACAGCATCTGGCTAAAGTAACACGCCCTGTGGTCGTCGTCAACTTCGACGGCGATTTCGTTAACTCGCGGCAGCGGATGCAATATCGCGAGATCCTCCTTGGCGTTTCGCAGCATAGATCGCGTCAGTATATATCTGTCCTTCAACCTAACGTAATCCGCTTCGTTGAAAAAGCGCTCGCGCTGTACGCGCGTCATATACAGCACGTCCAATTCCTGTATTACGCCTTCAAGTTCTTCCGTCTCGCGAAAAGTTACGTTCGATCGATTGAGCGAATCCTCCTTCAAATAATCCGGCAGCCGAAGTTCTTCCGGAGATATCAGCACAAATTCAATATCGTTGTAGCGCGACAACGCTCGGATAAGAGAATGGACCGTTCGTCCAAACATCAAATCTCCACACAAACCAATGGTCTGTTTTTCAAATCGCCCTTTAATCTTATATATTGTGAATAAATCTGCGAGCGTTTGCGTCGGGTGATTATGTCCGCCATCGCCTGCGTTTATAATTGGTATCGGCGACTTTAACGACGCCGCCATCGGCGCTCCTTCTTTCGGATGTCGCATCACAATTATATCTGCATAACATGCTACGGTGCGCACCGTATCCGCAACGCTTTCGCCCTTTGTTGCGGATGAAGACGCGGCGTCCGCGAAACCGATTACGTTTCCGCCAAGCTCGTGCATAGCAGCCTCAAAGCTTAGCCGCGTGCGCGTGCTGGCTTCATAGAATAGCGTGGCCAGCGTTTTATACCGACATGCTTCCCGAAACTTTGCTTTGTCGCGCACTATCTCTTCTGCAAGAGATATCAATGCGTCGATTTGCGTTTCTGTCAAATCTTGAATACTATTGAGATGAAACACGATTTACTCCTTTATGTTATAATATTTTCATCCAAGAAGGATCATCCGGATGATCGCGGAAAGCGCGCAGCCGCGCCACATCCGCACTTGCGATTATACCATCGATTGCGGCGACTTCCGTCAAAGTGTCAAAGTCCGTCAGCGATTCTACGCACACTCGCTCTGCATTAAAATGTTCCAAAGCACGCGCCATTTTATATGTGAAAATGCACACAACCCCAAGTACTTCCGCGCCCGCTTCTCGAAGAACCGCCACGCTTTCCATCACGCTTCCGCCGGTTGATATTAAATCCTCAACCACAACCGCTTTCATTCCCGGCGTCACTGCCCCTTCGATGCGATTGCCTCTGCCGTGATCCTTGGCGGACGAGCGAACATATCCCATAGGCAATCCCAGTAAATGCGCGACAATAGCCGCGTGAGCGATTCCAGCCGTCGCCATTCCAATCAACAAATCACACTCGTGAAACCTCTCGCTTATGCGGTTCGCAATCGCCTTTTCAATCCGCGCTCGCACTTCAGGAACCGAAAGCGTCAGTCGGTTATCGCAGTATATCGGACTTTGTATGCCGCTCGCCCAAGTAAACGGCTGATCGGGTCGCAGGAATACCGCGTTGATTGCAAGCAAATCGCGCGCTATTGTTTCTCTAATTAGACCGTCGGTCTGTAACGCTGCATCTTGCATATGTTCATCCCTTCGCTAGTTATTTTCGATATGCGTTTTCAACAAACTACTGGTCTGTTTTTAAAAAAGCGCTTCGAAAACGACGTAAGCTCTCAACCGGATCGACAGCGCGCGTAATAGGCCTGCCTACAACGATAAAATCGCAAAGCCGCTCCCGGGCGCGCTCGGGCGTTACAACTCGCGCCTGATCTTCCGTCGCATCGGCGGGAAACCTTACGCCGGGCGAAACGGTTATTATGTGCGAACTTGAGCACGCTTTTATTTCATATGATTCCAAAGGCGAGCATACGACGCCGTCCATTCCGGCCTGCCGCGCTAAACTAGCCAAGCCAAGCACAAAAGACTGGAGGTCTGTTTTTATTCTCAGCTCATCTCGTAACTTTTCATCATTTATAGACGTCAGCAGCGTTACGGCGATCAGCAGAGGACATGTCCCATCCGGACGTGTCAATCCTTCGCGCGCGGATTTCATCATATCGATTCCGCCGCTTGCATGCACGTTTACCATATCGATGGGCAACCGTGACAGCGATGCCATCGCCCCTCGCGCGGTATTTGGAATGTCGTGAATTTTCAAATCCAAAAATATACGGTGACCTCGGGTTGCAATTTCTCGGACTAGCGCCGCGCCTTCCGAATAAAACAACTCCATGCCGATTTTCACAAACAATTCTGGATCATCAGAACTATCAAACAAATTCAAAAAATCCAAGACCGACCGTCGGTCTGGAAAGTCAAGTGCGACGATTACATCGCTTTTCATTGCATCGCCATCCATTATATTGCGATTCATAAAATCCCCCTCCATAATTATATTTTATGGGCGGTACCAATCAACTCTCGAATGCTCGTGGCGCCAAGTTCTGTTAACAACGCTGGAAATTCGTCAATTATACGTACGCATGCCGACGGATCGACCAGCGCGGCGGAGCCAATCTGCACGGCAGACGCTCCGGCAAGCATCATTTCCACAGCATCCCGCGCGCTCGATACTCCGCCCGCTCCTATTATGGGGATACGCACATCCTTATAAACTTGATGTATCATCCTCAATGCGATGGGAAATATCGCCGGACCAGACAGTCCTCCATAAACATTCCCCAGTATTGGTCGGCGCGCGCGCAGGTCGATGCGCATTCCAAGGATCGTGTTTATCAGCGTCAGCCCGTCGGCGCCTTCCGTTTCGCAGGCTTTCGCAATCTCGACGATATCGGATACATTTGGAGATAGCTTCATGATAATAGGCTTGCGAACAGCGCGACGCACAGCGCGTGTCACCGCAGCGGCGGATTTCGCATCGATGCCAAAGCTCATGCCTCCATGGGCTACATTTGGGCAGCTTATATTTATCTCAATGAGCGACACGCTCGGCGAGGCGTCAAATCTTGCCGCGACTTCTGTATATTCTTCTATAGTAAATCCGCAAACGTTTGCAACTATCGCCCCCTTATATATGCGCGCAAGCGGCGGCAGCTCGCAGTCTATTACAGCGTCGATACCTGGATTCTCCAAACCGACCGCATTCAGCATTCCAGACGGGCAGTCTGTTACGCGAGGAATGGGATTACCCATTCGAGGTTCGCGAGTAACTCCCTTAAGAATAACGCCGCCAAGTCGATTTAAATCATAAAACCCACTGGCTTCAGCGCCAAATCCAAACGTTCCGCTGGCGGTCAATATAGGGTTGGCAAACTTCAAACCCGCAAGTTCAGTGGAACAATCCGGCATGTCCGCCGCTCCGTTTTTCACCACCTGAGTATCTCCTTTCGAAAAACCGGACCATCCACGCATATGCGTTTACCTCCGGCCAACGTATCGCATGTGCATCCGCGGCACAATCCAACGCCGCATGCCATGCGCGTTTCAACGCTGAGCTGTCCAGGGAGCCTGCATATACGATGCACCGCTCGCAGCATGCCCTCAGGGCCGCACGCGAAATACATATCGTGAGCGGATTGAATTTCGAGAATGCGGTCTGTAACGCGCAGACCGTCGGTCTCTAGCGTAACTATCGTGTTGCATCCCAACAAGCGAAACTCGCTTGATAGGAATTCATCCGCGCCTGACGCAAACCCGATCAATACGGTCGGAATAATGCCCATGCTAATAAATCGTTTCGCTAGCGCGAATAACGGCGGAACACCAACGCCTCCGCCGATAATCAGCGGGCGCGCGCTGCAACCGCAATCGAACCCATGCCCCAACCCAATCAGCGCGTTTATCGTTCGTCCTCGCGCATATTGCGCCAACGCGCGGGTGCCTTCGCCCACTGTTTTATAATAGACCATCAGTCCGTTTTCATCCCAATCCGCAACGGAGAATGGACGTCGGAGGAAAAAACCGTCAAGTTTGATATTTATAAATTGTCCGGGAGCGACCATCGCGTCCGTTCGCCCGTTTAGTCGAAGCGCGTATATATCATGCGCGACTCGCTCGTTAGCTGAAATCGTATATGTGTTACACTCCATATTACGTTCACTCACCGATTATTTTTTCAGAATATATCGTTTCACCGCGTACCATAGTTAATACCGCGCGGCCTCTAACGGCCCAGCCGTCGAACGGTGTGCTGCGCCCCATCGAGGCAAATTTCTTCGATTGGATTGTATATGGCGTTTCCGTTTCCAAGATGGTTAAGTCCGCCTGCGCGCCGGGTTTGAATCCAGGCGGTTCGCGAAGAAGCGCGCGTGGAGCGTCGCACATGGCAGCCAATAATCTTTCCATCGAAATCTTTCCTTTTAATACGAGTTGCGTATACAATACAGGGAATGCCGTCTCCAAACCGACTATACCCATTGCGCTTCCCATGAGCCCCCGCGATTTCTCGCCGTCCGTATGCGGCGCGTGATCTGTCGCGATACAATCAATAGTGCCGTCCGCCAGCCCTTCGATAATAGACTCACGGTCTTTTCGTGAACGAATCGGCGGGTTCATTAAAAACCGACCGTCGTCCTGTATGTCATCGTCGCATAGTGCAAGATAATGCGGCGCGGTTTCACATGTAACCGACAGCCCTTCCGCTTTAGCGCGGCGAACAAGCTCTACCGTTTCCTTTGACGAAACATGCTGAATATGATAAGCGCAGCCTGTTTCTTTTGCAAGACGCAAATCCCGTTCCGCCTGCCGCCATTCAGCCTCCGCAGGGATAACCGGCAAGCGGCGAGTTCGCGCGAATTCACCGCCGTGCACTCGTCCGTTAGCTCGAATGGCGTTGTCTTCGCAATGCGCCATTATTGGTTTGCCAAGCGCGCGCGCCATCCGCATAGCCTCGCGCATTAAGGATTCAGATTGAACGCCATGTCCGTCGTCTGAAAATCCAGCGACATGCGGAGCGAGCTTTTCCATATCGGATAATTCGCCGCCATTCTGGCCAACCGTAATCGAACCAACAGCGTGTACGCGAACGCGCGCGTCCCGTTCAAATAAATCGAGCGACACGTTCAAATGTTCGATTGAATCCGGTACAGGATTCACGTTTGGCATCGCGGCGACCTCCGTATATCCGCCGCGCGCAGCAGCGCACGTGCCCGTCCGCACCGTTTCCTTATAAAAAAAACCGGGTGATCGAAGATGTACATGAACATCAACGAAACCCGGTACAAGGAAACGATCTGAGCAATCAACGAATGAATCAACTGAATGACGGGGAATCGAAGAACCAATAGCGGCTATACGATCTCCATCTATAAGAAGATCCTCCTGCCGTAACCTCCGCTCGCGGTACACCCAAGCGGATGCGAACAAGGTACGCATAGCGCGCCTCCTTCCTGCGGCGCAAACAGCGCGCACATCCTTATTATTATAACCAGTGGCTAGGCAGATGTCAAACTTTTTGCGATGGCTTAATATGTTAAATTTTATAAGTAAATTCCCAAAGCAAGATCCACAGTGGACGAGGAGTGGACTTTAGTCACGGAAAGGAGTGATGGTAGAATATAGTCTGGGAAAAATCGCCATAGGAGGAAGATTATGCTAGACACAAACTCAACGAAACACAAGCACTTGACTGACGAAGAGCGTCAGGAGATACAAGATTGTCTTAAGCATGGCATGACTTTTAAGGATATTGCCAGGCGAATCGGCAAAGACCAAACAACGATTTCCAAGGAAGTAAAAAAGCACATCACGATCCGAGCCGGCGGCGGGCGAAAGAGCATGGAAGATGGAACGCCTATTCCACCCGCCATTACCTTGCAAAGAAGGCGCAAGAATCATATAAAGAAACGCTTCACACCGCGCGTGAAGGTTCTTCGCTTAACCAGGAAGCCTTCTGGCGCGCGGACGAAATCATTACAGACGGCATTCGCAAAGGTCAGCATCTGTACCACATCATCCACTCGCACGAATTGGGGCTGTCAAAGTCAGCGATCTATC
>JAISZG010000093.1 GCA_031269355.1 Oscillospiraceae bacterium | reverse complement strand
GGGAGGGCGCCGCCCTCCCAAACCCTCCCGCCAAAGGGGCATGGCCCCTTTGGAATCCCCCTTCCGGTAGCGGGTTTGGGTTGCCGTGCCGGGCGCGGAGGGCGCCCGGCGCGGACGGGGTTGGTGACTTGTTGCGTTTTAGGGGGCGCGGGGGCGCGGGGGGAGGGCGGAGCGCTACCGAATCCTCCTGCCAAAGTGGCATGGCCCCTTTGGAATTAGGCGCCTATTTGGGAATGCCACATGCGCGCGTAGGCGCCATCTAGAAGCATTAGCTCCGCGTGCGTGCCTTGCTCGACTATCGAACCACGCTCTAGTACCAGAATTCGATCCGCACTGCGTATCGTCGTCAAGCGGTGCGCTATCAGAAATGTCGTGCGGCCTTGCGTCATCGCTAGCATCGCCTTCTGTATGCGAAGCTCCGTCCGCGTGTCTACGTTGCTCGTCGCTTCGTCAAGTATTAATATCGGCGCGTCGGCCAGTATCGCGCGCGCTATCGCGATCAGCTGCCGCTGCCCAGCCGATAAATTGCCGCCGCTCTCCGCAAGCTCCGTTTGATAGCCCCTCGGAAGCCGCCTGATAAACCCGTCCGCGTCCGCGCGCTTCGCAGCGTCTATTACCGCCGCGTCGTCCGCGTCCTGCCGCCCATACCTTATATTCTCCGCTACGCTCCCCGCAAATAAATATGTGTCCTGTAACACTACCCCAAATAACCGCCTTAAACTCGCGCGCGTGTATTCGCGTATGTCAAGCCCGTCTATGCGTATCGAGCCCCCGCATACCTCGTAAAACCGCGCTAGCAAATTTACAAGCGTCGTCTTCCCCGCGCCCGTCTCGCCTACCAGCGCCACCGACGTCCCCGCCGGTACCTCGAACGTTACATCCCGTATAACCGGCACCTCCGGATCATACCCAAATCGCACCCTGTCAAACGATACGTCGCCCCTGATCCCCGCGTCCGCCGCTATCTCCCGCGCGCCCGTCCGATCCTCCGCCTCCTGCGCCTCGTCAAATACCTCGAATACCCGCTCCGCACCCGCTACCGCCGTCTGTAATGTGTTATATATATTAGCAACATCATTAAGCGGCCTAATAAATTGACGCGAATAACTAACGAACGACGCGATCACGCCTATCGTCACCGCGCCGCGAAGCGCGAGCGAACTCCCCATCGCCGCTATAAACACCAGGCTCAAATTATTGATTACGTTCATCAGCGGCATTATCATCCCCGACCATATCAGCGCGGACAAACTCGCCTTGAAATACGCGTCATTCATCTCGCCAAATTGCTCAACACACGCCTGCTCGCGGTTAAAGCCGCGCACAATCGCCAAACCCGATACGCTCTCCTCCAATTGCGCGGTCATCGCGCCAAGCGCGGCCTGTTGCCTGGAGAACATCGGGCGCGTGCGCTTCGCGATGGTCTGCGTCAGCAGCAGCGCCAGCCCCGCCGGGATCAATAACGCAAGCGTCATCAGCGGACTAATCCACATCATCATTATAAGCGAGCCAACGAGCGAAACAAACAGGCTCATCAGCTGGCTCGTCGAGGACGAAATAGTTGTGGATACATTATCGATATCGTTCGTCGCGCGACTCATCAAATCGCCGTGCGCGCGCGTATCGAAAAACGCGACCGGCAACTTTTGCATATGATCAAATAACCCCGACCGCAGCAGCCGAACCGTTCGCTGAGATACGCCCGCCATAAGCACACCCTGAAATATTTGGCTGATTCCGTTCACAATATACGCCAGCGCGATCAGCCCCGCCATTACCGCGACCGGATGAACGCCGTCCACGCGAACAGCCTCCACCGCGTCCACGCCTTTTCCAATAAGATACGGCGCGGCAAGCGAGACCGCCGCGCCCGCCAGTACAAGCGCGCCAACTTCCCAAAGCCGCCTTCGCTCCGCAATGAAATACGCCCACAGCCGCAGCAGCGTGCGCTTCATATTCTTGGGCTTTACGCCCGGAACGCGCCCCATGCCCGGCATGCGCCCCGCGCGCCCCGGCGGCGGAGGCGGTATAAAATCCGAACCTCCCGCCGGAGTGGAACCAGCGCCGCTTCCCAATAAATGTTTATTTTGCATTACGCGCTCGCCGCCCGTCCATATTGCGATTCATAAATATCCTTATATACATCGCAGCTTCGTATCAGTTCGTCGTGCGTGCCTATCCCCGCTAGCCTGCCATCGTCCAGCACGAGAATGCGATCGCACTGCCTCACCGAGCGAACTCGTTGTGATATCATAAGTACTATCGACCCAGGCGAATACGCGCGCAGCGCGGTTCGAAGCGCAGCCTCCGTGTTCGCGTCCAGCGCGCTCGCGCAGTCGTCCAGCAGAAGCGCGGTCGATTTATCGCGGATGCTCCCGTCCAAACGAACCAGCGCGCGGGCGATAGTTACGCGCTGCTTCTGTCCGCCGGACAGGTTCACACCGCCGCGCCCGATCATCGCGTCTAGCCCCTCCGGCATCGCGCGGACGAACTTCTCGGCTTGCGCCGCCGCGAGCGCCGCCCATATTTCGTCCTCCGACGCGTCCTCCTTGCCCCAGCGCACGTTCTGCGCGATCGTTCCCGTGAACAGCAGGCTTGTCTGCGGCACCAGCGCGATCCGCCCGCGCAGCTCGACCGGATCAATATCGCGGATATCCCGCCCATCCAGCAATATGCGCCCGTCCGTGATTTCATAGAATCGCGGAATCAGATTTACCAGCGTGCTTTTGCCTGCGCCTGTCGAGCCTATCACGCCTATCGTTTCGCCGCGCCCGGCGTCGAACGATATGTCCGCCAACTGCGGCTCGCTAGCACCGGGGTATTGGAACGTCACATGCTCGAAGCGCAGCGAGTGTTCGCAATCGCGCGGAGATGCAGTGGGCGATTCGCGCGGATACGCCGCGAACGCGAGGGAAGACGCCTCGCCGTCGCTCGCGTCGAGCACCGCGTCGATTCGTTTCGCGGATACAAGCGCGCGCACAAGCTGGTTGAATATGTTCGCGAACATAGACATCGAAAATAGTATTTGATTCATATAATTTATGAACGCTACCAGTTTTCCGGGTTCCTCGCCAAGGCGTCCTCCGAGCCAAATGACGAGCGCGACGCCGAGGTTTATCACCAGCGAAACGAGCGGGCCGAAGCATGCAAGCACGCGCGCGGCGGAGCTAGAGGTTTCGGTAAGCCGCTCGTTGCTTTCCTCGAACCTGTTTTTTTCCATCGCGAAGCGGTTGAACGCTTTAACCACGCGAACGCCGGAGAGGTATTCGCGCATAACGCCGTTGAGGTTATCGAGCGCTAGCTGGACGCGGTAGAAGTACGGGTAGCCGATTTTTGTGCTTATCGCGACGACGGTCGCGGCGATGGGCAGCACGACGGCGAGCGAGAGCGCCATTCTCCCGGAGCGCGTCGCGGCCATAATTATGCCGCCGACGCAGAGTATAGGCGCGCGCATGTAGAAGCGCATCAGACCGTTGACGAAGCCCTGCACTTGCTGGGCGTCGTTTGTAACGCGCGTGACGAGGGACGCGCGGTCGAAGCGATCGGCTTCGGGAAGCGGGAGGTTTTGAATTTTGGTATAGAGGCGCAGCCGCAGATCGCGCCCGAACCGCTGCGAGGCGTGGCTGGACAGCGCAGCGCGTGAGATCGCGCACAGCATTCCAAGGAACGCGGTCAACAGCATGCGCAGCGTAAGCGCGCGAACGACAGGTTCGGCGCGCATGAGGATACCCTCGTCAATCATACGAGCGAGCAGCGACGGCTGGAGCAGATCGCACACAGCCTCGCCGCTCAACGCGACCAACGACACCGCCGCAATCGGCAGATATTTTTTCAGACTATATAACGAGCCGCGCAAAGGCCACCTCGATTTATTTATTGCGTTTATTTTATTAAATATGTCGATGTTTGTCAAACGTCGGAGCAAAATCATCATTTATATTAAAAATGAAATTATAATATATAAACTATCGCGTCCTAAATTGGCATTTGAATTGAGGCGCTGTATATGCTACAATAAATTGCTGGAAGGGGTGTCGGCATGACAAAGCTGCGGTACAATTTCAAAAACGACGTGCTGTTCAAGGTATTCTTCGTGCGCAGCCAGGATCAGCTGCGGCAGCTTGTCGCCGCAATGCTTAAGATCGCTATTGAAAGCATTGAGCGCTTCGAGGTCACAAATGTGGAGATTCCGCCGGATGTAGTCGGGGATAAGTTCTGTCGGCTGGATATAAACATGATAGTCAACGGCCAGCACGTAAGCCTTGAAATACAGGTTCACGACGAAGGGGATTTCCCGGAACGGCTTATGTACTACTGGGCGCGGGAGTTTTCCTCCAAGCTTCAGGAGGGAAAGCATTATATCGAGCTGCCGCGTACTA